>CP065007.1:2925000-3560000 GCA_016699715.1 Candidatus Competibacteraceae bacterium | reverse complement strand
AGCCGTTCGATCAGTTCCTCCTCAAGCAACAGGTCTATCGCTCCGCGTTTGATCTGTTCCAGCGATTCTTCAACCGGGTACATGCATATTCCTCAACAATAAAAAAGTTCGGACTTTCCCGGTCGCTGGCCTTGAGCCGGGATTGAAAGGTGGTTTAGCCGAAAAACGGGACCCACCGGTCTTACGACCAACGGTTTTTGAGCCCCGAAAAGGTTTCTGGAATTTATCGAATACCATGAAAATCGAAGCGAACTGGCAAAAGAATCCATGCTTCGCCTGATCAATAAATTTTCGAGAGCACTCGCGCAGGCGGCAACGTCAACCTGCTTTTGGCTACCAAGAGGCGCTGGGGCGTGAAACCTTGCGGGATAAAGAGGTTCCGCGAGCGGGACCAACGGTCCCGCCAGGTGGCAGGCGTTATTCAGGCGGAAAAGGACGAACCGCAGCCACAAGTGGTGACGGCGTTGGGGTTGCGGATGATAAACTGCGCCCCCTCCAGTCCTTCGGTATAGTCGATCTCGGCGCCAACCAGATACTGGAAGCTCATCGGATCGATTAACAGCTTTACGCCGTGATTTTCAACCACGGTATCGCCGTCGCTCAAGGTTTCGTCGAAGGTGAAACCATATTGGAAACCGGAACAGCCACCGCCGGAAATGAACACGCGCAACATCAGATTGGGATTTGCCTCTTCTTCCAGCAACTCCCTGACCTTTAGCGCTGCGGTATCACTGAACAACAGTGGATCATCGGTAGGGACAAACGTTTCGATGGTTGCGCTCATGACTCGATCCTCTCTCGGCAGATGAATTCATTGTCCGATTGTTGACCTTAAGGGTCAAGAATAGTTTGGCTCAGCCTCAGGGCAGCAGGGCAATGCCTTCCAGGCCGGCGGTTTCCGGCAGGCCGAACATCAGATTCATGTTTTGCACCGCCTGTCCGGCCGCGCCTTTGACCAGGTTATCGATCACTGATAGCACGACCACGGTCTTGCCGTTCTGCGGTCGATGCACCGCCAGTCGACACTGATTCGCCCCGCGCACGCTGCGAGTCTCGGGATGCGACTTCGGCGGCAACACGTCCACGAATGGCTCGTCGGCGTAGCGTTGCTCGAATAGAGCCTGTAAGTCAGCGTCGGGAACGGTCAGGGTCGCGTACAAGGTGGCATGAATGCCGCGGATCATCGGGATCAGGTGCGGCACGAATACCAGATCCAGCGCATCGCTGGCCGCCAGCACCAACCCTTGGCGGATTTCCGGCAAATGGCGGTGCCCCGGCACGTTGTAGGCTTTGAAATTATCGCCGGCCTCGGCCAGCAGGATACCGATTTCGGCCTTGCGTCCGGCGCCGCTGACACCGGATTTGGCGTCGGCGATCAGCGATTGCGGATCGACCACACCGGCTTCCAGCAACGGTAAAAAGCCCAGTTGCACGGCTGTCGGATAGCAGCCGGGATTCGCCACCAAACGGGCGGAGCGGATCGCGGCGCGATTGACCTCGGGCAAGCCATATACAGCTTCCGCCAGCAAATCCGGGCAAGCGTGCGGCATTCCATACCAGCGTTCCCAGTCTTCGGTCCGCCGCAATCGGAAATCGGCGGCCAGATCAATGACCTTGACGCCTGCTTCCAGCAGCGCCGGTGTACTCCGCATGGCGGTGCCGTTGGGGGTGGCGAAAAACACCACGTCGCAACCCGTCAGTACGGTATCGTCCGGCTCGACGAAGGCCAGATCCACTCGACCGCGCAGGTTGGGAAACAACGTGCTGACCGGGAGGCCCTTTTCGCCACGCGAAGTGATCGCCGCCAGTTCCACCGCCGGATGCACCGCCAGCAACCGCAACAATTCGACGCCGGTATAGCCCGTCCCACCGACAATGCCTGCCTTGATCATGTTTCAGTACCCGCAATCGCTTTCTGAACGACGCACATCATACGGTGTTGGCTATCCCGCGCAAACCCGGTACGTTCTGGCATAATTAACGCGATGTTCGACTTTTCAGGCGATCAGGCTCTCAAACTGCAGGTCTGACCGACCGATTTGCCGGTTCATGAAAATACCCAAGGTGTGCGCCAAGATTTTTCGGGCGATCCGACTCGTTAAGTGCCAAACATCCCGCGCCCGGATTTTCTCAAAATGAAACTGCTCGGTCAGTTGACCGATGACGGTTTCCACGAGGCGGCGGGTTCTCGTCAGTTGTTGGATGATCCAAGGCGCACGGGAATCGGCCATGTTCGCCCGCAAGGGGGTTTGCAAATCGATCCCCGTGGTTGCCAGTTCCGCCTGAAGACAGGCGCTCAGGTATCCCTTGTCGCCAATGACCAAGCCGTGAACGCCGTCCGTCAAATCCCAAAGCGCTTCGCGTTCATCACCGGCGGCGGGGGTCACCGTCCACGCCGTGATCACGCCATCGAATGTGATCATCAAGTGACCATGAAGTCCATAATAATACTGCTTTTTTGCCGCGCAATAGCCGAAGCCGGCCGCCTCGGGAAAACATCGGCATTGCGGGGCACGGGTCAGCATACACACCGGCATGGGGCAGCCATCGACGAGGTGAATAGGGTCCGTCACCGCCCCCAAGTCGATCAGCAGATGCCGATGCAGCCGCTGTTTGACGACCCAGAGATTGGCCGCTTGCTGGGCAAACGTGGTTCGCGATCCGAGTCTTGGAAACCACGACGGCCAATGACGACGGAAATACTTCCAGATGCCCACATCGGTATCCAAACCCAGAAACTCACCCACCACCTCCATGGTGATCACTTCGCTGTCCGCCAACTTCGGGGCAAAACCACGCTGGCGCAAGCGATGATCCCCCAGCAGGGCTTCCAGGTGTTCTTCTACCCAGCAAAACACCGTGATGATAAAGTCTTCAAGCGGCATGGCGGTCTCTCCGTGCGGTTGAGGTGGTTGGTTCCTCTCAGCTTAGCTCGCACCGTCATGCCGCATCGGTCTGCCCTCATCTCTCCTCGAAAAAGTCGAACATCGCGTATAATTACGCCGCCACTTTTGACGGTTGCGGCGGTCTCATCCCGGCACTGGTTCGGTATTTCGACCGACCTCCACCGCAACCCCATCATAGCGGGAGATCCTTGCCGTGAAATTGCACAAAGAAACCGCCATCGCCGGCCTTGCGCTGGTGGTGGTTCTGGCATTCGCCGCGGTCTGGTTCATGCCCGCTAGCCTACGCGAGGCGCCGCCGCTGGTCGGTCAAACCCTGGACGGCCGTACCTTGACCCTGAAGCAGCTACGTGGCAAACCGGTGCTGGTCACGTTTTGGGCGACGACCTGCCCGTCCTGCGTCGAGGAAATACCGCACTTGATCGAACTTTATCGGGAACTAAACCCGAAAGGCTTGGAAATCATTGGAGTCGCCATGGCCTACGATCCACCAGAGCAAGTACGCACCATGGCGCGGCAACGACAAATCCCCTATCCCATCGTCCTGGATAGCGAGGAACGCATCGCCCGCGAGTTCGACAATGTACAGCTGACCCCCACCTCGGTGCTGGTCTCGCCGGAGGGGCGCATCGTGCAATATCGACTGGGCTTACTGGACATGTCCGAACTGCGGAACACGATTGCGGGAATGTTGTAGCGTGTGGGGACAAGGGGGTTAAAGCGGTTGCTCGCTACCCCCTCCTTGATGGATTCGTTCAGACGAAACAAGCGTTGGCTCGCTCCAGGCATTCGCAGGCCTGGTCGAGATCGGCGTGGCAACGCATCACCCAGGCATCGCCCCAGAAAAAATTGCAACTGGTTTCCGCCCGCAACACTCGCCAGTGCGCGTCCTCCAGCAAATCGAGCAACTCCGGACTGCGCGAACCGATATAGGCGGCGTTGCGCAGCGCGGCTTGCACGGCCTGGCTGATCTCATCGACCCGCGTCAGCGCATCTTGCTGCGCCGGCGAACCCTTCCATTGCAGGAAATCGCGACCGTCATGCCAGCCGGTGTTCCACGCGCCCGGCCCAACCGTCACCTCGCCGTCGGCGCCGAATCGATCGAGATAATCCTTGATGAAGGTCGGTCGGATCGCGTGCTGGCCGGCACGCGCCGCACTCAACAACGGCTTGTAAAAGGCGTCCCAGAAGTTGCTACCGGGGGTGACGTTGCGAAACCAGCCGCCGTTTCCACCATCGGTGCAAGTCATCACCAGCGGCGCAAAATCGCACTCTTTCGTCCGCTCCTGGACCTCCCGAACGAACCATTGCAGCTCCATGCCCGACTCCTGGGCATTCGACAGCTCCCGGTCCCGCACGATCACGATGATTTCCTCATCGCCGAATCGAGCGATGTGCGGCCGGTAGCGCAATTCCTGCCAGCTCATCGGCGTGACGGGTCGCACATGCTCGCAATCGACCAGCACGAAGCGGTAACCCATCCGGCGCAGCAAGGGGATCATCTCCATGCGGAACCCCATCTCCGGCGGCCAAAATCCCTGAAAATTACCGCGAAAGAACAAATGGCGGGCAATCCTTTGCCAGCGGTCCAAGTGAGCCTCCCAGTCGGCGGGCGGGATTAACGGCAATACGGGATGATAGTAACCGGTGCCGAGAATATCGATGACCCGGTTATTTTGCAGATACCAGAGCAACGAGCCGCAATCCACGGCTCCGTACACCCGGTTTTGAAAATCGGGATTCGACAGCACCTCCAATAAGGTGCCGGACAGCGCCAAGTGAATCCGGCCGATGTCCTGGTAATCCCACAGCGAACGGGGAATACGGTCCATGGCAAACAGAATTTCCCTGGCCTCCCATTCGTTGTGCTCCCACAAATGCTCCAGATTGCCGGGTGGCTGGTGCAGATTCAGCACCAGCGCATGATAGAAGGTGTCCGCCATGATTCATGCCTCCTCCTGTGATTCGTCGGCAATCGGCGCCGGGAAGACCTCGGCGCCCGCCACGACCCTACTTTTTATAATGATAAATCGGAAACCGGCACGGCGGAATAGCCCGGATGGCTAAAAATCGGTTTCGACGATGCTGCTGGCCCGCCGACAGATTTCGCGGCCGTAATCGGTCCACAGCCCCTGCCCCCAGTAGCGATAGCAACTGGTCTGCGAACACATCAGATGGAACAGCGCATTGCGAAAACGCGGATCGTTGGGAGAGACCTTCTTCGGCTTCAGCACCTTCTCGAAGAATTGCGAGCTGGCCTTTTCCATCGGCCCGAGCACGTTGTCGTAGCCGCGCACCCAGGAAATATCGTTGGTCCAACTGCCGCCATCCATGTGGAAGCGACCGTCTTCCTGCTTGAGTTCGGCGATGACCTTCTCCAGCTTTTCCGGCCCGCCACCCGGCTGAAACCGGTCCCAGATTCGTTTTTGGAACTGCGGTTGGAGCACCGGCAGGTCGGTTTCCTTGATCCCCAGGGCAAATAGATGCTCCAGATACTCGGTGGCGTTCATGAACGGCGTGTCGGACCCCGAAGCCTCGTTCACCGAATCGAAGAACTTGCCGGGGAACTCGTTCATCATCACCCCGCCGTTCTCGCCATCGGCGATCTGGGTCACCAGCGGTGGCACCGATTTTCCCGCCAGTTCCCAGCGTGACAGGCTCTTGGCTTCGTAGTAGGGCTGCATCTGCGCCACCAGCTTGGTGTCGCTGCCCTGGGTCTTGATGATGGCGATGATGCTGACCGTTTCGCCCTTGGAATTGGTGCAGACCAACCGGTGCGGCAGGTGCTTTTTCTCCGGCCCCGAGCCATTTTCCGGCTGCTCCACGGTGTGTTCCTGCACCAGCAGCCATTGATAGCCGCAGTCCACCAAGGTCTTGATGTACTCGTAGGCAATATCGGGATGGTTGGGCAGAGCCATTTCCGAGGGTGAAAACCCGCGCACCCGCTCCAGCGCCTCCAGCCCGAAGATGGCGGCGAAATGCTGTTGCCAAGCCTTGACGTGGAGGCGGAAATCCTGCGCGGGCGTCGAAGGCGCCACCGCATGGCCCCATGGACAACCCAGCCATTCCACCCCCCGCCGGTAGGCCGGGTTGCAGGTCGCATTCTTGAGCGCATCGAGCGCATCGTGCAGGCCCATGGCGCGCAAGCCGTGAAACAGCGTGCCGGAATATTCCAGCATCACGCGTGGCTCCTTGCCCTCCTCGATCAATTGCGGGACAAACTCACCGATGCGCTTGTAGCACCAATGAAACACCGGCGCATTGTAATTATCACCAATACCCTGATTCTCCATCATGTACTGGAGATTGCTGATGATAGCCGCGGTGTGCAAATCGCCGCCACCGGCTGGAATCAAGGGCTGATGCATGTGCAGGGCGATGGCGCAGGCGGCGCGGATGTGGCCGAAATCAACGCGGCTTTCCGGCAGAAACACCGGGCGGGCGCGACCGGCGCGCAAAGTCTCTTCCACGAGCGGCTCCGAACCGCAGATATTCGGCAAACCGTCAACGTACTCTGGAAGCTGGCTCATGCGTGGCGTTCTCCTGGACAATGGCTGGATGAATCGGGGACTGGCGGCTGGCCCGACGCCTGGACCCCATGCAATCTCGGGCGCGACCACCGGCGACGGCGATGCGCCCGATCGTTTACTTGCAACGGATGTGCTCGTAGATGTTCAGGTAATCCTGGCCCGGCCGAGCCCACGAATAATCGTAGCTCATGCCGTGGATCATCAGGCGGCGGAAATCGTCCGGATAGTTATGCCACAAGGCAATGGCGCGGTGCATGGCCGACTCGATGCCGGCGTGATCGACCCCCTGGAAAACATAGCCGTTGCGCTCCTCGAACGGTTTGTGGGAGTAATCCTTGTCGAACACCGTATCCTTGAGGCCGCCGACCTCACTCACAATCGGCACCGTGCCGTATTTCAACGCAATCATCTGGGTCAACCCGCAGGGCTCGAACAGGCTAGGCATGACCACCATGTCCGCCCCGGCATAGATCAAGTGCGATAACTCCTCATCGAAGCCCAGCTCCAGGTGACAATCCGGGCTGTCATTGAGATGCCGCTTCAAATTCCAGAAATGATGGTTGATGTGCGGGTCTGGACTGGAGCCGAGCAACACGAACTGGGCATTGTTGCGCAGGGCGTAAAAAATGGCGTGATGGATCAGATGGACGCCTTTCTGACTATCGAGCCGGCCGACGTAGGCGATGATCGGCTTGAACTCCTTGCTCAGCCATAGCCGATCGCGCAACGCTTCCTTGTTGGCATATTTGTCATCCAGGGTATCGATGCCGTAGCGGCTGGGAATATGCGGGTCGATTTCCGGGTTCCAGATCTCGTAATCGATGCCGTTCAGCACCCCACCGAACTTGCTGTTATGCACGTTCAGCGCATGGTTCAGCCCACTGCCCTGCTCGGTGAAACGCGCCTCGTGTGCGTGGGTCGGCGACACCGTGGTCACGAAATTCGAATAGACGATGCCGCCCTTCATCAAGCTGACGGCCGTGTGGTTGAAGTTGTCGCGCAGCCGGTCGAAGTTGAAATAGTGAGCGATATTGGTTAGGCCGGTCGCCCACAGCACGTACTCGCCGGTCAAACCCTGATGTTTGAAGTTGTGGATGGTGTAGCAGACCCGCTGCCAGTGCAGCCCGCCGTGCGCGTACTGTTCGAACAACAGCACCGGCACCAGCCCGGTCTGCCAGTCGTGGCAATGGATGATATCGGGACGACGGTTGTCCTTGAGCAGGAATTCCAAAGCCGCCTTGCTGAAGAACGCAAAGCGGCTGACATCGTCCGAGAAGCCGTAGTAATGCCCGCGGTTGAAGAAATTGTCCGGGGAGTGCGGCTCGATGAAAAAACATTTGCGACCATGGACGAAGCCGAACCAGACCGAGCAATGCACGGCGCCGTTGTACCAGGGGACCCACAGATCCTTCATGGTGACTTGCAAGCCCCAGATCTGGTCATAGCGCATGCAGTCGTACTTTGGCAGGATAATCTGGACCTCGTTGCCGCGAATTTCCAGCTCCCGGCTCAGGCCGAAAATCACGTCCGCCAACCCGCCAACTTTAGCCACTGGTGCGCATTCAGTAGCAATTTGAACGATATACATAACTGCCGTCCTGTATTATGTCGGGTTCCTAGGCCGGACGCGGCAGTCCGGGCCACCCCTACTCCAGAATGAAGACTCGAGCCGCGCCCGCGCGCCTCTCCCCGTTAAGCCGGCAAATGATCGCGGCTGGCGACCATCACGAAAGCCTGGCCTGGCCGCAAATCGTAACCGAAGGGTCGGGGAATGTATTCCAGGGTATGTTCCGGCGACACATCCAGCAGCGGAGCACCGGCCTGGATGTAGGTGCCCAGATTTTCGGCGTAGAAGTACTGATGGTTCCAGGGATCTTTATTGAGGATGATCAGTGCTTCTTCGTGGGTACGAACCGACGCTTTCCACATGAGCAGAATATTGGGATTCTGGTAGGGCAGGATCGTGGTCGGGGATTCCTCCCGGAAAATGGCGTACTGGCGCTTGATCGCATTGACGGCGGTGATGAACTCGCACAAATCGGCGTTGGGTTGTTCCCAGTCGCCGGGGCGGGTATTGACCACATGCAGGCGGCGACGGAACCCATACTCGAACCCAATCGGCATCATGACGCCGGCGGAAAACAGGGCGGAGAACAGATAGCGCTGCTTCATCGCCGCCACGTTGCCGTTGACTTCCTGGAACAGCCGATCGGTATCGTGGCTCTCGGCGAAGCTGATGGACGGGGCGATGTCGCGGACCAGTTGATACTGCTCCAGCAGCCAGGCCCCGTGGAAATCCCACCACTTGGAGCTGTTGAAGACGTAATCGAAACCGGCCTGGGCGGTCTGCTTGGTCTGGTCGGCGGTACAACCCAGAGTCTCGGCGGTAAATACCGTATCCGGATATTTTTGCCGGATCTCACGGATCAGCCGTCCCCAGATATGACCGGGAATCTGATAGGCCGCATCGCAGCGGAAGCCCTTGAAGCCCAGTTTCAGCAGATATTCGACGATCTTGTAGAAGAAGAGGTAGAGCCCTTCCGGATCGGAGGTGTGCTGGTGGTTGAAGCGGACCAGGTCGCCCCATACCACTTTGCGACCGTCCTCCATGCAGAACGGATGGGCGATGTCGCCGTTTTCCTCCATGAACCACTCGCGGTGCTCGCGCGTCAGTTCGGAGTCGAAGGCGCAATGGTTGATCACCAGGTCCACCATCACCTTGAGACCCAGCCGGTCGGCGGCGGCAAGCGCTCCCTGGATCTGTTGCTCGGGGGAAAGCTTGGACGCCGGGTCCACCATCAGGGGATTGAGTTTGAAGTAGTCGGCGATGGAATAGAGGCTGCCCGAGGAACCGGGTTTCTGGACCGGATTAACAAAAATCCAGTCGAACCCCATGTCGGCGGCCCGTTTGAAGTGCGGTTCCCAGTCCCCGAACGGCCCGGTCAACAAGGGAAAGAGGTTATAGATCAGCATCGGCGACTCCCCAAAATTTTTCATTCTGATGGCCGGGGCACAGCGACGCGCTCCGGCGGATGATGTTGGTTTGGCACGACAGGCCATTTGGTGGAATCGTAGCACGAAACCACCGCCTACAGCAGTCCGACCCGCACCCGGCCAGTGCTGGGCAACGGTGGAGCAGCCTCACATCTGGGCCTGGAGGTAATTAGGTAAACCCAGGCGTCCAATCAACGTCAACTGGGTTTCCAGCCAACTGATGTGTTCTTCCTCGCTGGCGAGGATGGCGGCCAGCAGATCGCGGGTGACGTAGTCGGCGCAACTCTCGCAGTAGCCAATGGCTTCCCGGTACAGCGGGTGGGCGTCGTATTCAAGTTTGAGATCTCCCCGGAAGATTTCCTCGACGTCTTCGCCGATGTAAAGCTTGCCGAGATCCTGCAAGTTGGGCAGACCCTCCAGATCCAAAATCCGCAGCACCAGCCGGTCGGCGTGCTTCATCTCGTCGATCGACTCATCGTATTCGTGCTTGCCCAGTTTGCCGAGTCCCCAGTTGTCGAACATGCGAGCGTGCAGGAAATATTGGTTGATGGCGGTCAACTCGCTTCTGAGGGCCTTGTTCAGGTACTCAATGACCTTGGCGTCGCCTTTCATCGGATTGCTCTCCTGGAAATCATAAGTCCACGGCAAACCAGGCTGCCCGCTGCGGGACGGGTTCGGGCGTAGCCTGCGGTGGCGTCACCTCAACCGCCGTCTTGGCGGTCGTTGGGGTTGATGGCGGGGCCAGCAAACAGGCATCGAGAAACTGGCGCACCTCGTCCAGGCACTTGCCGCATTCGGCGCCGAGCCCAAAGCGGGCGCTTATGTCGCCGATGGTGCGGGCGCCTTGATCGACCGCCTCGCGGACTTGTTTGTCGGAAACCGACTTGCAGATGCATAAAAACATGGAAATCATCCTCCCCGGTTGAACTGAAAGAACCTTGACCGATCACCCTAAAGACTGTCCGCAACCGGTTTGGTTGCCGAACCTTCACCGACTCTCCACCCTGGACCCGACCCATCCGCCATGTCCATCGCCCTCGTCTGGTTCCGCCGCGACCTGCGGCTTAGCGATCATCCCGCCCTGCGCCGCGCGGCGGCCGAGCACGGGCACATCATCCCGGTCTACATCCATGCCCCGCGCGAGGACGCGCCCTGGGAACCCGGCGCGGCGTCTCGCTGGTGGCTGCATCATAGCTTGGCCGCGTTGGATCAAGCGCTGCGGCGGCAGGGCTCGCGCCTGATCGTCCGGCGGGGTGACAGCTTGGCGGCACTGCGGGAGCTGCTGCGGGAAACCGGCGCCAAGGCGGTGTACTGGAACCGGCTGTACGAACCGGCCAGCATCGCCCGCGACCGTGCGATTAAGACCGCGCTGCGCGAGGATGGCGTCCTGGCCGAAAGCAGCCAAGCCGCGCTGCTGCTCGAACCCTGGACCCTGCTGAAGCCCGACGGGCAACCTTATCAGGTGTTTACGCCGTTCTGGAAGGCGTGCCTGCAACGCCTGCCGCCGCCGGCGCCGCTACCCGTTCCAGCATTGCCCGGTCCCGAGCAGTGGCCGGACTCGCTGTCGCTGGAAGCGCTGGAGCTGCTGCCGCGCACTCGCTGGGACGAGGGGCTGGCCGCCGCCTGGCGGCCCGGCGAAGCGGGAGCGCAAACACAACTGGAACGGTTTTGCGAATCCGGGCTGGCCGGCTACCAGCAAGGGCGCGACTGGCCGGGACGGGACGGCGTATCGCGACTGTCTCCGCATCTGCACTTCGGCGAAATCGGTCCCCGGCGGATCTGGGCCGAGGTCGCCGGCGCCACGGACGGCGATCCGCTGGGCGACCGGGGCGCGGAAAGCTATCTGCGGGAAATCGGCTGGCGGGAGTTCGCTCACTACGTGCTCTATCACTGGCCCCAGACACCGGAACAACCGTTGCGGGAGCGCTTCGCCGCCTATCCATGGCGGGAGGAATACGCCGATCTACTGCGCGCCTGGCAACAGGGTCGGACCGGCTACCCGATGGTGGACGCCGGGATGCGCCAACTGTGGCGCACCGGCTGGCTGCACAACCGGGCGCGGATGCTGGTGGCTTCGTTTCTGGTGAAAAACTGCCGTATTCCCTGGCGGGAAGGGGCGCGCTGGTTCTGGGACACGCTGGTGGATGCCGATCTGGCCAGCAACACCCTCGGCTGGCAATGGACCGCCGGCTGCGGCACCGACGCCGCACCCTATTTTCGTATTTTTAATCCGATCCGCCAGGGCAAGCAGTTCGACCCGGATGGCGCCTACGTCCGCCGTTGGGTACCGGAACTGGCGAAACTGCCCGCGCCGACCCTCCATCAACCCCGGGCACTGTCGCCGCTTGAACAGCAGGCGACGGGTTTTAGGCCGGGGATGCCTTATCCGTCGCCGGTCGTGGATTTCGCCGCCAGCCGCGCCGAGGCGCTGGCCGGCTACCAGCGGATCAAGGGTGATTGAACTCCGGGGTTTCCGACTCCGCAAACCAGCGGTCTTGAACCTAATGGGCTGCTTTGGGTCAGTTGCCGGTATCAACTCATCAACCCGGATGACGAAGGGTATTAACCATGCTGCTCCCCAGAAAAAACAAATATTTGAACGCCGCCACCTTCGGCGTACTGCTGCTCGCCGATGCCGCCCTGCCTGTCTGGGCCATGCCCGACAGCCGGCAGGAAGAGGTGTTCAGGGGGGTCGCTCGCGACGCGCGGGGCGAGATCGCCTACATCGAAGAGCACCGCATGATTTACGAAAACGGCCGCCCCCAGCGTAACGAGACCCGCTACCTGGACGCCGCCGGCAAGGAAATCGCGGTGCTGACCTCCAACTTCACGGCTCATCACCCCTACGTCCCAAACTACGCTTTCGAGGATCACCGCTTCGGGCGGCAGGACGGCACCTTCGTGGATGGTCGGTGGATCAAGGTTTACGGGCGCACCGATCAAAACGCGCCGGTCCAGCAGGACATGGTGCGGCTGGAGGACGACATGGTCACCGGACAGGGCCTGCACGTTTTTCTGCGCGACCACCTGGACGAGCTGGCCGAAGGCGACGCCATCAAGCAGGTTCAATTTCTGGTGCCCATGGAAGGCCGCGATTACACCTTCCGTATCCGTCGGCTGGACACGCCTAGCGACCCCGGAACCGTGACTTTCAACATCGAGGCCGACAGTTGGTTCCTGCGACTGTTCGCGCCGACGCTGGAAGCGCGCTACGATCGCGCCAGCCGCCGGCTGCTGTCCTACCAGGGTGCTTCCAACCTGCTGGGCGCCGACCGTGGCCCGCAGAACGTGACCATCACCTACCGCTATTCCGAATAGCCGCCGCCGCTCCGCCGGGGAACGACGGCGCAAAGCACGTCTTAGGCCCGGTCGGCCGTCCGAGCGTAGGCCAGCGTCAGCAGCACCACACCCACCACGATCAACGGCAGCGACAGTACCTGTCCCATGGTCACCCAACCGAAAGCCAGATAACCGAGCTGCGCGTCCGGCTGGCGGACGAACTCCACCAGAAAGCGGAAAATGCCGTAGCTCAGCGCGAACACGCCCGACACCGCCATGGTCGGGCGTGGCTTGGCCGAAAACAGCCAGACGATGGTGAACAGCGCCAGCCCTTCCAGCGCCGCCTCGTACAACTGCGACGGGTGGCGCGGCAGATTGTCACCGGTCTGGCGGAATACCGTCCCCCACGGCAGGTCGGTGACCCGGCCCCACAATTCCCCATTGATGAAATTGCCGATCCGTCCGAACAGGATGCCCGGCGCGATCAGCGGCGCGATGAAGTCGATGGTCGGCCAGAATCCTTTATGGTACTTGCGGGCAAACAGCAGCATGGCCAACAGCACGCCGAGAAACCCGCCGTGAAACGACATGCCGCCCTCCCAGACCCGAAACAACACCAGCGGATTGTCGAGGAAGGAATTGAAGCCATAGAACAGGATGTAGCCGATCCGGCCGCCGAGAATGACCCCCAAGGCGATGTAGAACACCAGGTCATCCATCTGTTCGGCGGTCCAGCCGGAGCCGGGCTGCTTGACGCGATAGCGACCCAGCGCCCAACCGACAAGGAAGCCCAGCAGATACATGAGACCGTACCAACGCACATGCAGCGGCCCCAGACTGAATGCCACCGGATCGAAATCGGGATGTACGAGCATGGAAAACTCCGTGAGAGTGTTCGGGCCACCGGCAATAGCCAGCGGCCATAACCGCTAAATCTTCAGGGATGCGCAGCCCGCAAGCGTGTTGAAATGATGCAAGGACGCCGCGCACTCAACGAAAGATGAGCCAAGTCAGGTAAGCGATGAGCACGATGAGAATAGGCAGGACCACCACCATCCCTTTGCGCGCGCCGGCGACCAGTTGCGCGCTCTTGGCCTGGATTTGCTCGGCGCGGTCCTGCAGGCGCTCCGCGCGTTCGGTCTGCTTCCGCACCAGCGCGAACTGCTCGCGTTGCAATCCCAGCGCCTCGGCCTGGCGTTCCAGTTGCAACTTTTGATGGTCGCGTATTTCTTCCAGCACCCGAACCAGGCGGTGGAAATCCTGCTCGCTCATCGTTCGAGATCCTTGAGTGGTTACATGGAATCCATCGTGTTTTCTTTCAGGCCGGCAGCACCCGCGCGAATACCGCCTTGAGGTAGTCGGTCTCGGGAATCGCCGGCAAAACCGGATGATCCGGTCCCTGCCGGCCCTGTTCCAGAATCAGCAGATTGCGATCCAGATGCCGCGACCCTTGCAACAGGGTATGCACCAACACATCGCGGGAGAACAACTGCGAGCAGGAACAGGACACCAGCAGCCCATCGCGCTCCAACACCTGCATCGCCATTTCGTTGAGCCGCCGGTAGGCCAGCGCGCCTTCCTTGAAGTCCTTGCGGCGCTTGATGAAGGCCGGCGGGTCCACGATCACCACATCGAAGCGTTCGCGAGCCTCGCGCAACGCCTTCAACACCTCGAAGGCGTCGCCCGGTTCGGTTCTGAGCTGCTCGCCGACCCCATTGAGTACCGCGTTGGCCATCGCTTGCTCCAGTGCCGTTGCGGACGAATCCACGCACAGCACCTCGCGAGCACCGCGCACCGCCGCCCGCACGCCCCAGGCACCGACGTAGCTGAACACATCCAGCACTCGACGACCGGCCACGTAACGATCCAGCCGGGCGCGGTTGTCGCGCTGGTCGTAGAACCAGCCGGTTTTCTGCCCGGTACGCGGCGATATCTGGAAACGTAGCCCGTCTTCCTCGATCGTCACGGTTTCCGGGACCGCGCCGACGGCATCGGCGACATAGCGTTCCAGCCCTTCCAGTTCCCGCACCCGACTGTCGTTGCGCCATAGTATCGAGGTCGGTTTCAATACCTTTTGCAGGGCGGCGAGAATCTCGTCCTTGAGTTGCTCCATGCCGGCGGTGGCCAGTTGCACCACGCACAAATCGCCGTAGCGATCCACGACCAAACCCGGCAGTCCGTCGCCCTCGCCGTAGACCAAGCGGTAGAACGGCTGCTCGTACAAGCGCTCACGCAGGCCCAGCGCCACGTTGAGGCGATGCACCAGCAGCGAAGGGTTGAGCGGATGCTCCAAGTCACGGGTGACCAGCCGGGCGCACAGCAGCGCGTGCGGGTTGATATAGCCGGTGCCGAGCGTCTTGCCGTTGCTGGCCTGAATCGCCACCGGTTGGCCGGGCTGGAAATCGCGCAGAGGAGTCACGCCGGTGTCGATTTCGTTGCTGTAGACCCAGAGATGACCGGCGCGCAGGCGGCGATCTTCATCCTTGCGCAGGCGCAACGGGGCGAATTCGGCGGGGGAAGCGGGGGTTGAGGGCATAGGGATTCTGGCTTTTGGAAACGGAACTCGTGAAATCAGCGCGCGGCAGCGACAAGTAGGATTCCCGCCACCGCGCGAGCTGTCAGAATAAGGCCGATAGCTTACCCCAAACCGTGAGTTCACCCATGCCCAAGATGCGCACCAGCTTTCAGGGTCTGATTCGGTTGCTGGCCCAGAGCCTGTACCCGGAACCGGACGTGTTCATCCGTGAACTGTTGCAGAACGCCCACGACAGTATCCAGTTGCGCCGGGGCCACGAACCGGAGCCGGCTGGCGAAATTCGCATCGAGGTGGACGAGCGCGCCCGCACCTTGAGCTTCAGCGACAACGGCACCGGCATGGACCAGCGGGACATCGAGGAATTCCTGAGCGTCATCGGCAGCACCGGCACCGGCGGTCGCGCCCGCGAACTGGCCGCCCGCGACGTGGCGGTCGCCACCATCGGCCAGTTCGGCATCGGCCTGCTCTCGGCGTTCGTGGTGGCGGAACGGATCGAGGTCCACACTCGCAAGCCGCGCGCCATCCATGCCTGGCGCTGGGTCAACCACGGTGGCGAGGATTATGAACTGGAGGCCCTGCCGGCGGACGCGCAACCGCCTGGCACACGAGTTGCGGTCACGCTGGCGCCCGACCGAACCGCCTTTCTCGACGGTCGCCTGATTCGCCAGACCGTGCGCCGCTATGCCGATTTCCTGCCGTTTCCGATTCTGCTGAACGGTTTCGGCCCCATCAACGCCGTCAATGCGCCCTGGCACGAACCCGACTGGCGCGATCCCATCGCGCGCGAGCGGTCATTGAGCGCCTTCCTGAGCCAACGCTACGCCGACCCGCCGCTGTTGGTGATTCCCATCGATCTCACGCAACCGCGCACGCTCGGCGGCTTGTTCGTCCCCGCTCGCTACACGCCGGGCGGGCAAGCCGGCGGTACGGTGGACCTGTTCCAGGCCCGGATGTGCATCCGCGCCAACGATCCCGAACTGCTGCCGGAGTGGACCCGATTCGTGCGCGGGGTGCTGGATTGTCCCGACCTGCAACCGACCGCCGCCCGCGACAACGTCATGCGCGATACCGCCTATCACGCCCTGCGCGAAGCGTTGGGGGCGTCGATCGTCGCCGCCCTGCTCGATCTGGCCGTTCGCGACCGACCGCGCTTCCTGCAACTGTGCGACTGGCATCACGACGCCATCAAGGGCATGGCCGCGCGACACGCGGAATTTGGCGCGGCGGTGCTCGATCAGCTGCCGTTCGAAACCAACCAGGGGCTGTTGACCCTGCCCGACTACCTCTCGCGCCAGCCAGCGACGACCGAGGGCAAACGACCGCTGTATTTCTTTACCCATGAAGCCGACGCCAACCAATTCTATGCCCTGTGCCAAGCGCACGACTTGCTGGCCGTTAATACCGGTCGCCCCTTCGACGAAACCCTGCTGCGCCGTTACGCCAGCCAGCACCCGGATACCCTTGTACTCAAGCCGCTGGATCGACTGGACGATCCGACCTTGTACCAGCGGCTGGACGCAACGGAGCAGACTGCGTACACCCGGCTGGAACGGGCGCTGGAACGGGCGCTGGCGGAACGGGAAACGCCGGTGCGGGCGCGGGCCAGTCGCTTCCAACCCGAGAACTTGAGCGTGGTGCTGCTTGCGGGGCAGCGCGTCACCGCTTTCGATGAGATGGAACGGGTGCTGGAAAAACCGTTTCTACTGGGGGGGCTGGCCGAATTGGCCGGCGAAGTACACAATCACCTGCGCAGCCAACCGCTGACGTTGTTACTGAACGTGAATCATCCGCTGGTGCGGCGCCTGGGCGAACTGCCCGACCCCGACAATCCGCGCTACCGACCGCTGCTTGTCGGCTTGTATCACGGAGCCTTGCTCAACGCTCAGCACCGGTTGACACCCGCCGCCGCTCGTCGTTTTCATACCGATTTGCAGGCGCTACTACTCGACCATCTGGAATTGCGGCTTCGACAAGAACCGCCCGGCCCGACAACGGCCGAACGGCATTGATCGGATCACTGAGCGGGCGGCTGGTAGTCGGGGACTCGGTTGCGAACCGGCGGCACGGTTTGCAAATACCGGAACATCGCCCGCAAATCGTCCTCGGTCAAATGCGATAACGCTTGCCAGGGCATCGGCGGCATGATTGGTCGACCAACCCCCGCATGTTTGCCGGTTTTGATCGCCTGTACAAACTCGCTTTCCTTCCATGACCCCAGTCCGGTTTCCTTATCCGAGCTCAGATTGGCGGCGTAACTGATGCCCCAAGGACCGGCATAGGCGGTATTGGTGGCGGAACCAAACCAAACCCAGGACGCATCGGCCTTGGGCGGCGGCGAGAGTTTGAGTTGTTCTGGATGGCCAGAAAATTGGCGCGACAGGTCGGGTTCGGGACCCTTGGGACCCATTTTCATCGGCGTATGGCAATCGGCGCAGCCGCTCGCCGCCATCAGATAAGCGCCTCGCAAAACCAGGTCGCCACCCTCGGACGCCGCCCAGAGCGGCGGTCCACCCACGACCAGCGCCACCAAGCCGATCACCGTCAGCTTTTTGCAAGACAAGCGAAAAACAGCATTCCGATATGGAAACGCAACACAATTTTTCATCATTGGCCTCACGTTCACACGACCGGCAAGTTCCGGCGAAAATCAGTATAGATCGTGGATTGAGACGCGCTGGCAACTGCTGATGAAAATGCTTTGCATTGCGAATCCGCTCGTGCCGACGCGGTTCAACCCGGCGGCCAACCCAACTCCCGGCCCGCCAACAAATGCATGTGGACATGGAAAACAAGCTGGCCGGCGTCGCGATTGCAGTTGATCACCGTGCGGTAGCCGCTTTCGGCCACGCCCAATTCCGCCGCTATCTGCTTGCCCGCCAAATACAGCCGACCGACCAGCGCGGCGTCCGCTTCGCTCAAAGCGTTCAGGGTGGCAATATGACGGCGGGGAATGAGCAAAAGATGGATGGGAGCTTCGGGGTTGATATCCCGAAAGGCCAACACCTCGCCGTCGTCGTACACGATATCGGCGGGGATCTCGCCAGCGGCGATCTTGCAAAAAATACAGTCGTTCATGATGCGTGCTCCGTTCGACTCACAAATCCCGACGACCGACAAAGGCGTGCGCCAGTGTGCCGCCGTCCACGGATTCCAATTCTCCGCCCAACGGCACGCCGTGGGCGATGCGAGTGGCGCGGATACCGCGCTCGCGGGCCAGCTCGGCGATGTAGTAGGCGGTCGCCTCGCCTTCCACGGTCGGATTGGTGGCGAGAATCATTTCGCGCACCTCGCCCTCATCCAGGCGCGCCTCCAGAATCTCCAGCCCCAACTCCGCCGGCCCGATCCCATCCAGGGGCGACAAATGACCCATTAGCACGAAATACAAGCCCTGAAAACCGGTGGATTGCTCCACCGCCAGCACATCGGCCGGAGTTTCGATCACACACAGCAGCGAACGGTCGCGACGCGGGTGGGCACACAAAGCGCAAATCTCGGTTTCGCTCAGATCGCGGCACCGCCGACAGTGGCCGATCCGGTCCAGCGCCGTCCGTAGCGCCTCGACTAAACGCGCGGCCCCATCGCGATCCCGTTCCAGCAGATGCAGCGCCATCCGTTGCGCCGATTTTGGCCCCACTCCCGGCAGGCAGCGCAGCGCCACCATCAACTGGACCAGCAGCGGCGAAGCGGCCACGCCAGTGTCAGAACGGCAGTTTCAAGTCGCCCATCATGCCCGGCGGCAAACCCATGCCAGCGGTCAACCCACCCATTTTTTCCTGCGTGGTCCGCTCGACCTTGTGGACAGCGTCGTTGAACGCCGCGGCGACCAGATCTTCCAGCATGTCCTTGTCGTCACTCACCAGGCTGTCGTCGATCCGAATCCGCCGGACCTCGTAGCGACCGGTGATCACCACGCTGACCAGCCCGCCGCCAGATTCTCCGATGATCTCCATCGCCGCGATTTCCGCTTGCGCCTTTTGCAGGTTTTCCTGCATCTTTTGCGCCTGTTTCATCAAATTACCCAAACCGCCTTTCATCGTTGCTCTCCTTAAAAATCAGTCGCAATGGGGTCGTGGCCGCCGATGGGGAATCGTCAGCCGTCGGTTTCATCCAGCGGATGGACCGCCACGATTTGCGCACCGAACGTTTTCTGCATATCCCGCACATGCGGGTCCTGAGCGATCTGCTCGGCGACAACTTGCTGTCGTTCCGCCTGTTGCTGGAACCGCTGGCGGGCTGGGGTGTCCTCCACCGCGCCGCCCACTTGAATCCGCAAACCAACCGGCGCGCCAAGTTGTTGCTCCAGCGCTGCTTTCAACCGATCCTCAATCGATTTGTTGAACAACTGGGCATGACCGGGTTCCAGGGCCAACCGAAAATCGTTACCCTGCCGCTCGATCAAGGCGCAATTCATCGCCACCTGCTTGGCGATGCCGGTCAGTTTAAGTTGCCCGACCAGAGCACCCCATTCCGAGCTAGTCGCTTGGGCCGAAGCGCCAGTCGCCGGCGAAGCGGGCCGCGAAGCGGGCACAACGGCCGGTACTGGAGCGGGCCTGGCTTCGGGCAGAACCGGCGCCGCGATTTCCCGAGCCGCCGGCCGGAAACACAGCATCCGCAGCAACACCATTTCGAAGCCGCCGCGCGGTTCGGGCATCAATGGCAGATCGCGCCGGCCCAATAAGGCAATTTGATAGAATAACTGTACATCCTCCGGCGGCAAGGCCCGCGCCAATTGCCGCAGATCCTCTGGGTCGGCCACGCCATCCTCCGGCACGGCATCGGGCAGCACCTGCGCCAGCGCCACCTGCTGCAACAGCGATAGCAGTTCGGCCAGCACCACCGCATAGTCCGGGGCCAGTTCGTCCAGTTCGGCGACCTGCCGCATCACCACCTGCGCCTCGCCGGTCGCCAGCGCCCGCAGCAGGTTCACCACCCGCCGCCGATCGATACTGCCGAGCATGGCCTCGACCGCGGCCGCTTCCACCCGACCACCACCGAAAGCAATCGCCTGATCCAATAGGCTCAAGGCATCGCGCATGCTGCCGTCGCCGGCGCGGGCGATAAGCTGCACCGCCGCTGGCTCACGAGGGACATCCTCGCGTTCCAAAACCTGATCCAGATATCCGGCGATCTGGCTCACCGGCAAGCGCTTGAGGTTGAACTGGAGGCAGCGCGACAGGACCGTGACCGGCAGCTTCTGCGGATCGGTGGTCGCCAGCAGGAATTTCACGGGCGGCGGCGGCTCCTCCAAGGTCTTCAACAATGCATTGAAGCTGTGCGCGGACAACATGTGGACTTCATCGATCAGGTATACCTTGAAGCGACCCCGGCCGGGCGCGTACTGCACGTTCTCCAGCAGTTCGCGGGTATCCTCAACCTTGGTGCGGGAGGCGGCATCGACCTCGATCAGGTCCACGAAGCGGCCGGCATCGATTTCCCGGCAAGCGGCACACTGTCCGCAAGGCGTGGAGGACACGCCGACCTCGCAGTTCAGCGACTTGGCGAAAATCCGGGCGATGGTGGTTTTGCCCACTCCGCGCGTGCCGGTAAACAGAAAGGCGTGGTGCAGTCGCTGCTGGTCGAGCGCGTTGGTCAACGCGCGGACCACATGCTCCTGGCCGATCAATTCGTGAAAGGTACGGGGGCGCCATTTGCGGGCCAGAACCTGATAGCTCATGAGGTTCCTCTAATGGCGAAAAAAGGCGGTGATCCTGCCGTCATCCTTGACCCACGCATCCTGAGGGAGGGTGGCGGCCCCTATCAGCCACACCCCGGCGCCCGAGGCCACTGCTGCCGCTGCTCCCTTCCGGGCCTGACGGGGTTCACAGTTTGTCGTCGCGGAGGGACCGATATGGGCCACCATTGCAACCAGATTGGGAGTTGGTCGATCTGGCGGAGAGAGAGGGATTCGAACCCTCGTTAGAGTTACCCCTAAACAGCATTTCCAGTGCTGCGCCTTCAACCGCTCGGCCACCTCTCCAAAGCTTTGCCGCGCTTCCACGGCAAGATTGGGAAATATACTCGAAGCAACCACGCCAAGGCAAGAAACCATGCCCCAGGCGATTTCCGATTTCAGTCCAGACCCTTCATGCTCAGACGCACACGGCCCTGCTTGTCGATTTCCAGTACCCGAACCTTGATCACGTCGCCGACCGTCAGTTTGTCGCTCACGTTTTGCACGCGCTCCTCGCAAATCTGGGAAATATGCACCATTCCATCGCGGCCGGGCAGAATGGCCACGAATGCACCGAAATCCATGATCCGAACCACCTTGCCCTCGTAGATCTGCCCGACTTCCACATCGGCGGTGATCTGTTCGATGCGGCGGCGGGCTTCGTCGCCGGCCGCCTTGTCCACGGCGGCGATTTTCACCACACCGTCGTCGGTGATGTCGATGGTGGCGCCGGTTTCCTCGGTGATGGAACGAATGGTGACGCCACCCTTGCCGATCACGTCGCGGATCTTCTCCGGATTGATGCGCAGGGTGGTATAGCGCGGCGCGTACTCGGACAGTTCCAGCTTCGGCGCGTCGATGACCGCACCCATTTTGTCGAGGATGTGCAAACGCCCTTCGCGGGCCTGGGCCAGCGCCTGCTCCATGATCTCGCGGGTGATGCCGTCGATCTTGATGTCCATCTGCAGGGCGGTCACCCCGGCGGTGGTACCAGCCACCTTGAAGTCCATATCGCCCAGATGATCCTCATCGCCGATGATGTCGGTCAACACCGCGAAGCGATCCTGCTCCTTGATCAGGCCCATGGCGATGCCCGCCACCGGCGCCTTGATCGATACGCCCGCGTCCATCAGCGACAAACTGGCGCCGCAGACCGAGGCCATCGAGCTGGAACCGTTGGATTCGGTGATTTCCGACACGATCCGCACGGTGTAAGGAAAATTCTCCGGCTTGGGCATCACGGCCTGCACACCGCGCTTGGCCAAGCGGCCATGCCCGATTTCCCGGCGCTTGGGGCTGCCGATCTGACCGATCTCGCCCACCGAATACGGCGGGAAGTTGTAATGCAACAGGAACGGCTGGCGGTACTCGCCCTCAATGGCATCGATGATCTGGGCATCGCGATCGGTGCCGAGCGTGGTGACCACCAACGCCTGGGTTTCGCCGCGGGTGAACAGCGCCGAACCATGGGCGCGCGGCAGCACGCCCACGCGGACGGAAATCGGCCGCACCGTCCGGGTGTCTCGGCCGTCGATCCGCGGTTGGCCGGACAGGATACGCCCGCGCACGATTACGCTTTCCAGTGCTGAGTAGGCACTGTCGATCGCCTGCGTGGTCCAGCGTTCCGGTTCCTGGGCCGTCAGTTGCGCAACCAATTGGTCGTGGATTTCATGCACCCGCTGCTGGCGGACCAGCTTTTCGGGGATCTGATAGGCCGCGGCCAGCGCGGCTTCGGCGGTGGCGCGCACCGCGCCCTCCAGTACCGCGTCGTCGGCCGGCGGCTGCCAGTTCCACGATGGCGCGCCGGCTTCCGCCGCCAGTTCCTTGATGGCGCGAATGGCCGCCTGCATCTGTTCGTGACCGAACATGACCGCGCCGAGCATGACCGCCTCGGACAGCTCCTCGGCCTCGGACTCCACCATCAGAACCGCTCGTTCGGTCCCGGCCACCACCAAATCCAACCGCGAATCCTTCAACTCGCGGCGGGTTGGATTGAGCAGGTATTGACCTTCACGGTAACCGACTCGGGCCGCGCCGATCGGACCCTGGAACGGTGCGCCGGACAGCGCCACCGCCGCCGAAGCGCCGAGCAGCGCCGGGATTTCCGGATCCACCTGGTTGTTCAGCGACATCACGGTGGCGACGATCTGCACCTCGTTGGTGAACCCCTCCGGAAACAGCGGGCGCAACGGCCGATCGATCAGTCGGGCAGTCAGGATTTCGCTCTCGGAAGGACGACCCTCGCGGCGGAAAAAACCGCCGGGAATGCGACCCGCCGCGTAACTACGCTCCTGGTAGTCCACCCGCAGCGGCAGAAAATCCCGGTCTGCTTTGGTCTTCCGGTCGGCGACCACGGTGACCAGCACCACGGTATCGGCCATGTTGACCACCACCGCACCGCTGGCCTGCCGGGCGATTTCACCGGTTTCCAAGGTCACCGTGTGCTGGCCGTACTGAAAAGTCTTTTTGATGGGCGTCACGAAAGCGTCCTATGCAATAAAAGATCGATGGAAAACCTCAGCGGCGCAGGCCAAGGCGGCTAATCAGATTCTGATAGCATTGCAAATCCTTTCTTTTCAGATAATCCAGCAGCTTGCGGCGCTGGTTGACCATTTTTAGCAACCCGCGGCGGGAGTGATGGTCCTTTTTATGATCACTGAAATGCGATTGCAGGCCGTTGATGCGGGTGGTCAGCAGCGCAACCTGCACCTCCGGGGAACCCGTATCGACGGGGCCGCGCTGAAAATCCCGCACGACCTGAGTTTTTTGTTCGATGTTGAGCGGCATAAAGTCAAACTCCAATTCAGATTCGATCAGTCAATTCAATAAAGCGAGGGATGTTAGCTCTATTCAAGGTCAGGCAACAAGCAAACCTTGTCACGGAACTTCACAGGCCAGCAACCGGCGCGGCGCGACCCGGCCATCGTCGAGGATTTCGCCGATACCGAAAAAACACTGTTCATCCTGATACAAACGCACCCAGCCTTGGGAAGGAGCGCGCGGCACCAGCACCGGCTGGCCCTGCCGCAAATAAAAGGCGGCATCCCCCACCACCCGCACCACCGGCCACCGCACCACCGCGCTGTCCGGAGGCAGCAGCTCCGCATCCAGCGCCGCCAGCCCCTGTTCGGCTCGCTCGCGCAACGACTCCAGTGTTACCATCCTCGCGGCATCGTAGGGCTCCACCGCGGTGCGCCGCAACGCCGCAACGTGCGCGCCGCACCCCAGCATCTCCCCCAGGTCAGCGGCCAGCGTCCGGACATAAGTGCCCTTGGAACAACGCAGCTCACACTCCAACTCCTCGTCTTCCAGGCGCAGCAAACGCAACTCGCGGACGGTCACCTCGCGCGGTGCGCGTTCGATCTCAATTCCCTTGCGTGCCAGCTTGTACAGCGGCTGGCCGTTATGCTTCAGCGCGGAGTACATCGGCGGGATTTGCTGGATCGTGCCCACGAACCGCCGCAGCGCCGCCTCCATCGATTCCCGGCTTAGCGGTCCCACTGGGCGAACGGCCACTACTTCACCTTCGGCGTCGCCGGTCGCGGTGGTCACTCCCAACCGGCAGGTAAATCGGTACCCCTTGTCGGCGTTCAACAAAAATCCGGACAGCTTGGTGGCCTCGCCCAGACAAATCGGCAACAGGCCGCTGGCCAGCGGATCGAGGCTGCCGGTATGCCCGGCCTTGGCGGCCTGATACAAGTGCTTGACTGCTTGCAGCGCCGCGTTCGAAGTCCAGCCGACCGGCTTGTCCAGCAGCAGCACGCCGCTCACCGCACGGCGCGGACGGCGCTCGCTCATTCCTGGCGCTCCTCCGGACCGGCGCCATCGTCTACCGCCGGCTCATCGTGGTGGCGGTCGGCGTCGGCGGCCACCGCGGCATCGATCAACGCCGACAGCCGGGCGGCGCGCTCCACCACCTCGTCGTAGCGGAATTCCAACTTTGGCACGATACGGATGTGCATGCGCCGGCCCAGCTCGCGACGCAGGAGTGGCGCGGCGCGATTGAGTTCGGCGACCTGCTCGACCCGTTCGGCCGGCTCGCCCATCGAGGTGACGTAAATTCGGGCATATGCCAAATCGCGGCTAACCTCGACGCTGGTCATCGACACCAGGGTCAGCCGTGGATCGCGCAGTTCGGCGCGGATCAGATCCGCCAGTTCCCGACGGATCTGTTCACCCACCCGACGGGTACGGGAGGAGGGTTTCATCATCGCTCGATCACTCCGCGGTGTCCGCTACAAGGTGCGCTCCACCTGCACCCGCTCGAAGACTTCGATATGGTCGCCCTGGCGGATGTCGTTATAGTTGCGTACGCCCACACCGCATTCGGTACCGGCGCGCACTTCGCCAACATCGTCCTTGAACCGCCGCAATGAATCCAGCGCGCCTTCGAAAATCACCACGTTGTTGCGCAGCACCCGAATCGGATTGTTGCGGCGCACCACCCCATCCACCACCATGCAGCCGGCCACCACGCCGAACTTGGGCGAGCGGAACACATCGCGCACCTCGGCCAAGCCGACGATCTCTTCCTTGAAGGCTGGCTTGAGCATGCCGACCATCGCGCGTTTTACGTCGTCGATGAGTTCGTAGATGATGCTGTAATAGTGCAGCTTCAGCCCTTCCTCTTCGGCCAGCCGCTTGGCGACACTGTCGGCGCGAACGTTGAAACCGATGATGATGGCCTTGGAGGTCTTCGCCAGATTGATATCGGATTCGTTGATGCCACCGACGCCGCTGGCGATGATCTTGACCTGCACTTCGGCGGTGGACAATCGGGCCAGCGCGTCCACGATGGCCTCGGCGGAACCCTGCACATCGGCCTTCAGCACCACATTAAGCATATTGATTTCCCCGGCCTCGAATTGCCGGGAGATGCCGTCGATATCCATGACTGGCTTGCGAGTCTGTTCCTCGCGGGCCTTGCCTTGGCGGAACAGGGCGATTTCGCGGGCCTTGCGCTCGTCGGCAACCGCGATGACGTCATCGCCCGCCTTGGGGGTGCCGGACAGGCCGAGCACTTCCACCGGAATCGAGGGGCCAGCTTCGCTTGTATTCTGCCCAGTCTCGCTGAGCATGGCGCGCACCCGACCGTATTCGAGGCCGCTCAGAATCACATCGCCCTTGCGCAAGGTGCCGCTTTGCACCAGCACGGTCGCCACCGGGCCTCGGCCCTTGTCCAGCCGCGATTCGATCACCACGCCCTTGGCCAAACCATCCACTGGCGCGTGTAATTCCAGCACTTCGGCCTGCACCAGAATTTGGTCGAGCAACTCGTCCACACCCGCGCCGCTCTTGGCGGACACATAGGTAAACAGGGTGTCACCACCCCACTCTTCGGAGATGACGCCCTGGGCCGACAGCTCGCTCTTGACCCGGTCCGGATCGGCGCCGGCCTTGTCCATTTTGTTGACCGCCACCACGATCGGCACCCCGGCGGCGCGGGCATGTTGAACGGCTTCGATCGTTTGTGGCATCACACCGTCGTCGGCCGCCACCACCAGCACCACGACGTCGGTGGCCTTGGCGCCGCGTGCGCGCATGGCGGTGAACGCGGCGTGACCTGGCGTGTCGAGGAAGGTAATCACGCCTTTCGGAGTACGCAAGTGATACGCGCCGATGTGCTGGGTGATACCACCCGCCTCGCCAGCCGCGACCCGGGTCCGACGAATATAATCGAGCAACGAGGTCTTGCCGTGGTCCACATGACCCATGATGGTGACCACCGGCGGGCGCGGCATCGCCTCGCCGCCAGTTTCGGCGGTCAGTTCTTCTTCCAGCGCGTTTTCGTTGAGGAGCTTGTAGGTATGCCCCATCTCCTCGACAGCCAGCGCGGCGGTTTCCTGGTCGATCATCTGGTTGATGGTGACCATCATCCCCATCTTCAACAGCGTCTTGATGACTTCGGTGGCTTTGACCGACATCTTCTGGGCCAGATCAATGACGCTGATGGTTTCGGGCAGCGCCACCTCGCGCACCACTGGCGCGGTGGGCTTGGCAAAACCATGCCGCTGCGGCGGCGCGGAGGACTTCGCCCCCCTGCTCTTCCTGGGTTTGCGCCGGTCGCCCTTGTTGGATATCGCTTCCTTCGATTCACCGCGCCCAGGCGAGAACCGCTCCCCGCCACTCCCCGCTTCCCGGCGCTGGCCCGGCGCACCGGCTCCGCTTTCGCCGCGTGGCTTGGGCGTGCTCCGGGCCGGTGCCTCGGGACGCTTTCTGACCGCTTTTGGCTCCGACACCGGCTCCGGCGATTTCCCGCCTTTAACGCCTTTAACGCCTCTCTCTGCTGAGGCACTCGGTTCGGCGCGCCGCTCAATTTGGACCAATACCGGCGTGGTATCGGTGATCCGGCGAGCCGTCGTTTCGGTGGATTGGGAGATAGCGGCTGCTTGTTGCGCCCGACGGGCTTCTTCCTCGGCTTCGGCCAGGCGACGGGCTTCTTCCTCGGCTTCGGCCAGGCGACGGGCTTCTTCCTCGGCTTCGGCCAGGCGACGGGCTTCCTGTTCCGACGGCTGCGGTTGCACTGCTGTCACCACCGCTGGCTCGGACCGCGCGTTACTGGCTTCTTCTCCATGATGGAGCCGTTCTTCCGCGTCCACCGTTGGCGCGAACGACTCGACCGGTGTGGGCTCACGCTGACGGGAAGTGTCTTCCTCAGCCAAACCGCGCTTGACATAGGTACGCTTTTTGCGCACCTCGACGCTGACGGTTTTAATTTGCCCACCACCCCCGCCAGCCATCTTGATTTCACTATGGGTCTTACGCTTAAGCGTAATCCGTTTGGGTTCGGCCGCCGTGCCTTGGAGCGGTCGGTTACCGTGGCTCTTGCGCAAGTGCGCCAATAGATCCATTTTCTGCTTTTCCGTAATCGTCACTTCCGCGCCGCCAACCGGTATACCGGCTTCAGCAAACTGTTCCAACAGGCGATCCACCGGTATGCCGACGACCGTTGCAAACTGCTTGACCGTTACATCCGTCATTTACCACCCCCAGCCCAAGCTCGTTCCCATCTACCGCTCGTCATTCGAAAACCAAGGCGCTCGCGCCGTCATGATCAGTTTCGCGGCCCGTTCGTCATCCAATCCGGCTATATCGTTGAGATCGTCCACCGATAGCTCGGCCAAATCCTCCATGGTCGTGATCCCGCTACTAGCCAACATAAAAGCCAATTCCTCATCCATGCCGTCCATCCCCAGCAAATCCTCGGCCGGCCGGGTGCTGTCAATCTCTTCTTCGGCGGCGATGGCACGCGTCAGCAGCACATCGCGCGCGTGCCCACGCAATTCCTCGACGATCTCCTGATCGAACTCCGGAATCTCCAGCATCTCGTGGACAGGTACGTAGGCGACTTCTTCCAAGCCGGCGAACCCTTCACGCACCAGGATCGTGGCGATCTCTTCATCGACCCCCAACTGCTCCACAAACATGCGCGACAAGCCTTCGTCCTCCTGACCACGCTTGGCCTGGGCCTGGGTCCGGGTCATCACGTTCAGCGTCCAGCCAGTCAGCCGGCTCGCCAACTGCACGTTCTGCCCCCCCTTGCCGATCGCCTGCGCCAACTGTTTTTCGTCGGCGACGATGATATCCATGCTGTGCGCGTCCTCGTCGACGATGACCGATTCAACTTCGGCCGGCGACATCGCATTCATCACAAAGCGGACCGGATCGTCATCCCATTGCACGATATCCACCCGCTCGCCGGCCAACTCGTTGGTCACGCTTTGCACCCGGGCACCACGCATGCCCACGCAGGCGCCGATGGGATCAATGCGGGCATCCTTGCTCTTGACCGCGATCTTGGCTCGCGAGCCGGGATCACGCGCCGCACCCTTGATCTCAATGATGCCTTGGTTGATTTCGGGTACTTCCAGCGAGAACAGCGCACTCAGAAATTCTGGCGCCACCCGGCTGACGAAGAGCTGGGGACCGCGGCTTTCGGCGCGAACATCCTTCAGGTAGCCCCGCACCCGCTCGCCAGTCCGGAACGATTCGCGGGGAATCTGATCCTCGCCCATGATTTTGGCTTCAACGTTGCCACCCACATCCAGGATCACATCGCTACGCTCCGACCGCTCGCTACGCTCCGACCGTCGATCCCGATCCCGATCCCGCTCCAGGCGCTTGACCACCCCACCGATCAACTCACCCTTGCGGTGCAGATAGGCATCCACGATCTGCGCTCGCTCGGCGTCCCGCACTTTCTGGACGATGACTTGCTTGGCGGTCTGCGCGGCAATGCGGCCGCCAAAATCGGCGTTCTCCAGGAGGATCTCGATATAGCCACCGGCCTGGACATCCGCCTGGATTCGGCTCGCATCTTCAAGGTTCATCTGCCGATCGGGACTCTCGATCTGCGTGGCATCTTCCACGACCAGCCAACGCCGGAAGGTTTCATAACTGCCGATCCGCCGGTTGATCGTCACCCGCACGTCGGGATCGCCCTCGTAGCGCTTCTTGGCCGCCGATGCCAGCGCAATTTCCAGGGCGCTAAAAATGATTTCCTTGCTGACGCCTCTTTCATTGGAAACGGCGTCCACAACCAGCAGAATTTCTTTGTGGCCTTCTTTGCTGTCTTTAGCGCTAACGCTATCTTTAACGCGCATGTCGTTCTGCCTCCCAGCCGGAGCCGCACGCTGTCATCCTGCCTTTAGAGTTGGGGTACCAACCGAGCTTTCTCGATCCGCTCAAGCGGCACCTCCCATTCCTGCCCGTCGCTGCCCGCGATCACCACGTCATCGCCGCGCATCCCAAGTAGGTGCCCGACCAGTTTCCGCCGCCCATCCAGCGGTTCTCTGAGCTGGATTCGAACCACCGCGCCGGCAAAGCGCGCAAAATGCTTGGCCTCGAACAGCGGACGGTCCAACCCGGGCGAAGAAATCTCCAGGGTGTATGACCCGGCGATTGGGTCCTCGACATCCAGCACGCCGCTCAGTTGATGACTGACCCGCTGGCAGTCATCCAGAGTGATTCCGTTTTCGCCGTCGATATAAATTCGCAACAGCGCGTTGGTGGAGCGCGGGTGGAACTCCACGCCTACCAGTTCATAGCCCATCGATTCCACTGTGGCGGCCACTATCCGCCGGAGCATCTGAAAATCCTGGCGCATCTCGATCACCAAATAAAAAGTGGGCCAGCGGCCCACTTCGTTCGCCAATCTGCCTGATCCCTCACGGCACAAAAAAACACAAGCTGGGGTAGTTCCATCGCCTATCCGTGTGCGCCGTCTTCTCCATCAGTCCCGGTGGGCATCCGTCTTGCCGATCCGCCGATTTATCAGTTCGAACGCGCCTGACTTTGAACGCGCCTGACGCAGCCCCATAAAAAAAGCCCTTGACGGGCTTCCTTGGAATTTGGTAGCGGGGGCAGGATTTGAACCTACGACCTTCGGGTTATGAGCCCGACGAGCTACCGGACTGCTCCACCCCGCACCAGAGTTGGTCATGCTAACATGGTTAATTGAATCTTTACAAGCAATGTAGACCATGCCAGCAATATGGACCACGCCAGGACCGTGGGGTTCATCGCTCCTTGGGTTTTACCCTGGACGCGCCGCTCTCAAGCCGAACAACGTGAGCGGCGGGAGCAACGATCAGCCCGCTGGCCGCCGCTCGCCACTCCCGGGATCGGGAGCGAGCATACAGAACCGCGCCCAAAAACAGCAACACGCTAAATCCGATTTCGAGCCATGCCATCCAAGGATGAACCATGGGTCCCGCAACATTGAAAACCCCGGCCGCAAAATAAAACAGCGCGAGGAAACTGGTCCAGGCATGGGTATAAGGGCGGCCGTGCAGCAGGCCTCGCAAAGGCACCAGCAGCGGCCCCACCAGCAGGATCAACACCAAAGCGATCGGCAACCGGCTCGACGGCTCCAACCAGGCATACCAAAGCAACAACACGCCGAACAGGCCGAAGTAACCCGTTAATGCAACCCCACCCCAAAATCGGCTCACGCTGCCTCCAATCGCCGCGCGATCCGCGCCAACCGCTGACCCAAAGCGCGACACAACCGTTTTTCCTCGGCGGTCAGCACGGCGTTGGATTCCGGCCCGGACCAGTGACTCGGGCCGTAAGGCGTTCCGCCGCCGCGGGTTTCATGCAACGCCGCCTCCGTGAAAGGGATCCCCACCAACAGCATCCCGTGATGTAGCAACGGTAGCATCATGCTCAGCAAAGTGGATTCGTGACCGCCGTGCAAGGTCGAGACCGAAGCGAATACCGCCGCCGGTTTTCCCGCCAGCGCCCCCGCCAGCCAGAGCCCTCCCGTGGAATCCAGAAAGTACTTGAGCGGTGCCGCCATATTGCCGAAACGGGTCGGACTACCCAAAGCCAGGCCGACGCACTCCCGCAGATCGTCCAGACTCGCATACGGCGATCCATCGCTTGGAATTTCGTCTTCGACCGCCTCGCAAACCGTCGAAACCGCGGGTACGGTACGCAACCGAGCTATCATGCCTTCCACTTCCTCCACGCCCCGAGCCACTTGGCGCGCCATCTCGGCGGTGCCTCCAGTGCGGCTGTAGTACAAGATCAATATTTCCGCCATGTTTTCCACACCTTGGACTTTCAGCGATAAGTTTACCCGACACAACGGAATCGCATTGCGTTCATCGGGCGCCTCTCTCTTCCGCACTGGCTTGACGACTTCGACAACCAGTGCTAGTTTACGTAGTGAATTCATCGTTTTACTAGCCAGGCCCAGTAGCCTGCCGCCTTCTCAGATTCAAAGCATTGTCCACTCGCGGATCCACCCTGTTGATTGTTACGGTATTGGCGCTGGCCGCTTGCGCGAGCGCCCCCGTGCAAGAGATGAGCGACGCCCGACAGGCTATTTGGTCGGCCGAGGCCAGCGGCGCGGCGCGGCGCGCGCCCAACGCCTTGCAGGCGGCCTGGATTCTGCTGCAAAAAGCCCAAGCGCATTTGGAAACGGGCGCCTACGAAGATGCACGTCGGTATGCCCTGGACGCACGCGACGAAGCGATCAAGGCCCGAGAGGATGCGGTACGCGATGCCGCGGTTCGATCGGACTCTCCCTAGACTTGCCGCTCCACACGGAGCCCCGAAACCGAGATTCCCAGTGCCCCCCATCGCCTCATGTCGCTCTTATCGGACCGATTTCCGGCCGACGCTGTTACTGCTGGCATTGCTGGCGTTGAACCCTCTCTCCCGCGCGCAAGGCATGGACTTTACCCAGCCCGGCATAGACGGCCAGCCGGTACGACTGGCCGATTTCCGCGGCCGGTGGGTCATCGTCAATTTCTGGGCAACCTGGTGCACGCCTTGTCTGTTGGAAATGCCGGAATTACAGACGTTTCACGAGCAGCACCACGAACGCGCCACCGTGGTCGGCGTCAATTTTGAGGATATTGCCCCCTCCGAAATCCGTGCCTTTGTCGAACGACTGGCCATCACCTTCCCCGTCGCGCTGAGCGGCGGGGAGCCTCTGCCCGGATTTGAGCTGAAGGGCTTGCCCACCACATTCCTGATTTCACCCGCCGGGGAACTCGTCGATACCCACTTGGGCACCGTGAACGCCGCCATGCTCGCGGAGCGGTTGGCCGAACTGGAATCGGCCGGCGGTTCGTCTCGCTAGCCCGATTTGGGAGGAAGCGCCTTGAAAACCCTGTGCCTCCACTGCCATGTGACCGGCCGCGTTCAGGGCGTCGGCTTCCGTTATGCCACCGCTGAAAAAGCCTGGGGGTTGGGCGTCAACGGCTCTGTGCGCAACCTGCCGGATCGACGGGTGGAGGTATTGGTCTGCGGGGAAGAAAGAGCGGTTATCGCTCTACGCAACTGGCTGTGGCAAGGCCCGCAATTCGCCCGAGTCACTGACGTCCATTGCGAAATATTGCCCTATCAGGATTTTCACGATTTTCGGATTGACTAGACGGAAAACAATTTTTTTATTTTAAGAAAGCTTGACTTATCCACAGGCTTATGCGCCTTCCTTTCTTGGCGATTGCCGCTCGCCATTTCGGCATAAATTCCTCATCAGACTCCAGTTATCAACATAACTAATTGATAATAAAGAAACCATGAGCTGGTCAAAAAGTCATCAAACTGTCATTCTTCTATTCACGACGCGGAGTTAGGTCCATAGAGCGAAAGTTATCCACAGAGTTATCCACAGGTTCTGTGGATAACTCCGCATATCCTTCCACGGCATGCCCTCGCCGCTCTCTCGCCGCTCTCTCGCCGCTCTCTCGCCGCTCTCTCGCCGCTCTAATGCTGCTCCACCGTCAGCCGCTCCCGCAACCAGCCGAGCAATTCCGCTCGCGCCACCCGCGTGTGGTCCGGATCACGCCGACCGCGGTACTCCACCTGACCGGCGGCCAAGTTTCGCTCGCTAACCACCACGCGATGCGGGATGCCGATCAATTCCATGTCGGCGAACATGACACCGGGCCGGGCATCTCGGTCGTCCAGCAAGACCTCGATACCCGCGGCCACCAGTTCCCGATACAGCGCCTCGGTGGCCTCGCGTACCGCCGCCGAGCGCGCCGCGCCAATTGGCAGCAGCGCCACCTGAAACGGGGTCATCGCCGCCGGCCAGACGATACCGCGCTCGTCGTGGTTCTGCTCGATGGCCGCCGCCACCACTCGCGATACTCCGATACCGTAGCAACCCATGGTGACGGTTGCCGGCTGGCCATCCTCGCCGAGTACCTCGGCCTGCATGGCGGCGCTGTACTTGCGGCCAAGTTGAAAGATATGGCCGACCTCGATGCCGCGAGCGATAGCCAGCGTACCCTGTTCGTCGGGGCTGGGGTCGCCCTGGACCACGCTACGGATGTCGGCGACTAGCGGTTCCGGGCAGTCGCGGCCGAAATTGACGCCCGTCAGATGCCAGTCGTCCTGGTTCGCGCCAGCCACCATATCGGCCATGTTCGCCACAGTGCGGTCGGCGATCACCACACCGTCGAAACCGACCGCGCCGAGCGAGCCGGGATTGGCGCCAAATGCCGCCCGGATCGCCTCGGGACTGGCGAAAGCCAACGGCGCCTTCACCTGTGGCAGTTTTTCGGCCTTGATCGTATTCACTTCGTGGTCGCCACGCACCAGCAGCAACACCGGCTGCCCGTCCTCGCCCTCGACCACCACCGCCTTCACTGTCCGCTCGGCGGGAACCTTGAGGAAATCGCATAGCTCGGCGATGGTCTTGACTCCGGGGGTATGCGTGCGCGTCAACGCCTCGGCCGGCGCCGGACGCTCGCCGGGCGGGGCCAACGCTTCGGCCAGTTCGACGTTGGCGGCGTAGTCGCCAACGTCGGAAAAGGCGATGGCGTCCTCGCCGGACTCGGCCAGCACATGAAATTCGTGGGAATGCGCGCCGCCGATGCTACCGGTATCGGCCAGCACCGCGCGAAACCGCAGCCCCAACCGGGTGAAGATGCGCGAGTAGGCGTCATACATCCGCTCATAGGTTTCCTGCAACGAGGCGGGGTCCAGATGAAAGGAATAAGCGTCCTTCATCAGGAACTCGCGGGCCCGCATCACCCCAAATCGCGGCCTGACTTCGTCGCGGAACTTGGTCTGGATCTGGTAGAAGTTGACCGGCAGTTGCTTGTAACTTTTGATCTCGCGGCGAAACAGATCGGTGATCACTTCCTCGTGAGTCGGACCGAAGCAGAAATCGCGTTCGTGCCGATCCTTGATCCGCAACAACTCCGGGCCGTACTTCCGCCAGCGGCCGGATTCCTGCCACAGTTCGGCGGGCTGGACGGCGGGCATGGACAATTCCAGCGCGCCGGCCTGGTTCATTTCCTCGCGCACCACCGCCTCGGTCTTGCGCAGCACACGCAGGCCCAACGGCAGCCAGGTGTAGATACCGGCGGCGAGCTTGCGAATCAGGCCTGCTCGCAACATGAGCTGATGGCTGACAACCTCGGCGTCGGCCGGAGTTTCCTTGACGGTGAATAACGGAAAGCGGGATACGCGCATGAATCGGCCTTATTGATGAGTCGATGGATCAGGGGTTGCAGAAATAATCCTGGTCTTTCTGAGCCTTTTGCAATTCCGTCGCGCGCTGCTGGGCGTCGAGTGCCACCTTGTTACCCTGCGCATCGGTCTTGACCACCGCCCGGTCGCTCTGCAGCGTTTCCACATTTTTCTTGGCGATCTCGCAGTTCTTGGCGCGCACATCCTCCTCCTTCCGCGCCTGTTCTTGCTGCTGCTGCTGTGTCTTGGCTTCTTCCTCGGCCAATTTTTTGGCCAATTCCTCCTGTTCCTTGGCCAGATCGCGGGCCTGGCCGCTTTCCTGCCCGAAGCCGGCGGGCTTGCGTACCGTCTCATAGGGCACACCGGACGGCGGCGGCAACTCGGAGTACTGTATCTGCCCCTGCTCGTCGTTCCATTTGTAGATGAACTGCTGCGCCTGCCCCGTGGCGACGATCCCGCAGCCAACCAACACCAATACCAATAACCGCATTCGTTTCGACATACAGCCTCCAATCGACCCTGGAATTACCGGAGAGGAAACAGCGCGCCGGGCGCCCGGCATCCCGTGCCCATTCCCCGCCAGCACGGCGGGATTTTGCTCAAAAATAAAGTTTATGTAGTATAAGCGGCTAGCAAGACCCGCGCCCAGCGCGTACCGGCGACTTTCATGACGGGTTGCGCCCGCCGGCGCCACCCCCACCGCGCGGCGGTCACCCCGCCCTGTCGCGGACCCGGCCTACCACTGCACGGACCCGGCCATGATACGCCCGTACTGCGGCGAAAGAATGGTTCTGCTGCCTTACCTATCTCTTAACCCCGATTCGCCATGAGGAGTGAACGCTGATGGAACTCATCACGGGTGCTGAAATTCTCGTCCGTTGCCTCAAGGAAGAAGGCGTCGAATGCATGTTCGGTTATCCGGGCGGCGCCGTGCTTCACATCTATGACGCCCTGTACGCTCAGGACCACATCAAGCATGTGCTGGTCCGCCACGAACAGGCCGCTGTCCACGCCGCCGAAGGTTACGCCCGCGCCAGCGGCAAAACCGGCGTGGTGCTGGTCACCTCCGGCCCCGGCGTCACCAACGCCGTTACCGGCATCGCCGACGCCTACATGGATTCCATTCCGCTGGTGGTGTTCTCCGGTCAGGTGCCCACGGCGCTGATCGGCAACGACGCTTTTCAGGAAGTCGACGCGGTCGGCATCACCCGGCCTTGCGTCAAGCATAATTTCCTGGTCAGGGACATCAAGGATCTGGCCGAAACCGTCAAGAAAGCCTTCTATATCGCCAGCACCGGCCGCCCCGGCCCGGTGTTGATCGACCTGCCGAAGGACATCACCATCGGCAAGGCGGAATTTCACTATCCGAAAAAAATCAAGCTGCGCTCCTACAATCCGACGGTCAAGGGCCACGCCGGCCAGATCCGCAAGGCGGTGGATTTGATCCTGTCCGCCAAGCGGCCGATGCTTTATACCGGTGGTGGGGTGATTCTGAGCGAAGGCTCACCGGAACTGGTCGAACTCACCCAGTTGCTCGGTTATCCAATCACCAACACCCTGATGGGATTGGGTGCCTACCCGGCCACCGACCGGCAATTCATCGGCATGTTGGGCATGCACGGCACCTATGAAGCCAACATGGCGATGCACCATTGCGATGTGTTGATCGCCATCGGCGCCCGCTTCGACGACCGGGTCACCGGTAAGGTCGATAAGTTCTGCCCGGAGGCCAAGATCGTCCATGTAGACATCGACCCGGCATCGATCTCCAAGAACGTCCAGGTCGATATTCCCATTGTCGGCTCGGTGCCGAGCGTGCTGCGCGGCATGATCAACGTCATCCGCGATGAAAAGCTCAAGCCCGACGCCGAGGCGCTGGACCGCTGGTGGCGGCAAATCGACGAGTGGCGGGCCGTGAAGTCGCTGAGCTACCGTTACAGCGATGAAGTGATCAAGCCGCAGTACGTGATTCAGAAGCTGTACCAGGTGACCGAAGGCAAGGCCATCATCGCTTCCGATGTCGGCCAGCATCAGATGTGGGCGGCCCAGTACTATCTGTTCGACCGGCCACGGCAGTGGATCAACTCCGGCGGGTTGGGCACCATGGGTTTCGGGCTACCGGCGGCGATGGGCGCCAAGCTGGCCTTTCCTGATCAGGACGTGGCCTGCGTCACCGGTGACGGCAGCATTCAGATGATGCTGCAGGAACTGTCGACCATGAAGCAGTACTACACGCCGGTCAAGATCGTGAATCTGAATAACGGCTACCTCGGCATGGTGCGGCAATGGCAGGAGTTTTTCTACCAGAAACGCTATAGCATGACCTACATGGAAGCGCTGCCGAATTTCGTGATGCTGGCCGAGGCCTATGGCCATGTCGGCATGCGCATCGAAAAACCGGGTGATGTGGAAGGCGCGCTGCGCGAGGCGTTCGCCATGAAGGATCGCACGGTGTTTCTGGACTTCATTACTGATCAGGGCGAGAACGTGTTCCCAATGATCCCCTCGGGTGGTGGCCAGAACGAAATGCTGCTGGCCGAACGCGACGAAATGGTCTCGACCCACGACGAAGGGATGGTGCTGCTGTGAACAACAACAATCGTCATTTGATTTCGATCCTGATGGAAAACGAGGCCGGCGCCCTGTCGCGGGTGGCCAACCTGTTCTCGGCGCGCGGCTACAACATCGAAAGCCTGACGGTCGCGCCCACCGACGACCCGACCCTGTCGCGGCTGACTCTGGTCACCTACGGCAACGAGCAGATCATCGAGCAGATCGTCAAGCAGCTCAACAAGCTGATCGACGTGGTCAAACTGATCGACCTGAGCGAAACCGACGCCATCGAACGCGAGTTGATGCTGGTCAAAACCAAGGCCAATGGCGAGCAACGGGCCGAAATGAAGCGGCTGGCCGACATTTTCGGCGGGCATGTGCTCGACGTGACCGAGGCGACCTACACCATCGAACTGACCGGCACCGGCAGCAAGCTGGATAACTTCCTGCGCGCGATCGAGAAGGAAGCCATCCTCGAGGTCGTCCGTTCCGGCGCCACCGGTATCGCCCTTGGGCAGAAGGCGCTGCGCGCCTGATCTCCCACCAACCCCGCGCCGTCCTCACCGGGTCCGCCGGTCGGGATGGCCTGTTTTTCACCGTTCAGGAAATTGCCCCATGAATATCTATTACGACAAAGACGCCGACCTGTCGCTGATCAAGGGTAAAACCGTCGCCATCATCGGCTACGGCTCCCAGGGCCACGCCCACGCGCTCAATCTGCGCGATTCCGGCGTCGAGGTGATCGTCGGCCTGCGGCCGGGCTCCGCTTCGGCGGTCAAGGCCGAAACCGCCGGCCTGACGGTCAAGCCGGTCGAGGACGCGGCGGCGGCGGCGGACGTGGTAATGATCCTCGCGCCCGACGAGCATCAGGGTCAGATTTATCGACAAATCGAAGCGAAACTCAAGCAAGGCGCGGCGCTGGCTTTTGCCCACGGCTTCAACATTCACTTCGGCCAGATCGTGCCGCGCGCCGATCTGGACGTGATCATGATCGCGCCGAAGGGTCCGGGCCATCTGGTCCGCTCCACCTACACCCAGGGTGGTGGCGTACCTTCCCTGATCGCCGTGGCGCAGGATGCCTCCGGCCAAGCCAAGGAACTCGCGCTGTCCTACGCTTCCGCCAATGGTGGAGGCCGGGCCGGCGTGATCGAGACCAGCTTCCGCGAGGAGTGCGAGACCGACCTGTTCGGCGAACAGGTGGTGCTGTGCGGCGGCCTGACCTCGCTGATCCAGGCGGGTTTCGAGACGCTGGTGGAGGCCGGCTACGCGCCGGAGATGGCCTATTTCGAGTGCCTGCACGAGGTAAAGCTGATCGTGGATCTGATCTACGAGGGCGGTATCGCCAACATGCGCTACTCGATCTCCAACACCGCCGAGTACGGCGACTTCAGCCGTGGGCCGCGCATCGTCACCGAACAGACCAAAGCCGAGATGCGCAAAATTCTGAACGAGATCCAGACTGGCCAGTTCGCCCGCGAGTTCATCCTGGAAAATCAGGCTGGCGCGCCGGTCCTTAAGGCCAACCGCCGCATCAGCCGCGAGCACCCGGTCGAGCAGGTCGGCGACAAGTTGCGCGGCATGATGCCGTGGATCAAGGCCAACCGGCTGGTGGACACCAGTAAGAATTGATGTAGTAAACAGCTAGTAAGCGGGGCACGATGTTCGTTATTTTCCATTCGTGCTCCGCTTCCTGGACTCACATCGGGCCGCTTCTTGACAATGAACATTGACCTTCCAATCCAGCGTCGGCTTGCGGTTCTGATCGACGCGGACAATGCCCAGCCAGCGATCATTGAAGGGCTCGTCCGGGAAATCGTCAAATATGGGATCCCTAGCGTCAAGCGCATTTACGGCGACTGGACCACGCCGAACCTGGCGGGATGGAAGTCGGTTCTGTTAGATCACTCCATCCAGCCCATCCAGCAATTCCGCTACACGGTCGGCAAAAACGCGACCGATAGCGCCATGATCATCGACGCGATGGATTTGCTCTACACCCGTCGATTCGATGGCTTCTGCCTGGTTTCCAGCGATAGCGACTTTACGCGCTTGGCATCGCGTATCCGGGAAGAAGGTCTGCTGGTGTACGGCTTCGGTGAGGAAAAAACACCAAAAGCTTTTGTATCCGCCTGCGATAAATTCATTTTTACCAAAGTCCTTCTTACCGAGGAAAATCCAGATACCGCCATCCGCGAGCAAGAAACCAAAAAGCTTAAGGGAGATACCAAACTCGTGAACCTCTTTCGAAATGCCCTGGAAGCGGCTTCTGATACCGTTTACCGATAGGTTTTGTATTTTCAGGTCAAAAACAGCGCCATTCGTCATACCTGCTTTCGCGGGTATGACGGAATAGCAAGAGCCATGAAAGCGAAAACCTACCGGGAAACGGTATGACGATAGTGGATGGGCTCATCTTGGCGCGGTCGGCCATCACATCGTCAAGCAGGTTCCTGAGTTCGATTCTCGAAACTATGGCTACAAAAAGCTGGTTGACTTGGTATCGGCCATTACTTTGTTCGAGATCGACAGGCGATCTCAGGGCACCGTTTATATCCGGAACAAGCGCGGCAAACTCCAACCCTAAACGGGCCGGAACAATAACGACCTAAAGCGTCCACTCAACCCGATGACCAGCGAAGAAACTCCCGAAACCCGCCGCTCCCGCGGCGTTTATCTGCTACCCAACCTGTTCACCACCGCCGCGCTGTTCTGCGGCTTCTACTCCATCATCGCTGCCTTGCGAGGCCACTTCGAACCCGCCGCCATCGCGGTTTTCATCGCCATGGTGCTGGATGGGCTGGATGGCCGGGTCGCCCGGCTGACCCACACCGAAAGCGAGTTCGGCGCTCAGTACGACAGCATGGCCGATCTGGTCTCCTTCGGGCTGGCGCCGGCCCTGATCATGTACACATGGGCTTTGGGCACCATGGCGGGCATGGGGCCATTTCTGTCCAAGCTCGGCTGGCTGGCGGCATTTTTCTACACGGTGATGGCGGCGCTGCGGCTGGCCCGCTTCAATGTGCAGATCGGCAGCACCGACAAGCGCTACTTCACCGGCCTGCCCAGCCCTTCGGCGGCGGCCATCGTGACCGGGCTGGTCTGGTTCTGCACCGATCTCGGCCTGACCGGCGCGCAGATGCTATGGCCCGCGCTGGTCGTCACCATCGGCGCCGGCGCGCTGATGTTTAGCAATATCCTGTATTTCAGCTTCAAACAGGTTGATTTACGCGGACCGGTGCCCTTCATGGCGGTCTTGATCGTGGTGCTGGTCTTCGTGCTCACCTCCATCGACCCGCCCAAGGTCCTGTTCTTCGGTTTCCTGCTGTACGGACTATCGGGGCCGATGCTGTTCCTGGCGCGGTTGCGGCAGCGCGCCCGCCGCCGCGCCCAAGGCCCGGAACCCCCCGAACCCAAGTAGGCGCATGGGCGGGGGCGGTACAACCCTCGTCAGTTCTGTACCGACTCGTTGACCAGCAGCGCCACCGGGAAATGCTCGAACACTTCCCGCAGCCACAATGCCTCCTCGCCCTGCACGGTCTGTCCGGTCAGGACATTGTGCCAGCGCAGGCGCGAGCCGGTCGGTGGCAATACCCGGGTTTCATGCCAGACCGCCTCGCCCAGCGGATACTCGCCATCATTGACCAGGCTACTCGGGAAGCGCGGCACCACCACCAGCGCCCGCCGCTCGCCCAGATCCCGGGCGAATGCCACCACATGCGACTTGAGACTGCCGATCACCGTCAATTTCTGGTAAGCGCCGTGCTGGAACAATTCCGATTCGGTGCGCCGCGCCTGCAGGGCTCGATAGATCAGAAACAGCTTGATCCGGCCATCCTCCGGCATGGCCAGCAGTTCCGTGATCAAGCGTGGAATGTTTCCCCCACCGTAGTTCTGCAACGCCTTGAGCAGAGCACCACGCCGCTCGAAATCGACTGGCCGCCGGTTGTCTGGATCGACCAGGCTCAAATCCCATAATTCGGTGCCTTGGTAGAAATCAGGCAGGCCGGGCGTGGTCAGCTTGAGCAGGGTCTGGCTGAGCGAGTTGAGAATGCCATAGTGTTGAATCCGCCGCTGGAACGGCAGGAACGATTGCAGAAAAAGATTGTCCTTGCCCGGTTGCATCACTCGCTCGGCGAAAGTCAGCAAGGCTTCCTCGTATGGACCATCGGGCTCCAACCAGTTGGTGTGAACCTTGGCTTCACGGGTGGCTTTGATCAAATAGTCCTTGACCCGCTCGATGAAGCCCGGATAGTCCGCCAGATCGAAAGGATAGGCGCCCAGCAAGGTCTGATAGAGCAGGTATTCGTCATCGTTCTCGGGGGCCGTCCGGGTGCCGATTTGCACCTTGCGCGACTGGTTGATCTCGTGCCATTCCCGCAACTGCCGTTCCCACTCCTCCGGCATCTCCGACAACACGTTCAATCGGGCACGGACATCTTCGCCCCGCTTGGTGTCATGGGTGGCGCTGGCATTCATCGCATGGGGCCAGGAAGCGACCCGCTGCTGGTTGAAGGCGTGAAACTCCTCAAGATCGATGCCGAACTGCAACGGCCCCGCGCCGACTTCATTGAGCGATAGGAGCCGGTTATACACATAGAACACCGTATCCTCGACGCCCTTGGCCATCAGCGGCCCGGTGAACTGCTGCAAGCGCATGATGAAATGCAGCCACTGGTCCTTGTCCTCGGCCGCCATGTGCTCATCGAATTCCAGACGCAGGAACCGTTCGATGAAATTCAATTCATTACGGAAGTTGGGAATGTTAAGCCGAGCTTGGGCGATGACCTGCCGGATGTATTCCTGATCCGCCCGGCTGGAGCCGGTTCGATCGATGTAGGTGCGATAGACCGGAAACAGCACCAGAATCTCAATCAGCGCTACTTGGAGTCCATACAGGGTGAAATCGCTGGCGTAACGGTAACGCTCGGAGATGTGCTTGAGCATGTGCGCCAGATTATCGATATCGCCGGCCAGATGCTTGTCCACGATCATGCGCTTGTTGTCGTCGATCAGCATCTGGCAGGACGTGGTGTTAGCGATGAACGAATGATAAATCCGGGTGAACTCCGCCTCAGCGGCTGGTTGGCAGAACAGGCTATTGATCATGCCGAGAAAGTCGTAGCCACTGGTGCCCTGGCACGGCCAGTTCACCGGCAACTCCTCGCCGTGCTCCAGAATCTTTTCCACGACCAGGTAGACATAAGGCACCTGTTCGCGCAGGCGATGCAGATACTGCACCGGGTCGTAGAGACCATCGATATGGTCGATCCGCAAGCCGCTGATCTTCCCCTCGGCCACCAGCTTCAGGATCAACTCATGAGTGAAATCAAAGACTTTATTATCCTCGATCCGTAGCGAAATCAGGTCGTTGATGGTGAAAAACCGCCGATAATTCAGTTCCTCGTTGCCCACCTTCCAGTAGGACAGCCGGAAGAATTGCTCGTCGAGCAGACTGTCCAGCAGATCGAAACTCCCAGGGTTACCCGCCTCGCCGTTGAAGATACGGATATTCTCCTCGATGAACTCACGCACTTCGGGGCTGCCGTTCCACAGTTCCCACAACATCTGCTTGATGAAGGAAATCTGGTCGTAGCGCTCGTGCCCTTCCTCGCCGGCGGGGATGTACTTGAGCAGATAGAGCACCCCCAGGAATTTGACGAAGTGCGGATGAGCACGATCGAGGAGGGCGCGCAACCGCCCCAGATCGTAGGTCAGCAAGCGATAATAGGATTCGATGCGGATCGGGAAGCGGAAATCATAGTAGTGAACCGCCAGTCCCTGCTCGCTGTAGCGCAATTGCAATTCCCCGCTTTCCAGGCAATCGCCGTAGAACTTGCCGAGAAACGGCGCCAGCACCCGACCACGAATCCCTTCGTAGAGATGATTCCAGTTGATGTCAAAGAACTCGTGATAGAGCGAGTCCGGACCGTTCTCCAGCACATCCACCAGTATCCGGTTCTGGCTATCGAAGGCCATGTGGTTGGGTACGATGTCCTGCACCCAGCCAATGCCCTGTTCCTTCAGCACCTGACTCAGCAGCTCGAACCGCTCCATGCCGCCCAATTCGGGGCTGATGGCGTGCGCGTCCACCACGTCGTAACCGTGCTGGCTGCCGTGACGCGGCGTGAGGATCGGCGAGGCGTAGATATCGGATACCCCCAGTTCGGCCAGATAGGGGGCGATGACGGTTGCGGCGTCGAAGCCGAAATCCGGGGTAAATTGCAGGCGATAGGTCGCGACGGGAATACGCATTATGAATCGGCTCCTTGTCGATGAGCGTTCAGGCGGAAACGCCGGCGGCGTAGATCACCACGGCGTAAGGCGGAAGGGTGAGCGGGTTCGGAGTCGTTCCATCGGCCAGTTGCGCCGGCAGCTTGGAACCGTCACCACCCCAGGCCGGCTCGGCCGCATCCAGCAACCGGCGCCACGCACCCGCGCCCGGCGCCACGGCCACGGTCGCCGGATCGGCGGCGAAATTCATCCAGACGACGATACGGTTGTCATCGCACCAGCGCCGCAATTCCAGCACGGTCGGAGCAACCACGGTCGCGGTCAGGCTGGCATTGTCCAACCGGGCCAGCGCTGGCAGTTCCCGCCGCAGCCGCAGCAATTCGCGATAGAAGGCGCGCAATTGTCCATTTCGGCCCGTTTTTCCGAGTTCCCATTGCAGTTTCGAGCTCTGGAACGTCGCTTCGGACTGCGGATCGGGCGCTTCGCCTTTAGCGTGGAAGGCGGCAAATTCCTTTTTTCGGCCCTCACGAACCCCTTCGATCAACGCCGGGTCGCCGTGGCTGATGAAATAGAGGAATGGGTGAGGCTCGCCATATTCCTCGCCCATGAACAGCATCGGAAGGTAAGGCGACAGCAGCACCGCCGCCGCCGCCAGCTTCAGGGCCGGAAACGGCAGCAGGCCCGAAAATCGGTCACCCAGCGCCCGATTGCCCACCTGATCATGATTCTGACTGCACACCACGAAGCGCCAGGCCGGGCAGTCACTGGGATCGTCACCGTGGAAACGCTGGCGGTGTGGGGAGTAGTCCCAGGCATAGACGAACGGCCGGCGATAGATCTGCGCCATCTGCTCCAGGGCGCCGAAATCCTCGTAATAACCATGCCGCTCGCCGGTCAGCACCGTATGTAAGGCGTGGTGAAAATCGTCGCTCCATTGCGCGTCCAGCCCGTAACCGCCCGTGCTCAACGGGCGCACGATGCGCGGATCGTTGAGATCGCTTTCGGCGATGAGATAGAACGGTCGGCCCTGGCGTTGTTCGCAATCCGCGGCGGCTTCGGCCAGTTCCGCCAGGATGTGGCGCGCGCCGAAATCGTAGATGGCGTGAACCGCATCCAGCCGCAGCGCATCGCAGTGGCAGGTCTCGAACCAGTAGCGGGTGTTACCGACCACGTATTCGCGGACACCGGGACTGTGGGGACCATCGTAGTTGACGGCATCGCCCCAGGGGGTGCGGTACTGGTTGGTGAAATAGGTTCCCAGTCCCCACAGGTAATTGCCTTCGGGACCCAGATGGTTGTAGACCACATCCATGATGACCGCCAAACCCTCACGGTGGCAGGCATCGACCAGCCGCTTGAGACCCTCGACTCCACCGTAGGAATCCTGCGCCGCGTAGGGGTAAACGCCATCGTAGCCCCAGTTGCGGTCGCCGGGGCATTGCGCGACCGGCAGTAGTTCCAAAGCGTTCACGCCCAGCTCCCGCAACTCCGGCAGGCGCGGGATGATGGCGTCGAAGGTGCCTTCGGCGGTAAACGTCCCGACGTGCAGCTCGTACATCACCCACTGTGTCAGCGGCGGCGGTTGCCAGCCCGTGTCCGTCCAGGCGAAGGCGTGGTCCACCACCCGCGATGGGCCATGCACGCCTTGCGGCTGGCTGTGGGAAACGGGATCGGGACGGTCGGTTTCCCCATCCCACCGATAGAAGTAAAGCGCACCGGGTTCGATGCCGGTGACGGTGGCGTGCCAGTAACCGCGTTCGTCGCGGATCATGGGAACCCGCCGGTCCTCGGGCGCGACCAAGTGGACCGCCGCCTGCTTCAACAAGGGCGCCCACAGGGTGAACGCACATTGGCGATCACCGAGGTAATGCGACCCCAGGGTAAATTGACTCATAAGATCATACCTCTGTTAAGCAAATGCCAAACTCGGCCAGCCAGCGTCGCCAGCAGCCACCGTTTCAAAGGCTCGATTACGGGAGTGAGAAGAGCGAGCGGGGTTCAATCCGCGGCCGACGCGGCATCCTGCCGCTGCAGCACCACCAGCGCCCGCCAGGCCACCGGGACGGTGGGTGCTTCAGTGCCGTAGCAACGGCCGCGCTGTAGAAAGCGTGGCTGGGCGGTATCCATGACGGTGCGCCATTCCCAACCCAGCAGTTCCTCGGGCAGGCTGAACTCGACCGTCTCGTCATCCGCGTTGAACAACAAAATGAAACTGTCGTCGATGACCTGCTCGCCGCGCCGATTGGGAGTGGCGATTTCCTCGCCGTTCAGAAAGATCCCAATGGCCTTGGCCAATCCGTCATGCCATTGCTCATCGGTCATCTTGCCGCCATCCGGGTTGAACCAGATGATGTCATGGACACCAGAACCGTGGATCGAGCGCCCCTGGAACCATTTACGGCGGCGCAACACCGGATGGTCGTAACGGAATGCCATTAATTCGCGGACAAATTCCAACAGCGCCGCGTTTTCCTCCGGCAGATCCCAGTTCAGCCAGGACAACTCGTTGTCCTGGCAGTAAGCATTATTGTTGCCGTGCTGGGTGCGGCCCATCTCGTCGCCGGCCAGCAGCATGGGAATGCCCTGCGACAGGAACAGCGTCGCCAGGAAATTGCGCTGCTGGCGCTGGCGCAGTTGCAGAACCGCCGGATCGTCGGTTTCACCCTCGGCGCCACAATTCCAGGAACGGTTGTGGCTTTCCCCGTCGCGGCTGCCCTCGTTGTTGGCTTCGTTGTGCTTTTCGTTGTAGCTGACCAGATCGTGCAGGGTGAAACCGTCGTGGGCGATGATGAAGTTGATGCTGGCGCTGGGGTTGCGGCCATTGGGCTGGTAGAGATCGGAACTGCCGGTGAAGCGAAAGGCGAATTCGGCCAGCCGGCTCGGTTCGCCGCGCCAGAAGTCGCGCACCGTATCCCGATAGCGACCATTCCATTCCGACCACAGCAAGGGGAAGCCGCCGACGTGATAGCCACCTTCGCCAATGTCCCACGGCTCGGCGATCAATTTCACATCGGACAGCACCGGGTCCTGATGAATAATGTCGAAAAATGCCGCCAGCCGGTCAACCGCATACAGTTCCCGCGCCAGCGCCGAGGCCAGATCAAAACGGAAACCGTCGACATGCATTTCCAGCACCCAGTAGCGCAGGCTGTCCATGATCAGCTTGAGCACCTGCGGATGGCGGACGTTGAGCGAATTGCCGCAACCGGTGAAGTCCATGTAGTAGCGTGGATTGTCTTCGACCAAGCGGTAGTAGGCGGCATTATCCACCCCCCGCAAGGTCAGGGTCGGCCCCATCTGGCTGCCTTCGCCGGTGTGGTTGTAAACCACGTCCAGAATCACCTCGATACCCGCCCGGTGCAGCGCCTTGACCATCTCCTTGAATTCGCGCACCTGTTGGCCCTGGCTGCCGCTGGCGCTGTAGCCGGAGTAGGGGGAGAGAAAACTCAGCGAGTCGTAACCCCAATAATTGCGCAGCCCGGTGTCCGCCAGATGCCCTGGATGGGCCAGGTAGTGATGCACCGGCATCAGTTCGACTGCTGTCACATCGATCGAGCGCAGATGGGCGATGGCGGCGGGATGCGCCAAACCGGCGTAAGTGCCGCGCAACTCCGGCGGAATGTCCGGGTGCAGGCGGGTGAATCCCCGGACATGCATCTCGTAAATCACGGTCTCGTGCCAGGGTGTGCGCAGCAGCTCGTCGCCTTCCCAGTCGAAACGCGGGTCGACCACCACGGCCTTCGGCATCAGCGGCGCGCTGTCGCTTTCGGAAAAGGCCAGATCATCTTCGGGCTGGTCCCACGGATAGCCGAAAATGGCTTCGCCCGGCTGGACGTCGCCGTCAAGCGCCTTGGCGTAGGGATCGATCAGCAGCTTGTTCGGGTTGAAGCGATGCCCCTCGTGCGGCGCGAACGGCCCATGTACCCGAAATCCATAGCGCTGCCCCGGTTCGATTTCCGGGGCGTACCCATGCCAAATAAACTTATTGACCTCTGTAAGCTCCAGCCGGGTTTCGCGGTTTTGCTCATCGAACAGGCACAGTTCGACTTTGGTGGCGTTCTCCGAAAACAGCGCGAAATTGGTACCTTTGCCATTCCAATAAGCACCCAGCGGATAGGGTTTGCCAGGCCAAAGTGGTTGGGACATAAAATCTCCTTACTCCATGATTAGGATTTATTATTGTAACAGGCTATCGCCAGCCGTCCGACGAAAAGCACGCCGACTCCCTGATACCGGCCGCCGCGCGACGAGCCGGGCAGAAGCCCGGCACCACTCAACATTCGGCTGACAAAGCTCGCAAAATCGCCATAATCAACCGCCATGATCCGCCGGCTTCGCCAGCCACCGGCGCGGCGATCAAACTTCACTGGAGAACACCCGCATGAACAAACTGATTATCTTTGATACCACCCTGCGCGACGGCGAGCAAAGCCCCGGCGCCTCCATGACCAAGGAAGAAAAAGTCCGCATCGCCAAGATGCTGGAGCGGATGCGGGTAGACGTGATCGAAGCCGGTTTTCCGATTGCCAGCCCCGGCGATTTCGAAGCGGTGCGGGCGGTGGCGCGGGTGGTCAAGGACAGTGTGGTCTGTGGTCTGGCCCGCGCCGCCGACGCCGACATCGATCGGGCCGGCGAGGCGTTGAAAGAGGCGGCGGCGGGCCGTATTCACACCTTTATCGCCACCTCGCCGATCCATATGAAGATGAAGCTGCGCATGGAACCGGACCAGGTGGTGGAGCGGGCGGTCGAGGCGGTGCGCCGCGCCCGGCGCTGGACCGACGACGTGGAATTCTCCGCCGAGGACGCCGGCCGTTCGGAGCTGGATTTTCTGTGCCGGATCACCGAGGCGGTGATCGACGCCGGCGCTCGCACCATCAATATTCCCGATACGGTCGGCTACAACGTCCCCGAGCAGTTTGCCCACACCATTCGCAGTTTGATCGAGCGGGTGCCGAACGCCGACAAAGCCATCTTCTCCGTCCACTGTCACAACGATCTGGGTCTGGCGGTGGCCAACTCGCTGGCGGCGGTACTGGCCGGCGCGCGCCAGGTGGAATGCACCATCAACGGCCTGGGCGAGCGGGCCGGCAACGCCTCGCTGGAAGAGATCGTGATGACGGTGCGCACCCGCCACGACGTATTCCAACTGGAAACCGGCATCGACACCACCCAGATCGTACCGGCCTCGCGGCTGGTAGCCAACATCACCGGCTTCCCGGTGCAACCGAACAAGGCCATCGTCGGCGCCAACGCCTTCGCCCACGAATCCGGTATTCATCAGGACGGCGTGCTCAAGCACCGGGAAACCTACGAGATCATGCGCGCGGAAGATGTGGGCTGGAGCGCCAATCGCATGGTCATGGGCAAGCACTCGGGCCGCAATGCCTTCCGCACGCGACTGGAGGAATTGGGCGTCAGTTTCGCCACCGAGGAAGAATTGAATGATGCCTTCGCCCGCTTCAAGGAGCTGGCCGATAAAAAGCATGAGGTGTATGACGAAGACTTGCAGGCACTGGTCACCGATGCTTATCTGACGGCGGAAAATGAGCGGGTCAAGCTGCTTTACCTGCGGGTCTGCTCGGAAACCGGCGAAACTCCGAGCGCCCAAGTCACCCTGTCGGTGGATGGCAAGGAATGCAACGCGACCGCGGAGGGCGGCGGTCCGGTGGATGCCTCGTTCAAGGCGATCGAAAGCATCTTGCGGACAGGCACCGACCTGCTGCTGTACTCGGTCAACAACATCACCAGCGGCACCGATTCCCAGGGCGAGGTAACGGTGCGCGTCTCCAAGAGCGGCCGGATCGTCAACGGTCAGGGCGCGGATACCGACATTGTGATCGCCTCGGCCAAGGCTTATGTGAACGCGCTCAACAAGATGTTGCAACCGGCCGAGCGGGCGCATCCGCAACTGTTGTGAGCAGACCACCGTGACCGACGACCGCAAGCGCGAGTATCTGGCCGCGCTGGGCATTCCGCTGTGGCTGCCGCGTCGGCCACTGGCCGGGCATCCGCAAGCTCCTCCCGTAACGGCGGGGTTGGATGCTTCCGCTCCCGCGTCCAATCCCTCCGCCGCGAGTTCCCCCCCCGCCGAGCTGGAGTACTCTCAGGATCAACCGCAGCCGATGGCCATGAGGGATGCGGAGGAGTTCGAATCTTTACCCCCTGATGACTGGACACCGCCCATGACGGACGATTGGGAACCGGTATTCGAAACCGCCGTCGATCACGCCTCCACGCCGCCAGCCGCCAGCCGCGAAGCGCGCATCGCCCGGATGGATTGGGAGGAACTTGCGGCGGAAGCCCGGCAGTGCACCGCCTGCGGCCTGTGCGCCACCCGTACCCAGGCCGTGTTCGGAACCGGTGACCGTGAAACCAACTGGCTGGTGATCGGCGAGGCGCCGGGCGCCGACGAGGACCGGCTCGGCGAGCCGTTCGTCGGTCGGGCCGGCAAGCTGCTCAATCCGATGCTGTTGGCGATCGGCCTGAAACGCGAACAGGCGTACATCGCGAATATTTTGAAATGCCGCCCGCCGGAAAACCGCGACCCGGCGCCCGCCGAGGCCAAGCTCTGCCGACCGTTCCTGGAACGCCAGATCGAACTGATCCGGCCACGCATCATCTTCGCGCTGGGTCGCATCGCCGCCCAGAACCTGCTGGATACCGACACGCAAATCGGCAAGCTGCGCGGCCGGGTCCACCACTTCGGTCCGGCGCAAATTCCGCTGGTGGTGACCTACCATCCCGCCTATCTGCTGCGCGCGCCGCGCGAGAAACGCAAGGTCTGGGACGACCTGCGGCTGGCGCGCCGCGCCGCGGCCACCGCCTCTCCGAGCGAACCGGACCCGAGGCCCTCAAGTTCATGAATGTGTTAAAAGAACACCGGATTGGCCGATTCCGAAAAATGCTCTACGCCGATCTCCGGGAAGTGCTCACGATCGAGAAACGCGCCTATGAATTCTCCTGGACCGAAAGCATCTTTCGCGACTGTATCCGGGTCGGTTACCACTGCCAGGTATTGGAAACCCCACACGGCTTCATTCAGACCTACGGCGTGATGTCGGCGGCGGCCGGCGAAGCCCATATCCTTAACCTTTGCGTGCGACCGGAACTGCGGGGACATGGGCTGTCACGGCGCATGCTGGAGCACCTGCTCGAACTGGCGCGCACCGCCGAGGTGCAGAGCGTGTTCCTGGAGGTTCGCCCCACCAACACCGCCGCCGTGCGGCTTTACCACTCCGCCGGCTTTTGTGAAATCGGCTTGCGGCCGAGCTATTATCCCGCCGCCGGTGGGCGGGAAGACGCCCTGGTGATGGCCAAGGAACTCTGATGAGAACAGGGATTAAGAGCAAAAACGGCCCGCACGAAAATCAACTTGCCCTACCGATGGGCTTCGCCTATAGTTTTGGTGCGTATGATTTTTAAGTGGTGAATTTGTTCGTCCGCTGTAACGACCGCTGGTTATTCAGTCCGTCATTTTCCCCGCCTTGAATTCGTGCGGCTTGTTCGGGTTTCTACCCGATTGTTCCAATACCCTTAGTTCTCAGGAAATGCATCAATATGGTCACTGGTACCGTCAAGTGGTTTAACGAATCCAAGGGGTTCGGTTTCATTACGCCCGATAACGGCGGCGACGACGTGTTTGCGCACTTTTCCGCGATTCAGGCGCGCGGCTTCAAGACGCTCAAGGAAAATCAGAAGGTTTCCTTCGACGTCACCATGGGGCCAAAAGGCAAGCAAGCCACCAATATCAAGCCCCTGGACGAGGACTAGATTTTTCGTTCGGCCGTCCAGATTTCTAAAAAAGCCCGGTATTCCCGGGCTTTTTTTCTTCCTCCGCCAATACATTACATCCCGTTTCAGGCCGCTGAGGGAGCAGCGTTAAAACCCGGTAAAATCGATAGGCGCAGCGCCGGCGCGACTTGCTCGGGATTTTCACCGTATGGAAGCACCCCCAGCAACGGCGCATTCAGCCGGGCGCGGAGCGTGTCGAGATTCGCTTCGAAACAGTCCATGGCCGAATCGATGCGATTGGCGACCCACCCCGCCACCGTCAACCCTCGCCGGGTAATCGCCTCGGCGGTGAGCAGCGCGTGATTGAGGCAACCCAGCCGCATACCAACCACCAGAATTACCGGAAAAGCCAGCATGCGCGCCAAATCGGCGGTGTCGTACCGCTCGTCCAGCGGCACCTGAAACCCGCCCACGCCTTCCACCCACACCACCTCCGCCAGAGCCTGCAAACGCTCGAACGCCTGCTGGATCACCGATATCCTGATGGGCCGACCCGCCGCGTGGGCGGCGATATGCGGAGCGATGAAAGGATCGTACAGAAAGGGGTTGACCCAATCGCGCGGCGGCGTGATGGAACCCGCCGCCAGCAGGCGCGTGACGTCTTCGTTATGTCCGTCATCCCCAACACCCGCCGCGATCGGCTTCATGCCGACCGTGGTCCAACCTCGCCGGCGCGTGGCGTGCAGCAAGGCACAGGTCACATGGGTCTTGCCTACCCCGGTATCGGTGCCGGTCACGAAAAAAGCCTGTTTCATGGAAATCGCTCAACCCGTTCTCGTGGCGATCAGCCATACCGCATCGTAGGTCAACGGCAGTCCAGCGGCTTCCCGCAGCTGTTCGTAGCGCGCGGTGATGGCCCGCCAGGCGCCACGGCTCAAGGGCGTGGGACGACGCTGTTCGACCTCGCGTGCTCCGACCGCCTTGACCGCCCGAAGCAGGGTCCGCACATCGGGATAATGTCGGCGCACCGGCTGCCGTTGCCAAATCCGCATTTCCCAATCCCCAGCCCGGCAATCCGCCAGCAGGCGCTCGGGCGGTGCAATGGTCAGTACGTGGCTGTATTCATCGATTTCGGCAAAGGCATGGCGCAACTCGGGAAAGTTATCGGTTCCCAAAGTAGCGACCGCCAACACGCCGCCGGCTTTCAATACCCGTCCGGCCTCGGCCAAGCACCCACCTGGATCGTTCCACTGCCAAGCCAGACTGGACCAGTACAGATCAAAACCGCGATCAGCCAGCGGCAGGGATTCGATATCAGCGCAGATTCGCTCCACTCCGGCGCCGTGGGCACGAGTGGCCACCAACATACCGGGTGCAAAATCGATCAACGCCAAGCGGGCGCGTGGCCAGCGCCGCCGCAACCAGAACGCGCCGTAACCGGTACCGCAGCCCGCGTCCAGAATGGCGGCGGGATCCCGTGTTAGACCGGTCTGGTCCCAGCAAAGCGCCAGTCGGTCGCACACCTCCCGCTGGACATCGGCGGCGGCATCGTAGGTCGCCGCCGCCTGGTCGAAGGCTTGCCGGATGCGCTGCTTGGCCGGCAGTGTGACGGGCGGGCTAGTGAGGGTGATCGGCACAGTCATGTAGGGTCGTAATGAGGGTGTCAAGCTGACTGGCATCGTGCGCGGCGGAGAGGGAAACCCGCAAGCGGGCGGTCCCGACCGGCACGGTGGGCGGCCGGATGGCCGGCACCCACAGGCCGCGTTCGAACAAGCGTTCGGACAGCCGCACGGCGGCTTCGTTGTCGCCGACCAGCAGCGGCTGGATCGCTGTCCGGGATGGCAACAGGCACCACCGTGGGTCGGCGAGCCCGGCCCGCAAGCGGGCGATCAGCTGTTGCAGGTGAGCGCGCCGGTCGTCGCCCGCGGCGATCAGTTCCAGACTGGCCAGCAGCACGGCGGCCATGATCGGACTGGCGGCGGTGGTGAAAATATAGGGGCGCGCCCGCTGCGCCAGCCATTCGATCACGCACCGGTCGCCGGCCACGAACGCGCCGGACCCACCGGCCGCCTTGCCGAGTGTCCCCATCAGGATCAAGCGCGGCGAGGGCGGCAACTCGAAATGGGCGAGGCTGCCCCGACCCGCCGGGCCGAGTACCCCGAAGCCGTGCGCGTCGTCGACCACCAACCAGGCATCGAAGCGTTCAGCCAGTTCGAACAGCTCCGGCAACGGCGCCAGATCGCCATCCATGCTGAACACCGCGTCGGTGAGGATCAGTTTGCGCCGGGCTGAACTCCGTCCCAGACGCTGGGCGAGCGCCTCCATGTCACCATGCGGATAACGCAGGTGCTCGGCGCGCGCCAGCAGGGCGGCGTCGATCAGCGAAGCGTGATTCAGCTTGTCGGCGAACACGGCGTCGTCGCGCCCCACCAGCGCTGGCACGATCGCCAGATTGGCCATGTAACCGGTACCGAAATACAGCGCCCGCTCGCGGCCCACGAAGGCCGCCAGTCGTTCTTCCAATTCCTGATGGGGCCGCAGGTGTCCGCTCACCACATGTGAGGCGCCACTGCCCACGCCCCAGCGTTCGGCCGCCTCCCGCGCCGCCGCGACCAGGGTCGGATGGTTGGCCAAACCGAGGTAATCGTTGCTGCAAAACGCGATCAGCCGCTGGCCATCGACCAGTGCCTCCGGACCGCAAGGCGCCTCCAGGGTACGACGACGGCGCAGCAGCCCCTCCGCCCTCAGTTGGGCAAGACCCCCGTCCAGTTCGTCCCAAATCATGCCAGCGTGGCATCCAGCGCCGCCACCGCGCGTTCGGCCAGCAAGACTGCTTCTTCGTCGTCGAGAATGTAGGGCGGCATAAAGTACAGCGTGGTTCCCAGCGGTCGCAGCAGTAGTTCGCGTTGCAGCGCCTCGCGAAAGAAACGCAAGCGAAAATCGGGATCGGCGCTGTCGATATCGACAGCCCAGATCATGCCGCGCTGGCGAAAATGCCGCGCCCGCGGGTGCTGCGCCAGTGGCGCCAGCAGATCGGTGAAACGTTCGGCAAAGCGCCGGTTGCGCGCCAATACCTCGTCCTCGGCGAAAATGTCCAGGGTCGCCAGTGCTGCCCGGCAGGCCAGGGTATTGCCGGTATAGGAGTGGGAATGCAGGAAAGCACGGTTGTAGCTGTCGTCGTAGAAGGCACCGTACAGATCGTCGGTGCCCAGCACCACCGACAACGGCAGGTAACCGCCGGTGATTCCCTTGGACAGACAGAGCAGATCGGGGCGGATGCCGGCCTGTTCGTGGGCGAACAGGGTGCCGGTGCGGCCGAATCCGACCATGATTTCGTCGGCGATCAGGTGAATCCGGTAGCGGTCGCACAGGGCGCGAGCCAGCCGCAGGTACTCGGGGTCGTACATCACCATCCCGCCGGCGCCCTGCACCAGCGGCTCGACGATCAGCGCGGCGACCGATTCATGCCGGGCCGCCAGCATCGCTTCCAGTCCGGCCGCGGCGCGGCGCGCGACATCGGCGGCCGTCTCTCCGACCTCGGCCTGACGGGCATCGGGAGAAGGGACCGCGATGGCATGATGCATCAGCGGCCCATAGGCCTCCTTGTATAAACCGACATCGCTGACCCCCAGCGCGCCCAGCGTCTCGCCATGGTAGCTGCCGGCCAGACAGAGGAATGCCTGCTTGCCGGGCTGAGCATGATTGCGCCAGTAGTGATGCGACATTTTCAGGGCGATCTCCACCGCCGCCGAACCGTCCGAGGCATAGAAACAATGACCCAGCTCGCCGTTGGTCAGGGCCGACAGCCGCTCCGACAGTTCCACCACCGGCGCGTGGGTGAATCCGGCCAGAATCACATGTTCGAGCCGGTCAAGCTGATCCTTCACGGCGGCGCTGATGCGGGGGTTGGCATGGCCGAACAGGTTCACCCACCACGAACCGATGGCATCCAGATAACGCCGACCGTCGAAGTCGTACAGCCACGCACCCGCGCCACGGTTCACCGGTATCAGCGGCAACGCCCCGGTGTCGTGATACTTCATCTGGGTACAGGGATGCCAAACCGCTTTCAGGCTGCGATTCAACCAGTCAGCATTGGTCATGGGCGGTCGTCGTTCAGATGCCGTGCAACCCGAGCTTTTCAAAAAGCGTGTTATCCAGAGGCGTTTGCGGATTGCTGGTGGTCAGCAGGTGGTCACCGTAGAAAATCGAGTTGGCCCCGGCCAGAAAGCACAGCGCCTGTTCGGACTCGTTCATCTGCTCCCGTCCGGCCGACAGGCGCACATAGCTGCGTGGCATGGTGATGCGAGCGGCGGCAATGGTGCGGGCAAACTCGAAAATATCGATCGGATCGCTGTTGGCCAGCGGCGTGCCGGGAATCGGCACCAGGTTGTTGATCGGCACCGATTCCGGCGGTGGGTCGAGACTGGCCAGTTTGGCGATCAAGCCGGCACGATGCTGGCGCGATTCGCCCATGCCGACGATGCCGCCGCTACAGACCTTCAAGCCAGCCTCGCGCACGGTCTGCAAGGTATCCAGCCGATCCTGATAAGTGTGCGTGGTGACGACATCCCCGTAAAACTCCGGGGCGGTATCGAGATTATGGTTGTAGTAGTCCAGCCCGGCTTCCTTCAACTGTTCGGCCTGGCCATCCCTGAGAATGCCCAGGGTCACGCAGGTCTCCAACCCGAGTGCCTTGACGGCGCTGACCATCTCCATGACCGCGGGCAGGTCTTTTTCCTTGGGGCCGCGCCAGGCCGCGCCCATGCAGAATCGGCCGGCGCCCTGTTCCTTAGCTGCTTTGGCCGCTGCCAGCACTTCCTCGGTGGATAACAAGCGTTGCGTCTCCAACCCGGTCTGGTAGCGCTTGGACTGCGAGCAGTAGCCGCAATCCTCCGAGCAGTTACCGGTCTTGATCGACAGCAAGGTCGAACGCTGCACCGCGTTGGGGTCGAAATGCTTGCGCAATGCTTCCTGAGCCTGAAACAGCAGATCGGCGAAAGGCAGTTCGAATAACGCTAAAACCGATTCGACACTCCAGCGCGGCGTGCAGGGAACCGGTGGCCGGGCGTGGGTTACGGCTTGGGAAAGTAGAGCGGTATCATTCATGGATGTGATTCTCAAGGATGGTCTGCGTGAGTCGCTGATAAGGCTTCGGAAACGTGGCGAGGTTGGGTATGTCGAGGGTCGAGGGCCGAGGGTCGAGGCACCGCGGCGGTGCCAGAGCCGCCCGCCGGCCCCCTGAGCGGCCTTAAGATAGCATTCCCCGTCTGGAAAACCATCCCCCAATGCCCCCGGCACGCCGGTTACCATGCCACAACGAACGTGCCGGAGAACACGAGACGCGGGATAGCCCGCCGATCCTTATTCCGAGCCTGGCCAGTAGGTGCTCGAACCCGCAACGTTAGGGGGCCTTGCAAATAGACGGAAAGCCCACCAGGCTTGGAGAGGGCGACCGAGAATGATCATCAACCCACAAACAGCTATCCGTGGGCGATTTTTTTCTCCGTAAACAGGTAATCCTTGAGTTCCTTGTCGAAGGTCGGGTCCCTCCTGCGAATCCATTCCAGCACCATGGCGGCATGTTCCTTTTCCTCATCCCGATTATGAGCGAGGATCGCCTTCAACTCCTCATCTCGGCAAGCATCCACTCTCTGATTGTACCAATCCACCGCTTCCAGTTCTTCCATAAGCGAAATGATCGCGCGATGCATGTCCCGTGTATCATTGGAAAGTTCCGAAATCGGTTCGTGATAACCTTCATGAGCCATTTTATTGCCTCCTGTCATTTGAAAAATGCGGATTTGCACAACTGCACTCTATAAAATTTACAGAGTATCAATGTAGCAAATTTTCTTCCAGTATGCTCGTTACTGGAACAGGTCGCCCAATATGATACCCTTGGGCATAGTCAATTCGATATTTATCGAGCAGAGCGAGCGTTTCCTGATCCTCCACATACTCGGCAACCGTCTTTTTACCGAAGGCATGGGCTATTTCCGCCATGGCTTTAACCAAGATCTGGTCATCCGTGCGCGAGCTAAGCTTTCGAATGAACGAGCCGTCAATCTTGATATAGTCAAATGGTAGTTCCTTTAAATATTGGAATGAAGAAAATCCTGTTCCAAAATCGTCCAGCGCAAAACGGCAGCCGATCTCATTGATCGCCTCCATAAATCGACGAGCCGCCACCAAATCTGCAATTGCAGCCGTTTCAGTCATTTCGAATATAATGCGCTGAGGAGCAAGCCTGGTTTCCTGCAAAAGCTGCTTGAGATAGCTTAATAGATCAGGATTGTTAAACGCATGAGCGGATAGATTTACGGTAAAGATAACTCGCAATCCCTGTCTTTCCGCAAGGAATTGATAATGGATTGCCTTCGATATCACCATGCGATCAATGGAGTGAATCAGCCCTGATTTTTCCGCAACCTCGATAAATTGGCTTGGCCGTATTATCTCTCCGTCGTCGCCCTGCATTCTCAAGAGTATTTCGTAATGAGAGACCGTCCGGTCACGGACCGCCAGGATCGGTTGAGCGTACAGTAGAAAGCGATCGTTGACGAGTGCGTACTCCACTCGTTGCTTCCAGAGCACACGAGTACGCATGAGTCGCTGGCTCTGATCATCATCCGACGGAAGATGCCATCCTCCGCGCCCACTATCCTTGACTCGATACATGGCGAGATCCGCTTGGGCCAGCAATTCTTCGATATTGGTGCCGTGACTCGGAAATAGCGCGATACCGATGCTGGCCGATAATTTGTGTATTTGATCATCGACTTGAAATTCTATTTCACTGATGCTGGCAAGAATTTTTCTAGTCACTTGCACTGCTTCTTCGCTCGTGGACTGTGTGAGGATCACCGCGAATTCATCGCCTCCCAAGCGACCAATCACATCAACTTCGCGCAGGATGCCGAGGAGTAGTTCGCCGAGCCGCTGGAGTAAACGGTCGCCCGCACCATGACCACTGGTATCGTTGATATATTTGAATTGATCCACATCAAGGAACAGCAATGCCCCACTGCGTTGATAGCGCTTGGCCGCCGCGATCACCTCCTTAAGCTCATGCTCGAAGCGGCGCCGGTTGTAAAGACCGGTCAGCGGATCGTGATCCGCCAGCCAAGCTAACCGCAATTCAGCATCTTTTCTGGCGGTGATATCCATTCCCACTGACAAAATTATTGGGTCGTCCTCAATCTGGTTTTTGAGACGAGAATGATGCCAAATAACATTGCGAATGCTGCGATCCCGGCAATACAGATCGCACTCCATCTCGACATGTTCCCGTATGCCAGACACCAGCTCAGTTAACTTTTCCTGGATACTATCAGCGCCCTCATTATACGCTAGAAAAGTAATGAATGGCCGCTCTTGCAACTCCGCAAGCGTATAGCCAGTAATCGCCAAACCATAAGGATTAATCCTCAGGACGTTATTGAGCCGATCCTGGGTCAAGATAATGGTCTGAGCTGTCTCCAGAATATGGTTCACAAAGTTGCGCTGCTGTGTAATCTCGGTCATCCGTTTGGAAAGATCCCGCGTTCGCTCCATCGCTTCGTCGTTCAGCGTTTCGAGTTGAAGCGAAAGAGCGATCGCCGTATCGTTTAAAACGCTCACCTCATCTCTGAAGAACTGTGTCTGCCTTGTTGCCGTAATTGCTTCACGAATCTTGGAAAAGGCACCGTCGGCAAGCCAAGGCAGGTTGGCGGCCGCGCGGCGCAATCGAGACATGGGTGTCCACAGTATCGCCAATAGTAATAGCTCTGAAAGAACTAAACCGATCGTTCCCAAAGTGATATTACGCTGGAGCGCGGCTCGGATTTTTGCCATCGCATCGCTGATATCGGCAACAATCACCAAATATGCATCTGTCCACTCGCCAAAACCAAGCAACGGAAACAGCCGAACTTCGAATTCTCGATTATTTACATTGATATAAACCGATTGTCTAGCACTGTCGGATAGTGTGTGTTTTTGGGTCACAGCACGCAGGATCTTGATGTTAGTATTCATGTTGCTAAGCGCCGCCACTTTGACATTCCATTGTCGGAGCCAACGTTTGTTATCACTGTTTTTAGGGATTGTTCTAGTTTGCCCGATGATCAGACCAAGATCAGTACCGGAGACTTGCTGAAAATCGAGCACGATATCCGCCAGCGACAACCCCAGTACCAACGCGCCACCGACACCCAGGATGGGTGCGACGGCATATTGTAGACAAGTCTCGGAGCAATCAAGCAGGCTAACTGGACTCTCCATGGTCGCGACCTGCCTACTCACTTGGGCGAGGGTCGTCCACGTACTGGACCCCGGTTCCAGGCCATGCATTGCCAGAAAACGACTGCTCGAAGAGATGAGGGCGATACTTTCCATCCCTAGATCCAATTCCAGAATCGCCGCCAGATGCTCAAATGTAGCTATCATCTGCTTCCGGTCTGGATCGACAGAATCAGCATGGATTCTGAGCAAGGAAGCGATTATCGTGCTCCATTGCCGTAATTGTTTGCTCGACTGCTCCAGTAATCCCTGAACCTGATGGACATACTGGTTCTGCGATTCCGTACGGCGTTGTTCAAATTGGTTGCGCAATTCGATATAATTAATGGTTACCAATGCGCCAGTCACCACGACAAGGGCTATACTGCTCAATAGTAGGGCTTTCCATTTGAGACTTAGAAAAAAGCCATGGCGTGTTGGCGGGATCATTAGACCTATTCCCAAATAAATTTCATAACCTATTGAACAGCATAGTTATTTTTAAGGTTACACAAGCCGGCAACCAATAAAATAACCTGATCGGCCATATTATGGAAATGGTTTCGGAATCTATTCGTAAGAATCTGAAAAATTTTTAGGTCGCCAATCAAATGTTCCACTCCGACACGAACGCGACTGATCGCTCGATTTTCTCTCTTTTGCTGAGGAGTTAATGCAGAGCATTGATTGGCTTTCGACCGGCGAGGCTTTTTATGAGGAATATAAATTTTATGGAACGAGGGATAGTGATCTTTGATCCCTTGATAACCCAAATCAACCCAAGCTTCCACGGTGGAGAGACCCGGCTGCTGAGGATCTAATTCCTCTTTCAATAACGCGTAGTCATGCCGGCTACCGGCCACTGTTGGGCCAACAACTGGAATGCCTTTATTGCTGTCCCCGATCACCGTGTTTTTCAGAGTATGGTGGCGTTTCTTGCCACTAAAATAATGTTTTTGTTTACGCGCATGGTGGGGGCGGCAACAAGGCCTTTCTGTCGCATCAATAATAATCTTCTGATGATGATCAATAGGTTGCTTATCAGTATTGGCGGGCTTAAAATGGCGATGCGGTAAGATATGCAAGCGTTTTTCAGCCTGCTTTAAAATAGGCATAAATTTAACAAAATTTTCTTGGGCTTTGGCTGGACTCAGGTCAAACAAGCAACCCAGCACATCAAATGTCGGATAGTTTTTGAGATAAAACAGGATAAAAAAGAGTTTTAAATCGGGTGAGGATAATGCACCTTTCCGACCGCCACCCGGCTTTCTTTGACGTTGCAAGCGGTGTTTTTGGTAACGCTGTTGTTGGGCCAACTGCAAACACTTTGCAAACTCAGGTAGAATAAGGTCAAATTCTTTCTGAGAGAGTCCAGTACAGGCTCTAAATTGTCTTTCATTGCGGACTGTCATCAATTTAAATTTTCGCATGGCGGTTCTCCTAATAATTCTATCCTCATTGAACAAAATGGGGGCTAATTTAAAAAAATCAACTCTAACTTATTGATTAAATAAAATAATTTTTTATAACTAAATCGTAACAAGTTGAAAATATTCAAGATAATTATTTGGGGACTTCTCTATTTTTTACTATACCTTTGATATAGTCTCGCTAATTAATATCCAGACATTATCATCTTACAAGATTGACTCTGGTATTGCTGCATATTGGGTATCAGGAAGCTGAAAAAATGACCGAATCTTTTCGGTTTTTTGCCGTAAGGATTTCAGTGCGGAGTGGAGCCGTTTCTTTAAGTCTGGTTTATTTTTGATCGGTTGCTTACCGAGTTGTCGATGCTTGATTTCGTTCTAGACCTGTTCATCTGGATTGAGTTCTGGCGCGTAGGTTGGCAAAAAAACATCCGGATTTTTTTGCGATTACCTAGTACAAACTCACGCACTTCCGGCAGCGATTCCCGGTCTCTTTCCTAGTCTTTGATTAATAATGGTTTTTTCTCGAAAATTTATCAGTTTTAATAAAAAATATATTTATAAATCAGTTAGATGAGCAAAAAAGACCGGGAATCGCTGCCGGTGACGCGCCCGGCGCCGACCGCGTGTCCAGCGCCGCTGCTCCACCCTCACGATACCAGCGTAACTAGTCGTAAATGCTACTGCGACTGATGCCGATAATCTCGGCAATCAATTCCGGACTCTGATGCTTTTCTTCCACCGCCCGAACCGCAATACGCCGTATATAATTCATGACTTCATCAGGGATTTTTCGTGCGTCGGACAACCACTTTGCGTTCATGATCGTGCCTACCCGCTGAGTCTTCTAGCCAGTGTTATGGATAACATATTAGTTCTACTTTGTCAGATTTATCTATTTGATTTATAATACAAAAGGGCTCTATGAGATCTCCCGTGGAGGCCACAAGATGTAGTGGTAGAGGTTCATGCCCAAAGGCGTGGACCCTCGATATCCAGCCACAACCGGCGGAACAGTTCGGTCGGGTCATCCAAGCCAAAGCACCGGCGCTTGAGCAGCTTCAGTTTGTTATTGAGGCCTTCGACGAAACCACTGTTATGTCCGCCCTCAAAATAGTTAAGAATCCCATCTTGCCAGTGGTGCAAGGTATTGAGGAACCGATCAAAACAGCTCAAACCCGAAGCGGCGACTTGCTTGACCCAGCGTTGAAGTCGGCTCTGGGCGGTGGCTCGATCCGGGCTGTGCTCGAAGATCGCCGTCAGCAGGGTGCGCAGCACGTAGGCGCTGGCCAGGGCCGGGGTTTGCTCGAACCACTCGACTACTTTTCCCTGCTGGCCAAGATTCAGCGACCGCCATTCCCGGCGGAGCCAGGGCCGCAACTCGGCGGTGGGCACCGCCCGCTCGGGGGACCGTCCGGCGTTGAGCCGGCGACATTCGGCCTGACGCAACGCGTCCACCGCCTCCCGGTCGTGGACGGCGACATGAAACCGGTCCACCACGATTTGGGCGTCGGGCAGCGCCGCCGCCACCGCGCCGGCGGTGCCTTCCCACCTATCCATGCAGACCCGCCGCACCGTGGCTTTCAGAGCGTCCGGGAAGGTCTCCAGAAAGGCCTGCACGGTCGCCCGCAACCGGTCGGGCAGCACCGCCAGCACAGGGTTATGCCCCTCGGCGTCCCGCGCCCAGACCACCGCCACGTAGTGGCCATGGCCCTTGAGCAGCGCCACCTCGTCAATACCCAAGGTCTCCAACGCGGCGAACGCGGTCCAGCCCACCGCCGGCGCCAGGCGATGGTCCATGAGGCCTTCCACTGCCTTGACCCCCAGAGCGAGCAGCCGACTCACATCGGCCACCGTGCCGTGGATCAACCGCTTCAAGACGTCCTGCTCGAATGCCGTGGTATGAGGGCGATTGGGGTCGTACCAAACGCAGCGTTGGGTGGTCGTCGGCCCGTCTTCACAGTAGGGACAGCGGTAGCGCTTCGGTCGGATCTCAACAAACACCACGCGCTCGAACACCGGCAGGTGTCGCAACCGAATCGGTCGGTCGAAGCCATGAAACCGGTCGATTTCCCGGCCACAGCAACGACACTGGGTCGTCCGCAAGGTGCTTTCCACCTCGATCAACACCGTACCGTCCTCCAGCATCCGGTTGGCCAATACACGCACATCGGGCAAGTCCAGGGGTACGGCAAGAGTGATCGGCATCGTCAGCAGTCCATCAGCAGGGAGACCCGGTCAGCTTTCCATAACTCGGCTCCCGGTGCCATACCACTACATCTTGTGGCCTCCACGGGAGATCTCATAGAGCCTACTCACGGTTCGCTTAAGCGAAGATCGACTTTTGAGAATTGAAAGTGTCAGGTAATATGGACATCTGGTAGGCGTTCCGCAGCCCCTCACCGATGACGGGGAGCGCGGTGCAGACCGGAACTAACCCATTAAATCGCTTGGGCTCCTCACCTAACGGTCATGTCGTTGGGGAACGTCGCCCCGGACGATGAAAGTCGGTACTTTCATGGCAACCCGCCGCCAGCGGGCCATAACGATCACCGGTCCCCCGAATGCTGGACGAGATCATCCGCCTGATTAAAGTCGAACGCGTCGACGACCTCCCGGTCGTGTTGGCCCAAGTCTACCAGATGCAACTTCCAGCCCTGCTCGATCGATTCTATCCGACCCATGGCCACTGGAAGGGCGACTTGAGTTTGGGCGACGTGGTGGCGGTGTGGCTGACCTTCATCGTCTCGGAGGGCGATCACTGCCTGTCTCATGTCCAGCCTTGGGTGGAGGCGCACCTCGATACCTTGACGGTGTGTTTGGGCAAGCCGGTACGCCCGCTGGATCTGAGCGATGATCGGTTGGCCAACATCTTGGATCGGTTAGCTGACGCCGCGACCTGGGCCGAGTTGGAAACCGCGCTGAACGGGACGGTGCTGCGGGTTTATGAGGTGGGCGGCGACCGGGTACGGCTCGACAGCACCTCGGCCAAAACCTATGCCGGGGTCAGTGAGGGGGGCTGTTTCAGTTCGGGCATAGTCAAGATCATCGGCCGGACTTGCCGCAAGTCAAGATCAGCCTGTCGGTGCTCGACGCTCTGGGCTTGCCGTTGACGACCACCGTGGTGAGTGGGAACGGCGCGGATGACCCCTTGTACGTGCCCGAGCTTCAGCGGGTCCAGGCCACCTTGGGGGCTGGCGGCAAGACCTACATCGGCGACGGCAAAATGGGGGCCCTGGCGACCCGGGCCTGGATCGCCCGGAGTGGCGACTATTATTTGTGCCCCCTGGGGGGTAAGCAAATGCCGGAGGACACCCTGGACGCCCTGCTGGCGCCGGTGTTCGGCGGCGCCCAGCCCCTGGAGCCGGTCTACGAGCCGGACCCGGACCCGGACCCCACCACCCCACCCCGGCTGATCGCCGAGGGTTATACGGTGGTGGTTGACTTGGCGGCTACGGTGGAGGGCCGGCCGGTGACGTGGCGGGAACGGCGGCTGGTGGTGCGGTCGGTGGCCCAGGCGACCCGGCAGGCCCAGGCGCTTGACGCCCGCCTGCAGCGGGCGGTAGCAGACATTCACCGCCTCAACGAGCGCAAACAAGGCAAGAAAATTCTGGAAGCTCCCGCGCTGAGCGCCACCGCCGAGCAGATTCTGGCCGAGCAGCGGGTGGTGGGCCTGATCCATCTCGACCTCGAGACCACCACGCAAGTGATTCCCCAGCGCCGCTATGGCGCGCGTCCGGCCACCTGCCGGGTGCAGCACCAGAGCACGATTCGGGCGCGGATCGACCCGCTGGCCGTCGCGGCGGCCCGGCAGCGGCTGGGCTGGCGGGTCTACGCCACCAACCACGCGACCCTGACGGTCGAGACCGCCGTCCACGCCTATCGGGGGCAGTATCTGATCGAACGGAGTTTTGGCCGTCTCAAGGGCCGGGCGCTGGCGATCACGCCCTTGTTCCTGCAAACCGACGCGCGGGTGGAGGGCTTGATCCGCCTGTTGAGCTTGGCCTTGCGCGTGTTGGTTCTGGTCGAATTCGTGGCGCGCCGGTGCCTGGCCACCACCCCGGAACCGATCGCCGGCCTCTATCCGGGGCAGCCCGACCGGGCTACGGCGTCGCCCACCGCCGAATCGCTGTTGCGCGCCTTTCGGGGCATCAGCTTGAGCGTCGTGGCGATCGCCGGCCAGGTCCGCGCGCTGCTGTCGCCGCTCAGCGCTCTGCAGCACCGCATACTCACACTGCTCGGCTGGTCGGCAGAAATCTACGAGCGACTGATGGCGCATTTTCTAAAACCAGCCCTCGTTTTGAGCGAACCGTGAGGCCTACAAAAGATAATCTAACTTTGGGTAGTGCCCCTTAACCCGAATTATTCATAAAGAAGCATTGTACAGGACAAAATCATCTAACCAAATGAATTTACGTTAAAATTCTGCCGGGTGGCGTATTGGTTAGAGGTAGAAAACAGCGATTTTGAGGGCTCGATCCCAACCGTTTAAAGAGCGACTCCAGTGCCTGATGAAAAGCGTATTGCCGGGCGGATTCTTGGTGATGAAATAAACAACTTCTCAAATAATCTAATCCATAGCGAAAAAGACTTTGGGTGGGACGGCCATGTTTTTTGATCTTGATCGGTTTAATTTCATGGCGCCATTCACCAATGATATGCGCCCAACTAAATGCAATAGCGAGAAAAGCCATCCATTTTTCAAGTCGCTGGGGGTCAGTTATATGGGTGGATTCCAGATCGAATCCCCGAGTTTTTAAGCAAATGAAAAGCGTTTCGATCGGCCAGCGTTCCTTATAATTTTCCAACGCGGTTTCCGGTTGTTCTTGCGTTGCGAGAATAACGAATTCACCGTTGGCCATTTTCAGACCAATCACATAAAGAGAGTGCCCCCACACGGTTCGTTGGCCCGATAAAACCAGAGCGCTGCCACGGGGTAGGCCTCGAAAAAGATTTTCGGCGGAGACGGGGACCCCTCGGGAGTTAGAGATTTGCGTATTCTTTTTGATGCGTATTACGAATTTAATTTGATTTTCAATAAGATAACCAAACCATTGAATCCCAATAAACTCGCGATCCGCAAACAAGCAGGCGATCATTTGCGGGCCGAAAATCGTAAGGAATCGATTCATTAATGCTATTCTTTCTTGGGTATTTGAGTTGCCTTTTTTATCTAAAGCAACCCATAGTATAGGAAAAGCAGATCCGCGATAGACGACTCCTAAAACAAGGTAATTGATATTGACATCACCATATTTCCAATTGGTTCTATCGAGTGTCAATTTGAACTGAAGCACAGGAATGAGACTGGCAATGAACCGGGCGACTTGATTCAGGTCTAGAGAAAATTGACAAAAAAGTCGTTGAAGGCGTTTGTAATGAGAGGCCGGTTGCGCACGCCCAGGAAAGGTGACAGCAATCTTTGCGAGATTGACCGTTCCCATCTGGATGATTCCGATAATTAAATAGACAATGCAAGAGATACGCGCTCGGTTCCAGTGAAAATGATGATGAAGCATTTCTGCAAAGTGCCGGGTATTAAAAAAGGGGAATTCACGGAATTAACCTCGCCTGTTTTAGAATTAATGTTATCAATCAATTAGTTATGATAACAGCAACCTCGCGATCCTACTACCCTCAAAATAGGTAACTCTTCACACCCCTCCCGGTAATGGCTAACTTCCCCTCGGGGAGTAGGTATGGAAAACTAGAGTCCAGCCCCACGATCAACCACCATGCACCTCAGCCCACATAGCCTGCGCCAATGAGACCACGCCTACCTGGATTCGCTGGGGGAGGCCGAGGTGCGTGCGCTGTCGGGCAAGCTGCTGGACGATTTGAAGGAGGCGCTGGACCGGTTGAATCAAGGACCGGACAACAGTTCGCGGCCGCCGAGCAGTCGGGCGCCGTGGGACCGACCGGGTGGCGGGCCGGAATCGGATGCCGCCGATGCGGCGGACGAGGAACCCGAGTCGGCGCCGGCCGAGGCGAAGCCGGTGCCGGCGGAACCGCCGTCGGCCGAGGCGAAACCGGCGGACGCGAAACCCGCCCGTAAACCGGGTAAGCAGCCGGGGGCGCCGGGGATCGGCCGGACTCAGGTGTTCCAGGCGAATGCCGAACAGGCCCATTACCCCGACACCTGCGCCGGTTGTGGCCGGCCGCTGGACCCAGTGGGTGCGGTGGCCTACACCGGGTTTCAGGCGGTCGACCTGCACTGGGGCGATCCGGCGCGGCCGGGGTTGACGCTGTGGGTCGTGGACCATCGCTATGACGAAGCCCCCTGCGCCTGTGGCCATCGGACCCGGGCCGTGGCCGGCCAGGGCGTGGTGGACCCACTGCTGGCGGGGATTGAACTCAGCGAATGGCGGCTGGTGGGGCCGGGTTTGGCGGTGCTGATCGTGGCGCTGGCCTACCGGTTTCGGCTCTCGCGGGCGCGGATTCGGGAATTCCTGGGCGAGTGGTTGGGCCTGGATCTGAGCGTCGGCACGATTCACCAGACGCTCCACGAAGCCGGCGCGGCGGTGGCCCCGGTGGAAGACGAGCTCGTTGAGGCGGTGCTCGCCAGCACGTTGTTGCACGCCGACGAAACGCCGTGGCCCGAACACGACCAGACTTTGTGGCTCTGGGTGTTCCGGTCGCTGACGGTGACCCTCTATTATGTCGCCGGGCGCGGCAAGGAACTGCTGGAAAACGTGCTGGACGGCTTCGGCGGCTGGCTGATGAGCGACGGTTGGGGGGCCTATCGTCACTACCCGCACCGGCTGCGCTGCTGGGCGCACCTGATCCGCAAGGCGCGGGGCCTGGCCCAAAGTTGCGATCGCGAGGCCCGGGTCTTCGGCCGGCTCGTGCTGGAGACCTTGGAGGTGCTGATGGCGGCGGTGTACGCCGCCCGCGAAGGTCCGCCGCCGGTCGCGCCGCCGACCCAACACATGATGGTACTGGCCGCGTTGCGCGCGGCCTGCGAACGGCGCCAGGGTCACGCCCACGCCAAAACCCACGCCTTGGCGGTGGAGTTGCTCAACGACTGGGAAGCCATCTTCCAGGTGCTGAGTCATCCCGAACTGCCACTGACCAACAATGTAGCAGAGCGGGCACTACGCCATTGGGTGATCGCGCGCAAGATCAGTCACGGTACCCGCACCCCGGTGGGTTCGCGGGTCTTCGCTCTGCTCGCCAGCGTCATCGATACCTGCCGCCAGCGCGGCCACTCCCCTTGGCGCACTCTCGAACGCGCCATCGCCGACCGCCGCGCCGGACTGCCTCTCGCCCCCTTGCCCCGGTAGAGGGGGGAGAACGGCTACTTTTTCGGTAACTCTTCACACCCCTCCCGGTAATGGCTAACTTCCCCTCGGGGAGTAGGTATGGAAAACTAGAGTCCAGCCCCACGATCAACCACCATGCACCTCAGCCCACATAGCCTGCGCCAATTAGACCACGCCTACCTGGATTCGCTGGGGAGGCCGAGGTGCGTGCGCTGTCGGGCAAGCTGCTGGACGATTTGAAGGAGGCGCTGGACCGGTTGAATCAGGGACCGGACAACAGTTCGCGGCCGCCGAGCAGTCGGGCGCCGTGGGACCGACCGGGTGACGGGCCGGAATCGGATGCCGCCGATGCGGCGGACGAGGGACCCGAGTCGGCACCGGCAGACGCGAAGCCGGTGCCGGCGGAACCGCCGTCGGCCGAGGCGAAACCGGCGGACGCGAAACCCGCCCGTAAACCGGGTAAGCAGCCGGGGGCGCCGGGGATCGGCCGGACTCAGGTGTTCCAGGCGAATGCCGAACAGGCCCATTACCCCGACACCTGCGCCGGCTGTGGCCGGCCGCTGGACCCGGTGGGCGCGGTGGCCTACACCGGGTTTCAGGCGGTCGACCTGCACTGGGGCGATCCGGCGCGACCGGGGCTGACCGTGTGGGTGGTGGACCATCGCTATTACGAGGTGCCCTGCGCCTGTGGTCATCGGACCCGGGCGGTGGCCGGTCAAGGGGGGGTGGACCCGCTGCTGGCGGGGATCGAGTTGAGTGAATGGCGGCTGGTGGGGCCGGGGTTGGCGGCGCTGATCGTGGCACTGGCTTTCCGGTTCCGGCTGTCGCGGGCGCGGATTCGCGAATTCCTGGACGAGTGGCTGGGCCTGAAGCTCAGTACCGGCACGATCCATCGGACGCTCCACGAAGCCGGCGCGGCCGTGGCGCCGGCGGAAGACGAACTCGTCCAGGCGGTTCTGGACAGCCATCTGCTGCACGCCGACGAAACCTCCTGGCCCGAACACGGCCGGCCGCTGTGGCTGTGGGTGTTTGTCGCGGCGACCGCGACCCTGTACTACGTGGCCGGGCGCGGCAAGGAGCGGGTCGAGAACGTGCTGGACGGCTTTAGCGGCTGGCTGATGAGCGATGGCTGGATGGCCTACCGCAACCACCCGCGCCGGTTACGCTGTTGGGCACACCTGATTCGCAAGGCGCGGGGCTTGGCCGAGAGTGGCGACCGCGAGGCCCGTGTCTTTGGCCGGTTCGTGCTGGAGACCTTGGAGGCGCTGATGGCGGCGGTCTACGCGGCCCGCGAAGGTCCGCCGCCGGTCGCGCCGCCGACCCAACACATGATGGTACTGGCCGCGTTGCGCGCGGCCTGCGAACGGCGCCAGGGTCACGCCCACGCCAAAACCCACGCCTTGGCGGTGGAGTTGCTCAACGACTGGGAAGCCATCTTCCAGGTGCTGAGTCATCCCGAACTGCCACTGACCAACAATGTAGCAGAGCGGGCACTACGCCATTGGGTGATCGCGCGCAAGATCAGTCACGGTACCCGCACCCCGGTGGGTTCGCGGGTCTTCGCTCTGCTCGCCAGCGTCATCGATACCTGCCGCCAGCGCGGCCACTCCCCTTGGCGCACTCTCGAACGCGCCATCGCCGACCGCCGCGCCGGACTGCCTCTCGCCCCCTTGCCCCGGTAGAGGGGGGAGAACGGCTACCCGAAAAACAAGTGTTGTTAGCCTGTGTAAATAGTACGGTTTTGGATGCCAGCATTAAAGAGGGGATTGGCTATGAAACGGTACGAGGAATTATTGATCGCTCTATTGCTAAGAACGTTGATTGGCAGGCGATTAAAAATCTTGAAATTATTGGTATTGATGAAATCTCTTTAAAAAAAGGACACCAAGATTTTGTGACGATTGTGACGAGTCGTATGGGTGAAAAAACGGTGATTCTGAGGATATTGACCGATCGGAAGAAAGAAACCGTCAAAGAATTTTTCATGAGCATTCCCAAGAGGTTACGCAAACAAGTGGGTTTCATTTGTTCGGATATGCATGTTGGTTTTATCAATGCAGCGAAGGAAGTTTTTGGGAAAAAGGTTCAGGTCATAGTCGATCGATTTCATGTCGCCAAGTTATACGGAAAGGGTCTGGATACGTTACGCAAAAAGAGTTGGCACGTCTGCGGAAGGTCTTATCAAAAGAACAGCATAAAGAGCTAGAAGGCGTGATGTGGCTTTTGCGTAAAAGGCCGGACGATTTAACATCAAAAGACCAAGAAACGTTAGACAAGTTATTCAAGTATTCACCGATTTTACAACAAGCTTATCAGTTAAAAAATGAGTTAACGACTCTGTTTGATAGTAACCTAAATCGCCGGCGCGGGAAGCAGAGGATCACGGGATGGATGAACCGAGTTAAAAAGAGTTCGGTGCGTTGCTTTGATACTTTCTTAAAGACGTTGGGGACCTATAAAGATGAAGTGGTCAATTATTTTTTAAATCGACTGACGAGTGGGTTTGTTGAAGGGCTTAATAACAAGATCAAAGTCATTAAGCGACGGTGCTATGGTTTGAAAAATATTGGGCATCTTTTCCAATATCTTTATCTGGACCTTTGTGGATATTCTTTGTATGCCCACAAAAAATCATAGGGTTACCGAAATTTACTCCGAATTTATTGAGAAGTAACAAGTGATTTATAATCGACAATATTCTGTTTTTAAACAGAATTTACACCCCGGTAACATTGTACAGGACAAAAATAACTTGCTGAAAATTAAGATAAAAAATAACAGCTATTTTGAGGGTAGTAGGATCGCGAGGTTGCTGTTATCATAACTAATTGATTGATAACATTAATTCTAAAACAGGCGAGGTTAATTCCGTGAATTCCCCTTTTTTAATACCCGGCACTTTGCAGAAATGCTTCATCATCATTTTCACTGGAACCGAGCGCGTATCTCTTGCATCGTCTATTTAATTATCGGAATCATCCAGATGGGAACGGTCAATCTCGCAAAGATTGCTGTCACCTTTCCTGGGCGTGCGCAACCGGCCTCTCATTACAAACGCCTTCAACGACTTTTTTGTCAATTTTCTCTAGATCTGAATCAAGTCGCCCGGTTCATTGCCAGTCTCATTCCTGTGCTTCAGTTCAAATTGACACTCGATAGAACCAATTGGAAATATGGTGATGTCAATATCAATTACCTTGTTTTAGGAGTCGTCTATCGCGGATCTGCTTTTCCTATACTATGGGTTGCTTTAGATAAAAAAGGCAACTCAAATACCCAAGAAAGAATAGCATTAATGAATCGATTCCTTACGATTTTCGGCCCGCAAATGATCGCCTGCTTGTTTGCGGATCGCGAGTTTATTGGGATTCAATGGTTTGGTTATCTTATTGAAAATCAAATTAAATTCGTAATACGCATCAAAAAGAATACGCAAATCTCTAACTCCCGAGGGGTCCCCGTCTCCGCCGAAAATCTTTTTCGAGGCCTACCCCGTGGCAGCGCTCTGGTTTTATCGGGCCAACGAACCGTGTGGGGGCACTCTCTTTATGTGATTGGTCTGAAAATGGCCAACGGTGAATTCGTTATTCTCGCAACGCAAGAACAACCGGAAACCGCGTTGGAAAATTATAAGGAACGCTGGCCGATCGAAACGCTTTTCATTTGCTTAAAAACTCGGGGATTCGATCTGGAATCCACCCATATAACTGACCCCCAGCGACTTGAAAAATGGATGGCTTTTCTCGCTATTGCATTTAGTTGGGCGCATATCATTGGTGAATGGCGCCATGAAATTAAACCGATCAAGATCAAAAAACATGGCCGTCCCACCCAAAGTCTTTTTCGCTATGGATTAGATTATTTGAGAAGTTGTTTATTTCATCACCAAGAATCCGCCCGGCAATACGCTTTTCATCAGGCACTGGAGTCGCTCTTTAAACGGTTGGGATCGAGCCCTCAAAATCGCTGTTTTCTACCTCTAACCAATACGCCACCCGGCAGAATTTTAACGTAAATTCATTTGGTTAGATGATTTTGTCCTGTACAATGCCCCGGTCACTCCAAAAGAGCCAAAAAACTTCCACGACAACTTGAATTAATTGATATTCTTCAGCAAGTTGAAAATGAAGCGGTCCGGCCTTTACGGTATTGGTGCCAAGATGAAAGTCGCTTTGGATTAAAAACGATCACCCGGCGGGTCATCACCGCACTGGGGATTAAGCCAGTTGGTCCAGTTCAATGGACCTTTCAATCATTTTGGCTCTATGGTGCCATTGAGCCACTGAGTGGCGAAAACTTCTTTTTAGAATTTTCCCATTTAGATGCTGATTGCTTTCAGTGGTTTTTGAATGAATTTTCTAAAACTTATCCGCACAGCCTCAACGTAATTCAATTGGATAACGGTCGCTTTCATTCTGCCAAAAAACTCGTAATCCCCGATAATGTCGTCTTATACCGTTTCCCGGTAGGTTTTCGCTTTCATGGCTCTTGCTATTCCGTCATACCCGCGAAAGCAGGTATGACGAATGGCGCTGTTTTTGACCTGAAAATACAAAACCTATCGGTAAACGGTATTATTATTCCAACCGCCTTACAGTCCCGATGTGAACCCCATTGAGCGTGTTTGGCAATCAATGAAAGATCAATTGTGTTGGATCAATTTAAAAACCCTAGATGAACTACGTAAAAAAGTGGATGAACTCATTCAATCGCTTCTCCCAAGCGAAGTGGTTTCTTTGACCAGTTTTGATTTTATCTTATCCGCACTAAAGCAGTAAAATTTATTAGTAATCGGTATAACACGATCAACACCAGCTTCGTCGAACGGGACAACCTGACCCAGCGGCAACAAAATCGCCGCCTCACCCGGCGGACCAATGGCTTTTCCAAGGACATCACCTGGCTGGAAAAACAGTTGTGGTTGTCGTTGGCGTACTACCATCTGATCTTGCCCCACGCCCGGTTGCGGACCCCCTTGCCGGCTCCCGAACCCACGCTCGGCACCGGCTCGCTTCGACGATGGCGTCCCAGCACCCCGGCGATGGCGGCCGGCATCACCGATCACCTGTGGACGGTCCGTGAACTCTTGTCGTACCGGGTATCGCCTCTTTACTGGCAAGAACAACCCCTCCTGGAAAAGTTGTTCCCCAGTTGGCCCGAGATTCATCACGGAAGTTAAGGGGCACTACCCGAACAACTGGAGCTACAACATTCACTGCCGGATAGGCAGCTCAGAAATGCTGGCCGCCCTGTCCCGACGGGTCGACACATATTCACTGCCGGATAGGCAGCTCAGAAAGTGGCCGGTCGCACAGTGACGCGACGCATTCGATTCACTGCCGGATAGGCAGCTCAGATATTCACTCCTCGATCCGTGACGATCCCCCGGATCGACGACCCTGCTTCTTCTTCCCGACGTGCCGTTTTTCATCCATGCGCCGCTGTTTGGCAGCCCGCGAAGGCTTGGTTTTGACGCGCGGCCTCGGCGCCGTCGCCGCTTGCTGGATCAATGCGACCAGGCGCTCGATGGCATCCTGCCGGTTGCGCTCCTGACTGCGAAAGCGCCGGGCGGTAATCAGCAGTTCGCCGTTCTGGTTCACGCGGCTCCCGGCCAGGGCCCGCAATCGCGTCCGCACCGCGTCCGGCAGCGAGGGCGAACGGGCAACATCGAAGCGCAGTTCCGCCGCCGTCGCCACCTTATTGACGTTCTGGCCGCCGGGGCCGGACGCCAGCTTGAACTGAAACTGGAGTTCGTCTTCGGAAATGTGGATATCGGGTGTCGCGATAATCATGGAACACATTCTCAAGCGGTGGAGCGTGGCTTATTGGAGCGGCTCACCGCCATCGCCACAGCGAGGCCGCCAGCGCGATACCGCCGCCGCTGGCGCAGAACAGCACCAGCGATCCGGGTGTGGGACCCTTGCCCTGGGCGATGGCATCGTCCAGAGCCATCGGAATGCAGGCCGAGCCGGTGTAACCCCATTTATCCATGATCCAGTGCGTTTTTTCCAGCGGCTGGCCGAGCGCCGCCATGGTGGCTTCGAGGGTGCGCAGATTGACCTGGGTAAAATAGTAGCGGTCCACGTCATCCGGCCCCAAGCGGGTACCGGTCGCGGCGCTGGCCTTGGCCAGCACTCGCTCGATCAGCGGCGGCCATTGCTCTGTGTTGAAAGTGGCCGGGAACTTGCGCACGAACTGCACCGTCGGCGGCCCGTATCGCTCCAGATTGGCAAGGCTGGCCGGGCGAAAGGTACCGCCGGTGTAGATACCGAGCGCATCGTGGTACTCGCCGGCGGCGGCCAGCGCGGTGGCCAGCCAACCCGGTTGCGAACCGGCGCCGACCACCACCGCCCCCGCGCCATCGGCGAACAGGGTCACGGTCTTCTTGTCGCCCCAGTCCAGAAACCGGCTCATGCCATACGCCCCGATCACCAGCACGAAGCGTTCGTCAGGTTCGGTGACAAGCGTCTTTGCCGCGATGTCCAGGGCGATGACCCAGCCGGCGCAGGCGCTGTTCACGTCGAACACCCCGGCGCGCCGCGCCCCCAGCTTGGCCTGCACCACCGCCGCCGTGGCCGGGCTGAGATAATCCGGGGTGTCGGTGGCGACGATGATCCGGTCGAGATCGGCCGGCTCCAGACCGGCGCGCTCCAGCGCTATTTTCGCGGCCGCGACCGCCAGATCCGAAGTCGTCTGATCCTCGGTCATGAAATGGCGCTGGCGGATGCCGACATTCTCCACCAGCCAGTCGCCGACCGACTCGCCCAGTAAGCGATCGAAGTCAGCGTTGGTCATCAACCGTTCCGGGACGTAGCCGCCGGAACTCAGGATTTGGGCATGGCGCATCGCAACCTCCATAACGCAATGCCGGCGGTTTCGCCGGCGCTATTCACGACCACCCTATTCCAGACTGGCGAACAGATCCCAGTGGCCGACCGACAAATGAGAGTGGCCGCGCTCGATCAGCTCGCGTCGATGCCGTGACCAGGCGTCCAGCCAGCTTTTGGTTTCGGGCGCGATTTGCCGCACGGCTTTCGTCCAGCCATCCAGCAGCGCCGTTTGCAGGACGGCGTCTTGCGCGGCCAGCGTCCAGGGGCTGGGCCGCAGGACCACCCGATAATCCAGTCGTTCGAGCCAGTCCACCAGCGCGGAAGCGGCATCGGGGCCGAGCGCCGAACCGAAGCCCTTGTCGGTGCATTGGTGGCGGTTGACCCATTCGCGTACCCGTTCGTCGTCTTCCATCGCGGGTTCCCAAACGATAGACCCGTCGTAGCTGAGCACGATCAGCACCGCCGCCCGCCATGTCCGGCAGCGTCGGGCCAGGCGTGCCAGCCAGTCGGCCGATACCAGATCGATCAAGGCGGAAGCCGTAACCAGTCGCATGTTCGGAACCACCGCCAGTTGCTCCCAATCCTCGTTCAAGTCCAGGCATAACCGCTCCAGCCGGTAGTGGTTGGCGTCGTCCTCCAGGAGCAAGGTTTCGCCTTCGCCGGTCGCCGTCATACCCCGTTTTACCGCCCACTGACAGAGAAGCTCACCGGCCCGCGCCAGCAACGCCGGGTCGTGATCCAGCAGCCACCAACGCTGCTTTCCGCCGAGAGCAGGAGAGAGAAAGCGGAAGTTGGCCCCGGTGCCGCCGCCGAGATCCAGCACGGACAGAGCGTCATGACGCCGCCGCCAGGCGATCAGCCGGGCGGTCAGCGCCGGACTGCGGGCCGCCGCGTCGGCGGGTTCGCGCAGGCGCAGCCATTCGGCGGAAAAGCCGCTCATGGTGCCGGAACCTCGTCCAGCATCGCGGCGAAGCGCGCGCCGGTTTCCGGCCAGTCCGGCAGTGCTTGACGGGCCACGCGGGCGCCAGCGGCCAGACCTTCGCGCAGGGTGGGTTCGGCCATCACCCGCGCCAATGCCTCGGCCAGCGCCACCTCGTTACCGGGCGGCACCAGCAGCCCCGCATCGGCCGGCACCGTGTCGGGAATCGCGCCCGCCGTGGTGCTGACGATCGGCAATCCCCGCGCCAGCGCCTCGGCCAGCGCCATGCCATAGCCCTCGTGATGGGACGGCAGCACGAACACATCGGCTCGCCGGTAGCGAATCGCCAGGACCGCCGCATCCAGTTCACCCAAAAACTCGATGCGCTCGGCCAGACCCAGTTCCGCCACCAATTTGTGCAGCAGGGCGGCGGTGGGTGGATGCAACAGTTCGCTGCCGGCGCAGAACAGCCGCCAGGCGTAGTGCGTGAGCCGCGCCAGGGCGTGGAACAGCACGGCGTGACCCTTGCGCGGGGTCAGCGAGGCCACGCACAGCAGCCCCAGCTCCCCGCCGCCCGAACCTTCCGCCAGCGGCGCGGGGTCGGTGCCGGGCGGAACCACGGCGCAGCGCTCCGGCGCCACCTCGTAATCGGCCAGCAGCGCCCGCGCCGTGCTGGGGCTGGTGACGATCACCTGGCGGACATGGCGCAGCGCCTCGCATTCGCTGGCGTGAAGCTGCTGGCTGAGTCCCGCGTCCAGCCCGGTTTCCAGCGCCAGCGGGTGATGGATCAGTGCCACCAGCCGCAGCCGGTCCCGCTGTGCGGCGGCGACCGCTGGCATGGCGCCCAGCGCCAGACCGTCGATGACCGTCAGCGCCTGATCCGGCAGCGCGGCCAGCACCGCGCCGGCCTCGCGCAGCGCCACTGGGGTCGGCCGCGGAAAATGGGCATCGAGCCGCCGGAGTTCGACCCGCCAGCCCAGCGCCGTCAGTCCGGTCATGATGCGCCGGTCGTACAGATAACCGCCGGTGCGGGTATCGGGATCGCCGGGAATCAGGAACCAAACTGATTTCAAGGCAGCATCCCTTCGTAGGACGCCCAGGCGACATGGGATTCGTGCAAGGTGACGCGCATCGAACTCAGGCCGGCGGTGTTCGGTCCCAGTTGCCCTTCCTCGATCCGCATCGCGACGCGGTCGAAGATTTCGCGAGCCAGGAATTCGGTGGTGGTGTTGCGGCCGGCGAATTCCGGCAGCCGGTCGAGGTCGCGAAAGTTGAAGTCGCCGAGCACGGCGCGCAGGCAGTCGCCGAGCTTGCCGATGTCCGTGACCACGCCGTCCGGGTCCAGTTCGGGACGGCGCAGTTCCAGATCGACAACGTAGGTCGCGCCGTGCGGGCGTTGGGCGGGGCCGAAGGTTTCCCCCCGGAAGCTGTGGGCGATCATGAAGTGGTCACGAACGCAGACGGTGTACATGGTTTAGCCTTGGGTTGGATGGTGGAGAGAAAAAACTGTCGGTTGATGCCCTTCGTGGTTTCGATTCCGGCGGGCGCGGGTCTACCGGCAAATAGGGTACTGGCTGCTTGTGCAGGCTGTGTTTCATGACCTCGACTATTTGCGCGGTTCCACATCGGACTGGATTTCGGTCACATGGGCCACGCCCTCACGCATTTCCCAGCGCACGTCGCAATCGTACAGCCGCATACCGTAACACCGGGGCGCGGCATCGGCGCTCTGATAGGCCGGGCGCGGGTCCTGGCGCAGGATCTGGACGATCAGGCCACGCAGCTCGTCCGCCGGCCAAGTCGCGCAGAACGCCGCCGCCGCCGGGCTGAATTCAACCGGCAGGTGTGGCGGCGCCTCGGTCGCGAAACCGCCGCTCGCCTCGGGAAGGCAGTCGGCATAGGGTAGATAGGGCTTAATATCCAGCACCGGCGTTCCATCCAGCAGATCCACCCCCGCAAGGTGCAGCGTCACCCGCCGATGGGCGATGGCCACCCGTTCCAGCCGGACCGCCGACAGCCCGATGGGGTTGGGGCGAAAGGTGGAGCGGGTGGCGAACACCCCCAGGCGCCGGTTGCCGCCCAGGCGCGGTGGCCGTACCGTCGGCTGCCAGCGGCCGGCCGGCGTGCCGTGAAACACAAATACCAGCCAGACATGGGAAAACGCCTCCAGTCCACGCACCGCCGCCGCTTGTCCGTAGGGCGGCAACAATTCCAGGGTCGCCCGCGCCGCCGGCGCCAGCCCCGGCTGGCGCGGGATGCCGAACTTCTCGCGGAAGCAGGAGCGGATGACGCCGACCGGCGCGAACTGGAACATTTACAGCCACCCGGCTTTCCTTAAATAACGGTACAGCAATAGGCACATTAGCGTTACGAAACCCATCACGGCGGGATAGCCGTACTTCCATTCGAGTTCGGGGAACCAGCCCTTGAAATTCATCCCGTAGATGCTGAACACCACGGTTGGAATCGCCAGCAGCGCGCCCCAGCCGGCCAGCCGCTTGGTCGCTTCGTTTTGGCGGGCCGCGCCCAGCGACAGGCTGATTTGCAGGGCGAGCGCCAGCATTTCCCGAATGCTGTCCACCGTTTCGTTGATGCGCAGGGCGTGATCGTAAACATCGCGGAAGTAGGGCCGGATATCCTCGGGAACATGGTTGCTGAACACGTCGGTCAACAGGTAGTTGCAAACCTCGACCAGCGGCGTGGTGGCGCGGCGCAACTCCACCAGATCGCGCTTGAGCGCGTACAGCCGACCGAGGTCGTTTTGATTGAAATTGCCCGCGAAAAACCGCTCTTCCAATTCCTCCACCGCATCTTCCACGGTGTTGAGAATCGGGAAATAGTGGTCCACCACGAAATCGAGGATGGCGTACAGGACGAAACCCGGTCCCTTGCGCAGCAGGCGTGGATTGCTCTCGCAGCGGGCGCGTACCGGGGCGTAGGGCAGTGAGGCGCCATGCCGCACCGACACCAGATAGCGCGGCCCGACGAACAGATGGGTTTCGCCGAAATCGACCTTGCCTTCCTCATTCATCTGAACGGTCCGCAGCACCACGAACAGGCAGTCGCCGTACAGCTCCACCTTTGGCCGCTGATGGGCATGGTGCGCATCCTCGGTGGCCAGTTCGTGCAGGCCGAACAACTCCCGCGTCCGCGTCATCAGCGCCTCGTCCGGCTCACGCAGCCCCAGCCAGACGAAGGCGTCCGATCGATCCCGCAGTGTCGGAATATCCTCCAGTAGCAGGTCGGGCAGCTTACAACCGTCGGCATAGGCGACACAGTTGACGATCATCTGTTTATCTCCCTCCTATTACCTTACAATAAGTGGTATTTTTAGGGGTGTGCGGAGGGTTGTGAACCTCCTGCCCATCGTATTATTGAGTGATCGCGGAGGATCGAGATGGCGCGGCATCGGGTTTGCGACGAAGGGGATATTCCCGTCGGGGGGGTCAAGATGTACAAAGCGGAGGGTCGAAGCGTGGCGGTTTTTCATCTGGACGACGGTTTTTACTCGACGCAGAACGACTGTACTCACTTGTTTGCATCCCTGCACAAAGGCAAGATGATTAAGGGTGGCCAGATCGAATGCCCGCACCACCGAACGCGTTTCGACATCCGCACCGGCGAAGTGGTGTGCTGGGCCAACCACCCGCCGGGGGTACAATTACTCAATTTTTTGCGCGCCAAAAAAGCACTGAGAACGTATCCGGTCACGGTCGAGGCCGGGCAGGTGTTCGTGGAAATTTGATGGCCGTCAGTGCGAATGCGGCCGTGTTTCCGGCCGATAGGGCTCCTCGCGGTCGTGCAGGTGCATGCGGTAATCGACAAAGTCGGCACGGTCGTCGAAATGCAGGAAGGGGTTGCCGGCGAGTTGCTCGACCATGGTCGAGGTCGGCGTGATGCCGTAGTTGTGGCCGGGCCGGATCAGGGTGTGATCCGGCAGCCGCTCGCCCAACCGGCGCAGGGTGCTGTACATCTGCTCGGGATCGCCGCCGCGCAGGTCGCAGCGCCCGCAACCGAATACGAACAGCGTGTCTCCAGTCAGCACCTGATCGCCCAGGCGATAGCAGGCCGAACCGGGCGTGTGACCCGGCGTGTGCAGCACTTCGATCTCGGTTTCGCCCAGGCGAATGCGGTCGCCGCCCTCATGCAGGGTCGGCAGATCGAGGTAGCGATCCCAGAACGCCGCTTCGGCTCTGAGCAGATGTAACTGGGCATCGCTGGCTTTCAGCAGCGCTTCCACCCCGTTGATGTGGTCGAAATGGCTGTGGGTCAGCAGAATATCGGTGATTCGCAGCTCGTGCCGCGCGGCCAGGCCGAGGATGGCCGGCACATCCCAGGCCGGGTCCACCACCGCCGCGCGGTCGCTGGCGTGATCGTGAATCACGTAGATGAAGTTGCCCATGTGCCCGAGTTCCAGGGCATGGATGCTGTAAGGAGTGGTGTGGTCGGTCATCGCGCGTTCTCCCGGTTGCGGACAGTCGCCGCCCGCGATCGCCCCATCCGAATGCGGCGGCTGAGCCTTGGAACATTGACAGCGGTTGTCACTCTGAAAATACCGAACATGGACCCGATGCCTTCGGATGCGTCGGGCACTTTTAGCCGGAGGGATTGTATATGCGCTTCAGTCAGGACATCGATACCAGCCAACACTTTGTCCGGGGTTATGGGCCGGGCTGGATCAAGATCAACGAACAGGAAATCCGCCGCAGCATGATTGTGACCCCGGAACAATTGATCACCGATTGGCCGCCGCAAACCTTCGCTGATCTGGAGGGAGCGCATTTCGAGGCGATCGCCCGATTGGAACCCGAGATCGTGGTGCTGGGAACCGGCGACCGCCAGCGGTTTCCGCACCCACGCTTGACACAATCGCTGCTGGCGCGCGGCGTGGGCGTGGAAGTCATGGATACGGCCGCCGCCTGCCGGACTTACAACATCATCATGCTGGAAGGCCGCCGGGTCGCGGCCGCGCTGCTGCTGATGGTCGACTAGCGTGGCGGGGTTCCGGCGGCAGGGGATTCCGATCTGCCCGCCGCCGGCCTCAGGTGTGCCTGCTACAGAAAATCCTGCGAAAATCCTTCGCTTTCCAAAACCTTGCGCAACCGGCGCAGCGCATCGATCTGAATTTGCCGCACCCGCTCACGGGTCACGCCGATTTCGTTGCCGACCTGCTCCAGGGTGGCTTTTTCCTGACCGCCCAGACCGAAACGCCGCTTGACCACGATCCGTTGCTTGTCGTTCAACTGGTCCAGCCAGAGACCCAGCTTTTCGTTGAGGTCGGCATCCTGCAGCAATTGCGAAGGATCGGGGTTGTTGTCGTCGGGGATGGCGTCCAGCAGCGAACGGTCTTCGTCCTTGCCGATCGGGGTATCCACCGAGGCTACCCGTTCGTTGAGTTGCAACATCCGTTTTACGTCGGCGACCGACTTGCCCATGGCCTGGGCGATTTCCTCGGCGGAGGGCTCGTGGTCCAGCGATTGCGCCAGCTGCCGGGTCACCCGTAAATAGCCGTTGATTTCCTTGATGATGTGGATCGGCAACCGGATGGTGCGGGTCTGATTCATCAGCGCCCGCTCGATGGTCTGGCGGATCCACCAGGTCGCGTAGGTCGAAAAGCGGAAACCGCGCTCGGGATCGAATTTCTCGACGGCGTGAATCAGCCCCAGGTTGCCTTCCTCGATCAGGTCGAGCAGGCTGAGGCCGCGGTTCATGTAGCGGCGGGCGATTTTCACCACCAAACGCAGGTTGCTTTCGACCATGCGGTTGCGGGCGGCGGCGTCGCCCTGCAACACCCGGCGGGCGAAGTACACTTCTTCCTGGGCGGTCAACAGCGGGGAAAAGCCGATTTCGCTCAGGTACATCCGGGTGGCATCCAATTCCTCCATGCTAAACTCGCGAGCGCTTGCCGCGGGAGCCTGCCAAGGCGATTCCACGGCGTCCATCTCTCCGTCCTCCGCGACGATGTCTTCCTCCTCGGCGTCCTCCAGTTTGTCTTCGTCCAGCAGCGGGTCCTCTATGTGCGGTTCGTCGTCGCACACCACTGGTTCCAGACAGGCATTCATCCGTCGGGACATCGATACCTCCTCGACATGTTTCGCTTGGTGGGTTGTCTTGATGGCGCTAGGGCAGGGGCCGTTTGCGCCTTAGTTATAATTTTGTCGGCCAATTTTTTTGAGTTGGCGGCGGCTCGCTGGCGCGCCTTGACGTCGCCGCGTGCTCCCGCCCGCGTTCGGAAAGTCGGAATTGCTTCATCCTTGCCCAAAACTCCAAACGCCCGGTGATGATAAGCTTTTCATGGCGGGTGAGTCTACGGCGTTGGTGCACAACATAGGCTTTGGAATGGTCAAAGTGGTTAAGGACCCCCGAACGGAGAAGCCGTCATGACCGCCGAAGCGATTCCATCGGTACAAGTTGCCCCTCAAAAAATTCAGTATCGGGTGACAAACTGGCCCGAGTACGACCGAGCTTTGGTGCGGCGGGGTAGTTTGACGATCTGGTTCGACGAAGCGTTTTTGCGCGAGCGCTGGCGACCCGCGCCGACGGGCCGACGAGGTGCGCCGTTCGGTAGTGTTCTAAATTTGGATATCACACTAACTCACGGTTCGCTCAAAACGAGGGCTGGTTTTAGAAAATGCGCCATCAGTCGCTCGTAGATTTCTGCCGACCAGCCGAGCAGTGTGAGTATGCGGTGCTGCAGAGCGCTGAGCGGCGACAGCAGCGCGCGGACCTGGCCGGCGATCGCCACGACGCTCAAGCTGATGCCCCGAAAGGCGCGCAACAGCGATTCGGCGGTGGGCGACGCCGTAGCCCGGTCGGGCTGCCCCGGATAGAGGCCGGCGATCGGCTCCGGGGTGGTGGCCAGGCACCGGCGCGCCACGAATTCGACCAGAACCAACACGCGCAAGGCCAAGCTCAACAGGCGGATCAAGCCCTCCACCCGCGCATCGGTTTGCAGGAACAAGGGCGTGATCGCCAGCGCCCGGCCTTTGAGACGGCCAAAACTCCGTTCGATCAGATACTGCCCCCGATAGGCGTGGACGGCGGTCTCGACCGTCAGGGTCGCGTGGTTGGTGGCGTAGACCCGCCAGCCCAGCCGCTGCCGGGCCGCCGCGACGGCCAGCGGGTCGATCCGCGCCCGAATCGTGCTCTGGTGCTGCACCCGGCAGGTGGCCGGACGCGCGCCATAGCGGCGCTGGGGAATCACTTGCGTGGTGGTCTCGAGGTCGAGATGGATCAGGCCCACCACCCGCTGCTCGGCCAGAATCTGCTCGGCGGTGGCGCTCAGCGCGGGAGCTTCCAGAATTTTCTTGCCTTGTTTGCGCTCGTTGAGGCGGTGAATGTCTGCTACCGCCCGCTGCAGGCGGGCGTCAAGCGCCTGGGCCTGCCGGGTCGCCTGGGCCACCGACCGCACCACCAGCCGCCGTTCCCGCCACGTCACCGGCCGGCCCTCCACCGTAGCCGCCAAGTCAACCACCACCGTATAACCCTCGGCGATCAGCCGGGGTGGGGTGGTGGGGTCCGGGTCCGGCTCGTAGACCGGCTCCAGGGGCTGGGCGCCGCCGAACACCGGCGCCAGCAGGGCGTCCAGGGTGTCCTCCGGCATTTGCTTACCCCCCAGGGGGCACAAATAATAGTCGCCACTCCGGGCGATCCAGGCCCGGGTCGCCAGGTACCCATTTTGCCGTCGCCGATGTAGGTCTTGCCGCCAGCCCCCAAGGTGGCCTGGACCCGCTGAAGCTCGGGCACGTACAAGGGGTCATCCGCGCCGTTCCCACTCACCACGGTGGTCGTCAACGGCAAGCCCAGAGCGTCGAGCACCGACAGGCTGATCTTGACTTGCGGCAAGTCCGGCCGATGATCTTGACTATGCCCGAACTGAAACAGCCCCCCCTCACTGACCCCGGCATAGGTTTTGGCCGAGGTGCTGTCGAGCCGTACCCGGTCGCCGCCCACCTCATAAACCCGCAGCACCGTCCCGTTCAGCGCGGTTTCCAACTCGGCCCAGGTCGCGGCGTCAGCTAACCGATCCAAGATGTTGGCCAACCGATCATCGCTCAGATCCAGCGGGCGTACCGGCTTGCCCAAACACACCGTCAAGGTATCGAGGTGCGCCTCCACCCAAGGCTGGACATGAGACAGGCAGTGATCGCCCTCCGAGACGATGAAGGTCAGCCACACCGCCACCACGTCGCCCAAACTCAAGTCGCCCTTCCAGTGGCCATGGGTCGGATAGAATCGATCGAGCAGGGCTGGAAGTTGCATCTGGTAGACTTGGGCCAACACGACCGGGAGGTCGTCGACGCGTTCGACTTTAATCAGGCGGATGATCTCGTCCAGCATTCGGGGGACCGGTGATCGTTATGGCCCGCTGGCGGCGGGTTGCCATGAAAGTACCGACTTTCATCGTCCGGGGCGACGTTCCCCAACGACATGACCGTTAGGTGAGGAGCCCAAGCGATTTAATGGGTTAGTTCCGGTCTGCACCGCGCTCCCCGTCATCGGTGAGGGGCTGCGGAACGCCTACCAGATGTCCATATTACCTGACACTTTCAATTCTCAAAAGTCGATCTTCGCTTAAGCGAACCGTGAGACACTAAAATACCAAATTCGTACCGATTAATTCTACTTTGTCAGAACACATGTCACTATTGGTTAAGTTGTTGTTTACGATAGGCAGAATCGATAGCGGCCTGACGTTTGCGGTGGCGAACTTCCATCTGGTGGAGGACCTCCTCCAGCGTCGTATCCCGCCGGGGCAAGAACTGGTTCAACAACGCGCGGATATCCCGGCCACTCAACAACGGTCGAGTCTGCCGGTGAAGCTGACGTTCTTCCAGCAGGAACAGCATCGCCATCATGACCAGCGCCATGTGATGGTGCCAGCCGCGCCAACCCCGGACTTGATAGTCACCCAGCCCGACATCTGGTTTGCTGGTTGGCAGGGCGCGTTCCACCCAATACCGCTGCCCTTGCATGAACGCCAGTCGGGCGACGGAGGTGTCGGCAGGGGCATTGCTCAGGCTGTACTTGATCTCGGTCGGCGTCCCGATCTCCCGGCGCACGATCAAGTGCCACGGTCGCGCCTGGGCTTCTTCACCATCCCACAACCAGACCCGTTGATGGAGCATCTCCACCTGCAACGCGCCTTTCGTGCCTTCCCGCAAGGTCACGGGTTGCCAAGCGCTCGGGGGTTGTTGTGCAACCCAGTGGTCGACCCGCAGGGCGGGGGTCTGCGCCTGAAGCACCCGCGGCGGGCGACCGCGCGGATGCGCAGGCGGTGGGACGATCGGTTGCGGATCCGCCAGGTACATCCGCTGGTCCTTATGCACATCCCCGACGAAAACCTCGCCTTGCGCCTCAAGGGCGCGCAGGAAGGCCGGATCACTGCCATAGAAGCCATCAAAACCCACCCAGGCAAAACCGATCCCCTGCTGACGGGCGTGGAGGGTCATGGCCAAAGCCAAGTCGGTTTTGCGCTGGAAGCTGCGCTGAGCCTTGGGAATGCCCGCTGCCTGACAGCGCGCCGCATCACGAGTCCAGTCTTCGGGCAAAAACAATCGTTCGTCTATCAGCGTCGCGTCGGAGCCCCGGCTCAACGCGGCAAACACCCCCACTTGGCCGTTCTCGACTTTGCCCCACTGACCGCACCACTGTCGGCCCACCCCGACGGAGTGCGTGCCCTTCTTGGGTACGCCACTGTCATCAATGAGCAAGGCGCTGTCCTCATGCCTCCCCAACAACCGGTTGGCATCTTGGGCCACCTGATCGAGGATCGCGCGTTCGGACCAAGCCGATTCGCTCACCATATGCTGCAACGTTTGATGGTCAGTCTTTGGAACGACCTCTTCTATGCGTTCCATGTTCTTGGTTTCCGCCTGGATCAATCCCTGAACATACTGCTGAGCCGCCGTCTCGACCGTCCGCGTCTTCTGGCGGAAATGCCCTCGGAAGCGATCACAAAAGTCCAGGAATCGCTGACCCATCCCGGCCAACAATCCCACTTCCGCAGAGGCGGTCGAGTTTTTTTGAGGCATCCGCAGAAGTCTCTTTCATACGCCACCTTATGAATCTTGTGTTTTGATCAAAGTTAGGTAGTGCCCCTTAACTTCCGTGATGAATCTCGGGCCAACTGGGGAACAACTTTTCCAGGAGGGGTTGTTCTTGCCAGTAAAGAGGCGATACCCGGTACGACAAGAGTTCACGGACCGTCCACAGGTGATCGGTGATGCCGGCCGCCATCGCCGGGGTGCTGGGACGCCATCGTCGAAGCGAGCCGGTGCCGAGCGTGGGTTCGGGAGCCGGCAAGGGGGTCCGCAACCGGGCGTGGGGCAAGATCAGATGGTAGTACGCCAACGACAACCACAACTGTTTTTCCAGCCAGGTGATGTCCTTGGAAAAGCCATTGGTCCGCCGGGTGAGGCGGCGATTTTGTTGCCGCTGGGTCAGGTTGTCCCGTTCGACGAAGCTGGTGTTGATCGTGTTACTCACGGGGGATTGGGCCAAGCGGGCGGTCACGACGGCCGGGTCGCCGAACACCACCTGGGTCCGCACCGCGATCACCCGGCCTCGGCGGCGCTGCTTGATCACTTGGGCATACAAGAGATCGGCACGGGCGCGCAGACGCGGTTTGGGATGAGCGCCGCGCGTCCCGCGCCGGGGTGGACAGTACCATTCCCCATAGGTCGTCAACAGCGCCTGGGGGTAGGCAGCCCATTGATCGCTGGTAAACAGCGGCAGAAGACGAGCGTCAGTCACCTGAGCGACTTGTCCGAGCAAGCGGTTGGCGCTGGCCTGATCGCGTTTGCCCACGACAAACCCCAGCACCAACCGCCAGACGGGGGCAAAGGCCAACCACACCCAAGTCTCCCCATAACTGTCCAAATAGTGTTGTGCGCCCGGCAGGTTTTCTTGCTTGGTAGGCACGAAACTCCACAGTGCATCCAGTTGGCATTCGGTCGCCGGGAGATCCCGCCACAGATACAGCATCCCGGCCCGGCACTGGCGGGCGGCCCGATCCAACCCATTCCTGACCAGTTCTTTATCCACTTCGACGATCCGGGCGGTGGCGCGCAGCGAATTCCCCTCCGCCAATGCCCGCAAGGCGGTCTCGAAGATGAAGGGGTCCGTCCCCAACCCGTAGTAAGCCGTACCGTAGCTCAACGTCACGCTACTTCCACACCCCTGACAGCGGGCTTGAGGCTCGCCCCGACTGCTGCCGTTGCGAACCAACCGTCCGATTTTAAAAGGTTTTCCATAATGTTCGCATCGGCTGTTAGGGCAATACAGCGTCTCCCAGTCCAAGGTAACCTCCTCGATAAGAACAAGACTCCTATCGAGGATGCCAACCTCCCCTCAAACAGGGGTATGCTCATCACGGAAGTTAAGGGGCACTACCGGAATTCCCGTCTCGATCAATTTCTATCTCATCGACTTCAACATTAGGAATATCCAAAAGCATATTAAAAGCGCTCTTCAACTCGTCTAATAGACCTGTTCCCAAATAAATTTCATAACCTATTGAACAGCATAGTTATTTTTAAGGTTACACCATTGTACAGGACAAAAATAACTTGCTGAAAATTAAGATAAAAAATAACAGCTATTTTGAGGGTAGTAGGATCGCGAGGTTGCTGTTATCATAACTAATTGATTGATAACATTAATTCTAAAACAGGCGAGGTTAATTCCGTGAATTCCCCTTTTTTAATACCCGGCACTTTGCAGAAATGCTTCATCATCATTTTCACTGGAACCGAGCGCGTATCTCTTGCATTGTCTATTTAATTATCGGAATCATCCAGATGGGAACGGTCAATCTCGCAAAGATTGCTGTCACCTTTCCTGGGCGTGCGCAACCGGCTTCTCATTACAAACGCCTTCAACGACTTTTTTGTCAATTTTCTCTAGACCTGAATCAAGTCGCCCGGTTCATTGCCAGTCTCATTCCTGTGCTTCAGTTCAAATTGACACTCGATAGAACCAATTGGAAATATGGTGATGTCAATATCAATTACCTTGTTTTAGGAGTCGTCTATCGCGGATCTGCTTTTCCTATACTATGGGTTGCTTTAGATAAAAAAGGCAACTCAAATACCCAAGAAAGAATAGCATTAATGAATCGATTCCTTACGATTTTCGGCCCGCAAATGATCGCCTGCTTGTTTGCGGATCGCGAGTTTATTGGGATTCAATGGTTTGGTTATCTTATTGAAAATCAAATTAAATTCGTAATACGCATCAAAAAGAATACGCAAATCTCTAACTCCCGAGGGGTCCCCGTCTCCGCCGAAAATCTTTTTCGAGGCCTACCCCGTGGCAGCGCTCTGGTTTTATCGGGCCAACGAACCGTGTGGGGGCACTCTCTTTATGTGATTGGTCTGAAAATGGCCAACGGTGAATTCGTTATTCTCGCAACGCAAGAACAACCGGAAACCGCGTTGGAAAATTATAAGGAACGCTGGCCGATCGAAACGCTTTTCATTTGCTTAAAAACTCGGGGATTCGATCTGGAATCCACCCATATAACTGACCCCCAGCGACTTGAAAAATGGATGGCTTTTCTCGCTATTGCATTTAGTTGGGCGCATATTATTGGTGAATGGCGCCATGAAATTAAACCGATCAAGATCAAAAAACATGGCCGTCCCACCCAAAGTCTTTTTCGCTATGGATTAGATTATTTGAGAAGTTGTTTATTTCATCACCAAGAATCCGCCCGGCAATACGCTTTTCATCAGGCACTGGAGTCGCTCTTTAAACGGTTGGGATCGAGCCCTCAAAATCGCTGTTTTCTACCTCTAACCAATACGCCACCCGGCAGAATTTTAACGTAAATTCATTTGGTTAGATGATTTTGTCCTGTACAATGAAACGGAATACAGAGTGCTCGAATAGAATTCCAGAAACGCGGCTCTACCGCAGCAATCACCCAAAAAAGCGGGCGACTTTTTCAGGCCGCCCGCTTCATTACTTCGCACTAAACAATACAACCTCTAAGGTGCTCTGCTACTCGCCCGCGTGGCTGATGTGCTTCGCTTCCTTGATCGCCTCGATGACCTGATCCAGGTTGTAGCTCGCCGGCATCTGCAGCGACGGGAAGGTCTTATACGTCTCGAGTTCCTTCAGCCACAGCAACTGCCCGATGGGCAGGAGGTTCCAGTCATAGATATACGCCGTGCTTGGCGCGGCCAGTGCACCACCGTAGCCGAGGAGGGTTTTCTGATCCTCCGCGACCGCTTGCTCAAACGGGTCCCGCTTAATGTTGTTGACCTGGGTCCAATGATAGGTAACCGTGCCCGTCAGCCCGCCCGTCGAGGACGAGGGCGCCATCGTGTAGTAGAACTTCCAGTTCTTGTACCGCACCGCCGATGGGTGTTGGCCGGTGTAGTAGAAAAACGTGTCGCGAGCGGAGTCGCCCTTGCCTTCAAGGTAATCCCGCTGATCGACGCCATCGAGCGTCGTCTTGACGATGCCGGGGTACTTGCCGGCCTCGATCTGCTTCTTCAGCCCATCACCCGAAGGCCCGCCGGCGATATTGACGAAGGTGGGCACCCAGTCCAGCGAGGAGAAGATCTGGTCCGGATTCGTGCCGGCCTTGACATGCCCTGGCCAGCGAACGAGCAGCGGCGCCCGCATACCGCCTTCCCATGTGGTGAGCTTGCCGCCTCTGAAGGGCGTGACGCCGCCGTCCGGGTAGGTGATGGCCTCGGCGCCGTTATCGGTGGTGAAGACCACGATGGTGTTGTCGAGCTGGCCCATATCCTCCAGCTTTTTCAGCACGTAGCCGATGTTGTCGTCCATCTGCTTCATGCCGGCTTCGTTGATGCCCCAATCCTTGCCACCCTTCTCACCCAGCATGTCCAGATACTTGTCCGAGAGCATGGTGGTGATGTGCATGCGCGCCGGGTTATACCAGACGAAGAACGGCTTGCCGGTTTTCTTGGGATCGTTGCGGTCGAGGTAGTCGATGACCTTGGCGGAGATTTCCTCGTCCACGGTCTTCGAACGTTCCAGCGTCAGCGGCCCTTCGTCCTTGCAGCTCTGGTTCTTCTCAGTGCCATCCGAGGACGTACACGCGATAACCGGCCGTGGCGGGGTCATACAGAGCGTGGTCTTCGGATCCACGGCGCCGGGGACCTCTGGGAGACCCTTAACCGGGGTGTTCTTACAGGGCGGAACAACGGTCTGAGCGGTCGGGGAGCTGTTGATATCCGGGAAGCTCACCCCCTGCATGGCGTCCAGGTGATACAGGTAGCCCCAGAACTCCTGGAAGCCGTGTGCCGTCGGAAGCGCTGCCGCGTGGTCGCCCAAGTGGTTCTTGCCAAACTCGCCGGTGTTGTATCCGAGGTCGAGCAGGAACTTGGCAAGCGCCGGCGTACCGGGTAACAGGTAGCTGGTGGCGCCCGGCAGTTGGGGCATGACCATGCCCGCCCGCAACGGATGCATGCCGGTGAAGAAGGCGGTACGACCGGCCGTGCAGCTCTGCTCGGCATAATAGGTCATGAACCTTGCGCCCTCATTGGCCAGGCGGTCAAGGTTGGGCGTCTCCCCGACCATCAGACCCTGGTGGTAGGCGCCGACGTTCATGATGCCGATGTCGTCGCCCATGATGAACAGGATGTTGGGTTTCTTGCCACTGGCAGCGTTGGCAGGGCTTCCGATGGTCAGCTTCTGACCGGGCTTGATCTCGTCCGAGGTTAGTTTGTTCCGCGCCTTCAGGGTGTCCACCGGAACCTGGAAGCGTTCGCCGATCACAATCAGTTCATCACCCTCGACTACCCCATAGGTGGCGGTAACGGTATCGTACTGGCCCTGGGCGTGGTGGCGAGATCCCTGGTCGGCGGCTTGGGCGCTGCCGATGGCCAGACAGGCTGTCAGCGCCAGTACCGAGCAGGCGGTTTTAAGCTTCGTAGCAGAGAGCGATTTCAGGAACAGTAGTTTCTTCATGGATAATACCTTCGTTACGTTACGTTACGTTACGTTGCGTGATCGCGGATTTCAATCAATTCATACGAAACAGCTTTTAGTAGTCTAGTGGTTTCGGCAGCGTAGTGACTGGGTATTATCCGATCAGCGGGGTGAAGATTTCGTTGGGGGCGGTGTTCTAAATTTGGATATTGCATCATTACTCACTGAATTTCATGAATAAATAGTAATGATTGACATGATTCAATCACAGTGCGTTGGGAGAAAGAGGTTATGGTTTTAGTACCGGTTTGCTGTCCACATTGTGGTCGAGATCATGTGGTTAAACGCGGCCAAACCGCGAACGAAAAACAGCGTTATCTGTGCCGAAATCCAGATTGTTCCGCTCAAACTTTTATTTTGGATTATGACGATCTTGGTCGGATGCCCACTATTAAAAAACAGATGACCGAGATGGCGTTAAACGGCAGCGGCATTCGGGATACAGCGCGGGTTCTCCATATCGGTCCAAGCACGGTGATCAGCGAATAAAAAAAAGAATCCAGTTTCGAATCGGTCCATCATGCCGTCCTGGAACAGCTGAATCCAAAGCATATTCTCGTTGATATTTAACGTATTGAAAGTGCAGAACTGGACGAAATGTGGAGTGATGTTCGCAACAAGGAAAACCAGCGCTGATTATGGCATGCCATCGACCATGCCACCGGCGAAGTGCTCGCCTATGTCTTCGGTGACCGAAAAGACCCCTCGTTCCTGGCCTTAAAAGCCCTCCTGGAGCCGTTTGGCATCACACAATTTTACACGGATGATTGGGGAGCCTACGAACGCCACCTCCCCGCCGATCAACGGGTGATCGCTAAAAGCGGTACCCAGAAGATCGAACGAAAACATTTAACCCTACGGACCCGTATTAAGCGATTGGCTCGAAAAACGATCTGTTTTCCCAAACTGGATAAAATGCATGATATCGTCATCGGTCTCTTCGTTAATCGGTACGAATTTGGTATTTTAGTGTGATATCCAAATTTAGAACACTACCAATTGTTCCTGAACGAGTTTCCGGCACAGAATGTTGTAACGGCCCGCATAGGAAGCACCGTTGAATTCCTTGAACACCGGGAAATGTGGGGAGCGATCCTGAACTGAGGACCGGGAGCCTTCGCAGTCCTCGACCAACATCAGCCAACCTACGAACGGACGGGGGTTATCCCCAAAGGCGCCTTCGCGATAGGCTGTTCGCAGGTCGAAGGCGGTACCGATGGCTTCCTCATATCGTTTCCCGATAGGTTTTGTTCTTTTCGGAGGCCAATAACCACCCTGTTCGTCATACCCGCGAAAGCGGGTATCCCGTTTTTCAGCGGCGGCCTGGATTCCCGCATTCGCGGGAATGACGAAAACCTATTCAGAATTGGTATCAACTCGGTTGTTGAAATTGTTGCCGAACGATGGCCCGACTTGACTCTTGAACTCGATGGCGGCAACCAAGCGCCCGTTGTTCATGACCAACACATCCCAAAGTTTGGTGGGGCGGAAAAAACCGGGAAGCGTGAGCACTCGGCGTTGCAAGCAAATATCGGCCTGTTCCAGGCCGTTCAAACGCACGATATCCCGAGTCAGGGACAGAAAACCATCCATGTTTTTCCCGGCCGTGACCCCAGCCCGCTCGCCCTGATCGGCTCCACCACTCTCTCGCTGCTTCCGGCGGGCAAGCTCACGGTTTCCCCAGAATGCCTTGATGGCTGCTCGGGCTTTGGTTGGGTAATCGGCCAAATCAAGCGTCATGCGTTGTCCCGTGCGCCGTTACCGCCTATCGCCGCCCGCTCTTCGGCGGTGAGTCGGTACAAGTCGAAAGCCGCATGGTTGCATGTCTCGACATCGCCTGCCCGGACCGCATCCACCAGCATTTGGCGGATGCTTTCCGGTACATCACGCCAGCGCGGGAGCCTGATCCGTCGGAGGTATTGGGCCTGAAATCGCAGATAGCCGCCCCGCATCCGGGTTGAGTAGATCGACACGAAGAGTTTGGCGATACCCGACTGGAGCACCGCTTGCAGCGCCTGCAAATCCCATTCATCGGAGGTGATGAAATACAGGTTGTGGTGCGGGTAGAAATGGCCGGCTTCGTACACAATGTGAGCGTCTCCCTTGATGTCGGGGATGAGCAGCTTGGGCTGGCTGGTTAGGTCCGGGTTGATTCGATCAATGGTTCGGTACCAGCTCTTGGGGTTCCGTTTCGCGCAGTGCCGCTGGCGCATCACATCGGCGTGTCGCTCGAAATAGCGCGCAAGCCGAGGATAGTCGGCGAGCGCGACCAGGGAACCCTCGTTGCGGAACGGGTTGATGACGCCAAGCCCTCGCCACTCCACGTTTCCACCCTGAATATCCCGAGTCTTGACCAACGGCAATTTGCGGTCCGGTTCCACGTCCAGTCGATCAAATGGACCAATGAACACCGTATCGGCGCCGGTGGCGACTCCGATTCCGACCAGCAATTCTCATTTTGGCGATGACTCGCTAGAGTAGCCGCCTCCCTTGACTGGAAGTACCTTGATGAGCGTACCGTTTGGTCGCGCCGTCCTGACGTTGGACGACATTACGAAACAAATCCGCCGGACCTTCGAGCAGTTTACCGATCCGCGCCGGGGGAAGAACACGCGCTACACGCTGGTGGACGCGGGGTTGAGCGCCTTCTCGGTGTTCTTCATGCAGAGTCCGTCGTTTTTGGAATACCAGCGCAGCCTGGACCAGCGGGTGGGTAAAAATAACGCGCAGACCCTGTTTGGGGTCCATCAAATCCCGTCGGACAATCAGATTCGCCACTTGCTGGACGCCACCGAACCGGGGCAGGTAACACCGTTGTTTTCCTTTCTGTTCCAGGCGTTGCATCAGGCGGGCGTGGTGGACACTTATCGTTCGGTGAACCAGACCCTGCTGCTGGCCTTCGATGGGGTGCAGTATTTTTCCTCGGCCGCGATTCATTGCCCGCAGTGCGCGGTCCGGCAGCACCCCAACGGCGCGGTGACCTATAGCCATACCGCCCTGACCCCCGTCCTGGTGAAGCCGGGGTTGGACAAAGTCATTCCGCTGGCGCCGGAATTCGTCCGTCCGCAGGACGGCGCGGAGAAGCAAGACTGCGAACTCAACGCCGCCAAGCGCTGGCTGGCCGCATGGGGGGATGACTATAGCCCGTTGAAGATCACCCTCCTGGGCGACGATTTGTACTGCCACGAACCGTTCTGCCGCGAGGCGGTGAACCGGGGCCTTGACTTCATCCTGGTGTGCAAACCCGATTCCCATGCCATCGTCGCTGAGTGGTTGGCGTTTCTGGAGCGGGGCGGCGCCGTCAAAACCGTAGTCCGCCGGCGGTGGACCGGCCAACGGCGCGAGATCGACACCTATCGCTATGTGCAAGCGATTCCCCTGCGCGATGGGGAGGATGCCCTGTTGGTCAACTGGTGTGAGCTCACCACCACCGATGAAAACGGCAACGTGTTGTATCACAACAGCTTTGCCACGTCCTTGGCACTCGATGACCGCCAGGTGCCCGAGGTCGTCGCGGCCGGGCGCAGCCGGTGGAAAATCGAAAATGAAAACAACAACACCTTGAAAACCAAAGGCTATCACTTCGAGCACAACTACGGCCACGGCCAGCGGCATTTGTCGTCGGTGTTGGCCAGCCTCATCATCCTGGCCTTTCTGGTCCATACCGTGCTGGAGTGGATGGACGACCCATACCAATTGCTGCGCCGGAAACTGCCTTCCCGACAACGCTTGTTCGGTGATATCCGCACCTTGACCAGTTACCTGTGTTTCGAAAGCTGGGAAGCCTTGATGGCGTTCATGCTGCAAAGCTTCGAGCCGGCTCCCCTACAACCCGAAACCGGGTGAAATCACCAAAATGAGAATTGCTGGATTCCGACCTTGCAGCCGGCCTCTTCCAAGGCGGGGAAATCGGCCTCGAGACGACGTGCGATGGCTAGCCGATCAAAGGATTGCAAGATCCAGGGATCGCGGCTTTTGGCAACGCCCGCGATCTCCACGATACCGCTGCCTTCGGGAGCAGAGGTGGCGCGCAGGGCTTGAGCCAGTTTCGCCAGGGTGTCGCGGTCGATCCGGGGGCGGTGGGCGATGCGCGTCGGGCCGGGCGTTTCCCGCTTGATGAGAGTGATGGCGGGATAGGCGATCACCTCGGCATCGAACGCGGGCGTGTCCACCATGTCGATGTAGCACGCCAGATGGTATTGCCCCGCGACCAGTGCCCGCAGCGGCGCTCCGTATTTATTCTTCATCCACCGGTCGGCGCAAATAAAACTCAGCGCACCGCCCGGTTGGAGGTGGGTGAGGCAGCGTTCGATGAAGGGGACGTACAAATCCGCCCGGTCGTAGATCGTGCGGTATCGCGCCCGGTATTGGGCCATCAGCACGTCCGGGATCAGTTCTTGGCGGACATACGGAGGGTTGCCCACGGCGTGAGTGAACGTATGCGGAAGATCGATCAGGAGGAAATCGCCCTCGACAACCCATCTATCCAGAAGCTGGTGGGCATCCTTCGTGGATACTCCGTGCTGGCGGAGTGCGGTCAGGAGTTGGGGGCGGGTGCGTTCGATACTGTCGCCATGCACTTCGACGGCGCGAACGGTGGCGGAGAGGTCGGCAACGATTGTGAAATGGTTTTGAACCTGCGCCCGGTAGGCGGTCAACAGGCGTTCCACGATGGGCAGGAGAAAACCGCCGTCGCCGAAAGCGGGCTCGATCAAGCGAAAACGATGCAACGGTTGATCGGTGGTATAGCCGACCAGATCGAGCATGAAATCGACGACCTCGCGTCGGGTGAAAACCACACCGCGTTCTTCCGAATTCCTGTCGCCGGAGGGGCAGGTGGATTCCGAAGGATCGAGAAGGGAAAGCGCGAGTTGGTTCACTTTGAATACAAGTCAGCCGTAGCTCTTATAAAACGCTTCCGCCGCGAACTTCACAAATCCTTCGATCCGATCCTGACTGCGGCTGATCACCTGCCAGGGTCCCAGCCGTGCAACTTCAACTTGCAGGTCTTTCGCGGTCTTGCTGCTACAGCCCAGAATGTCCTGAATGGCGCTGGCGGACACGCCGTCGCATTGGAACAGATAGGCGAATTCCAGCAACTCCTGGAAGTTGAAGAATTTCTGTTGGTAGTCGTTGGGGGACTGCGAGGCGAAGAACACCACGACGCCCTTGGAGCGGCCTTCACGGATAATGCGCTCCAGGAACAGGTTTTTCTGGTTTAGGTAGTTGTGCGCTTCGTCGATTACCAGGATGGTGCGGATCGTGCGCCGGCTGTTTTCCACCGGGCTATCCGGCAATACTGTCATTTCCTTGTATAACCGCTCGATCACCAGATAGGCGACCAATTCCTTGAGCACCGGCATGGCGTGAAGGTCGATCAGTAGCGTCCGGTTGGTCAGGCGTTCCAGCGGTGCGGTTTCATCGCCATGTTTCCAGAATAGATTGAAGGTAGAGAGGTCGCGCAGGATTTCGATCAGACTATCGGCGCTCTTGCCCTGGTCTTCATACATCCGGTCGGCGATGGCCAAAATGTCCTGCAAGTCGGGATAAGGCATGTCGGTTTCGGCGCGCTGGGCATAGCCGGCGCGGATGGCTTCGGTCAACGCGCCTTTTTGCACCACACCCAGCTTGGCGCTGATCGAGGCGAAACTTTCCGCTTTCTCGCGGGCGGATACATTGATGGTCTGTTCGTCATAGGTGGGTAGTACGAAGGGGTTGATCGGCAGGTTCTGGCCGCTTTGCAGCAAGCGGTAGGGCTGCACCTTGGCGAGATCGAGAAAGCGCGGGTTGCCGACCACATCACCCTTGTAGTCGAAGTAGATAAAGTGAGTCTGAAAGTTGGACTGGATGCGGATGTCGGTCAGGATTTTCAGCAGGAACTGGGTCTTGCCAACCCCCGGTTTGCCCATGATCGCCAGGTGAGAGTTGGCATGTCGAGCGGTGTTGTTCAGTTCCACGATCACGTTCTGGTTTTCCAGCGCCGTGCGGCCGATCAGCAGTTCCAGCTCGCGGCCCATGAGTTCGCGTCGCCCCTCGAATTCGACGGCTTCCAGCAATCGTTCGATCAGTGAACCGGCATCGCATCCGCATTCGTTGAACCACTGTTCGAGATGGGCGCAACCTCGGTCGATGTGGTTTTTGACGATGGAGCGGTTGGAGAACCATTCCTCATCGGGGATATCCGGCCGCTCATGGGCATGGGCGATCAGAGCCTGGATGACCGGGCCATCGGAACCCAGAAAACTCGACCGGCGGATTTCGCCGCCGCTGAAATTCACGCTCGGTGGAACATCCTTGCCATCCAGCGCCAGCGACAGGCAGCAGGCCAGACGCGCCAGCACCGCTTTGTCGAGCTTGGTTTCCAGACGGAGCGCGTTCAAAACCTCGTCGGCGGCCATGGAAGTCATGAGACGGTCGGCCATGACTCAGTGCTCCCAGAAGTAGCCGGGCTGAAAAGCGGTTAATTCCTGACGCGGGTCGAAGACCAGCATCCCGGCACCGGACAGGTAAGGCTCGAGTTGCGCGTAATAGGTGGCGTCCACTTCGGTGTCGGTGGAGAGAATGACCACCTGTTCCCCAGCATTCGGGAAATAGTCGTGGACGATGTGTTGGCGGTGGCTGCTATCGAGGCGGGATAGCGGAGTGTCGATGATGATCGGCAGCCGCAACTGGCTGGTTTGCGCCAAGCCCCAGAGCAGGGAAATGGCGAAGATTTCCTTTTCGCCAGCGGACAGTCCCGATTTGCGAATGGCGGAGCCGTGACGGTCGTGCAGCGAGACTTCGTAGGTTTTGGGGTCGATCAGCAAGTCCTTGATGAGGCCGCTTTTGCTGGATAGCTGGCGGTACATCTCGAAGGTTTTCTCCTGCAACAGGTGAACCTTGTTCTGCCGCAAGCGAACGATGAACTGGCCGAGCAGGCTGGCGATGGTGTCGCATTCGGCAATGAACTCGGCCTTCTCCCGCGAGACGTGGTGGCGTTCGTAGAGTCGGGAGATTTCCGTTTCGATTTCACGCAGCCGCTTTTCCAGATTCAGAATATCTTCATTCAGCAGCCGTAGTTGTTCGGATTTGCGCCCGATCTGGGTAGAGCAGCCTTCCATTTCAGCCTGAAGCTGCTCGAACAATTCGCGTTCGTTGGCGCTGCTGGCGCTGGGTTGCAGGGTGCTGTCAAGTCGCTCGATTTCAGCATCCAGATTGCGTTTTTCGTCGAGGAGGGATGTGATGCGGAAAATATCGCTACTTTCGACTTCCTCAATGCGGTGCAGGATGCGGGCAGCTTCCCGTTCGGACAGATTGAGCACGGCGCGGGCTTCGTTCAGACCCATCCCCTGTTGCAGCAGCTTGAGGATGCGTTGCTTCAATTCCGTCCGCTGTCCGGCGTTCAGGGGGACGCGGTAGAGCGGTTCCGGTTCTTCCACCGCTTGAATTAGTGTTTGAGTGAGAGCAGCGGCGTTGTCGCGGATAGCGTCCTGCTGGATCGAGCCGCGTTCCGCTTCGATCCGTCGCTTGAGACCGCCGAACAGTTTGCCGGCCACCGCCAGCGGCAGGATTTTTTCGCACAGGTTTTTGATTTCATTGTCCACCTGGCCGAGACGGTTGGATGCCTGGATGCGTTTTTTTTCGTTCTCCCGCATCGTTTCGCGGGCTTCGGGTTCGGTGTGGAACGTCGCCTGGAAACGCTTTTTGGCCTCGTCGTATTGCTGCCGGAAGGCGTCCAGATCTTCCTGCGCTTCGGTGCGTTCCTTCTTGCGTCGTTCCAGTTTGCCGCGCTCCTTTTTTAGTTCGCTCTGTTTGAATTCCAGATCGGCATCGGAGATATCGACGTGTCCCAGACGTTCCTGGTTCTTGATGTAGAGGAGGTCGTCGGTCAGGCGGTTGATAAATTCGATGCCCAGCGCCGCTTCCAGCGAACTCTTCAAGCGCACTTCGGAGTGATCGTCGGCGGCGATTTCCTGGATTTTCTCGCCGTCGAAAAAGAAAAATGGGGTGATGCCGGGCGGAATCAGAGCGCGGATGAAGTCTTGCCACATCTGTTTGGTCTGGAAGGACACCCGCTGGCCGTCGCGGATCACGACAAGCCTTTCTTCAAGGTCTTTGGGTTTGGGATTGGGGGTTGCGCCGGCGGACCAGGCGCGTTTGACGATGATTTCCACGCCTTCGTCGGTTTCCAGCGTGAGTTCAAAGGCGACGCTCAAATTACCGGCGGCTTTTTCCTGGCGGTTGATGGCGTTGAAGATCAGGTCAGCCTTGGCGCCGTACAGGCAGAGGTTGATGGCTTCCATGAACGAGGTTTTACCCGCACCGTTCATGCCGCCGATCAGGAAGATGCTTTTGCCGTCCTGGCTGGTGGGAAAGAGGATTTCAGTGGAGTAGCGGAAGGATTTGTAGCCTTCAATGGCCAGTCGATTGAATCTCATGGTGGGTTCTTAGAGTTAGATAGTTGTATAACCCTTTGTTTTTTCAAGACCAGAAGCGTAGTCTGGGTTGAGTTCCCAATAGCCGAATTTGGAATCGTTACGCAGGAGTCCTTCCCTAATCATGGCTGCACGTTCCCAGCGCGCATTATTTTCCCAAACGATTGCTCGACCATCGCTCCGTGTTTCAAGATCTCTTGGTGTTAACCGATCCTTCAACATCTCTTGTATTCGTTCCAAGACATCAGAAGTGCGTGCAGAGCCGCCAAATTCCTTGAGCGCTTGGATAATATACCCTCTGAGAACCGACTGCGGAGTTACCGGCTCGTCGCTATTTCGTGGACGACGCTGGTGCGGGGTCGATTTCTTCTGCGGCTTTCCTTCTGATCGCGGCTTGCCGATTGCTTCTTCGATTATCTCCAACGCTTCGGCAAGACTGTCGCCCAGCTTCCTGAGTTGCCGTTCAAACTGGTCTTGGTGGCCGATTTCGGCCACCAAGTTCATCTTCGTCTGCCGCAGGCTATCGGGAACCGGCACCCGCTGTTTTTCCAATTGCTCGATAGCCTTGGCGACCGCCCGCAACTGCGCTTCCTGTTCGGCGGTATCCGGGCGCTGTTCGATAAGATGCTGGACAGATTTTTGAACCAGCGCCAGCAGGACTTCAGGATTCTCGATCAGTTCCTGTTCATCCATTGGTTATGGCTCCGGGTTCGCGGCGGACGTGGGGTAGTGGGTACTGAGGATGTCCTTTAGAGCATTGTAGACACCAGCGCGACGGCCCTTGAATTCGTACTCTCGCACTGTCTTCAGAAGTTGCAGCACCTTGGCTGCGCTCACGCCGTGCTGCTGGCAGAGTTCTTCAAGGAGTCGCTGGTCTTCTGGCGGCAGCTTCATGATTCGGGACTCCCGGTGATTGATGCCTCAAAACCACATCCAGCATCTGATGCACGAATTTGACATGGAACGATTGTAACACCAGAACCCGAATCGACAGTTCCACCATGACACTCCCGCAAGGCGCGAGGTCACTCAATCTTCGGAACCGGCCGGACGATGCCCGGCGCCACATAATTGTCCGTTTCCTGAGACCACCACCAGTACGGCGAACAGCAGACAGGCCACCACGCCATAGCCCAGCAGCCAGGGCAGGGACGCCTGGAACACGCCTTCCTCGCTCATCGGCGAGCCAGCCGAGTCGCGCAGCATCGCCAAAAGGCCCGCATACAGCAGACCGAGCGCGCCATAACCCAGATTAAACACCAACCCCTTGAAGCTCAGCACCGTCGCCCGTTGGGCGGAATCGGTGACGGCGTTGAGGTAGTGGCTGACCAGATAGCCGGTCAACAGCAGCGCGCCGTGGATCAGCGCCACCGGCACCAGTCCCAGCCCGAACGGCAGTGCCAGCGCCGCGCCGGCCAGCCCCAGCAGGCAGAGCACGGCGAGCAGCGCGAAATTGAAAGCGGGCGAACGGCGGCTCAAGGCCGGCGCCAGCCGGGCCAAGGCGACACCGAGCAAGGCGATGCCGGCCCCGATCAGGCCAAAACTGGCATCCGGCAGGCCGATCAGGCGGAAATAAGTGCTGTTCAGGGTCACGAACAGCCGGGCGAGATGATCGAACAGCATCCCGCCGGCGATGATCACCCAGGCGAACGGCGTCGCCAGAATCCAGCGGCCGGCGCCCAGCGTCGCGCGCAGTGCCTGGCCCACGGTCGCCGACCATGTATCGGAGCGGGCTGGCCGTCCATCCGGTTCCGTCATCCCCAGCGCCGCCCACCATGCGCCGAGGGCGGTCGCCAGCGTCAGGTACAGCGGAAAACGCATGGTGGTTTGCGGATCGAGCGCCACCTCCCAGCCTAGTCCGCCCAGCAATGCTTGCAGGGCCGCCGCGTCGTACACGAACGCGCCCAGCGCCAGCGCCGCCACGAAGGCCAGCGAGTTCCAGCGCATCAGCGTCGCCAGCACTTTTGGCCAGTCGGCCGCCCGTCCGCACGCCTTCAGGCTGTCGTAGGCCAGTGCCTCGTCGGCGCCGCTGGCCAGCGCCTCGGCCAGGCCGCTGAGGACGCGGTTGAGCAGGAACGCGGCGAAGATCAGCGGAGGATGGCCCAGCGGCACGAAGCACAGCAGGGCGATTTCCACCACCATGATCGCCCCGGCCGCCACCACCAGCGCCCGTCGCCCCACCAGGTCCGCCAGTGCCCCGGACGGCACCTCGCAGCACACGATGGTCGCGGCCCAGACCGCGTTCAGCACGGCGAACTGGCCGACGCTCAGGCCAAAATCGAGGAACAGCACCGCGAAAACGGGATAGTAGAAGCGCACCCCGAACAGCAGCCGGAACGCCAGAAACCGGCGGATGTTGGGGATGGCGAAGGGCGAAGCCGGAGTCGGCGGCGGGCTGGCGATGATGGTCGTAACGCCTAGCCGTTGCCGCGCCCGTACACATCCTCGAAGCGGACGATATCGTCCTCGCCCAAATAACTTCCCGATTGCACCTCGATGATTTCCAGCGGAATCTTGCCGGGGTTGGTCAAGCGATGCTGGACGCCGACCGGAATGTAGGTGGACTGATTTTCGGTCAGCAGGAACTCCTCGTCGCCCCGGTGAACACGAGCGGTGCCGCTGACCACCACCCAATGCTCGGCGCGGTGGTGGTGCATCTGCGCGGAGATGCAGGCGCCGGGCCGGACCATGATGCGTTTGACCTGAAAGCGCGCATCCAGATCGATTGAATCGTAGCAGCCCCAGGGACGATAGACCTTGCGGTGCATGGAGCCTTCCGGGCGGTGGCTGGCCTTGAGCCGATCGACAATGGCCTTGACCTCCTGCACCCGGTCCTTGCTGGCCACCAGCACCGCATCGGCGGTTTCGACCACCACCAGATGCTCGACGCCCACGGTGGCGACCAGCCGCGAGGCGGCATCAATGTAGGAATCGCGGGTGTCGATGTTAATGACGTCGCCGCGCTCGATGTTGCCGTCGGCGTCGTGCTGGCCGACCTCCCACAGTGCCGTCCAGGAGCCGACGTCGTTCCAACCCACCGCCAGCGGCATCACCACCGCGTGCGCGGTCTTTTCCATCACCGCGTAGTCGATCGAATCCTTGGGACAGGCGGCGAAGGCTTCCGGCCCCAGCCACAGGAAGTCCCGGTCGGCCTGCTCGGTCGCCAGCGCCTGCTGGCAGGCGGCCAGCATCGCCGGAGCGAAGCGTTCCAGTTCGGCCAAAAAGGTCGAGGCCCGGAACAGGAACATGCCGCTGTTCCAGTAGTAATGGCCGGAATCCAGGTAGCTCCGGGCGGTGGCGGGATCGGGTTTCTCGACGAAGCGATCCACCGCGCAAATGCCGGAGTCGTCCAGCGGCGCGCCGGCCTTGATGTAGCCATAGCCGGATTCCGGCGCGCTGGGGACAATGCCGAAGGTGATCAGCCGGCCGGCTTCGGCGTGAGGGACGACCCGCCGCACGGCGGCTTGGAAACCGGCAACATCGGCGATGACATGATCGGAGGGGAGCACCAGCAGGATCGGGTCGTTGCCGGCGGCTTGGGCGTGCAGGGCCGCGACCGTGACCGCCGGCGCGGTGTTGCGGCCGACTGGTTCCAGCACCACCGCCGCCGGCTGCACGCCGGCGGCCCGCATCTGCTCCGCGACCATGAAGCGGTGTTCCTGGTTGCAGACCACCAGTGGCGCGGCGACATCGGCCAAACCGGCCAGCCGCAACGCGGTGTTTTGCAACATGGTGTTCTGATCCACCAGCGGCAGGAACTGCTTGGGATAGGCTTCGCGCGACAGCGGCCACAACCGGGTACCGCTGCCGCCGGACAGAATGACGGGGACGATCATGCTTGTTCACCTCGGCCGATGGCGTAATAGACGAAGCCTTGTTCGCGCAGATAGTCGGGATCGTACAGATTGCGGCCGTCGAAGATCGCCGGCTGTTTGAGCGTCTGGCGGATGGCGGCGAAGTCCGGGCTGCGAAACAGAATCCACTCGGTCACGATCACCAGGGCATCGGCGCCGGCCAACGCGTCCATGGGCTGCTCGCACAAGTGAAAATCGGGCCGCTCGCCATAGAGGCGCCGGGCCTCGCCCATCGCCGCCGGATCGTAGGCGCGCACCGCGCAACCGGCATTCCACAACGCCTCCAGCAGATTGCGGCTGGGTGCTTCGCGCATATCGTCGGTGCCCGGCTTGAACGCCAGCCCCCAGACGGCGAAGGTCCGTCCGCGCAGTTCACCTTGGAAGTGGCGCTGAATCTTGGCGAACAGCACGTTCTTCTGCCGCTCGTTGACCGTTTCCACCGCTTGCAGCAGCGCCGCCTCGTAACCCGCCGCGCGGGCGGTGTATTCCAGCGCCTTGACGTCCTTGGGAAAGCAGCTTCCCCCGTATCCCGCGCCCGGATAGATGAAGTGGTAGCCGATGCGCGGGTCGGCGCCGATGCCCACCCGTACCTTTTCGATGTCGGCGCCGAGCCGCTCGGCCAGGTTGGCGATCTCGTTCATGAAGCTGATCTTGGTGGCCAGCATGGCGTTGGCGGCGTACTTGCTCAGCTCCGCCGAGCGCACATCCATTTCGAGCAGCCGGTCGCGGTTGCGGTTGAACGGCGCGTACAGGTTGCGCAACTGCACGGTGGCGCGGTGCTCGTCGCTGCCGACGATGATGCGGTCGGGGCGCATGAAATCCTGGATCGCCGCGCCTTCCTTGAGAAATTCCGGATTGGAAACCACCGAGAACGGAATGTCCCGGCCGCGTTCGGCGAGCACTCCCGCGATGGTCTCGCGTACCACGTCGGCGGTGCCCACCGGTACGGTGGACTTGTTGATCACCACCCGGTACTCCTCCAGGTGCTGGCCGATGGAGCGGGCCACGGCGCGCACATGTTGCAGGTCGGCGGAACCGTCCTCGTCGGGCGGGGTGCCGACGGCGATGAACTGGAACAGGCCATGCGCGACCCCTTCGGTCACGTCGATGGTGAAGCGCAGCCGACCGGCGGCGCTGTTGCGTTGCACGACTTCGTCGAGGCCCGGTTCGTGAATGGGAATTTCACCGCGCTGGAGCATCGCCACCTTGCACGGGTCCACATCCACGCACAACACGTCGTTGCCCACCTCGGCGAAGCAGGCGCCGGTAACCAGCCCGACATAGCCGGAGCCGAAGATCGTAATTTTCATGCGTGCGACACTTTCCGTAGGTTGAAAAATGCGGGTACTTGGAGTTGGTGACGACTGGATCGTACCAACGATCCTAAAACAACATTGAGACTGTAGCATAGCAATCAGGACCGCTTGATTTTGCTAGAATCACCGACCATGGATATTTCCTGGATACTCGACGATCTCAACGAACCCCAGCGCGCGGCGGTCACGGCGCCGCTGGGACCCTTGCGGGTGCTGGCCGGGGCCGGCAGCGGCAAAACCCGGGTGCTGACCCGGCGCATCGCTTGGCTGTTGGCGGTGGAAAACGCCTCACCCTGGTCGGTCCTGGCGGTGACCTTCACCAACAAGGCCGCCGCCGAAATGCGCGGCCGGGTCGAGGAACAGATGGATCAAGTGGTTAGCGGGCTTTGGATCGGCACCTTTCACGGTATCGCCCACCGCTTGCTGCGCCAGCACTGGCAGGAGGCCCGATTGCCGCGCGCCTTCCAGATCCTCGACAGCGACGATCAGACCCGGCTGATGAAGCGGGTGGTGCGCGGCCTGAACCTGGACGAGAAAAAATGGCCGCCACCGCAGGCCGCCGGTTTCGTCAACCGCTGCAAGGACGAGGGCCAGCGCCCGGCCGATCTGGCCGGCGACGATCCGGTCCAGCGCCAGTACCAGCGCATCTACAGCGTCTACCAGCAGGAATGCGAGCGCGGTGGGCTGGTGGATTTCGGCGAGCTGTTGCTGCGCGTTTACGAACTGTGGCGCGACAACCCGGAATTGCTGGCGCATTACCGGGAACGGTTCCAGCATGTGCTGGTGGATGAATTCCAGGACACCAACACCATTCAATACCGATGGGTGCGGCTGCTGGGCGGCGGCCGGGGCGACGTGTTCATCGTCGGGGACGACGACCAATGCGTTTACGGCTGGCGGGGATCGAAGGTCGAGAATATTCAACGCTTCGCCGAGGATTTTCCCGGCGCGCAAACCATCCGCCTGGAGCAGAACTACCGCTCCACGCACAACATTCTGAAAGCCGCCAACGCCCTGATCGCGCAAAACACCGCCCGACTGGGCAAGAATCTGTGGACCGCCGACGCCGACGGCGAACCGATCCAGCTCTACAACGCCCTCCACGAAGTGGACGAGGCGCGTTTCGTCGCCGGGCGCATTCGTCAGTGGGTGGAAGCGGGCGGCCGCTACCGCGACGCGGCGATTTTGTATCGCTCCAACGCCCAGTCGCGGCTGTTTGAGGAAACACTGATCGGGATGGCGATGCCCTACCGCATCTACGGCGGGCTGCGCTTCTTCGAGCGCGCCGAGATCAAGGATGCGCTGGCCTACCTGCGGCTGGTCGCCAACCGCGACGACGATCCCTCCTTCGAACGGGTGGTCAACACCCCACCGCGCGGCATCGGCGAGCGCACCCTCGATTTACTGCGCGAGGCCGCGCGCGCCAAGGGTGATTCACTGTGGCAAGCCGCTATGCAACTGCTGACGGACGGCGGGCTGAGCGGGCGGGCCGCCAACGCCGTGCGCGGTTTTCTGAACCTGATTGAGACACTGGACCGCGATAGCCGCGACCGGCCGCTGCCCGGCCGGATGGAGCATGTCGTTACCCACAGCGGCTTGTTGGCGATGTACGAGCAGGACAAGGGCGACAAGGGCGAGATGCGGGCCGAGAACTTGCAGGAACTGATCAAGGCCAGCGGCGATTTCACCACCAACACCGATCCGGTCGTGGTCGGCGCGGACCCGGACGAGCCGGACTGGCTGAACGCCTTTCTCGCCCACGCCGCCCTGGAATCCGGTCAGGGGCAGGGCGCGGCCGGCGAGGACTGCGTGCAATTGATGACGCTGCACATGGCCAAGGGCCTGGAATTCCCATTGGTGTTCCTGGTGGGGATGGAAGAAGGTCTGTTCCCGCATAGCCGCTCGATCGCCGAGCCGCGCCAATTGGAGGAGGAACGGCGACTGGCCTATGTCGGGGTCACCCGCGCCCGCCGTCAGTTGTATGTGTCCTACGCCGATCGGCGTACCTGGTACGGCCGCGAAAACTACCCGTCCCCCTCGCGCTTCGTCGGCGAAATCCCCGAGGAACTGACTCGCGACGTGCGCGCCCGCGTCAAGCGGCCGGCGAAGATTCCGGCGCCGGTGCCTCGGACTACCGCCGGTGGGGCCGCTCCCGCCGGTCTGCGGCCCCGGCAGCGGGTGCGCCACGCCCGCTTCGGCGAAGGCGTGGTGCTGGAAGTCGAGGGTGCCGGCTATCATGCCCGGGCGCGGATCGATTTTCCGGCGGCGGGTGGCGCCAAGTGGTTGGTGGTGGCCTACGCCAAGCTGGAAACACTGTCATGAGCCCACTGGATTTCACTACACCGGTTTCCCGTCCCACCTCGAAAGCCGATCCTCAGTCCAGTCCATCATCCCGACCGCGTGTCCCGCCGCATCGGCTGGGCCTCAAGGAGGTGCTCGACGAGCTGGTGGCCGACGGGCTGGTGGCCAAGGCGGATGCCGATCGGGCTGGACTGGGTGTCCGGTCGGAAGGCCCTGATCTGCATCCGCTGGTGGTGATCGCCAACAAGCAGTTGCGCCAGCTTCAGCCGCCGCATCAGGTGCTGAGTCTGGAGCTGTTGACCGAGTGGCTGGCCGGCAAGGTCGGGCTGCCGTATCTGCGCATCGACCCTCTCAAACTGGATATCGCCGCGGTCGAGCGGCTCTTGCCGTTTATATCCCACGAGTACGCCGCCCGCTACCAGATCCTGCCGGTCGAGGTGGACGCGACCCGGGTGGTGTTCGCCACCACCGAACCCTATCTGAGCGAGTGGCAGGACATCCTGCGGCAGACCCTGCGCAAGGAGATCGAGCGAGTTATCGCCAGCCCGCTGGATATCAACCGCTATCAGATGGAGTTCTATGGCGTGTCGCGCTCGGTGCGGGGCGCGATGCAAGGGTCGCTGGAACCGGCTTCCGGCATCCTCAATTTCGAGCAGTTGCTGGAACTGGGCCGGCGCGGCGAGATGAGCGCCGACGAACGGCCGATCGTGCAGATCGTGGACTGGCTATTGCAATACGCCTTCGCCCAGCGCGCCAGCGACATTCATCTGGAACCGCGCCGCGAGCAGGGCCAGATCCGCTTTCGCATCGACGGTGTGCTGAATGCCATCTATCAGTTGCCGCCGGTGGTGATGAGCGCGGTCACCAGCCGCATCAAGATCCTGGGACGGATGGATGTGGCCGAAAAACGTCGCCCGCAGGATGGTCGCATCAAGACCCGCACCCCGGCCGGCCGGGAAGTCGAACTGCGGCTGTCCACCATGCCTACCGCCTTCGGCGAAAAATGCGTGTTGCGAATTTTCGATCCGGACACCGTGACCAAGGGCTTCAGCCAGCTTGGCTTCGCACCGGCCGAGGAAGCGGTGTGGCGCAAGATGATTGCCCGGCCGCACGGCATCGTGCTGGTGACCGGTCCGACCGGCTCCGGCAAGACCACCACGCTGTACACTACGCTCAAGCAGTTGGCGGTTCCGGAGGTCAATGTCTGCACGGTCGAGGATCCGATCGAAATGATCGTGCCGGAGCTTAATCAGATGCAGGTACAGCCGGCCATCGATCTGACCTTCGAACAAGGCATCCGCACCCTGCTGCGGCAAGATCCCGACATCATCATGGTCGGCGAAATCCGTGACCTGGCGGCCGCCGAGATGGCGGTGCAGGCGGCGCTGACCGGGCATCTGGTGCTGTCCACCCTGCACACCAACGACGCCGTTTCGGCGGTGACCCGTCTGCTCGATCTGGGCGTGCCGTATTACCTGATCCAAAACGTGCTGATCGGAGTCATGGCGCAGCGCTTGGTACGCACGCTCTGCCCCTATTGCAAGGCGAGCGGCCAGATCGAGGACGGGTTGTGGGAGGCGCTGGTTCGGCCCTGGTCGTTGCCGAAACCCGCTACCGTCGGCGTGCCGCAAGGTTGTTCGGAATGCCGCAAGACCGGTTATCTGGGCCGCGTGGGTTTGTACGAACTGTTGATGGTGACGCCGGAGCTGCGTCGCTTGTTGCGGGCGGAAACGGACGAGGAGGTCATGCGGCGCGGTGCCTTCGAACAGGGCATGCGCCCGCTGCGGATCAGTGCCGCCTGTCAGATCGCCGCCGGCCTGACCACTTTCGAGGAGGTCATGCAGACGCTGCCCCCGCTGGATGAAGAATAGGCGCGTTGCTTTTCCTGGTTAATACACATTGTTTTTTTTGACCAACGTGTTGCGGATAATACACAATAGCCCCGTTATAACGCGGTTTTTGCTTCAGCATCCACATACGCAATCGGTTCAATAACAACAGGAAACGCATCATGTCTTCGAAACTGGTTAAAAGCGCGGTGGCGGCGGCCCTGGCGGGTGCTTTGCTGGCGGGTGCGGCGGCGCAAGCCTATGAAGCGGGCGATTGGCTGGCTCGGGCCGGTGCTTGGGGGGTGTTTCCCAAATCGGACAACTTGAGCAGTGTCCTGGGTCAGCCCGGCGTCGATCTCAGCGTGGACGACGGTTATAGTTTGGGTTTTAACTTCACCTACATGGTGAGCCCCAACATCGGTGTTGAGTTGCTCCTCGCCTTGCCGTTCAAGCACGACATTGAGCTGACGGGCGTCGGCAAGGTGGCCAATACCTTCCAGTTGCCCCCGACACTCTTCGTGCAGTATCACTTCATGCCGACCAGCAACATTCGCCCGTATGCCGGTATCGGTCTGAACTACACCTTTTTCTGGAATGAAAAGACCACCGGCGCTCTGTCCGGTACCAGCCTCAAACTGGATCCTTCCTGGGGTCTGGCGGGAGAATTGGGGGTCGATATCGATGTAGCGCCAAACTGGTTCATGAACGGCGTCGTGGGCTATATGGACATCGACACCAAGGCCAAGCTGAACGGAGCCAGTCTCGGTACGGTCGCGATCGATCCCTGGGTGGTCGGCATCAACATCGGTACCCGTTTCTAATCGCGAACCTCTATTGCGGCGGCGGGAGAGGCGGCGTTTCCTCCGGCCGCCGCATTCGTTCAGGCGATTTTTTCCGGATACCCCAACGCTTGCAGCGCCGCGCGCAGTTCCGCTCCAATATCCCCTTCGGCCTCCACGCTCACCCGGCCGGTTGGCACGTCTACCGTGACTTCCTTGATCCGTGCATCCTTGCTCAAGCCGGTTTGAATCGCGCTGGCACAGCCGCCGCATTTCACATTTTGAACCAGAAGCTCGACTTTCATTTCAGCCATCCTCATGACGGTGGTGTTCTTGACGGGCGGGAGTGCCCTGGGCATTTCGAGGACAGGGATTTCCGAATACTCGGTCGCCCGGTTCTCCCGCTGAGTATCGCCGAAATGAGTGGTGGAAGCGTGGACCGCCGAGATCAATCCCCCTGCCGCTGACGCGGCGCCTCCCTATTTTCAAAGGGGGATTGGGGGGATTTCCACTCCTGAGTCGACCACAACGCAAAGCGAGTTGCTTATAAAAAGCAATTGGTCTTTTCGGGCGTCATGAACCGGCTAATATCGTTTCCCGATAGGTTTTGTTTTTTTCGGAGGCCAATAACCACCCTGTTCGTCATACCCGCGAAAGCGGGTATCCCGTTTTTCAGCGGCGGCCTGGATTCCCGCATTCGCGGGAATGACGAAAACCTATTCAGAATTGGTATAACGCTTTCAGTCGCCGCAGTTCGGCCAGAGCCTGTTTCGGCGCGAGCGCGTCAAGATCGAGTTCCGCCAGCGCGGTGACCACCGGATGCGTCGCCTCGCCGAACAGCGACAGTTGCGGGGTCGCCGCCGACCGGCCCGTCAACTCTCGCCGCAGCATCCGCCGTTCCAGCAACCGCAGTCGCTGGCGAGCCTGCTGGATTACCACCGGCGGCACACCCGCCAGCGCCGCCACTTGCAGGCCATAACTGCGGCTGGCCGGCCCATCCTGGACCCGGTGCATAAAAACAATGGACTCGCCGTGCTCCACCGCATCGAGGTGGACGTTAGCGATGCCGGGCTGCTCCTCCGGCAGTCGGGTCAGCTCGAAATAATGAGTGGCGAACAGAGTGAAGGCGCGCACCGTGCCCGCCAGGCGCGCCGCGCAGGCCCAGGCCAGCGCCAGCCCGTCGAAGGTGCTGGTGCCACGACCGATCTCGTCGATCAATACCAAACTGTGAGGCGTCGCGTTATGGAGGATGTTGGCGGCCTCGCTCATTTCCACCATAAAGGTCGAACGGCCGCTGGCCAGATCGTCGGAAGCGCCGATGCGGGTAAAAATCCGGTCGATGGGACCGATTACCGCCCGCTCGGCCGGCACGAAGCTGCCCAGATGCGCCAGCAGCACGATCAGCGCGGTCTGGCGCATGTAGGTGGACTTGCCGCCGAGATTGGGGCCGGTCACGATCAGCATCCGCCGCCGTTCGGGTTCGAGTTTTAGATCGTTGGGCACGAACGGTTCGTCCAGCACCTGCTCGACCACCGGATGGCGACCGGCTTCGATCTCGATCCCCGGCCGCTCCACCAGTTCCGGCGGGTTCCAGCGCAAGGCGGCGGCGCGTTCGGCCAGATTGGCCAGCACGTCCAGCTCCGCCAGAACCGCGGCGCTGGCCTGCAAGGCGGACAAACGGGCAATCAACTGGTCCAGCAAGGCATCGTAGAGCGCCTTTTCCCGCGCCAGCGCCCGTTCCTGGGCGCGCAGGACCTTGTGCTCGAATTCCTGCAATTCCGGAATAATGTACCGTTCGGCGCCCTTGAGGGTCTGGCGGCGCAGATAGTCGGCCGGCACCGCTGGCGACTGGGCGCGGCTAACTTCGATGTAGTAACCATGCACCCGGTTGAACCCCACCTTAAGATTCTGGATGCCGGTGCGTTGTCGTTCCCGTGCTTCCAGCTCCACCAGAAACCGGTCGGCGTGTTCGCTCAATTCCCGCAACTCGTCGAGTTCGGCGTCGTAGCCGGCGGCGATGACGCCACCGTCGCGCAACACCTGTGGCGGGTTGGCGATGATCGCCCGCTGTAACAGATCGCAAGTTTCGGGATGCGTCCCGGCGCGACCGGCGAGGTCCTGCAACAAACCTGCATCCAGCAGACTGAGCAAGCGTTGCACATCGGGCAAGCGGGCGAGCGCGTCGCCCAGAGCGATCAAATCGCGCGGGCGGGCCGATTTCAGCGCCACCCGCGCCAGAATCCGTTCCACGTCGCCGACTCCGCGCAGCAGACCGCGCAGATACTCGTAGCCGCCGTTGTCCAGCAGTTGCCGCAAGCTGTCCCGCCGCTGGCCAAGCGCGTTCCGGTCGCGCAGCGGACGATGGGTCCAGCGCCGCAACAAGCGTCCGCCCATCGGCGTCACGCAACGGTCCAGCAGGCCGATCAGGGTGTGTTCGTGACGGCCGCTCAGACTGTGCTCCAGCTCCAGGTTACGGCGGCTGGCGGCGTCCAGGATCACGCTGTCCTCGTGCCGCTCGACCCGCAATCCGGTCAAATGCGGCAATGCGCCGCGCTGGGTGTCCTTGACGTATTGCAGCAGGCAACCGGCGGCGGCCACCGCGACCGCTTGATCGGCGCAGCCGAAGCCGTCCAGATCGCGCACCCCGAATTGGGCGCACAGCGCGCGCACGGCACTGTCCCGGTCGAAATGCCAGGGCGCCTGCCGGCGCAGACCGGGATGGTCGCGCCAACCCTCGGGCGGGCCAAGATCCTCGCCGATCAGCAGTTCGGCCGGTTTCATGCGTTCCAGCTCGTTGCCCAGCGCCGCCTCGCCATGCACCTGCATGATGGTGAAGCGACCACCGCTCAGGTCGAGGCTGGCCAGTCCGTAGGTCTGCTTGACCTGGTGCAGCGCGACCAGCAAATTGTCGCGGCGTTCGTCCAGCAGCGCTTCGTCGGTCAGGGTGCCGGGGGTGACGATGCGCACTACCCGCCGCTCCATCGGCCCCTTGCCGGCGGTGGGATCGCCCATCTGCTCGCAGATCGCCACCGATAAGCCCAGTTTGATCAGTTTGGCCAGATAGCTTTCGACCGCGTGAAACGGCACGCCGGCCATCGGGATGGGTTGACCGGCGGATTGGCCACGGCTGGTCAGGGTGATGTTGAGCAGTTCGGCGGCGTGGCGGGCGTCGTCGTGGAACAGTTCGTAAAAATCCCCCATCCGGTAAAACACCAGAATGTCGGGATGTTCGGCCTTGATGCGCAGGTATTGCTGCATCATCGGCGTGTGCTGGGATAAATCCTGAGTCTCGTCGTTCATCGCGATCATCCGCGGGACGTTAAAAGTGGCGGTCGGAGCGGTCAGGCCAGCCGGTTCGGGTTGGAAGCGCCGCTGATTGCCGTTTGCACTATAGTACCTGAGTGCCATGCGCCGCCCCCAAACCCAGGGAGAAGCATTGTGTCGTCACCGAATCCAGCCCAGCAGAACCTTTATGAACTCGCCACCCAGGTGGGCAGCACCCTGCATGCGCGCAAGCGAATCCTGGCGGTCGCGGAATCCTGCACCGGCGGCTGGATCGCCAAATCCGTCACCGACATCGCCGGTAGTTCCGGTTGGTTCGACCGGGGTTTCGTCACCTACAGCAATGTGGCCAAGACTGAGCTGCTCGGCGTGCGGGAAGCGACCCTCGCCCGCCACGGCGCGGTCAGCGCCGAGGTGGTGGCCGCGATGGTAACCGGCGCGCTGGAACGCAGCCGCGCCGATATCGCCCTCGCCGTCAGTGGCGTCGCCGGCCCCGACGGCGGCACCGCCGACAAGCCGGTGGGTACGGTCTACCTGGCTTGGGCGTCGCGGGGCGATCCGACCCACATCGTGCGCCAGCATTTCGACGGTGATCGCGATGCCGTGCGCCGGGCAACCGTCGCCGCCGCCCTGCAAGGAATACTGGATGTGCTTGCCCACCGGGGATGAACGCCGGCTGTTCCTGGCGCTCTGGCCGGGCGACGCCGAGCGCCGGCAACTGGCGGAGCAGGCGGCGGCCGTCGCCGGACGCCGGCGAGTGCGCGACGCCAACCTGCATTTGACCCTGGTGTTTCTGGGCGCCACCGATGCCGCCCGCTTGGCGGCTTACGAAGCGGCCTTGAGCGATTTGGCGGTGCCGACCCTGGAGTTGACCCTGGACCGATATGGCTACTGGCCGCGACCCCGCATTCTGTGGCTGGGCGCCAGCCGCACCCCGCCGGCGCTGTACGAACTGGTGGCCGAGCTACACCGCCGGCTGCGCGGTTGCGGCTTTGCCCCCGAGCGGCGGGCGTTCCAGGCCCATATTACCCTGGCGCGCCAGTTTTCCGGTCCGGCCCCGACTCAACCCCCCGCCGTACCGATCCGCTGGCGGGTCGGCGAGGTGGCGCTGGTCGAGTCGCAATCGTCGCCGGAAGGTTCGTGCTATCGGGTGCTGCGCCGCTGGCCGGGGGGCTAGGTTCGATCGGTGGTCTGTGGAATAATCGCTGAAAACAACCGGTTCCGCTTTTCCAGGCCGGTTACTCACCTGATTGCCAAGGGGATGCACGGAATGGACGACAATAAGAAAAAGGCGCTCGCGGGCGCGTTGACCCAGATCGAGCGCCAGTTCGGCAAAGGCGCGGTCATGCGGATGGGCGACGCCACCAGCGCCTCCCGCGATGTGATGACCGTTTCCACCGGCTCGCTCGGCTTGGACATCGCCCTGGGCATCGGTGGCCTGCCGCGCGGGCGGGTGACTGAAATCTACGGCCCCGAATCCTCCGGTAAAACCACCCTGGCGCTACAGGTCATCGCCGAAACCCAAAAGCTGGGCGGCTGCGCCGCGTTCATCGATGCCGAGCATGCCCTGGACCCCATCTATGCCGCCAAACTGGGCGTCAACGTGGACGATCTGCTGGTCTCCCAGCCCGACACCGGCGAACAGGCGCTGGAAATCGCCGACATGCTGGTGCGTTCCGGCGCGGTGGACACCGTGGTGGTCGATTCGGTGGCGGCGCTGACCCCCAAGGCCGAGATCGAAGGTGACATGGGCGACTCTCACGTCGGCCTGCACGCCCGACTGATGAGCCAGGCGCTGCGCAAGCTTACCGCCAACATCAAGCGCTCGAACACGCTGGTTATTTTTATCAATCAAATCAGGATGAAGATCGGCGTCATGTTTGGCTGTTTCGATTATGGCGCGCGGGTTGTGCTGGCTGATGGATCGACCGAGAAAATTGGCAAAATTGTCAATCAGAAGAAGCCCGTTGAAGTGCTATCCATGGACTCCGCAACCGGGCGCATCGAACCTCGTCCGGTCGTTAAATGGTTCCGCAATGGTGCGACGGAGGAATGGCTGTATTTCGAGGTGGCGGCCGGCCGTGGTTCCGGGCGACGCAAATTCACTTGTACCGCCAACCACTTGATTTTTACTCCCAACGGCGAACGACGGGCGGGCGAACTGCATGTGGGCGACGAGGTGTTGGCCGCCGCCAAACAATACGATCTGAGCGAAGATCAGCGCCAACTGATCCTGGGTGGTGTGTTGGGCGATGGTTCCCTGCGTTATGCGTCGGAGCAAAATGTGTCCTTCCGGGTGGGGCATGGCGAGCGGCAGCAAGACTACTGCCAATGGAAATGGGCAATGCTGGCTCCGTTCGCCAATAAGATCGGCAAAATGGGTAAGGGTTTTGGTTTCGACACCATTCCGATGCTCCAGCTTGCCGAACTACACCGACAGGCTTATGGCCCGGAAGGTCGCCAGGTCAGCGCGGCGATGCTGGCCGCGCTGGACGACCGGGCGGTGGCGATCTGGTACGGCGACGACGGCACATTTTCTGGCAGTTACGAGCGTTGGGGCCACGGCAAGGCTGAAATTGCCTGCGTCAGTCTCTCCTTGGCCGACAAGGAGCGGCTCGCGGCCCGGTTGGAGGAACTGGGCATGGGGTGTCCCACCGTGCGCGCCCGTTCGTTGCTGTTCAGCGGTGAACGGGCGCGCCTGCTGCATGAGAAAATCGCGCCCTATTTACATCCATCCCTGGATTACAAATTGCACCCCGATTTTCGAGGGCGGTTCCGCTGGAAACCGGATACATCCGATGGTCCAAACGGCAGCCTGCTTGAAGCCCGCACCGAACTGCGGGCGGCGCCGATGCGGGTCACCCGCAAGGAAATCCGTCTCGCTGCCCCGCGCCACCGCATGCGTTTCGATCTGGCGGTGAAGGGGCATCACAGCTATCTGGTGGACCATGTGGTCGTCCACAACTCGCCCGAAACCACGACCGGCGGCAACGCCCTCAAATTCTACGCCTCGGTGCGGCTGGACATTCGCCGCACCGGCGCGATCAAGAAAGGCGACGAGGTCATCGGCAACGAAACCCGGGTCAAGGTGGTCAAAAACAAGCTGGCGCCGCCCTTCAAGCAGGCCGAGTTCGAAATTCTTTACGGCGAGGGCGCCTCTCGGCTGGGCGAGATTATCGATTTGGGTGTCAAGGCGGCGCTGATCGAAAAATCCGGCGCCTGGTACAGTCGCGGCGGCACTCGCATCGGCCAGGGCAAGGACAATGCCCGTAACTATCTCAAGGAAAACCCGGAACTGGCTCGCGAATTGGAAAGCAAGATCCGCGATCATTTCCTGGTCCGTCCCGATGCGGTGCCGGTGACGGCCGAACGAGTCGAGGATGATGAGGCCCCTGGCGCGGCGACCGATGAACTGGACACGGATCTCTGAGCGGGCCGCCACCGACGACCCGGCGGCGGTTCGCGCCAAGGCGCTGGAACTGCTGGCCCGGCGCGAGCATTCCCGGCTGGAGCTGCGCCAAAAGCTAATCCAGCGTGGCTTTCCGGCCGATTGTATCGAACCGGCGCTGGACCAGTTAGTGGAAGAGCGCTGGCTCGATGAGGCCCGCTTCGCCGAACTCTACGCCCGCGGCCGGGCCGACAAGGGCTACGGACCGTTGCGGATCGGCCGCGAGCTACGCGAGCGCGGCGTGCCACGGGAACTGGTCGATACGGTGCTGGCGGAGCTGGAAGGCGACTGGCTGCCCAAGCTGCGGGAACTGCACCGCAAGCGCTTCAAGGCCCTCTTGCCCGCCGATGCCGCCGGACGGATGCGGCAAACGCGGGTGCTTCGCCAGCACGGCTTTACCCTGGACCAGATTAAGCTTCTTTTTGGAGGGTTCAGGGAACAGGGAACAGAAAATGCTCCCGAACCCTGATCTCCAAACCCCGAACCCTAAACCCCAAACCCTAGATTTTTGAAGCCCGACCATGACCAGCAGCGCCGAACTTCGCACCCTCTTTCTCGATTATTTCCGTGATCACGGCCACGAAGTGGTTGCCAGCAGCCCGCTGGTTCCGCTCAACGACCCCACGCTGCTGTTTAGCAATGCCGGCATGGTGCAATTCAAGGACGTGTTCACCGGCCGCGACCACCGCCCCTATCACCGGGCGGCCACCGCCCAGCGTTGCGTGCGGGCCGGAGGTAAGCACAACGATCTGGAAAACGTCGGCTACACCGCTCGTCACCACACCTTTTTCGAGATGCTGGGCAACTTCAGTTTCGGCGACTATTTCAAAAAAGAAGCCATTCATTTCGCCTGGGAATTTCTGGTCGATGTGCTGAAGCTGCCGCCGGACAAGCTGTGGGTGACGGTTTACCAAACCGACGACGAGGCTTATCAGGTCTGGGCCGACGAGATCCAGGTGCCCAGGAACCGCATCACCCGCATTGGCGACAAACCGGGCGGCAAGCGCCACGAAAGCGACAATTTCTGGGCGATGGGCGATACCGGCCCCTGCGGTCCCTGCTCGGAGATTTTCTACGACCACGGTCCCGGCATCGCCGGCGGTCCGCCCGGCTCGCCCGATGAAGACGGCGACCGCTACATCGAAATCTGGAATCTGGTGTTCATGCAATACGACCGCGACGCCGGCGGGGTGCTGACGCCGCTGCCGAAACCGTCGGTCGATACCGGCATGGGGCTGGAGCGGTTGGCGGCGGTCATGCAGGGTGTGCACAGCAACTACGAAATCGACCTTTTTCAACACCTGATCCAGGCGGCGGCGGTGGCGACCGGCGCGACGGATTTGCAGTCCAGCTCGCTGCGAGTGATCGCCGACCACATCCGCGCCACCGCCTTCCTGATCACCGATGGCGTGTTGCCCTCCAACGAAGGGCGTGGTTACGTGTTACGACGGATCATGCGCCGCGCCATCCGCCACGGCTATAAGCTGGGCGCCGAAGGCCGTTTTTTCCACACGCTGGTTGCGCCCTTGGTGGCGGAGATGGGCGGCGCCTATCCGGAATTGGCCCATGCCGAGGCGCAGGTCACGCGAGCCATCCAACAGGAAGAAGAACGCTTTGCCGAGACTCTTTCGCACGGTATGAAGCTGCTGGAGGAAGACATCGCCCGCTTGTCGGGCGCGACTCTTCCCGGCGAGACCGTGTTCAAGCTCTATGATACCTACGGCTTCCCGGTCGATCTCACCGCCGACATCGCTCGCGAGCGCGGCCTGCAACTGGATATGGCCGGCTTTGACCGGGAAATGGCGGCGCAGCGGGAGCGCGCCCGCGCCCATAGCCAGTTCGGCCAGCGCCAGACCGCTGACCTCGATGTTGCCGGCCGCACCGAGTTTCACGGTTACGACCGGCTGGAGGAGGAAACGACCGTGCTGGCGCTGTTCCGCGGCGGCACGGCGGTCGATCAATTGAACGCCGGCGACGAGGGTATGGTGGTACTGGACCACACCCCGTTCTACGCCGAATCGGGTGGCCAGGTCGGCGATAGCGGCTGGTTGCGCGCCGATGGTCTGGAGTTTGTGATCCGCGACACGCAAAAGCAGGGTGAAGGCGCTTTTATCCACATCGGCACGCTGCAACAGGGTCAACTGCGAACCGGCGCCACCGTGCTGGCGCAAGTGGACGCCGCTCAGCGTCAATCGACCGCGCTCCATCATTCCGCTACCCATTTGCTGCACGCGGCGTTGCGCCGGGTGCTGGGTCCGCATGTGACCCAGAAAGGCTCACTGGTGGACCCGCAGCGGCTGCGCTTTGACTTCTCCCATGCCGAGCCGGTGACCCCGGAACAATTGGAGACCATCGAGCGGCTGGTCAACGCGCAAATTCGCGGCAACGTGGCGGTGGACACCACCATCATGGCGCCGGAAGAAGCCATCGCCGCCGGCGCCATGGCGCTGTTCGGCGAAAAATACGGTGACCGGGTGCGGGTGCTGCGGATGGGCGATTTTTCCACCGAGCTGTGCGGCGGCACCCATGTCCGCCGGGTCGGCGACATCGGCCTGTTCAAGATTACCGCCGAAAGCGGCGTGGCCGCCGGGGTGCGGCGTATCGAGGCGGTGACCGGCGAACGGGCGCTGGATCTCGTCTCCGCCCTTCAGGATCGTGCCCGGCAAGTGGCGCAACTGGTCAAGGGCGACCGCGACAACTTTCCCGACAAGGTCCGGCAACTGGTCGAGCGTACCCGGCAACTGGAAAAAGAGATCGAGCAGGCCAAGGCCCGGCTGGCCAGTGGACAGGGCGCCGATTTGCTCGGCCAAGCGGTACAGGTGGACGGCATCAAGGTGCTGGCCGCCCGGCTGGATGGCGTGGACGCCAAGACCCTGCGCGAAGCGGTGGACCGCTACAAGAATCAGCTCAAGGTGGCGGCGGTGGTGCTGGCCACGGTCGAGGATGGCAAGGTGCGACTGGTGGCTGGAGTCACTTCGGCGGAAACCCGACGGCTCAAGGCCGGCGATCTGGTCAACATGGTCGCCCAGCAAGTGGGTGGTAAGGGTGGCGGCCGCCCCGACCTGGCCCAGGCGGGTGGCACCGACCCCTCGAAACTGGACAGCGCTCTGCAATCCGTGCCCGACTGGGTGCGCGGCCAACTTGCCTGAAATCCGCCATTCGGGGCTGGCGAACAACAACCGTTCGCTACCGGCGTGGGCGCGCCATACCAGCCAGCGCGCTGCCTTAAAGCTCTCGCTGTCGCCGGTGCAAGTCCTGCCGGCGATGTCGCGTCCGGCTCGGTTGCTGAATCGCGTCTGGCTGGACGGTCTGCACCGGTAATTCGCCGGCAGCGAGGGCGCGGGTTTGCCGGCTGGCGATGCCGCGTTCTTGCAGGCATTGCAGCAACTCCCGGTGCGCGGCGCACCACTGTTCTTCCATCTCCCGGTCGCGCTGAACCCGCTCGTTCGAGGCGGCGGCGCGGTCTTCGCTGACCCGGACGACGTTCAGGTTCAGGTCGCCGGCGTCCGGCTGGACCCGCAATCGCACGTAGTAGTCGCCCCAGTCCGGCTTTTGAATATGCGCGACGCCGCCTTCGACAAACAAGGTGGCAAAACCGGGTGCCACGTCGTAGCCCAGTTCCGCCAGGGTTTCGCCGATCACCTGTTGCGCGTAGCGGCGGGCCGCGTCCTGTTCTTCCTGTTGGCGATGCTGTTCGAGCGCCATCCGGTGGGCTTGGTTAAAAAGTTGAATCTGTTGGCGCAGTTCAACGGCCAGCACGTCAGCTTGCGGGGCGTGGGCAGTGGTCAGGAAGGCATCGCGCAGCTCGATCAAGGTCGCCGGAGGATGCAGTTGATCGGCGTCGTTCAGGCGGCTGAACAGGCGTTGCCATTCCGCCCGCCGGTCGTTGATGGGGAGTGGATCAAGGCGCGCTTGCAGAACCTCGGCGGCGCTGCGAATCGTGGCGGGTGCATCCTGACTGAGTTCCGCCAGCAGGGTTTTCGCGGCGTGGTTGGCAGCGGCGCGTTCGCTCAACCGTTGCAGATCGGCGTGGGCCTGGAGGAGTTGTTGATTCAGCCGGTCCCGATACGACCGGAGCACGTCCAGCGTGTCGTCGGTGGGCGATGCGGGCGGGATCAGGTCGATGGCGAAGGCTTCAGCGGGATAGCGCTGCTGGAGATCGGCCAGGGTCTGCGGCAGGGTGGACCATTCTGCGTGAATTTGGGCGATGGCCTGCCGGCATTGTTCCCGCTCCCGGTGCTGGCGTTCGGCTTCCAACTGTTGTTGCAATCGGGCGGAATCGACCGTGTAGCGATAGCATTTGGGGCCGCTCATCTCAGGTCAACTCCACGCGGTAAACATGGTCGTCAAGCCGCACCGCTATCACCGTGATCCGCCGGCGTTCAGGATCTTCTTCCAAATGGAACAGGGCGCGGGCCAGCGGGTTGACGAAGGTGGTTTCCAGACGGTTGCCGATACCGCGCCCGCCGTCGCTCAAATCCTGGGTACACCAGACCAGCAATTGTTGGCGCACCGGTTCCGGGATGAGCAGGATGAACTCATGCTCGTCGGCGATCCGCCGGGCGATGTGATCCAGCATCCCGGCGAAAATCTGTTCGGCGATGGCCGGTTGGATGAAGTCGAACACCACGATGTTGTCACCGATGCGGTTGAGGATTTCCGGGCGGCCCAAGGTGAATTTGAAGTAATCGGCGATGGCGGCGCGCACCTGGCGCTCGACCTGTTCATAGGGTTCGCCGGGTTGGACCCGCAGGCGGCGCTGGTCGGTGTCGTCCTGGACGGTGATGCCGAGATTGGAGGTGAAAATCAGGATCGCTTCCGAGAAATAGACGGTATCGCCGCGCCCGTCGGTCAAGCGCCCGTCTTCGAGGATTTGCAGGAATTTGTCGAGAATGCGCGGATGGGCCTTTTCGATCTCGTCAAACAGAATCACGCTGAACGGCCGGGCGCGGACCGCGTTGGTCAGTTCGCCGCCGGCGTCGTAGCCGACATAACCGGGCGGCGCGCCGAGCAGACGGGCGTCGGCGTGCTCGGCGGCGAATTCGCTCATGTCGAAGCGGATGTAGGCGCGTTCATCGCCGAACAGCAGCGCGGTCAGGGCGCGGGCCAGTTCGGTTTTGCCGACCCCGGTGGGACCGGCGAAGAACAGTACCCCGCGCGGGCGGCTGGAAGTTACGGCGGTGTGCGCGCCGGTCAGGCCCATCACTGAACGCATGAGGATGTCCACGGTTTTGATGATCGCCGGCTTTTGGCCCTTGACGCGCTGGCCGATGACCTCGGCGGCGTTCTGGATGCGTTCGCGCAGGTAGGCTTTCTTCCAGGGGTTGTCCAGCGCCCCGACCTGGAAACAGCGCACGGCGTCGCCGACCTCGGCCAGCGGCAGGTGTTGCGCCTCGGCCAGTTGAGCGATAGCGAACAGGCTGCGCAGGCTCAGCCCTTCGGTGAGTTGGGCGAAGCAGTCGGCGAACGTGCGCTGCTGTTCGGCGGTGGCCTGGGCGTGATCGGCGAAGGAGGACGCCAGCAGTTCGGCGGCGTGGCGACGCGCGTCGAAGTCGGGCGGTGAGAGCGTCAGGCGGTGGAGGGCTTCGTTGTCCAAGGTGAGCCAGGAAGGCAGATCGGTCTCGCGATGGCACAGCCAGAGCAGTGGATTGAACAGCGGAGGACGGTCCGGGGCGGCGATCACGGGATGCGCGACGTAGGCGAGTTTTTCGCAGGCGGTGAAGAATTCATGTTCGGCCTCGCTGAGTTGCTGGACGCTGACCGGCACCCGCGAGGCGTAGTCAATGACGGCGGCGGCGCGCACCGGGGCAGTGATCAGCGTGCGCAGGACGGTGGGCAGGCGGTTGAGACTGATGGGAACCGGGTGGCCCTGGAAATCCTGGTTGAGCGTGCGTTGCGCGAGTTGCCGAGTCGTGGGGGTGTCGGGATGGAGGCGCAGCCCGTCCACCCGGTCGTAGACCAGCAGGTATTGATAGCCATGAAGGGCCAGCCCTTCCCAGAGACCGTCCAGGATCGGCAGCAGGACGGTTTGCCCGTCGAGGGGCGTCAGGAACAGATCGCGGATCGGCCCGGCGAGCAGGAATTGCGGGCGAATGCCGAGCAGGCGGTGCAGGTCGGCGATCCAGCGGGGCCAAGGGGGCGCAGTGGTCATGGGAATGAGAGTCGGTGTGAACGGGTTTCCGTTCTTGTCTAAGGGAAAGATCAAAAGCGCCTACCGCGAGGGTTCTCCCGGTTCGAAGCGTTCGAGTCGAAGACCATCAACCGCGCTAAAATGCTTCGTATTCGCGGTCAGCAGGGTCAGTTGGTGTTCCAGTCCGGTGGCAGCAATCAAGGCGTCACCCAATTGTAAGCCATGAGATAGCCCTAACTGCTCCATTAAAACGATGGCGCGTTCGGTAATGGCCGGTGTGAGGGGTAAGCGTTCGGCTTTCCGTAAGGCAAGGCTTTTTTGCAAGGCCAGTAGCTCGGTGCGATTGCGCATCCCCTGTAACAATTCCATGTAGGTGACTGCCGATAAAGGGTTGTGTTCGCTTTAACCGTGTGAGGTATCACAGGTACGAGGTCCGGAGGGCGTGAAACAGGAATTGCTGAGGCGTGAGGGTATCCTTGAAGCGGTCGAGCAGGCGCCGCCAGCCCAGATAATTGGCGAGGTATTTGGTGGCGACGCCTCGGAAGCGGGTCATCCAGGTCTTGAGGCTGGAGTCGTAGCGGTTGACACTCTGCACGTGCCAGACGCCATCACCGCCGTGGCCGTGGTAGGCAGCGATAAAAGAGCCCGATGCCACGCCCAATTCCTGGGCCACGGTCCAGTAGGCCGCATTGCCATCCGTACTCAACACCGCGTCAGCGCTCAGTACCGGCCGCAACGCTTCGGTCAGCGCCACCGCCGTACCGTGGGCCAGCATCTGGTCGAACGCGATGGAGGTCCCGCGCTGCACCGCCACCACCACCGTGGTCTTCTCGGCGCCGGTGCCGTCCTGGGCCTTGCCACTCCGCTGCTTCGAGGGACGAGGCAGCCCTTGGCGTTGTCCTTTGTAAGAAACCGGGAAGACGGTTTCATCCACTTCCACGACGCCCGTCAGGAGTTCAGGCTTCTGCGTGCTCAAGAACTCCAGAAATTTATGTCGCCAGCGGAAGGCTTTTTGTGGAGAGATGGCCAAGCGCGCCGCCGTCTTGCGAACCGACAGGCCATCCACCATGCAAGCGGCGTTCTCCAGCAGCTGCGTTTTGCCTCGCAGCCGATGAAACGGCGTCCCGGTCAGCGCGGTGAAGGTCTTGCCGCAGCCTTTGCACCGGAATCGCTGCGATCCGAACTCGACGCCATGCTTGACCACCGTCGTACCCGCGCAGTGCGGGCAGCATTGGCGCTCCGCCAGGCGTGCCATCACCAGGCGCTGTACGCCGTCTGCGTCCTTCCGTTGCTGCATCGTCTCCAGCAGTGCTTCGAACTGCTCGTCCGTGAGCCCTTCCAGACGTGCAACGATCTGTTTGTATTCGGTTTGTTCCATGTTCAGCCTCCGGTTCGTTTCGCCATTGTACCGGATACACGGTTAACACGAACACAACCCGATAAAGTTAGCCCGGAAAGTTGATCGAGACGTTGTGTGGCTTTTGGATAACCTCGCAAATGCCAAATCAGTACATCGGTGTCGATGAGCATGGTTCAACCTGGATCACGCGAACCGTTACGGCGGTAGCGAGGAGCGCGTAGGCGTCTTACAAACGCGGCAACATCCGTGGTTGCATCGTAATCTCGCCAGATGCCAAAAGCCGGGTCGTCGGTCGTGAATGAAGGTTCTGGTTGAGTCGGCTTCCGATCTTCCATATCGATGCGCACGGTCACGGTTTGCTCTGGCTCTGCTTGGAGTCGTTGCGCCCATTCTGGTGGTAAGTCGCTGACTTGCAGATTTTCAATCGTTAAGGTAGTCATCGGTTAATCCTCATTCTGTTTTCAAAAATTGTATTATTTTGATTAAAATTATAGCCATCGATTTCAGTAATTCCCCTCCTTGGATAAGGAGGGGTGGCGCGCAGCGCCGGGGTGGTTCGATCTTTTACGCCCGTGCCCGCCGCCGAATCTCCGACAACACCCCCGCTAAATTCTCCATCACTTCACGATTTGCAAGCCGCACTACTCGCAATCCCAGGCTGACCAGATATGCTGTTCGTTCGGCATCCTGTTGTTGGGCAATTTCGCTATCGTGAACGGACCCGTCGAGTTCAATCACCAGTTTGGCGGCAGGGCAGTAAAAATCGGCGATAAAGGGGCCGATGCTGGGTTGGCGTCTGAATTTTAGACCGTCGAGTTGGCGGTGTTTCAAGGCTTGCCACAGGCGGATTTCGGCGGGCGTCATGGTCGAGCGTAATTCTTTGCGGTGCGGTTTGAGTGCTTGGACGTTGTGTAGCTGCATGATGTGGGCCTGTGCATCGAACCACCCCGGCGCTTCGCGCCACCCCTCCTTATCCAAGGAGGGGAAAAAGTCAGTACACTCACTCCACCAACCTAATCTCACTATATTGCCCGGCGTATTTCTTCTCCCAAGCAATCAATTCACCGATGGACATTTCAACAGAAACAGTCTGAAGGGGTTTCCATAAGAGCACTTCTCCTCTATCATTACTATAATAGTTTCTTCCTTTCCCTCCAGAAAAATTTGAATAACTGCCACTTACTATTAGTTTGCTATCGAAACTAATAGCAATAGTTCTTATTTCATTAGCATACCCCTGCAAGATCGCGACGCATTGCCGATCCTCCACCCGCCACAACCGCACAGTCTTGTCACCACTGCCACTCGCCAACAGCCGCCCGTCCGGGCTAAACGCCACGGCATTTACTGAACCCGTATGCCCCTGCAAGGTCGCGATGCATTGCCAGTCCTTCACCCGCCACAGCCGCACGGTACTACCATCGCCACCAACCAGCAGTCGCCCGTCCGGGCTGAACGCCACGGCATTGACCGAACTCGTATGCCCCTGCAAGGTCGCGACACATTGTCGATCCTCCATCCGCCATAGCCGCACAGTCTTGTCACCACTGCCACTCGCCAACAGCCGCCCATCCGGGCTAAACACCACGGCATTTACTGAACTCGTATGCCCCTGCAAGGTCGCGACACATTGCCGATCCTCCACTCGCCACAACCGCACGGTATTGTCACCACCATAATCACCACTGCCACTGGCCAGCAGCCGCCCATCCGGGCTAAACACCACGGCATTTACTGAACTCGTATGCCCCTGCAAGGTCGCGACACATTGCCGATCCTCCACTCGCCACAACCGCACGGTATTGTCACCACCATAATCACCACTGCCACTGGCCAGCAGCCGCCCATCCGGGCTAAACACCACGGCATTTACTGAACTCGTATGCCCCTGCAAAGTCGCGACGCATTGCCGATCCTCCACTCGCCACAACCGCACAGTCTTGTCACCACTGCCACTCGCCAACAGCCGCCCGTCCGGGCTGAACGCTACAGATAAAGTTTTCTGATCATATAATTTTGCCTTCTCGCACTCCCACTTGAATAACGCATCCGACTGTTCCCAACTTTCCGCAGTTATTTGCCAGCGGTAAGGCCGCACCAAATCTTCCTTCAAGAGCAACGTATCCTCATAGCGTGGGGTGGTCAAACGAGCTTGCCAGCGCTGCAATACTGGATAAACGGCGCTATTGGCTGGCGTCTGTTCCCACAGGGCGTAGTATTGCTTCAACACCTCAGCCAAGGCACTGATTCTTTCCCGCAAGGCGCTAAATGCCTGTTCCACCGCTTGCGTATTACCATAACCGCCTTCACGGATGTTGTTCTCAAAATCGTCCAAGTCTTTATTAAAATCCGGGCTGTGGTGCAAAATGGTAAATTCTTGCAACAGGGCTTGCAGTTGAGGGGTAATACATTGGCGAATTTCAGTGGCGATGGGCAACCACTGCATCACGATCCGCAACGCCAGCGCAGCGCCACCACTCAGCGGCAGTTTCAACAAATCCGCCAGCCACGTCGGGCAATGAATAAGTTGCTTCGCCAAGGTTTTTATTTCGGCTCGGAGTTCGACTGGCGACATCGCCGCCAACAGCAAACCAGGCATCACCACCGCTAATTCTGGCTTGAGCTTCTCCGGCACCCCATAGGCCAGCGCCGTTTGCCATGTCTTCTCATACTCCGTGATCATTCGCCACCAAGCGTCTTGTATCCGGCGGCATTCCGCATAATCGGCACTGGCGTAAATCCCCATTACATCAACCGGGCCTTGAGATAGCTCCCATAACAACTTCTGACTCACCGCATCACCGCGATTCGCCGCATGGGCCGCTGCCATCAAATCATCCTGCGCCAGACTCCACTGCTTCCACACGGGCGGCAAATCGGGCGCGAGCTTGAGCAACACTCGTAGCAACTGCTCATCGGCGCTCATGTTCTTGGCATCCAGCACATCCAGAACAGCCCGCGTTAAATCCTGATCGCCCCAATCATTGCGGAGCCAGTCGGTGATAAACCCTCGTTGCAAGTCCTTGCTGGCGGTCTCCCACTGCTTGGCCATTTGCGTCGCCAAATCGCGCGCCGTCCAACACTCCACCCCGCCCAAGCGATAGAACCGGCGAGCGCGGGACGCGCCTATTTCGGACAGCCCTGCATCCACCGGCAACCGCAACGTCGCATCCCCCGCCAGCCACCGTTCAATCTCCGCGTGGCCCCAGCGCTGTTTCGGATCGCGCAGCAACAACCCCCGGCACAGCGTCCGCCACGGTTCCGCCACCCCGCCGCAATCCACCGGCTGCGTCACCAACTGATAGCTCAACACCGCCTCCGACAGCCCGGCGAACGGATGCCGTCCGCTCACCGCCTCCAGCACCACCATCCCCAGCGACCAATAATCCGCCGCCATCCCAATCACCCCGGTCGCCGCCTCCGGCGCAGCATAGCGCAAGGTCCGCGCCGTGGTCGTGAAGTGCTGGGTCGCTTCCGTCACCGAGGCAATGCCAAAATCGGTCAAGGCAATCCGCAGCGGCTCCCACTGCCGAATCAGCACATTCTCCGGCTTGATGTCCCGGTGCAGAATGTCGTGTTGATGCAGCACCGCCAGCGCCGCGCTCAATTCCCGCACCAGCGCCCGCACCGATTCCTCCGCCAGCGGTCCCGCCGCCAGCCGTTGTCGTAACGACCCGTCCGCCACATACTCCAGCACCTCATAGCCGTGCCCCTCGGCCTGGCCATGCTCCACCAGCCGAATCACCTGCTCCGGGGCCACCGCGCTGATCCGCGCCAACACCTCGGGCTTAACCACGATCCCGTAGCGATAAATCTTGATCACGTACCGCTGCCCGTCGACTAACGCCTCGACCAGTAGCAAATCCGCCTCGCCGCCCGCCGCCGGCATCGGCTGCACGATCCGGTAGCGCGCCGCCAGCGTCGCGGGCAACTGCATCAGGGTGCGCGGCGACGGAGCATCATCGCGAACCGTCAGTGCGGGACCGTCCAAGCGGGTGACAGCCACATCATCATGCAAGGTCAGCGCGGGAAACGGTTGCGGGTCAGTGGGCTGCGACATGAAAAAAACTCCATGAATAATATTGAGACAGTGCCTTTCATTTTAGACGGTTTGCGCCATTCCAGAGAACGCTATAACCACTCAGACTGTAAAAATTCCCCTCCTTGGACAAGGAGGGGTGGCGCGCAGCGCCGGGGTGGTTCGATGGAGCGTCACCCAATACTATTTCATGATTATGACAGTCGCCACAAAATCCTTCGCCAACCGCAACCGCCCGCTTTCCGCCAGCAAAAAGGGTTGGTAAGGGATCAACCGAGTCTCGTTGACGAAAGTACCGTTGGTGGACCCCAAATCCTCGACCCACAATCCCTCGGCGGCGGGGCACAAGCGGGCATGGCGGCGCGAAAGGTTATCGTAACCCTGCACCTGCCCCGCCAGCGGCGAAGCGTCCGGGTCGCGGCCCAAGATCAACTCCCCGTCGAGCAAACGCGCCCCCCAGGGCCATTCCATGGTGATGCACGGGCCGGCGCGCAACGATTCGCCGCAGTACGGACACGCCGCGCGGTTCGAGGGAAGCATCGCCTCGCAATTCGGACAGGACGCGCCGGTCGCGGGGGATTCCGGAATTGGCGATACCGCTTCCGTGGGAGAAACAGCCGCGATGGACACCCCACATTGCGTACAGCGGATCATCGCCAGCACATTCTCAGCGCCGCAGGTCGGACAGACTCTCACCCGCGCCATGACACGCCTCCCAGCCGCAGGCCACGTTCGATGCAACGCTGCTCCAAGCGCTCCAGGTCACCCGCGCCCGGAATACCGATGGCCCAAACCCGCTCACCCTCCACCGCGATCTGAAACGGCCGATGTTCCGCTTCCCGATCCAGATAGGGCGCATAGCGTTCCTGGCCCAGCGGCGACAGGGGAATGAGGGGTTGGTTGGCTGAACCGCGCCAGAGCAGTCGGGTCGGACGCCGGGCCTGAAACGGTTCGGGAATGATGGCATCCAGCAAGGCCAAAATCGGCGCGAACTCGCTTTGCAAACGCCGCCAGGGCTGGCCGCTGTAACAAAGGATATCGAAATTTCGGCCGGTTTCATCCCGCCAGTCGCGCAAGGCTTCCAGCAGCGCCAACAGCGCCGCCGCTTGTTCGAACGGCTCGCCGCCGGAAATCGTCACCCCGTCCAGGCCGTCTTGCGCCATCTCCCGACACCAGGCCAGCAACACCGGCAGCGGCAACGCCCGGCCCGGCTCGAACGTCCAGGTATCCCGCGACACGCACCCGGGACAGGCCAGCGCACAGCCCTGTAACCACAGCCCGATGCGTCGTCCCGGACCTAATGTAGTCACAGGATAGTGCGCTTTGTTGAGGTATAACGTTCTCATATCGGTTATGAACGTTCCCCGCCTTGGCTAAGGCGGGGTGGCGCGCAGCGCCGGGGTGGTTCGCTTTCACCCCTCACCCCCGACCCCTCTCCCAAAGGGCGAGGGGAGACGTGGCATAAGAGGTGGTCTGGCCGGTCTTCGCCACCGGGAAGGGGCGGAGAAGCTTGCACCGGAGTAATACCCATTCTGAATAGGTGTTCGTCATTCCCGCGAATGCGGGAATCCAGGCCGCCGCCGAAAAACGGGAGACCCGCGTTCCCCGCGTTCGCGAGGACGGGCAGGACGAACAGGGTGGTTTTTGGCCTCCGAAAAGAACAAAACCGATCGGGAAACGGTATAACTGCCGGCCACGCCGAAGATCGTCGCCACGGATTCGATGTCGGTGGCGGTCAGGTCGGTATCAACTGTCGCCAAACCGAAGGCGGCGCAGGGTGTCCATGGCGCTGCCGGCGGCATTCGGCGCGGCGGGGACGTCGAGACTACCCGCCACCACCGGCCCCGCAAAAAGGTATGGTATCCACACGGCATTAACAGAGAGCGAGGGCTCATGCGACGTTCTCCATCCAGGGCGGATAACCAATAAATTTGCTGTAGTTATACGCCTTTTGGCCATACCAGAAAGATGCTCGGGGGGTTCTTGTGGAGCGGGTCTCCCAAGACGGATTTTGGCCCACCGAGCCGGCTCGTGGTTAGGTCGATGCCCTTGCAGATCAATCGATTATTGATGAGTCATTCATTGAACGTCTCTTTTATAATACATCGAACCCTGATTTCCACAAGACTCCTCGAACAACCCTCTTTTTTATTACAAATCCTGCTGGTGCGAGGGGCGTGCGCGTTGACGCATTGCGACACGGGAATTATTTGGAGATGGCCAGCCTTTCGTTATAATCGGCGGCCTTTAGACGACCCCGGCAGCCGCTACCGCCGTGGGCCGGATTCGCTTCTGAAAGGACGAGGGACACATGGGGCTTATCGTACAGAAATACGGCGGCACCTCGGTGGGCAACACCGAGCGGATCGAAAACGTCGCGGCTAAAGTCATCGATTGGCGCGGGCGCGGCCATCAGGTCGTGGTCGTCGTGTCCGCCATGAGTGGCGAAACGGATCGCTTGATCGGTCTGGCCAAGAGTATCGCCTCTCGTCCCGCCCCGCGCGAGCTGGACGTGCTGCTGTCCACCGGCGAGCAGGTTACGATTGCCCTGCTCTGCATCGCTCTGGAAAAACGCGGTTGCCCGGCCCGCTCCTACACCGGCGGCCAGGCCCGCATCCTCACCGACAACGCCCACAACAAGGCGCGTATTCAGGACATCAACGCCGATTCCATCCGCGCCGATCTCGACGCTGGTCGGGTGGTGGTGGTAGCAGGCTTTCAGGGTGTGGACGAGGACGGCAACATCACCACCCTGGGCCGGGGGGGTTCCGATACCACCGGCGTCGCGCTGGCCGCCGCGTTGAAAGCCGACGAGTGTCAGATTTACACCGATGTGGACGGCGTGTACACCACCGATCCCCGGGTGGTTCCCGAGGCACGCCGACTGGATCGCATCACCTTCGAAGAAATGCTGGAGATGGCCAGCCTGGGCTCCAAGGTGCTGCAAATCCGCTCGGTGGAATTCGCTGGCAAACACAATGTCCCACTACGAGTGCTCTCCTCCTTTCAGGAAGGTTCGGGCACCTTGATCACTTTTGAGGAAGCCAACGAGGCGAAACAGATGGAGAACGTGCTGATTTCCGGTATCGCCTTCAACCGCGACGAGGCCAAGCTCACGGTGCAGGGTGTCCCCGACCGGCCGGGCATTGCCTTCAGCATTCTGGGGTCGGTGTCCGCCGCCAATATCGAAGTCGATATGATCATCCAGAACATCGGTCGCGACGGCACCACCGATTTCACGTTTACGGTGCATCGCAACGACTACGAGCGGGCGCTGGAGATTCTAAACGAGCAGGCCACCCGACTCGGCGCGCGCGAAGTCTCCGGCGATGGCAAAATTGCCAAGCTTTCCCTGGTCGGCATCGGCATGCGCTCCCACGCCGGGGTGGCCAGCAAGATGTTCGAGGCGCTGGCGAGGGAAGGCATCAACATCCGCATGATTTCGACCTCCGAGATCAAGATTTCGGTGGTGATCGACGAAAAATATCTGGAACTGGGCGTGCGTGCCTTGCATGAAGCGTTCGGGTTGGAAAAAGCGGCTTGAAAACAGGCCCGTACCCGCGAGCCTCCGTGCTTGCGGGGTTGAATCCGTCGGACAAGTGGAGCGATTGCAGACGCGGACTGTTCAAAACCGCAAGATGCCCTGGGGGCTGTTGATGGAAAACAAGGAGTAGCTTGATATGTTGATTCTGACACGCAGAGTTGGAGAAACGCTGATGATCGGTGACGAAGTAACCGTGACCGTGCTGGGCGTGAAAGGTAATCAGGTTCGTATTGGGGTCAACGCCCCCAAGGATATTGCGGTACATCGCGAGGAAATTTACGAGCGGATCAAACGCGAGCAGGACGATTCCGCCCATGCGGTCGGCCAGCCGCAACCGGGTCAGGAAGCTTGAAATCGGGGCTTTACGCCGGTGGTTTCAACCGGTATCCTTAGCAATCCACGATGCCCGCTCGCGGGCATTCTTCGGAGAGATGGCCGAGCGGCTGAAGGCGCTCCCCTGCTAAGGGAGTATGGGGTTAAAAGCTCCATCGAGGGTTCGAATCCCTCTCTCTCCGCCAGTATTTTTCGAATCGTGCGAAAATTGACAAGGGTTGGCTCAGTCCGCATAATCCGCGTCCCTGCTTACGCGCCCGTAGCTCAGTTGGATAGAGTACCTGGCTACGAACCAGGTGGTCGGGAGTTCGAATCTCTCCGGGCGCGCCAATTCAAACAAAAAGCCCAGGCAATTTTGCCTGGGCTTTTTGTTTGAATCCTTGGATCTGGACGAAATGTGGACTTTGGCGGCCCATCCCCAACCGGGGATGGTTTAGCCATGACGGCCCTGTATCGACGTACCCGTCAGGTCGTGGTCCACGCACTGGAACCCGTGTGACGATGCCAGTAACCGTCTTTTCGTGACTCGCATCCTTCTTGCCCACGACCAAGAATCCTTTTACACCGAGCGCCAATGTGTCTTGGTTCTTGCTTAGTGGCAAGTCGCTTATTCGAGGCGCGACGGCATCAACCGCATTGGGCGGTTCAGCAACATCCTCTACCAGTGCCCGGACAGCGGGTCCGTAAAACGCTTTCATTTTCCAGAGATTCATAAAATTGTCATTCGTTTCTTCCTTCAATCATTAGAATTGAGAACGGTTGTTGTAATTCGATCCGCCACCAAAAATGGAGTTTGACGAGCTTCATCATTGGTAGCCGTTCTCCCCCCTCTACCGGGGCAAGGGGGCGAGAGGCAGTCCGGCGCGGCGGTCGGCGATGGCGCGTTCGAGAGTGCGCCAAGGGGAGTGGCCGCGCTGGCGGCAGGTATCGATGACGCTGGCGAGCAGAGCGAAGACCCGCGAACCCACCGGGGTGCGGGTACCGTGACTGATCTTGCGCGCGATCACCCAATGGCGTAGTGCCCGCTCTGCTACATTGTTGGTCAGTGGCAGTTCGGGATGACTCAGCACCTGGAAGATGGCTTCCCAGTCGTTGAGCAACTCCACCGCCAAGGCGTGGGTTTTGGCGTGGGCGTGACCCTGGCGCCGTTCGCAGGCCGCGCGCAACGCGGCCAGTACCATCATGTGTTGGGTCGGCGGCGCGACCGGCGGCGGACCTTCGCGGGCCGCGTAGACCGCCGCCATCAGCGCCTCCAAGGTCTCCAGCACGAACCGGCCAAAGACACGGGCCTCGCGGTCGCCACTCTCGGCCAAGCCCCGCGCCTTGCGAATCAGGTGTGCCCAACAGCGTAACCGGCGCGGGTGGTTGCGGTAGGCCATCCAGCCATCGCTCATCAGCCAGCCGCTAAAGCCGTCCAGCACGTTCTCGACCCGCTCCTTGCCGCGCCCGGCCACGTAGTACAGGGTCGCGGTCGCCGCGACAAACACCCACAGCCACAGCGGCCGGCCGTGTTCGGGCCAGGAGGTTTCGTCGGCGTGCAGCAGATGGCTGTCCAGAACCGCCTGGACGAGTTCGTCTTCCGCCGGCGCCACGGCCGCGCCGGCTTCGTGGAGCGTCCGATGGATCGTGCCGGTACTGAGCTTCAGGCCCAGCCACTCGTCCAGGAATTCGCGAATCCGCGCCCGCGACAGCCGGAACCGGAAAGCCAGTGCCACGATCAGCGCCGCCAACCCCGGCCCCACCAGCCGCCATTCGCTGAGTTCAATCCCCGCCAGCAGTGGGTCCACCACGCCCTGGCCGGCCACCGCCCGGGTCCGATGGCCACAGGCGCAGGGGGCTTCGTCATAGCGATGGTCCACGACCCACAGCGTCAACCCCGGCCGCGCCGGATCGCCCCAGTGCAGGTCGACCGCCTGAAACCCGGTGTAGGCCACCGCACCCACTGGGTCCAGCGGCCGGCCACAACCGGCGCAGGTGTCGGGGTAATGGGCCTGTTCGGCATTCGCCTGGAACACCTGAGTCCGGCCGATCCCCGGCGCCCCCGGCTGCTTACCCGGTTTACGGGCGGGTTTCGCGTCCGCCGGTTTCGCCTCGGCCGACGGCGGTTCCGCCGGCACCGGCTTCGCGTCTGCCGGTGCCGACTCGGGTCCCTCGTCCGCCGCATCGGCGGCATCCGATTCCGGCCCGTCACCCGGTCGGTCCCACGGCGCCCGACTGCTCGGCGGCCGCGAACTGTTGTCCGGTCCCTGATTCAACCGGTCCAGCGCCTCCTTCAAATCGTCCAGCAGCTTGCCCGACAGCGCACGCACCTCGGCCTCCCCAGCGAATCCAGGTAGGCGTGGTCTAATTGGCGCAGGCTATGTGGGCTGAGGTGCATGGCGGTTGATCGTGGGGCTGGACTCTAGTTTTCCATACCTACTCCCCGAGGGGAAGTTAGCCATTACCGGGAGGGGTGTGAAGAGTTACCATCATTGTTCTTCTTTTGTGGACTGTCTACATTAATATTGATGGATTCTTTGGTATTAAACATGCCACTCTATAAGTTATGTAAATCGATTTATCGATTACATTGAATACATGAGAAAAATTGCGGTAAGTTACCGAGGCATTCGATGATTGAAGTCTCGTTGAATTGAAAACGAAGCGGATCTGATTGAATCGAGCACGATAAAACCCTTGTCTACCATAAAATACCCGGTTTTTCGGTCTTTGTGGAAAGAGTCAGAACCGGATGGTCCAAGGCATGATTGGGTAAATCTTAGAAGGCGATGTCTGGGAGGACAGGCGTAGCGATGAGGATGAAGATTGTAGAATAGGGCTGGCCGGCACGTTTATTCCTGTAATGACCAATCAGCATGTTACAATAAACAACTCACTTTAAAACGGGCAGGCGCGCGGACAACGACGATAGCGGCGATTGATGAACATCGAACAATCCATCATTGAGGGGTGCGAGCGCTTGGAGGTGCGGTTGCTGGCGGGCGCTGGCGGGCGACTGGCGGTTTTTCTAAGCCTGCTGGAGCGCTGGAACCGCGCCTATAACCTCACCGCCGTGCGCGATCCAGAGGCGATGGTGGTCCGGCATGTGCTGGATAGCCTGTCGATTTTGCCCTGGCTGGAAGGCATGCGGGTGCTGGACGTGGGCAGCGGCGCCGGCTTGCCAGGTATCCCTCTGGCGATCGTCCGGCCGGATTGCGAATTTGTCCTGCTGGATAGCAACGGCAAACGTACCCGCTTCATGAATCAGGTCGTCGCCGAACTGAAGCTGGCGAACGTTAGCGTGGTACGCAGCCGGATCGAGGACTATCGACCGGCGATATTAATGAACAGCGTGGTGTCGCGCGCTTTCGCTACTCTGGCGGAGATGGTGGCGGAAGCCGGACGGTTGTGCGTGCCCGAGGGCCGATTGTTGGCGATGAAAGGCGTTTTCCCCGACGACGAGTTGGCCCGCTTGCCGCCCGGCTATAGTGTGGTCGGCGTTTACCCGCTGCGGGTCCCTGACCTGGATGCCGAACGCCATCTGATACATTTGACTCCCGTCCGCCGAGATTGAGTTCGCTACATTCATGGCTACCATCATTGCTATTGCCAATCAAAAGGGTGGGGTCGGCAAAACGACCACCGCCGTCAATCTGTCCGCTTGTCTAGCCGCGCTGCGGCAAAACGTGCTGCTGGTCGATCTCGACCCCCAAGGTAACGCCACCATGGGCTGTGGTGTGGATAAGCACACCGTCGCCGCCACCAGCTACGATGTACTGCTGGGCGAAGCCACCCTGACCGAAGCCCTGCGGTGGATCGAAAAAGCGCAGATACAACTACTACCGGCCAACGGTGACCTGACCGCCGCCGAGGTCAACCTGCTGAAAACGGATAATGCCCCGAACCGTTTGCGCGACGCTCTCGCCCCAGTGGCATGGAACTTCGATGTGATTCTGATTGACTGTCCACCGTCGCTGAACATGCTGACCGTCAATGCTCTGACTGCCGCTCAGTCAGTCATTGTCCCCGTTCAATGCGAGTACTACGCGCTGGAGGGCTTGTCGGCGCTGCTCGATACCATTGAGAAAGTACACCGCTCCACCAACCCCGGCTTACGCATTGAGGGAGTGGTACGAACCATGTTCGACCCACGCAACCGGCTGGCCAACGATGTTTCCGCCCAGATTGTCGAGCATTTCGGCGGGGCGGTGTTCGAGACGCTGGTTCCCCGCAATGTGCGCTTGGCCGAAGCCCCCAGCTACGGCCTGCCGATCATTCATTACGACGACAGCTCGCGCGGCGCGCAAAGCTACCGGGATCTGGCTCGGGAATTGAAAAAACGGTTGCGGCGGTCCGTCGCTCCCGCAATGAAGGGGGCGGGCGCATGATTAAGAGGAAAGGTGGCCTGGGTCGAGGTCTGGACGTCCTGCTGGGCGCGGCGCGCGGTGAAGCGCCGTCCGATTCGCCGCCAACCGAAACCCTGCGGCAGTTACCGGTCGAACGAATCTGCCGGGGTCGCTACCAGCCGCGATTGGACCTGCGCGAGGACACCCTGCGGGATTTGGCCGAATCCATCCGTGCCCAAGGAGTGGTGCAGCCGTTGTTGGTACGGCCGCTGGGAGAGGATCGTTACGAACTGATCGCCGGCGAGCGGCGCTGGCGGGCGGCGCAGCTCGCCGGTTTGCGCGAGGTACCGGCCGTGATCCGCGAGGTGCCGGATCAGGCGGCCATCGCCGTGGCCCTGATCGAGAACATCCAGCGCGAGGATCTCAATCCCCTAGAGGAGGCCGCTGCCCTCCAGCGGTTAGCCGCCGAATTCGCGCTGACCCACCAGCAGGCCGCCGAAGCGGTGGGAAGGTCGCGGGCGGCGGTCAGCAACCTACTACGGCTGTTGGAATTGACCGAGGAAGTGCAGCAGTTGGTGCGGGAGCGCAAGCTGGACATGGGGCACGCGCGCGCACTGCTGCCGCTGTCGCCCCCCCTGCAGCGGGAGGCCGCTCATCAAGTGTTGCTGCGCGGGCTGTCGGCGCGGGAGACCGAAAGTCTGGTGCGTCGCCTGCGGCAGTCCGTCATCGCGCCGTCCCCGCCGGCGAAGCCGTCCGATCCCGACCTGCGCCAGCTGCAAGACAATTTGTCGGAGCGGCTGTGCGCACGGGTGCAGGTGCGACACAACGCCTCTGGCAAGGGGCGCGTGGTAATCCACTACAACTCGCTGGACGAGTTGGATGGCATCATTACCCGCGTTAAATAATGTGGTAATTTTCGTTGACCCCGATACGGCAAATTCCCTATAATTCGTGCCGCTCCGCACTGTTGGGGAAAGGTTGGGGCAGCGGATGCCGAGAAGGCTGCGGTGCTGCGTGGAGAAAAGAATTTCATAATCAGAACAGACTAATAGCTGAATCACTAAAGATGCCCGGCGCACTGCGGTATCTAGACAATTAGAACCAATGCGAACCATGGGCGCAAAACAGGTCACCCGGAAAATTATTATCATCCAACTGCTCGTCACGCTGTTGGCCGCTGTTGTTTCATTTGCCTTCAACAGCCTTCAGGCCGCTTACTCCGCATTGGTCGGAGGCGGTATCAGCACTGTTGCCACCCTGTATTTTGCCAGTGCGGTCTTTGCGGTCCGTATTGGCGCACCCGCCGCTAAAATCGCCCGGGCGTTCTATGTGGGCGAAGTCGTCAAGATGCTGTTGACGATTGTTTTGTTGAGCGTCGCCTTGCTCTGGTTCGATGTTTCACCCCTTCCGCTCTTGCTGGCGTATATGGCGGCGCTGATGGCGTACTGGCTGGCATTACCCTTCACATACGACGCTTCGGTGAGGACGCTATGAGCGAAAGTGGTCATTCCGCAACAGGGTACATCGTTCACCATTTGACCAATCTCAAGGTTGGCGAAGGGTTTTGGGCGCTTCATATCGACACCCTGTTTTTTTCGGCCGGTCTAGGAGTGTTGTTCCTGTGGCTGTTTATGAAAGCCGCGAAATCGGCTACCAGCGACGTGCCGGGGCCGTTACAGAATTTCTGCGAAATCATGGTCGATTTTGTCGATACTCAGGTTAAGGATTCGTTTCACGGTCGTAATCCAGTGATTGCCCCGCTGGCCCTGACCATCTTTGTCTGGGTATTCTTGTGGAACGCCATGGATTTGGTGCCGGTGGATCTATTACCTTCCATCGCTAGTCTGTTCGGTATTCATTATCTGCGCTCGGTGCCGTCCACTGATCTGAATTCGACGTTCGGCATGTCGATCTCGGTATTGCTGCTGGTTTATTACTACAGCATCAAGGTCAAGGGTCCAATGCGTTTCACGATGGAAGTGTTGACCCATCCCTTCGGTAAGTGGCTTATGCCCTTCAATCTGTTGTTGCGGATTGTCGAGGATTTGGCCAAGCCCATTTCGCTCGGTCTGCGTTTGTTCGGCAACCTCTACGCCGGTGAGCTGATTTTTATTCTGATCGCACTGTTGCCTTGGTGGATTCAGTTTACGCTGGGCTGGCCGTGGGCGGTGTTCCACATTCTCGTCATCACCCTGCAAGCGTTTATCTTCATGGTGTTGACCATCGTCTATCTCAGCATGGCGCATGAGGATCACTAGACGGATCGTTCCGGAGCCGACCCCCCTGCGACAGGGCCGGTTTCGCCAACCAAAACTGGTTTTTTACCACACCCCAACCTCTAAACGGGAGACAATAAATGGAAGCTGCAAGCCTGATTGCTAACGTGCAGGGTATGACCGTTATCGCCGTGGCTCTGATTCTGGGCATGGGCGCGCTGGGAACCGCCATCGGTTTCGCCCTGTTGGGCGGCAAGTTTCTGGAAGGCGCCGCGCGTCAGCCGGAAATGATCCCCGCGTTGCAGGTCAAGATGTTCATCGTCGCCGGTCTGCTCGACGCGGTGACCATGATCGGCGTCGGTATCGCGCTGTTCTTCACCTTCGCCAACCCGTTCCTCGGCCCGGTGCAGCAGGCTCTGAGCCATTGATCTTCGGGGCTTTCCAACAATACGCCATCCGTATAGCTGAGGAGGTAACCGCGTGAACTTCAATGCCACGCTTATTGGGCAGATGATCACGTTCGGCCTTCTGGTGCTGTTTACCATGAAGTATGTATGGCCGCCGATCATCCAGGCCATGCAGGATCGCCAGAAGCGTATCGCTGACGGCTTGGCCTCCGCCGAGCGCGGTGTCCACGAGCAGGAACTGGCTCAGGCCAAGGCCGCGCAGATGCTCAAGGAAGCCAAACAGCAAGCCGCCGACATCGTTGCCCAAGCCAACAAGCGCGCCAACGAAATCATCGAGCAATCGAAACTGGATGCTCGTGCCGAAGGCGGTCGCCAGCTCGTCGCCGCCCAAGCGGAGATCGAGCAAGAGATCAACCGCGCCCGCGAGCAACTTCGCGGCCAAGTTGTCAATCTCGCCGTCGCTGGCGCTGGCAAGATTCTCAAGCGCGAGGTTGACGAAGCGGCCAACGCCGCCATGCTGGATGACCTGGTTGCGCAGCTCTAACCACACGGACCACGCCAATGGCTGAAACGACAACCGTCGTCCGACCCACCGCCGCCGCTCGGCCTTACGCCCGCGCCGCGTTCGAGGATGCTCAAGCCGCGCAGGAATTGCCGCTCTGGTCCGAGCTTTTGTGGGTGGCCGCCGCCATCGCGGCCGACCCCGCCCTGCATCGCCTGCTGGGGCCTTGGAACCCCGTGCTGCGCGGCGAGCAGAAAGCCGACTTGGTCGGGGGGTTATGTCGTGACGTTCGCGGCGGCGTGGAAGCGCCGGACGCATTCGTCACCTTCCTTAAGGTGTTGGCCGAGAACCATCGCCTGCACCAACTTCCCAGTATCGCCGTTCTGTTCGAGCGGTTGCGCGCGGAGGCGGAAAGCACCGTTCACGCCGAACTCGTCAGTGCCGCCGCCGTGACCGCCGCCCAGCGCAAGATCGTGATCAAGGCACTTAAGGCGAGGTTCAAGCGCGACATTGTGCTGGACTGCAAGCAAGATGAGTCGCTGATCGCGGGCGCGGTGATTCGGGTCGGCGATCTGGTGATCGACGGTTCGGCGCGCGGCCGGCTGGACAAACTCGCCACGGCCTTAAGCCAGTAGGGGGAAAACCGTTTTATGCAACTCAAACCATCCGAAATCAGCGATCTGATTCGGCAGCGTCTGCAAGGTTATCAGGCGACCGCCGAAGCCCGCACGGAAGGCACCATCGTCAGTCTGGCCGACGGCATTGCCCGGATTTATGGCCTCGACAACGCGATGCAGGGTGAAATGATCGAGTTCCCGTCACCACGGGAAGGCGACCCGGTTACTTACGGCCTCGCCATGAATCTGGAGCGCGATTCCGTTGGCGCCGTGATTCTGGGCGATTACGAGCACTTGGCGGAAGGCGACAAGGCGCTTTGCACGGGCCGCATCCTTGAGGTGCCGGTGGGCGAGGCGCTGTTGGGGCGCGTGGTCAATTCTCTCGGCCAGCCCATCGATGGCAAGGGGCCGATCAATGCCACGCAGACCTCGCCCGTCGAGGTCATCGCGCCCGGTGTTATCGAGCGTCAGTCGGTCAGCCAGCCGGTGCAAACCGGTTTGAAAGCGATCGACGCCATGGTGCCGATTGGCCGTGGTCAGCGCGAATTGATCATCGGCGACCGTCAGACCGGCAAGACCGCGGTGGCGATCGACGCGATCATCAATCAGAAGGGCACGGGCATCAAGTGTGTCTATGTGGCGATTGGCCAGAAGAACTCTTCAATCGCCAATGTGGTGCGCAAGCTGGAAGAGCACGGTGCGATGGATCACACCATCGTGGTCGCCGCCAGCGCCTCCGAGTCGGCCGCAATGCTGTATACCGCGCCGTACTCCGGCTGTGCGATGGGTGAGTACTTCCGCGATCGCGGCGGGGATGCCCTCATCGTCTATGATGACCTGTCCAAGCAGGCCGTGGCCTATCGCCAGGTCTCGCTGTTGCTACGCCGCCCACCGGGTCGCGAGGCTTTCCCCGGCGACGTGTTCTATCTGCACTCCCGTCTGCTGGAACGCGCTTCCCGCATCAATGCCGATGAAGTCGAGCGTCTGACTAACGGCGAGGTGAAAGGTAAAACCGGCTCACTGACCGCACTGCCGATCATTGAGACTCAGGCCGGCGACGTATCGGCATTCGTGCCCACCAACGTGATCTCGATTACCGACGGCCAGATCTTTCTGGAAACCGACTTGTTCAACGCCGGTATCCGGCCCGCCATCAATCCAGGCCTCTCGGTATCCCGGGTCGGCGGCGCCGCCCAGACCAAGATCATCAAAAAGCTGGGTGGCGGTATCCGGTTGGCCTTGGCGCAATATCGTGAACTGGCGGCCTTCGCCCAGTTTGCTTCCGACCTGGACGAGGCAACCCGCAAGCAGCTCGAACGCGGCCAGCGGGCGACCGAGCTGATGAAGCAGAAGCAGTACTCGCCGATGTCGGTGGCCGAGATGGGTATCTCGCTGTACTCGGTGGATCGGGGCTATCTGGACGATGTGCCGCTTAACAAGATCGGCGACTTCGAAGCCGGATTGCTGGCGTTCGCACGGGCCAACCACGCCGCCTTGATCGACCAGATCAACGCGACGGGCGACTACAACGATGAGATCGAAAGCGGCATTAAGAAGGTCGTGGAAGATTTCAGAGCCCACTTCGTCTGAACGGGGTGCAGCATGGCCGGTGCCAAAGAGATACGAACCAAAATCAAGAGTATCAAAAGTACTCAGAAGATCACCAAAGCCATGGAAATGGTGGCGGCGAGCAAAATGCGCAAGGCGCAGGAGCGCATGCGAGCGGCTCGGCCTTACGCGACCAAGATTCGCAACGTCATCTCGCACTTGGCTCATGCGCATACCGAGTACCGTAGTCCAGGACTGGTGGAGCGCGAGGTCAGACGTGTTGGGCTCATTGTGGTTTCGACCGACCGTGGTCTGTGCGGGGGACTCAATACCAACCTGTTCAAGACGACCATCGTCGCCATGCAGCAATGGCGAAGCCAAGGAGTCGAGATCGACATCTGTACGATCGGCACCAAGGCGTTTCAGTTTTTCCGTCGGCTGAAAGGCAACATTGTCGCCCATGTTTCCCATCTGGGCGATGCTCCCCGTTTCGAGGATGTGCTCGGTCCGGTCAAGGTCATGGCCGATGCGTTTGCCGAGGGGCGGGTGGACGCTATTCACCTGGTGTACAACGAGTTCGTAAACACCATGAGCCAGAAGCCCAAGATCGAGCAACTGGTGCCGGTCACCGCCGATGTGCAGGAAGCCGCGCCCGCTCATCGTTGGGATTACATCTACGAACCCGATCCCAAGGATCTCATCGAACTGCTGCTGCGACGCTACGGCGAATCCGTGGTTTATCAGGCACTGGTGGAAAATGTTGCTTGCGAGATGGCCTCCCGCATGGTGGCCATGAAGAGCGCGACCGACAACGCTGGCGCCCTGATTGATGAGTTGCAATTAATCTACAACAAGGCCCGGCAGGCGTCGATTACCCAGGAATTGGCCGAGATCGTGGGTGGCGCCGCGGCGGTGTAAGGTCACGGCGCGCGTCTGCTTCCGTTCTGGGGCGGACGCGCGGTGAAACAAGTTATAAGAGGAACCCAAAGCATGAGTTCTGGCAATGTTGTGCAAATCATCGGCGCGGTGGTGGACGTCGAGTTCCCCCGCGGGTCGGTGCCCAAAATCTACGACGCGCTGCGTCTCGATGAAAACGGGCTGATCCTGGAAGTGCAGCAGCAGTTGGGCGACGGCGTGGTCCGCACCATCGCCATGGGGGCGTCCGAAGGGCTGAAGCGCAACATGGTCGTCTCCAACACCGGGGCACCGATTTCGGTGCCCGTGGGTACGCCCACTCTGGGCCGGATCATGAACGTGCTGGGGATACCGATCGACCATAAAGGGCCGGTCGAGACCGATACTTACCGCGCCATCCATCAGCCGGCGCCCAGCTATGAAGATCAGTCGGGCGCGACCGAACTGCTGGAAACCGGCATCAAGGTCATCGACCTGCTCTGCCCGTTCGCCAAGGGCGGCAAGGTGGGTCTGTTCGGTGGCGCCGGCGTGGGCAAGACCGTCAACATGATGGAGCTGATCCGCAATATCGCCATCGAGCACTCGGGGTATTCGGTGTTTGCCGGCGTGGGCGAACGGACCCGCGAAGGCAACGACTTTTATCATGAGATGAAGGATTCGAACGTGCTGGACAAGGTGGCTCTGGTCTATGGTCAGATGAACGAGCCGCCGGGCAACCGGTTGCGCGTGGCCCTGACCGGTCTGAGCATCGCCGAGAACTTCCGTGACGAAGGCCGCGACGTACTGTTGTTCGTGGATAACATCTACCGTTATACCCTGGCCGGTACCGAGTGTTCCGCGCTGCTGGGCCGCATGCCCTCCGCGGTGGGTTATCAGCCGACCCTGGCCGAGGAAATGGGGGTGTTGCAGGAGCGCATCACCTCGACCAAGACCGGGTCCATCACGTCCATCCAGGCGGTGTACGTGCCCGCCGACGACCTGACCGACCCGTCGCCGGCCACCACCTTTGCTCACTTGGACGCCACGGTGGTGCTATCCCGCCAGATTTCCGAACTGGGCATCTATCCGGCCGTGGATCCGCTGGATTCCACCTCCCGGCAGTTGGATCCGCTGGTAGTGGGGCAAGACCACTACGATACCGCTCGCGCGGTACAGAGCACGCTGCAGCGCTACAAGGAACTGAAGGATATCATCGCCATTCTGGGCATGGACGAGTTGTCCGAGGAAGATCGGCTGGTGGTGGCGCGCGCGCGCAAGATTCAGCGTTTCCTGTCGCAGCCGTTCTTCGTGGCCGAAGTGTTCACCGGTTCGCCCGGCAAATACGTTGCGCTCAAGGACACCATTGCGGCGTTCAAGGGCATCGTGGCCGGCGAGTATGATCACTTGCCCGAGCAAGCGTTTTACATGGTCGGCTCGATTGACGAAGCCGTGGAAAAGGCCAACAAGCTGTAATGGAGTTGCGGCCCGGAGCGGCGTATCGTCTCCGGAACCGCCGTGCTCCATTCGCAACCGACAAGAGGACGCACCATGGCCATGACACTGCACGTCGATATCGTCAGCGCGGAGAAGGAATTGTTCTCCGGAGCCGTCGAGATGGTGACCGCGCCGGGTGAATTGGGTGAACTGGGCATCCTGCCGCGCCATAGCCAGTTGCTGACCCGGTTGAAGCCTGGTCAGGTTCGGGTTCGGCTGCTGGGCGGTGAGGAGCAGTTGTTCTACGTATCGGGGGGATTGCTGGAAGTCCAGCCCCATGTGGTAACTATCCTGTCCGACACGGCCGAACGGGCCAGGGATCTGGATGAGGTTGCCGCGCAGTCCGCCAAGCAGCGCGCCGAGCAGGTGATCGCCGATAGCCGGAGCGAGTTCGAGTTCGCCAGGGCTAAGGTCGAACTGGCCGAGGCGATCGCTCAGTTGCAGACCATCGCGAAGATGCGCAGGCAGCGCAAATCAGGTTAATTCCGGTTAACAACAACAATAAGTTCGACCCCCCTGGGCCGTGACGTTGTCACGGCCTTTTTTATTTTTCATCCACCAACGAGCGGTTCCGCCACCGGCGCGGTGGCCGGAACTGGCGATCTTAGGGACGACGTTCGCTACAATAGCCGGCAACCCGTTGATGAGAGGTCTACCCGTCATGCAGCAGCTTTCGGTCGTGATCCTTGCCGCCGGCAAGGGCAAGCGCATGGTTTCGGATTTACCCAAGGTGTTGCACGCGGTAGGCGGCAAGCCGTTGCTGGGCCATGTGTTGGCCACGGCGAGTGGCTTGGAGGCGGCTACCCGGATCGTGGTGTACGGCCATGGTGGCGAGGCCGTCAAGACCGCTTGCGCGGACGAGGAGGGAGTGCTCTGGGTCGAGCAAGCCGAGCAACTGGGCACGGGGCACGCGATGGCGCAAGCCTTGCCGCTGCTGGCCGAGGCTGATGTGGTGCTGGTGCTGTACGGCGATGTCCCTCTGACCCGCGCCGAGACCTTGCGGCCGTTGGTGGAAGCGGCCCGGCGCGGCCGGTTGGCGCTACTGACGGTCGAGTTGACCGATCCAGCGGGTTATGGCCGTATCGTTCGCGACGATGCGGGGCAGGTACAACGTATCGTCGAGGAAAAAGACGCGACTCCGGCGGAGCGCGATCTACGCGAGGTCAACACCGGGATTCTGGCGGCGCCCGCGGCGAAGCTGCGCGGATGGGTCACCGGGCTGGGCAACGATAACGCCCAGGGCGAGTATTATCTGACCGATGTGGTGGCCTTGGCAGTGCGCGACGGTGTGTCGGTCGAGCCGTTCACGGTGGCCGATCCGGCGGAGGTGCAGGGGGTCAACGATCGCCAGCAACTGGCGCAGTTGGAGCGTTGCTATCAGGCGCGGCAGGCCGAGGCTTTAATGCGCGGTGGCGCGACCCTGCTGGACCCGGCGCGCGTGGACGTGCGCGGTACGGTCAGCACCGGTCGGGATGTGGTAATCGACGCCAATGTGGTGTTCGAGGGAACGGTGCGTCTGGGCGACCGGGTTCGGATCGGGCCGTTTTGCCTGCTGCGGGATACGGTTATCGGCGACGATGTCGAAATCTTGTCGCATTGCCGGATCGAAGGCGCGGAAGTGGGTGCCGGGGCCCAGATCGGACCTTTCGCCCGGCTGCGGCCCGAGACCCAACTGGCGGCGGGCGTGCATATCGGTAATTTCGTCGAAACCAAAAAGACCCGCATCGGTCTGGGTTCCAAGGTCAACCACCTGAGCTATCTGGGCGATGCCGAGATCGGCACACGGGTTAATGTCGGTGCGGGCACCATTACCTGCAACTACGATGGGGCCAACAAGCACAAAACCCTGATCGGCGACGACGCGTTCATCGGTTCCAACAGTTCGCTGGTGGCGCCGGTGCGGATCGGCCAGGGCGCCACCGTGGGCGCGGGTTCCTCGGTCAGCCGCGACGTACCGGACGGTAGCCTGTGTCTGACTCGTGCCCCGCGCAAGGATGTGGCCCACTGGCAGCGGCCGGTTAAGCCGAAAAAGAGCTAGATCGCCCCTTTTCCCTTCGATTTCGCACCCTGGACAAGCCGCCATGGTTAAGACTCGCTTTGCTCCCAGCCCCACCGGCTATTTGCACATCGGCGGTGCTCGCACCGCCCTGTTTTCCTGGTTGTACGCCCGCCGGCATGGCGGCCCCTTTGTGCTGCGCATCGAGGATACCGATCTGGAACGCTCGACCCCGGAGGCGGTGAACGCCATTCTGGAGGGCATGAACTGGTTGGGGCTGGATTACGACGAGGGGCCGTTTTACCAGACCCAGCGTTTCGACCGCTACCGGGAGGTGTTGCGGCAATTGCTGCGCGAAGGCAAAGCCTACTACTGTTATTGCACCCGGGAAGAGTTGGATGCTTTGCGCGCCGAGCAGATGGCGCACAAGGTCAAACCGCGTTATGACGGCCGTCACCGTGATTATCAGGGGTCGCCGCGCGAGGGCGTGGAGCCGGTGGTGCGCTTCAAGAATCCTGTTGACGGCGAGGTGGTGGTCGAGGATCTGATTCGCGGCAACATCGTGTTCCAGAACGTCGAGCTCGACGATCTGATCATCGCCCGCGCCGACGGTACGCCCACCTATAACTTCTGCGTGGTGGTGGACGATATGGACATGGGTATCACCCATGTCATTCGCGGCGACGACCATATCAATAACTCGCCCCGGCAAATCAACATCCTCAAAGCCCTGGGCGCATCGCCGCCGCGGTACGGTCACGTACCGATGATTCTCGGGCCGGATGGCCAGAAGCTGTCCAAGCGCCACGGTGCCGCCAGCGTGATGGAGTACCGCGACATGGGCTATCTGCCGGAAGCGGTGCTGAACTATCTGGTGCGGCTGGGCTGGTCGCACGGTGATCAGGAAATTTTCTCACTGGACGAGATGATCGAATTTTTCGATCTCGATGGCTGCAACAAGGCGCCTTCGGCGATCAACCCTTCCAAATTGATCTGGCTTAACAAGCATTATCTGAAGACCTTGGACCCGATCCATGTTGCCCGCCATTTAAGCTGGCATCTGGGCCAGTTGGGCATCGATCCCAGTGAGGGGCCGCAACTGGCGGATGTGGTCCAGGCGTTCGCCGAGCGTTCCGATACGCTGCACGACATGGCCCAGGCCGCGATTTTTCTTTACCGGGAGTTCGAGCAGTATGACGCCAAGGCGGCAGGCAAGCATTTGACCGCCGCTGCCGGGGAGCCATTGCGGTGCTTGCACGAGGCGTTGGCGGCGCTGTCGGAGTGGCGGGCCGGATCGATCCACGAGGCGGTGAAGGCGGTGGCCGAGGCGGGCGGATTGGCGCTGGGCAAGGTGGCGCAGCCGTTGCGGGTGGCGGTGTCGGGCGCGGCGGTTTCGCCGCCGATCGACGTGACACTGGAGCTGTTGGGTCGGCACCGGACCCTGGCTCGAATCGCGCGGGCACAGGCGTTTATCGAGGGTTGACAGAATAGGGGAAGTGCTTTAAAGTTCGCGACCTTAGCCGATTGGGGCCATAGCTCAGCTGGGAGAGCGCCTGCATGGCATGCAGGAGGTCGGCGGTTCGATCCCGCCTGGCTCCACCATCATTATCCGTTACCTTTTATCGGCGGCATTTTTCTCTCTGTCCCCATCGTCTAGAGGCCGAGGACACCGCCCTTTCACGGCGGTAACAGGGGTTCGAATCCCCTTGGGGACGCCAAATTATCCAGTGGTCATCATTCAGCCCGTTCGGGTCTGGTGTCAATCTGGAATGCGTTTGCCGATTCGCCCCGCTGTTGTTGACTTCAAACCGGCATTCTTGCTGTTGCGCCGATCCGTTTGATCCAGATCGTTGTGGTCCGTCGCCCCCATTAGACACACAACTTCGCGCCTATCCCCACCCCCTCCAGTCGTCGTGTAGTTCTCTCCAGTTCGGTTTTGCCCAGCCAGTAGCACGCTGCGATCAGACCAGGATAATGGCATCGCTGTAGGATGCGACCCGCTCATCATGAGTGAGCAAGCGCATGGGTTCGGTCAGTGCCTGCGCCACCAGAAGGCGGTCAAAGGGATCCTGGTGATGGGGGGCGAGTTGTTCGACCGCCACCGCATGCTCGGCAATTCCCTCTCTCTGTTATTTAGAGCTATTTTTTAATAGAGTGATTAGTGATCATAGAATAGAGAAGTCCCCAAATAGTTATCTTTAATATTTTCAACCTGTTACGATTTAGTTATAAAAAATTATTTTATTTAATCAATAAGTTAGAGTTAATTTTTTTAAATTAGCCCATTGTACAGGACAAAAATAACTTGCTGAAAATTAAGATAAAAAATAACAGCTATTTTGAGGGTAGTAGGATCGCGAGGTTGCTGTTATCATAACTAATTGATTGATAACATTAATTCTAAAACAGGCGAGGTTAATTCCGTGAATTCCCCTTTTTTAATACCCGGCACTTTGCAGAAATGCTTCATCATCATTTTCACTGGAACCGAGCGCGTATCTCTTGCATTGTCTATTTAATTATCGGAATCATCCAGATGGGAACGGTCAATCTCGCAAAGATTGCTGTCACCTTTCCTGGGCGTGCGCAACCGGCCTCTCATTACAAACGCCTTCAACGACTTTTTTGTCAATTTTCTCTAGACCTGAATCAAGTCGCCCGGTTCATTGCCAGTCTCATTCCTGTGCTTCAGTTCAAATTGACACTCGATAGAACCAATTGGAAATATGGTGATGTCAATATCAATTACCTTGTTTTAGGAGTCGTCTATCGCGGATCTGCTTTTCCTATACTATGGGTTGCTTTAGATAAAAAAGGCAACTCAAATACCCAAGAAAGAATAGCATTAATGAATCGATTCCTTACGATTTTCGGCCCGCAAATGATCGCCTGCTTGTTTGCGGATCGCGAGTTTATTGGGATTCAATGGTTTGGTTATCTTATTGAAAATCAAATTAAATTCGTAATACGCATCAAAAAGAATACGCAAATCTCTAACTCCCGAGGGGTCCCCGTCTCCGCCGAAAATCTTTTTCGAGGCCTACCCCGTGGCAGCGCTCTGGTTTTATCGGGCCAACGAACCGTGTGGGGGCACTCTCTTTATGTGATTGGTCTGAAAATGGCCAACGGTGAATTCGTTATTCTCGCAACGCAAGAACAACCGGAAACCGCGTTGGAAAATTATAAGGAACGCTGGCCGATCGAAACGCTTTTCATTTGCTTAAAAACTCGGGGATTCGATCTGGAATCCACCCATATAACTGACCCCCAGCGACTTGAAAAATGGATGGCTTTTCTCGCTATTGCATTTAGTTGGGCGCATATTATTGGTGAATGGCGCCATGAAATTAAACCGATCAAGATCAAAAAACATGGCCGTCCCACCCAAAGTCTTTTTCGCTATGGATTAGATTATTTGAGAAGTTGTTTATTTCATCACCAAGAATCCGCCCGGCAATACGCTTTTCATCAGGCACTGGAGTCGCTCTTTAAACGGTTGGGATCGAGCCCTCAAAATCGCTGTTTTCTACCTCTAACCAATACGCCACCCGGCAGAATTTTAACGTAAATTCATTTGGTTAGATGATTTTGTCCTGTACAATGAAATTAGCCCCCATTTTGTTCAATGAGGATAGAATTATTAGGAGAACCGCCATGCGAAAATTTAAATTGATGACAGTCCGCAATGAAAGACAATTTAGAGCCTGTACTGGACTCTCTCAGAAAGAATTTGACCTTATACCGATTACTAATAAATTTTACTGCTTTAGTGCGGATAAGATAAAATCAAAACTGGTCAAAGAAACCACTTCGCTTGGGAGAAGCGATTGAATGAGTTCATCCACTTTTTTACGTAGTTCATCTAGGGTTTTTAAATTGATCCAACACAATTGATCTTTCATTGATTGCCAAACACGCTCAATGGGGTTCACATCGGGACTGTAAAGCGGTTGGAATAATAAGACGACATTATCGGGGATTACGAGTTTTTTGGCAGAATGAAAGCGACCGTTATCCAATTGAATTACGTTGAGGCTGTGCGGATAAGTTTTAGAAAATTCATTCAAAAACCACTGAAAGCAATCAGCATCTAAATGGGAAAATTCTAAAAAGAAGTTTTCGCCACTCAGTGGCTCAATGGCACCATAGAGCCAAAATGATTGAAAGGTCCATTGAACTGGACCAACTGGCTTAATCCCCAGTGCGGTGATGACCCGCCGGGTGATCGTTTTTAATCCAAAGCGACTTTCATCTTGGCACCAATACCGTAAAGGCCGGACCGCTTCATTTTCAACTTGCTGAAGAATATCAATTAATTCAAGTTGTCGTCATTGTACAGGACAAAAATAACTTGCTGAAAATTAAGATAAAAAATAACAGCTATTTTGAGGGTAGTAGGATCGCGAGGTTGCTGTTATCATAACTAATTGATTGATAACATTAATTCTAAAACAGGCGAGGTTAATTCCGTGAATTCCCCTTTTTTAATACCCGGCACTTTGCAGAAATGCTTCATCATCATTTTCACTGGAACCGAGCGCGTATCTCTTGCATTGTCTATTTAATTATCGGAATCATCCAGATGGGAACGGTCAATCTCGCAAAGATTGCTGTCACCTTTCCTGGGCGTGCGCAACCGGCCTCTCATTACAAACGCCTTCAACGACTTTTTTGTCAATTTTCTCTAGACCTGAATCAAGTCGCCTGGTTCATTGCCAGTCTCATTCCTGTGCTTCAGTTCAAATTGACACTCGATAGAACCAATTGGAAATATGGTGATGTCAATATCAATTACCTTGTTTTAGGAGTCGTCTATCGCGGATCTGCTTTTCCTATACTATGGGTTGCTTTAGATAAAAAAGGCAACTCAAATACCCAAGAAAGAATAGCATTAATGAATCGATTCCTTACGATTTTCGGCCCGCAAATGATCGCCTGCTTGTTTGCGGATCGCGAGTTTATTGGGATTCAATGGTTTGGTTATCTTATTGAAAATCAAATTAAATTCGTAATACGCATCAAAAAGAATACGCGTAACTCTTCACACCCCTCCCGGTAATGGCTAACTTCCCCTCGGGGAGTAGGTATGGAAAACTAGAGTCCAGCCCCACGATCAACCACCATGCACCTCAGCCCACATAGCCTGCGCCAATTAGACCACGCCTACCTGGATTCGCTGGGGAGGCCGAGGTGCGTGCGCTGTCGGGCAAGCTGCTGGACGATTTGAAGGAGGCGCTGGACCGGTTGAATCAGGGACCGGACAACAGTTCGCGGCCGCCGAGCAGTCGGGCGCCGTGGGACCGACCGGGTGACGGGCCGGAATCGGATGCCGCCGATGCGGCGGACGAGGGACCCGAGTCGGCACCGGCGGACGCGAAACCGGTGCCGGCGGAACCGCCGTCGGCCGAGGCGAAACCGGCGGACGCGAAACCCGCCCGTAAACCGGGTAAGCAGCCGGGGGCGCCGGGGATCGGCCGGACTCAGGTGTTCCAGGCGAATGCCGAACAGGCCCATTACCCCGACACCTGCGCCGGTTGTGGCCGGCCGCTGGACCCAGTGGGTGCGGTGGCCTACACCGGGTTTCAGGCGGTCGACCTGCACTGGGGCGATCCGGCGCGGCCGGGGTTGACGCTGTGGGTCGTGGACCATCGCTATGACGAAGCCCCCTGCGCCTGTGGCCATCGGACCCGGGCGGTGGCCGGCCAGGGCGTGGTGGACCCACTGCTGGCGGGGATTGAACTCAGCGAATGGCGGCTGGTGGGGCCGGGGTTGGCGGCGCTGATCGTGGCACTGGCTTTCCGGTTCCGGCTGTCGCGGGCGCGGATTCGCGAATTCCTGGACGAGTGGCTGGGCCTGAAGCTCAGTACCGGCACGATCCATCGGACGCTCCACGAAGCCGGCGCGGCCGTGGCGCCGGCGGAAGACGAACTCGTCCAGGCGGTTCTGGACAGCCATCTGCTGCACGCCGACGAAACCTCCTGGCCCGAACACGGCCGGCCGCTGTGGCTGTGGGTGTTTGTCGCGGCGACCGCGACCCTGTACTACGTGGCCGGGCGCGGCAAGGAGCGGGTCGAGAACGTGCTGGACGGCTTTAGCGGCTGGCTGATGAGCGATGGCTGGATGGCCTACCGCAACCACCCGCGCCGGTTACGCTGTTGGGCACACCTGATTCGCAAGGCGCGGGGCTTGGCCGAGAGTGGCGACCGCGAGGCCCGTGTCTTTGGCCGGTTCGTGCTGGAGACCTTGGAGGCGCTGATGGCGGCGGTCTACGCGGCCCGCGAAGGTCCGCCGCCGGTCGCGCCGCCGACCCAACACATGATGGTACTGGCCGCGTTGCGCGCGGCCTGCGAACGGCGCCAGGGTCACGCCCACGCCAAAACCCACGCCTTGGCGGTGGAGTTGCTCAACGACTGGGAAGCCATCTTCCAGGTGCTGAGTCATCCCGAACTGCCACTGACCAACAATGTAGCAGAGCGGGCACTACGCCATTGGGTGATCGCGCGCAAGATCAGTCACGGTACCCGCACCCCGGTGGGTTCGCGGGTCTTCGCTCTGCTCGCCAGCGTCATCGATACCTGCCGCCAGCGCGGCCACTCCCCTTGGCGCACTCTCGAACGCGCCATCGCCGACCGCCGCGCCGGACTGCCTCTCGCCCCCTTGCCCCGGTAGAGGGGGGAGAACGGCTACCGTCGAGGTAACACTTGAAAACCTTCGCCGGTTTTTTTCTTCTCAACGACTTCGAGTACACACATTGTACAGGACAAAATGTAACTTCTCAATAACTCACGGCACGGCCTCTGCCGCCGCCGCCCGTTCTCGAACGATCTCTGGCAAAGGGGGGATCGCACCAACCTGCCCGATCCGGTCGTTCAGGTAGTCCCAGAACGAGATCCCGAGTTTCCGGCAGGTCTTTTTCAAGCTGGCAAAGGTGTCGCGGCAGCGTCGCCCCAAGTCACTGCGCGTTCCGCCGCTGACCTTGCGCCATTTCACAAACCCCCGGATGTCGTTCTCGCTGCCATTGGTATGCAGCGGGACGTCGGGGCGCAAGAGCACCAGGAGCAACTCGGACTGATGGGTATACAGACGCTTGAGCGTGTTATTGAGGGTCGCAAAGGAGGTCTTCTGAGTGAAGAGGGCCTCGAAGCGCGCGCGCAGGGCGTCCATCGCCGCTGGATCGGGGTCGCGCTGGTACGCCTTGAGGTCGGCGTAGAGCGTCCAGAGTTCGTCGCGCACCCGTTCCTGGTCCTGGCGATGGTTCTCATCGAGCGGGATGAGTTTGTGAATCAGGCGTTCAGCATGCACCCAACACAAGGCATGCAGCAGAATGGCGAACTGCCCGGCACCGTCGCTCACGATCACCAAGTCGTGCGAGAGTCCTTTCGCGAACAGCCCGCCCACCAGGGCCCCTTCGGTGGCGATGCGGCGATGCCGTTCGGTGACCAGGCCCCAGTCGTCGAGCTGTTGCTCCCAGGCTGCGGTGGTGACCCCCTCCACCGTGGGATGCGCCATCAGGTTTTGGCAGAGCGCCTGGGGTAACCCCTGCTCGCGCCAATACGCCAACGCCTCGTCATTGAGCCGATAGACCGGTGTGCCCGCTTGTAGAAGTTGCAGAAAATTGATCCGGCTCTTGCTCTCGGTGCTGGAGAACCAGGCAAAGAAATCATTGCCAATCTGCGTGACGTAGCCGTTGCGGCCTTGATGGCGAGCCCCCGAATCATCGACCGAGATAAAGGAACTCACCGCTAGACCCACCGCAAGCAGCCGATCCTTTTCGGCAAAGAACGGCTCGTTGTGCCCGCTCAGCAGGGCATCGATCTGCCCCGCGGAGAGGTCGATGCCCCATTCCAGCAGTTGTTCGCGCAACAGCGGCTGGGTGACATGACACTGATGGTGCTGATAGAGCACGTAGGCACGTAACCCCGGACCAAAATGCCCGTCTTGCAGCGCCGGCGGCAGCTCGCCGTATAGATACTCGCCGTCGGGGGTCCGCCAAACTTCCAGCCGATAGCGGGTATTGTGCGGCTCGATCTTCAGATCCTGCACCACAAAATCCCGATACCCTTTAAAGCGGGCGCCCGCCGGCACGTCGCGGGGCGGAATCGGACACTCCTCGTGGATGATCAAGTCCTGGGTCTTGTGCCGCTTCGCCGAACCCGGCCGTTTGCCCTTCGATTCCCCGTCACCGTCACCGTCACCGTCACCGTCACGGCCGTCCGTCACGTTGGGATCGGTTTGCTTCTCCATCCCGCTCGGCTTGAACGTCGGCTTCGGCTTCTCGCCCTTGAGCACCGCAATCTCATCGCGCAACTGCTGAATCGTCTCTGCTTGACGATGGATGGTCTCGGCCATCGCTTCGATCAATGCCAACAACTGCTCGACCAGCGGGGTCCGTTCCGCGTCGGGGAGGTCGGGGAGTTGGATCGGGGGAGTCGGCATGCCGGGGGGTGATTCCAGGGTGAGGATGGGAGACTCGATGGGGTACTCTAACTGAATATCGTCAGCCAAGGCCGCCATGACTTATTGAGAAGTTACGACAAAATCATCTAACCAAATGAATTTACGTTAAAATTCTGCCGGGTGGCGTATTGGTTAGAGGTAGAAAACAGCGATTTTGAGGGCTCGATCCCAACCGTTTAAAGAGCGACTCCAGTGCCTGATGAAAAGCGTATTGCCGGGCGGATTCTTGGTGATGAAATAAACAACTTCTCAAATAATCTAATCCATAGCGAAAAAGACTTTGGGTGGGACGGCCATGTTTTTTGATCTTGATCGGTTTAATTTCATGGCGCCATTCACCAATAATATGCGCCCAACTAAATGCAATAGCGAGAAAAGCCATCCACTTTTCAAGTCGCTGGGGGTCAGTTATATGGGTGGATTCCAGATCGAATCCCCGAGTTTTTAAGCAAATGAAAAGCGTTTCGATCGGCCAGCGTTCCTTATAATTTTCCAACGCGGTTTCCGGTTGTTCTTGCGTTGCGAGAATAACGAATTCACCGTTGGCCATTTTCAGACCAATCACATAAAGAGAGTGCCCCCACACGGTTCGTTGGCCCGATAAAACCAGAGCGCTGCCACGGGGTAGGCCTCGAAAAAGATTTTCGGCGGAGACGGGGACCCCTCGGGAGTTAGAGATTTGCGTATTCTTTTTGATGCGTATTACGAATTTAATTTGATTTTCAATAAGATAACCAAACCATTGAATCCCAATAAACTCGCGATCCGCAAACAAGCAGGCGATCATTTGCGGGCCGAAAATCGTAAGGAATCGATTCATTAATGCTATTCTTTCTTGGGTATTTGAGTTGCCTTTTTTATCTAAAGCAACCCATAGTATAGGAAAAGCAGATCCGCGATAGACGACTCCTAAAACAAGGTAATTGATATTGACATCACCATATTTCCAATTGGTTCTATCGAGTGTCAATTTGAACTGAAGCACAGGAATGAGACTGGCAATGAACCGGGCGACTTGATTCAGATCTAGAGAAAATTGACAAAAAAGTCGTTGAAGGCGTTTGTAATGAGAGGCCGGTTGCGCACGCCCAGGAAAGGTGACAGCAATCTTTGCGAGATTGACCGTTCCCATCTGGATGATTCCGATAATTAAATAGACGATGCAAGAGATACGCGCTCGGTTCCAGTGAAAATGATGATGAAGCATTTCTGCAAAGTGCCGGGTATTAAAAAAGGGGAATTCACGGAATTAACCTCGCCTGTTTTAGAATTAATGTTATCAATCAATTAGTTATGATAACAGCAACCTCGCGATCCTACTACCCTCAAAATAGCTGTTATTTTTTATCTTAATTTTCAGCAAGTTATTTTTGTCCTGTACAATGTGGAATACACGAAGGCCGGCGATGGCGCGCGGCTGTCGATGCTGGTGCTGCACGACGATGCGACGCGCGAGTACGCCTACGGGCCGGCCCAGGGGCTACCCGACACCAAGGTCGGCGCCTTCACCCAGAAACTGTATGACGAGGCAAAGAAGCAGGGCTGGACGGTGATCAGCATGAAGAATGACTGGAGGAAGATCTTTGTGTTCGAGGAGTAGCGCCGGAGAGGAGGACTAAACGGGCAAGATTTTCATTGCATCCGCTGGCCCTGAGCCTGTCGAGTGGCCATTCATCGCTGAAAAACAGGGTTCGACAGACTCACTGGGCGACCGCGACTCGCACCTGCCGACCGTGCATGGCTTCGACGAATTCCTCGGCAACCTCTACCACCTGAACGCCCAGGAAGAGCCGGAGACCTACTATTATCCGAAGGACCCTGAGTTCAAGAAGAACTACGGTCCGCGTGGCGTGCTCCATACCTGGTCGGACGGCAAGGATGGACAGAGGATCGAGGATACCGGCCCGCTCACCCGTGAGCGGATGCAGACCGTGGACAACGAGATCTACGCCGCCGCGAACACGTTCATGAGCACCCAGGTGAAAGAGAAGAAGCCGTTCTTCGTCTGGTTCAACACCACACGGATGCACGTCTGGACCCATCTCAAGCCCTCGGCGCAGAGGCGGACCGGCATCGGCCTTTACCCCGACGGCATGGTGGAACACGACGACATGGTGGGCGCGCTGCTCAAACGGCTCGACGAACTCGGCATCGCCGACGACACCATCGTGGTGTACGGCACCGACAACGGGGCGGAGGAAGTGACCTGGCCGGACGGCGGCACGATGCCGTTCCGCGGCGAGAAAGGCACCACTTGGGAGGGCGGCTTCCGCGTGCCGATGCTTGTCCGCTGGCCGGGCGTGATCAAGTCGGGCACGATCGTCAACGACATCTTCTCTCAAGAGGACTGGCTGCCGACGCTGCTGGCGGCGGCGGGCGAGCCGAACATCGTCGAGAAGCTGAAGCAGGGCTATGAGGCCGATGGCAAGACCTGGAAAGTCCATCTTGACGGGTACAACTTCCTACCGTTCTTCAAGGGCGAGGTCAAGAAAGGCCCGCGCGAGGAAATCTTCTACTTCGGTCAGGGTGGCGACCTCAACGCCGTGCGCTGGAACGACTGGAAGGTCTCCTTCGCCGTCGAGGACGGCAACATCGCCACCGCCGTCCGCAACGTGACCGGCTGGCCGGTCATCACCAACCTCCGGGCCGATCCCTACGAGTGGGCATCGAGCCAATCGGGGATGTACATCCGCTGGTATGCGGACAACATCTGGCTCTTCATCCCGGTGCAGCAGCAACTCAAGGCATTTCTCGGCACCCTGTCGGAATACCCCTTCCAGCAGGGCAGTAGTCTGAACGCCGCTGGCATCAACTATAATTCCATCCAGGCGATGCAGGCCATGAAACGCCTGAAGGAATTGGAGAGTCTCCCGGCACCCAACAACTGATCTGAAGTTTGCAGGCCGGGTGTGCGAAGCGTAACCCGGTCATCGGTGCTGGGCTCGACCCAAAAGTTCATCGCCCAGCGCTATCACACGACCGCATCGAATCTGCACCACTGGCTCAAGAAGCATGGACTGAAGGCGGCCAAAACCGGCGCACGGGTGTAAGAATCGACGAGAAGCGATGGGATGAACGGATCAGAGCGGGATACCGGCGGCACTGCAGACAAGTACGACGAGATCGTCGCTCACGGATCTATTCTGCCAGCGGCATTTGACCGAAGCGTACCGGCTTGGCCTTGTACTTGATCATCGCCTGGCGGATTCAGTACCTGACCGTGCTGGGGCGGACCACCCCCGAGCTGCTCTGTGACGCCGTGCTGGACCCGGCCGAATGGCAGGCCGTTGACGTCGCCATCCACCGCCGGCCCCCGCCGGCGATCCCGCCGCCGCTGCCCGCCATGCTCGGCTGGATCGCCCGCCTGGGCGGCTATTTGGGGCGCAAGTGCGACGGTCCCCCCGGCCCCCAGGCCCTGTGGATCGGCTTGCAGCGCGCCCGCGACCTCGCTTGGGGGATGCACTTGGCTTCTGATCTCCATGCCCACTCAATCAGTTAGACGATGTGTGTAATGGACAGGTCTTGAACGCGGCGCAGGATGGAGATGAGGCTGCTCAAGACGTGGTGAACTTTGCCAACGCCTTGAGAGTTGTCAATATCGCGACCAAGGTCTTCGCGGTCGTGAGCATTCTGAGTGTGCTCGTGGACTTCTTTTTAGCCGTCTTCCACAAAATGACCTACACGTTCTCCATGTGGAACGAGACGGATGTCGATCTGGAGTGGTCCTTGACCTACACCGCGGATGATACGAGCTGGCTCAACAGTGATGGCAAGTCTGGTGGCAACTGGTATCCCTTCCCGAAAATGAACAATGTTGAGAGTGGTCTGATTCCGCTCGGAGGCGGCCTTGATTACGACAAGGTGGCGGCCGTAAACCTCTCGCTGGCGAACGGTAGCAAGTCGGCGGCTATATCGGCCGTGGGTATTCATGTCTGCATCGCGATACGCCAAAAAGGGGCCACCGAGAATGTGATGGTCGTGTTGATCGATGCACCATTGATCGGCGACAACAAGATGCTTTTAGATCAGGGAAAGGGTGATGAGTCCTATTATAACGACAACATCGACAGAGCGACGGAGAGCTTAAGTACAAGCTTCAAGTTCCAAGTGGCGGGTAAGACGCTTGAAGCGAAGTTATCGACGGACCAAAATTCCGGCGAGACCCATTATGGAGGGATTGGCGGATACAACTACAACGCGCTTTTGTATATCAAGAACGCCGGTAGTTGATCGAGAACTCTGTCGGATTTTCCTGATCGAAACCAGTAACAGGGGCAACACGCGAAAATGCCTGAGGGATGGTGTTCCTGATTGGATATACTGATACGCGACATGCTGAATAATATAATTAATTAACTTTATATCCACGTCTGAGGCACTACCGAGAAACCGTCAACCCGAGATGTTATTAACAGGCTCCCGCCTTCGGGCGGGGGTTGACTTAGCCGGTTACTCAACCGAAGTCCGAGAAGCCATCAAGGCGTTTTGGTACTGGGATACAAACCCGCGCCTTTCCGCTATTCACCGTACTGGTGACGACACGAATGCCAGCCGCCGGGTTGAAGCGACCGGAATCCGACTGAGCCCTGTTTTCTCGGATCACCCCCGGCTCAGTGCACGCTCAGATACTGCAACATCTGCCGGGGCGTGAGCTTGATGCTCGATGGCCCACTGCGGATATGAAACTCCTCGTTGCCACCGCCGACGATCAGAAACGCCGGTTCCCTGGCCTTTTCGCAGACCACCGCCACCAGTGTCTTGCCGGCGACAGGGCGGATTTCGGCGTGCAGATACTTGCTGAACTCGGCCCCGATGTGCTGATTGATCAGGTTCTTGAAGTGCAGCAGGCACTTGTCGTCATTCTCGAACTGGTCCGCCGCGATGCCGACCACCTCACCCTCGTCGTTGACGCCGATCAACAGCACGCCACCATCGGTGTTGAGAAAGCCCACCACGCTCTTGAGCCAGGCCAGTTCGATTTCCTTGCCCACCTTGCCGGTCTTGAGGTTGGTGCGCAGTGTGGATTTGAACTCCAGATTCGGGCTCTCGCCGTAACGGATCAAGGCCAGTACCTTTTCCTCGAATTCATCCGGATGGTCGGTCAGGGAGGGCAGCGCCTTGAATTGGCGGCCGTAGTGGCGGGTGAGCAGCAGGGTCATGAGCAAACCGGCGGCGAGCGCCAGCGCTCCCACCGTGAGCACCAGTGTCCAGCCACTTTGCAGGGCGCCGAGAAAATCCAGCTCGGGCACCGCGATACCTAGCCACAGCCCCTTGTCCGGATCGCCCAGCGGTTGCAACCAGGCCCACCAGTCGCCGTTGCTGCTCGGATAGGTCAGCGGTTGCCGCGCCGGGCGGCCGGCCGCCAGCCAAGCCTTCGCCGCGGCGAACACTGGTCCGGCATCCAACTGCTCGGGCGATAGGCTGACCGGGAAGGTGGAACTCGTACTCTCATCCATGGCCGGCGGCAACAGCACGGCGCCATTGGCTTCGGTGATGAACGCCGCGCCGCTTGAACTCACTTTCAATGCCGCCAACGCGCCGAGTACGTTACCCAGCGGCAGGTCCAACCCCAGCACGTAATTGCGGCCGGGTTCCTTCGGCTGTTGGAAGCGCACGGCCCCGGTGATGCCGGGCGCATGCTCGGTGAAAAACAGATAGGGACGGGTCCAGAAGACGCTATTGGCATCCGTCATCGCCAGCGCGCCCTTGAACCAGGGTCGGGCGCGCGGATCGTAGTCTTCCTGTCCCCGGCGTTCCTCGATTTGCACACCGGGACCGCTCCAGCGGTGCCAGACCGCGTTTCCCTGTGCGTCCACACTGCGGGAGAGCCACGCCTTGTCCTTCCGGGCCAGATAGAAAGACCGCCCGTCCGAATCGGCCAGCACCAGAGCGGATATCCGGGGCAGGTTTTCCAGGACCGGGATGAAGCGGTTGACCAGAGCCGGCGCGTCGTCCAGATCAAGAGCGCCCGCCGTACCCCAGCCCTGGGCCATGCGCAGGCTGTTTTCCGGGATTTGCAGAAAGCCGCTCAGATCGTTGCTGGTTTTCTGGGCCAGTGCCTGCAATTGTTCCTGGGCCAACTTGTCGCGTAGCGATTCACCGGCAACGAACACGGCGGCCAACAGGCTGCCGCTGGTCAGGACCAAAAGGAGCAACAAGTCGCGGAGCAGACGCTTGCGCGGACCGAGACGGGAAGATTTGCGGCGTTGGATGGAGGAGGTCCACATGGTGGTTGGCTGGTCCATTTTTGATGGAAACAAGACGGAAGGGACAACTTTCAGAATCGGTCGAACGCAACATGGAGTAAAATCACGGGAGATGCGTCGCCTTTCGTTCGATGAGCTGCTTGGCGCATGGCGATCAGACCCTTCGATCCAACGAGCTTATCCCGATGTGTATTCCCCAGCACTGCCCAAAACGCCACAGCGAGGAAGAGGATATCAAAGTCTGGCGTTGTGGCCGGTGTTGCCGGTCCAGCCTTCCTCATCCGAAACAGAGTGCTTGTCAAACCGAGCTTCCAAAACAAGGTATTGGCGAAACCGGGATCAAGATTCGGCGGCATTCCCGCCACCGGGCGGCCCAGCAACAGCCCGGCGGACGGTGTTCCAAAAACAGTTCACATTCTACTCCGGGAAGCGGGTAATCAAGGAGCCGTTGCCCAATGAGCGCGCCACTCGCTCAAGATTCTTCTCAACTTGATCGTTTGCTGAAAAAAACCTTGGAGCTGGCAACGGGCTATCTCGATTCGCTCGATAGCCGCCCACCGGCAACGGATGTTGCGCGAATCGATCCGTTAAATTTGCCGGACCATGGACTGGGCGCGGAATCGACGCTTGCGCTATTCGAGCACCGCTACGGTCAGGCGATGCCGGCCAGCAACGGTCCCCGGTTTTGGGGTTTCGTCACCGGCGGCGCCACCCCGGCCGCCCTGATGGGCGACTGGCTGAGCAGCGCTTACGATCTCAACCTGAGCAGCGCGGCAAACTCGATCGCGCCCAATATCGAACTCGAAGTCTTCCATCTGCTGCGTGAACTGTTCAGCTTACCGGTAGCCTTTGCCGGGACGTTCGTGACGGGCGCGACCATGGCCAATTTCACCGGCCTGGCGCTGGGGCGCGAATGGGTTGCGCGGCAGTTCGATCAGAGTATCGCCCAGGATGGCCTGCACGCGATTCCGCCGATTACCGTATTGAGCGGCGCCGCCCACAGCAGCATCTTCAAGGTCCTGGCCTTGCTGGGGCTCGGGCGCAATAGCCTGCGCGCCGTCGCCACCCAGCCCGATGATCGGGAAGCGGTCGATGTCGAAACCTTCCGCCTGCTGGCGCCGGTGCGCTTGAACGTGGTGTGCTTTACCCTGGCCGGCGAGGCGGATTCCGAGCGGGTACGGGATTTCCTGGCGCGAGTGCGCGATGACGGGCGCGTGTTCCTGACGCCGACCGTGTTTCGGGGAACGGCCGGGATTCGGGCGGCGTTCAGCAACTGGCGCACCCAGACGGAGGATATCGAAATCGCTTGGCGGGCGATGAACGATTGCCGGTAAATGCCACCGCAACCGCTTTCCAGAAGATAATCCGATCTGGATTGAGTGTTCTTGCCGTTCCTCGCAAAATTCGCCATTCGTCGCCATCTTGGAATACCTCTCCATGTCACGACTTTCCCTGCCAATCGTCGGCCTGCTCTTCTGCTCGATCGCGCTGGCCCAGGACGTCACGCCGGTCGAGGTCGGCGTCCGACTCGTGCGGGACGTCGCGTTACCCGATCGAGGCACCGCGCCGGCCCGCGTGATCGCCCCCAACGACAGCCGGATCGCCGCCGAGGTTACGGCCAAGGTGGCGCGGGTCCATGCCGAGGTCGGTGGCACGGTCAAGACCGGGCAACTGCTGCTGGAACTCGATGCCGCCGATTACCGGCTGGCGCTGGCCCAAGCCGACGCGCAGATCTCGGCGGCGCGGGCGCGGGTAGCGCTGGCCGAACAGCGACTCCGGCAGGCGCTATCGCTGCGCAAGAAACAGTTTGTATCCGACGATGCCGTGCTGGAACTGCAAACCGGGGTGCAAGCCGTCGAGGCCGATCTGGACGTGGCCCAGACGCAGCGAGCGGTCGCGGCGCGCAATGTCGAGAAATGCCGCATCCTGGCGCCGTTTTCCGGCGTGGTGCTGGAGCGTCAAGCTCAGGTCGGCGCGATGGCGACTCCAGGCATCATTTTGCTGCGGCTGGTGGATCTGGCATCACCCGAGATCGAGGCTCAGATCCAGGCAACCCAGGCCGACGAGCTACCGAAAGCACGCGAAATCGTGTTTGAGAATCAGGGCACATCCTACCCGGCGCGGCTGCTGCGACTGTCGCCAGTGGTCGATACCACGGCGCGCACCCGCGTTGCACGGCTGGCATTCACCGACCGAACGGCTCCAACCGGCAGCAGCGGCACCTTGCGCTGGCTTGCATCGCGTGTGTTGCTGCCGCCCGAACTGCTGGTCAAGCGCGACCAAACCCTGGGCGCGTTCATGGTGGAAAACGGCCGAGCCCGTTTCCTGCCGACACCCGCCGCCCAGGAAGGCCGACCCTTCGCCGTGGCCCTGCCGCCCGAAACGCCGGTGGTGGTGCGCGGCCAGCAAGGATTGACCGATGGCCAGCCGGTGACCGCGACCAACGGAACGCGCTGACGTGCGCTTCTTTCAGGCGCTGATCACCAACCACCCGCTGGCCAACATCGCCTTCGTGGTAGTGATCCTGATGGGCTTGCTGGCCTATACGCACATGCCACGCGAGCAGGACCCCGAAATCAACTTCAACTGGGTGAACATCTCCACCGTCCTGCCCGGCGCCTCCGCCGAGGATGTGGAAAAACGCGTCACCAACCCGCTGGAAGACTCGATCCGCAATGTCCAGGACGTGAAGTTCGTGGTCAGCTCCTCGCGCGAGGGCGTCTCCAACATCCTGGTGCGCTTCCGCGACATCCCGGCGCGGGTGTTCGACAAACGGGTCAACGATCTGCGCCGCGAAATCCAGAACAAGGCCAATGCCGAATTGCCGGTGGAGGCGCTGGACCCGGAAATCCTCGAAATCACCAGCTCCAACGGTTTTCCCACCGCCATGGTGGTGCTGAGCGGTCAGGCCGATGATGAGCCCCTGCGCTCCACCGCGCGCACGGTCAAGGAAGACCTGGAACAGATCCCCGGCGTCGATCAGGTACTGGCGCTGGGTTTTCAGGAACCGGAACTGCTGGTGGAATTCAGCCCGCCGGCGCTGGCCGCGCGCGGCTTGACCGCCACCGATCTGGCCGAGGCGCTGCGGCTGTGGTTTCGCGACGTGTTCGCCGGCAAGATCAAGATCGATGGTGGCGAGTGGCTGGTGCGGGTGAACGGCACCACCGCCGACCCGGAACTGCTAGCCGGTTTTTATCTGCAACCGCCGGGCGTGGCCGACGCCCGGGTGCCGCTGGACGCCGTGGCCAGGATACGACGCGGGCGCGACGATCCTCGGCAGCTTGCCAGCATGGCGGGCCGACCGGGGGTGATGCTGTCGGTAAGTAAGATCGGCTACACCAACACCCTGGATCTGGTGGGTAGCATCCGCGATTACATCGATCGCAAGAATGCGGTGCTGGCCGGTAGCGGCCTGAAACTGGTTCTGGCCGACGACCAGACCGTGGCAACTCGCTCGGCGCTGGGCATCATGCAGCAGAACGCCGCCATCGGTTTGCTGATGGTGCTGGGCGTGTGCTGGCTGTTCCTCGGCTCGCGCATCGCCACCATGGTGGCCCTGGGCGTGGTGTTTTCCGTCGCCGGCACCTTCGTGCTGCTGAACGCGGTCGGTTCGACGCTCAACGTCTCGGTGCTGCTGGGTATCGTCATCGTGCTCGGCATGCTGGTGGACGATGCGGTGGTGCTGGTGGAGGCCATGTATTTCCGCATGGAACGCGGAATGAAAGCCCTTGATGCCGCGCTGGATTCCATTCGCGAGGTGGGCTGGCCGGTGCTGGCGGCGGTGTCTACCACGATTGCGGCGTTCCTGCCGCTGATGTTGTTGCCGGGTATCGTCGGCAAATTCATGTTTGTGATTCCCTTCGTGGTGACGGTGGGACTCGTGGTCAGCCTGATCGAGGCGTTCTGGATGCTGCCGGCGCATGTCGTGGTGCTGGGGGATCGCGCCATCGGTCGCTCGCGCACTCAGGCGCTGCGCGAACGCTGGACGCACCGCATCCGGGTCAAGTACACCCGGCTGCTGATTCATGTGATGCGTTACTCGCTGCTTTATCTGGGATTGGCGTTTGTGCTGTTTCTCGGTGCGGCGGCCGCCGTGGGCGGTGGGCTGGTGAAATTCCAGTTCTTCGCCTTCGACCCGATCCGGCTGTATTACGTCAACGTGGACATGCCGCCGGACGCGCCCATCGAGGAAACCCTGCGCCAGACCCTGAAAGTGGAAGAGCGGGTACGCGCCGGGCTGCGTGCCGGCGAGGCGCGTTCGGTGACCTCGCTGGCCGGCATCAAATTCACCGAAATGGAACCGCTCTACGGCGACCAATACGGCCAGATCGCGGTCTCGCTCAACCCGGCCGCGCCGGGCGTGCGCGGGCTGGACGACATCATCGAAGACATGCGCGAGTCGGTGACCCAAACGCCGGGCCGGGCGGCGATTTCCTTTCTCAAGCTGTCCGGCGGCCCGCCGACCGCCAAGCCGATCAGCGTCAAGGTGCGCGCCGACGACCGCGCCGAGCTGCGCGCCGCCGCCGACGCGGTCAAGGCCATCGTGGCGAACATTCCCGGCGCCCGTGATGTAGTGGACAACGACACGCCGGGTCGCGACGAGCTAAATCTGCGGGTGGATGTGAACGCTGCTCGCAACGCCGGACTGGACCCCGGTACGGTGGCCCGGCTGGTGCGCTTGCATGTGGACGGCGAGGTGGTGGCCGACTTGCGCGACCGGGGCGAGAAGGTGGAACTGCGGGTCCGCGCGACCCCGCGCACGGTGGCGCGCGTGGGGAAGGTGTTGGACGATCCCATTGCCCTGCCCGGCGGCGGAACCACGACCCTGGGCGCGCTGCTGGTGACGGAGGAGCGCAAGAGTCTTGGCCTGATCCGGCATTGGAACCTGCGCCGCGCCATCACCGTGGAGGCCGATCTGGACAAGGAGGCGACCGATACCCTGGCGGCGAATAATCGGTTGCGCGCGGAGTGGGAAAAGATTCGGGCACGTTACCCCGCCACCAATCTCGATTTCTCCGGCGAACTGGACGATATCAACGAATCGCTGGAGGCGATGGGGCCGTTGTTTCTGCTTGGCGTGGGGCTGATCTATCTGATCCTGGCGACGCGGTTTCGCAGCTACTTTCAGCCACTGTTGATCCTGGTGACGGTGCCGCTGGCCTTTACCGGCGTGACGCTGGGCTTGTTGGTGTCGGGCAATCCGCTGTCGCTGTATACGCTGTACGGGATCATTGCCCTGACCGGCATCGCGGTAAACGCCGCCATCGTGCTGATCGATGCCGCCAACACTCGCCGCGCCGCCGGCATGTCCACTCTGCACGCCACGCTGTACGCCGTGCGCCGGCGGGTGATCGCCATCCTGATGACCACCGGCACCACGATTGCGGGGCTGTTTTCACTGGCGTTCGGGCTGGCGGGGAAATCGCTGCTGTGGGGTCCGGTGGCGGCCAGTATCGTCTGGGGTCTGGCCTTTTCCACCGTGCTGACGCTGTTTGTGATCCCGGTGCTGTACCGGTTCTTCATGCACCGGCGGCCAGCGGCTCGGCGGCGCTGGCCGTGGCGGCGCGGGTCGTAACGAACCAGGATCGCCGGGCTCGCCCCGAGACTCGGCATTCACGCCATGGGAAGTTCGTTCATGGACGCTGGCTTAGGTGAACAGCAGCAGCAGCCAGACCACGCCAGCGTTCAGCAGCGCCACGAACACCGCCGCCGAGCCGATATCCTTGGCCCGGCCCGACAGTTCGTGATGCTCCGAACCGATGCGGTCAATCGCCGCCTCGATGCCGGTGTTCAGCAGTTCGACGATCACGATCAGCAGCAGGCTGCCGATCAGCAGCACCCGCTCCACCGCGCCGTCGCCCAGCCACAACGCCAGCGGCGCGAGCACCGCGCACAGCAAACCCTCCTGCCGGAATGCTTCCTCGTTGCGCCAAGCCGCCTTCAGACCGGCCCAGGAATAGCCGGTGGCATTGACCAGCCGGCGCCATCCCCTATGGTTTTGAAAGGCCATCTCGATCAGGACTCGACCGGCCGCCAGGCCAGATCCATGTCGCGGGCGGCGCGCACCTCGTCCAGTCGCCGCACCGGCCGATGATGGGGCGCACCCTTGACCTGTTCGGGACTGTTCTCGGCTTCCTGCTGGATCTGGCGCATGGCGGCGACGAAGCCGTCCAATTCTTCCTTACATTCGGTTTCGGTCGGCTCGATCAGCAGGCATTCCGGCACCAGCAGCGGGAAATAGGTGGTCGGCGCGTGATAGCCGAGATCGAGCAGGCGCTTGGCGAAATCCATCGCCGTTATGCCGAGCGTCCTGGCCTGCCGCTTGAGGGTGATGATGAATTCGTGGCTGGCCCGCCGCTGTGGGAAAGCCGGATCGAAACCGGCTTTCGCCAGCTCCGCCAGCAGGTAGTTGGCGTTCAGGGTGGAATATTCGGCGACCCGGCCCATGCCGGCGCGGCCCAGCATCCGGGCATAGACGTAGGCGCGCAGGATGACGCCGGCGTTGCCCATGAACGCCGACAAGCGACCGATGCTCTGGGGCCGGTCCGCTTCGCTCAGCCAGCGATAGCGTTCGCCTTCCTTGCCGACGATGGGAATCGGCAGAAACGGCTCCAGCCGGGCGTTGACCGCCACCGGCCCCGCGCCGGGACCGCCGCCGCCGTGCGGGGTGGCGAAGGTCTTGTGCAGGTTCATGTGGATCACGTCGAAACCCATGTCGCCGGGGCGGGCCTTGCCGAGAATGGCGTTGAGGTTGGCGCCATCGTAATAGAGCAGGCCGCCGGCCTCGTGCACGATAGCGGCGATCTCGGTGATTTGACGTTCGAACACGCCCAGGGTCGAGGGATTGGTCAACATCAAACCGGCGGTCCGCGGCCCGACCGCCTGGCGCAGGGCAGCGAGATCGACATCGCCGTTGCCGTCGGTGGGAATCTCCCGCACGCTAAACCCGCACATGATGGCGGTGGCGGGATTGGTACCGTGAGCAGCGTCGGGCACCAGGATTTCGCGGCGGTCGCGGTCGCCGCGCGCCAGATGGTAGGCGCGGATCATCGCCACCCCGGCGAATTCGCCCTGCGCCCCGGCCATCGGCGTCAGCGACACCGCCTGCATTCCGGTTACTTCCCGCAACATCTCCTGCAACTCGTGCAGGCAGGCCAGAAAGCCCTGGCTGATGCGCTCCGGGGCCAGTGGGTGGCGAGCCAGCAAACCGGATAGCGAGGCCAGCCGATGGCAGATCCGTGGGTTGTACTTCATGGTGCAGGAGCCCAGCGGATAGAAGTGGGTATCGATGGAGAAATTCTTTTGCGATAGCCGGGTGTAGTGGCGCACCGCCTGGAGTTCCGATACTTCCGGCAACGGCGCGGCGCGGCGGCGGCGCAGGGCAGGGGGCAGGTCGGACAGGGCATCATCGGGCGCGGCGGCGGGGATGACCGCCTGCCGGCCGGGACGGGACTGGTCGAAGATCAGCATGAAGAGAGCACCGGGGCTTGAGGGATCGTCAGGATTATCCCAGCGCCGCCAGCGCCGCGTTGTAATCCGGTTCCTGGGCGATTTCCGGCACCAGTTCGGTGTGGCGCACGGTGTTGTTCCCGTCCAGCACCACCACGGCGCGGGCGGTCAAACCGGCCAGCGGCCCATCTTCCAGCAACACGCCGTAATCCTTGGCGAATTTGCGCGAACGCATCATCGACAGGGTCACCACGTTATCCAGACCCTCGTTGCCGCAAAACCGGCTCTGGGCGAAGGGCAGGTCGGCGGAAATGATCAGAACGACGGTATCGGGGTGGGCCTTGGCGTGTTCGTTGAATTTTTGGGTGGACAGCGCGCACACCGGGGTGTCCAGACTGGGTACGATGTTCAGCAGCTTTTTCTTGCCGGCGAAATCGGCCAGGGTGACATCGTTCAGATCGGCGGTCACCAGTTTGAGGTCGGGCGCGGTCGCGCCGGCGGCGGGCAGATCGCCGTTGGTGTGGATCGGGTTGCCTTTGAAGGTGATGATTGCCATGGGAAATTTCCTCCAGTTGCTGTCTTTTGGGATGGATTGTCGTTTGCCTGGCAATGGCTAATCTTTACACGATTTCCGCCAGTGCCGCCGCGTAACCTTGCAAGTCGGCTTCGTCCCGGGTTTCGGTGGTGCACACCAGCAGGGCGTTCCCCAATTCGGGGTAGTCGCCGCTCAGATCGAAACCACCGAGAATGCCGTGCGCCAGCAACCCGTCCAGCACCTCACCCGCCGGGCGCGGCAGGCGCAACACCGCTTCGTGGAACACCGGCCGCTCGAAAACCCGGCCGACCCCCGAAACTTGCGTCAGCCGCTCCATCAGCGCGCGGGTATTGGCATGACAGGCGGCGGCCACCTGCTCCAGGCCGCGCGGACCCAGCAGCGATAGATACAGCGTGGCGGCGGTGACCATCAGCCCCTGATTGGTGCAGATGTTGGAGGTGGCCTTGGAACGGCGGATATGCTGCTCGCGGGCTTGCAAGGTCAGGGTAAAGCCAGACCGACCATCCAGATCCACGGTGCGACCCACCAGCCGGCCCGGCATCTGCCGCACCCATTCCCGCCGGCAGCACAGAAAACCGAAGTAGGGACCACCGGACGATAGTGGCGAGCCCAGCGGCTGACCGTCGCCGCAGGCGATGTCGGCGCCAGCCTCGCCCCACTCGCCGGGCGGTTTGAGAATCGCCAGCGCGGTGGGATTGACCACCGCCACCGCCAGCGCGTTGTGCTGGTGCGCCCAGTCGGTCAAGGCGTCCACATCCTCCAGCACCCCGAAAAAGTTGGGTTGCGGGATGACCAGCGCCGCGAAATCCTGCCCAGCGTAGGGCGCGAGCGCCTCGACTGGAGTATGGCCGCCGCTCGGATCGTAGGGCAGTTCCACCAGTTCGATGCCCTGATTGTGCACGATGGCATGGGCGGTCCGTCGGTACAACGGATGCAGGGTCCGGGGGACCAGAACCCGTTTGGACTTGGATTTGCGGTTGGCGCGCACCGCCATCAGCAGCGCCTCGGCCAGCGCTGAACCACCGTCGTACAGCGAGGCGTTGGACACGGCCAGGCCGGTCAATCCCGCCATCATGCTCTGATACTCGTACAGCACCTGCAAGGTGCCCTGGCTGGCTTCCGGCTGGTAGGGCGTGTAGGCGCTATAGAACTCGCCGCGACCAACGATTTCCCACACCGCCGCCGGGATGTGATGCTCGTAGGCGCCGGCGCCCAGGAAGCACAGCGGATGGGGATAATCCGCCGCCCGTGCTTCCATCAGTTTCGTGACCTGCAACTCGTTCAGCGCCTTCGGCAGGGCCGGTAGCTCGCCGACTCGCAGCGCGGGCGGTATTTCCTCGAACAGCGTATCCAGATCGGGCGCGCCGATGGCGGCCAGCATCGCCCGGACATCGTCCGCGGTATGGGGGATAAACGGCATGACGATCTTACCCTGCCTTACTCGACCAGTCTGGGATTGGCCAGCGAACTGGCGTCTTCATCCTCGTCATCGGCGATGGCGATGGCTTCATAGGCGACCGCGTCCAACAGCCCATCCAGCACGGCGGCGGTTTTGAGCCGGAAAATCCAGCCATCGCCGTAGGGATCTTCATTGATCAGTTCGGGGGTGTCGGCCAGCGCTTCGTTGACTTCGACAATCACGCCTTCCAGCGGGCTATAAACATCGGAGGCGGCCTTGACCGATTCGACCACCGCGCAGCTTTCGGCGGCCGCCACGGCGCGACCCACTTCCGGGATTTCCACGAACACCAGATCGCCCAGCAGGTGCTGGGCATGGTCGGTGATGCCCACGGTAACGGTGCCGTCGTCGTTGGCGCGCACCCATTCGTGGGATTCGGTGTAACGCAGGTCGGTGGGGATATTGCTGCTCATGGGTTCGATTCCTCAACAACAATGGTTCGAAGGTGGGGTTATCCGATCAGGGCGCGGCCATGGCGGACGAACGGCGGCTGGACCACTCGCGCCGACAGGCGTTTGCCGCGGATTGCCACCTGGCAGCACGCGCCGGCGCCGGCTTCGACCCGTGCCAGGGCAATGGCGCGGCTCAGGGTGGGGGAAAAGGTGCCGCTGGTGATCTGACCGATCTCGCGTTCGCCGTCGAAGACATGCTGGTGGCCGCGCAGCACGCCGCGCTCCTCCAGCACCAGACCGACGAAGCTTTGCGGCGCGCCAGCCGCCCGTTGCCGTTCCAGCGCGGCACGGCCGATGAAGTCGCGCTCGGCCGGTTCCCAGGCCACGGTCCAGCCCAGTCCGGATACCAGCGGGGTGGTGCTTTCATCCATGTCGCTGCCGTATAGATTCATGCCGGCTTCCAGGCGCAGGGTGTCGCGGGCACCCAGCCCGCAGGGCGCGATGCCGGCGGCGACGATCCGGTCCCAGAGTTCCGGCACGGTGGTGGCGAGCGGCAGGATTTCCACGCCATCCTCGCCGGTGTAACCGGTACGGGCGATAAACAAGGCGTCGGTTTCCAGAGCATGAAACGGCTTGAGCGCGCGCGCGGCGGCCACGGCATCCACGCCCAGGACGCTTTCCAGCCGGGCTAGCGCTTCGGGGCCCTGCACCGCCAGCATCGCCAGATCGTCGCGCTCGCGCCAGGCAGCGCCGAAGCGTTCGGCGAGCGGCGCGATCCAGGCCAAATCCTTGTCGCGGGTGGCGGCGTTCAGGACCAGCCGGTAGCCGGCCTCGCCCCGGTCGTAGACGATCAAGTCGTCGATCACCCCACCGGCTTCGTTCAGCATGCAGGTGTACAGCGCCTTGCCGGGATACAGGCGGGCGACGTCGTTGGCCAGCAGGTGACGAAGCAGGGCGCGGGTCGGAGTGGGGTCGGCGAAATCGACCACCGTCATGTGCGACACGTCGAACACGCCGGCGACGCGGCGCACCCGATGATGTTCGTCGAGCTGCGAGCCGTAATGCAGTGGCAGGTCCCAGCCGCCAAAGTCCACTAGCTTCGCCCCCAGGGCGGCGTGGTGGGCATACAGGGGAGTACGTTTGGCCATGCGGAGAATCCCGGTGGGATTGGATGCGTCATGGTAGCCTGAAATCGTTCGGGCGGGGTATAGCGGAAACGATGAATCGTTCGATTGCATGGAGTTGGAATCGCGCCAAGCCGGTGCCAGCACGACCTGAAGCAGGCGACCATCCGATTAACGCATCAATGGCCGTTATGTTCCGGTCGATATGTTAACTAATTGTTTTAGCAACGAGGTTGATCGAAAAATCGGACCGGCGGAGACAGGAAAAACGGGGAGCAAGATCTGGCGGGATGGTTGGAGCAACGCAGCGCTTCGATACACTCTGGCGCAAGAGAAAGGTATTGGGGGTACGAGAGATAGTAATTGGCGCGCCCGGCGAGACTTGAACTCACGACCTTCGGCTTCGGAGGCCGACACTCTATCCAACTGAGCTACGGGCGCGTGGGGGATTGAGAACCGCCAAGATACCCCGATTGCGCACTCTCGTCTAGTGCTGGCGACGGTTTGGGTACTCGACCGACGTTCCAAGGGACTGGCTGCCCCGCTCTCTCCATCAGCCAACGATAACGTACCGGTTTCCAGGCAATTCCAAATAACATTATAATCGACATGCTTGGCCGTGCCCGAATCACAAGATAACAAACAAGCCCAAACCAAAACCTTCCCACCAACGGTGCTCCCGCGAAGACTCACACCTGGCAAACGGGTGACCGGTCGAATCGAGTCTGCCGCAACGCAGCCGGGGATGTGCAGGTTGACCATGCGTTCAATGAGGTGAGAGTGTGAACCCGCAAGTTGATAAATCCGTTATCACCACGACCGTCACCCTAGTTGCGGCATTAGTGCTGCTGGCAGCCGTGTTGTTCATGGCCGCCGCCCTTGTCGGCGTGGTCGACAACGTCGCCCCCGATGATGGCTCGCGAAAGCGATCCGCCGTACTCGAACGCATCAAGCCGGTCGCGCGGGTTTCCTTCGAACAACCCAAGCCGGTGGTTGCGGTGCAATTGTCCGCCAAGCAGGTCTACGACAAGGTCTGCGCGGCTTGCCATGCCACCGGTACGCTGGGCGCGCCCAAGACCGGCGACAAAGCGCAGTGGGAACCCCGCTTTGCTCAGGGGATGGATACTCTGGTGACTCACGCCGAGAGCGGCATCCGCGCCATGCCCGCCAAGGGTGGCGATCCGTCGCTGACCGAGGCCAATATTAAAGACGCCATCGTTTACATGCTGGAAGAGACGGGAATCAAGGTAGAAGCTGCTCCCGCCGCGCCCGCCGCCGAAGCCGCGCCCACCACCGAAGCCGCGCCCGCCGCCGAAGCCGCGCCCGCCGCGCCCGCCGCCGAAGCCGCGCCCGCCGCCGAAGCCGCGCCCGCCACCGAAGCCGCGCCCGCCGCCGAAGCCGCACCCGCCGCGCCCACCGCCGAAGCCGCTCCCGCCACCGAAGCCGCGACTGTTGAAGCTCCTTCGACAACCCCCGCTTCAGCATCTACTACTAAAACGGGCCCGGCGGCGCCCGAAGCCAAGTAATCCATCACGCTTCGGCATCGTTCCGATGCGAGGGCCATCCTGCTGGGATGGCCCTTAATTTTTTAGGCGAACCCGCCATGCCTCCCAACATCCGCTATACCGAAGCTCCTCACCGCGAGCGCCACGACTGGGACAATCTCCGTGCCCTGCTGCCGTATCTCTGGGAGTATCGTGATCGGGTGTTGATGGCGCTCGGTTGTCTGATCTTGGCCAAGGTGGCCAACATCGGCGTGCCGCTGGTGCTCAAACAGATCGTGGACAGTATCGACGGCAGCCGCCAAGTCATGATGGTGTTGCCGGTGACTCTTCTGCTGGCTTACGGCGCGCTGAAACTGGGCAACGCCCTGTTTAGCGAACTACGCGACGTGCTGTTCGCCCGGGTGCGTTACCGGGCCATGCGCCGGCTGACCCTGCGTACTCTGGAACACCTGCACAATCTGTCGTTGCGGTTCCATCTGGAGCGCAAGACCGGTGCGATCAGCCGCGATCTGGAACGGGGCGCGCGCAGCCTGAGCACCTTACTGAATTATCTGGCCTTCAGCATCCTGCCGGTGGTGGTGGAATTCCTGCTGGCGGCGGCGCTGCTGCTGAGTGGCTATCCACCGATTTTCACCCTGATCGTTTTTGGTAGCGTCGCCGTCTACGTCGTCTTCACCCTGGCGATCTCCAACTGGCGAATGGAGCATCGCCACCTCATGAATCGCCTGGAATCGCAAGCCGGCAACGAGGCGCTCGATAGCCTGATCAACTACGAAACGGTCAAGTATTTCGGCAACGAAAGTTGGGAATTGCGGCGTTGCGACTCGACCTTGGCGGGTTGGGAAAACAGCGCCGTGCTCAGCCAGACTTCGATGTCGGCGCTCAATTTCGGGCAGGGTGCGATCATCGCCGTCGGAGTCACCTTGATCCTGTTCGTCGCCGCCAGCCAGGTCGCCGCCGGGCAGATGACGCTGGGCGATCTGGTGCTGGTCAACGCCCTGCTACTGCAATTATTTATCCCCCTGAATTTTCTCGGCATCGTCTATCGGCAAATTAAATATGCCCTGGCCGACATGGATGATCTGGTACGCCTGTTCAAGCACATTCCGGAAATCCGCGATGCGCCCGCCGCGGCCAAACTGGCGGTGGCGCGGGGTGAACTGCGGTTCGAGCAGGTGGATTTCAGCTATCAGCCCGACCGACAGATCCTGTTCGACGTGAGCTTTACCGTGCCTCCGGGGCACAAGCTGGCGGTGGTCGGCGCGAGCGGGGCCGGTAAATCCACCTTGGCGCGGCTGCTGTTCCGCTTTTACGACGTGACCGGCGGACGCATTCTGATCGATGGCCAGGATATCCGCGACGTGACCCAGCACAGCCTCCGCGCCGCTATCGGCATCGTGCCGCAGGACACGGTGCTGTTCAACGATACGCTGTATTACAACCTGGCCTACGCCCGGCCCGACGCCAGCCGCGAGGAGATCGCCGCCGCCGCTCAGATGGCACAGTTGCACGATTTCATCGCCGCGCTGCCGGCCGGTTACGAGACCGTGGTCGGCGAGCGCGGCCTGAAGCTGTCGGGCGGCGAGAAGCAACGGGTGGCAATCGCCCGGACCATTCTCAAACGACCGCGCATTCTGATTTTCGACGAAGCAACCTCGGCGCTGGACAGCAAATCCGAGCGCGCGATCCTGCAAGCCTTGCGCGCGGTGGCCGCCGATCACACCACCCTGGTTATCGCTCACCGCTTGTCCACCATCGTCGATGCCGACCAGATTCTGGTGTTGGAGCACGGCCGGGTACGGGAGCAGGGCACGCATCGGGATCTGCTGCAACAGAACGGGCTGTACACCCAAATGTGGACCTTGCAGCAGCGGGAACAGGAAACGCAAGAAGAGGAACGGTTGCTGGGCTTGGTTTGAATTTACTCGTCGTCCCAGCCGTCCGTGCCAAAGGTCAACAGCACGCGCTCCGTTTCGCTCAGCACCACCAGGGCGCCAGCCTGTTGGCGTTGCAACCACATCAGGCGTTCGCGATGTTCGCTGTGTTGCTCGTCATCGATTTCCACCGATTCATGCAGAATCACCGTCAGTTCCGCGACCGCTTCTTCCAATTCATCCAACTCGTCCAGCAACTCCCGCCGCCGGAGCCGCAAATCGTGGAATGTCGCCATCGCCTTCTCCCGAGAAAACCATCCCCATCGTGAAACCGTTCTACGACGGTCTCGCTATTCCCAAAAAGCCGCTCACGATTCCCATGATCATGAACCCCGCCACCGCCACGTAAAACAGCCGGGGCGCCCATTCCGCCAGCGTATCCCATTGCAGTTCCAGCCGGGCATCCCACTGACGCAGTTGGTGACGGATGACCTCGTCCAGCCGGCCCGCCGCTTCGCCGCTGGCGAACAACGCCGTCGCGCCGGCATCGTCCACCACCCCATAGCGGTGCAAGGTTTCGGCGATTCCTGATCGGTCGTCGGCCAGCGCCGCCGCCGCGCCCGCGAATCGGGCGCGCAACAAGGGATCGGCGACGCTCTTGCCGGCCAATGGCAGCGCCTCCAGAACCGGCACGCCGGATTCCAGCAACAGCAGCAGGCTGAACAGTCCATCGCGTTGCTGCTGCCGGGCCAGCAACCCGCCGAGTACCGGTATGGCCAGCAGTAGCTTAGCCCATGCCGCGCCGGTTTCGCGGGCCAGTTGTTGGCGGTAGGCGAACGCCAGCAGGCGCAGACCGCCGTACAGCAACAGCGGTGGTGCAATGGCTCGCAGCAGATAGCCGCCCGCCCCGATGGCGCCTTGGAACAGCGCCGGAAAGGGCGCGACGAAGCTTGCCAGCGTCAAAATCAGGAACGGAAACACCAACCGCGACTTCAAGCGGCCAAACAACTGGGCGCGGCTGGCGTAGTGTTCGCTCAGACGGTTGAATAGGGATTCCAGCCGCCCACCTATTGCCGCTGGATGCACCAGTCGCGCTTCCCACGGCAGCAACACACCGCTGCTTTGCCCCGCTTTCGCCAGATCCACGCCCTTCGCGAGCGCGGCTGCGGTTTGCGCCAAGGCTTGCCGCGCATCGGCCGGCAAATCACGCCCGATCATGGTGAATGCTTGCGCCGGGAGAATGCCGGCGTGTTCCATCGTCGCCAGTTGCGAGAACAGTTGGGAGCGTTGGTGGGGGGTTAGCAGCATAGCGGTTGTTTCTCGCAGCTTATTTTTTTATCGAAGTTGTCCCGCAACCAGTCGGAGAGGTGCGTGCGCACCAGATTCTTTGAATTTGGTAACTACCTACTGTTCCACCCGACCTGAGTGGACTTTAAAGAGCGCCTGGATTTTCCTGGAGGGGTATCCTCGACCTGGAGCCTGATCATACCGTTGCCCAAACACAGAGTCCGTCTGACCGATGAAGAGCGCACCGAGCTGGAAGACCTGATTCGTACCGGGCAGCGGGCGGCGTCCGTGCTGACCCACGCCCGGATTTTGCGCAAGGCCGATGCCGGGGCAAACGGGCCGGGCTGGGATGACGACCGGATCGCCGAGGCGGTGGAGCCTGGGGCTTCGACGGTGTACCGGGTACGCCACCAGGCGTTCGTGGAGGACGGGCTGACGGCGGCGCTGTTTCGGAAAAAGCCTACGCACTTGTGGGATCCGATGGGCCGGTCTTTCTGGCGACCAGAACGATCGCTTGCCGCTGACTGGAAACCCTGACCTTGATGGACTCCAGAATGGTAAAGCCGCGGGATTCCAGCAGCGCGCTCAGTGCTTGTCGCGACCAGAACCGGGCATCGCTCCCATTCCAATAGTCCCACCAGGCGCGCGCGGTGATCCATAACATTTCCCAGGCGTCCCAGACCGGTAACGCGATCATCAAGATACCTTTGGGGTGGAGCGATTGGTCGACCGAATCGATCAGCTCGGATGCCTTCAGGTGCAGGTCGTTGACTTCGACGTCCACGACCAGATCGACGCCGCTCTCCTCGGCCAGGCAGGGACTGCCAAGCCGTCCTCCTGGGAATTCGTTCGCCGAGCTCCATTTAAACGAGTTGGCCGTGCCGTTCCCACTGCATTTCATGCCGACGGCACAGCCTGCCTCCTGCCTGTCATGGTCCGGTTTCTGGTTGCCGCACCTCAGGCAAAGAATACGGTGCGCTTGATAGCGGGCGCAGACATCCAAAATGACCGGCCGAATACAGAAATTTCCCTGAGGTTCTGGTCGACCGTGTCGGTTTGAGAAATTTACTCCCTTAACTACTTGGTTTAAAGCCATCTTGCCTCTCCCTCGTTGGTTAACCCACCCCGGTCACGCCACCGATGTGCTGGCGAGACCGCCAAGATGCTACTTTGGAAGCAAGGAATTTACAGATGGCTTACCCATTCGAGGATTTTCCACCGGAACACGGCGGAATCCGGAAGAAATCACGCCATCTTGATACTGGTCGGCGGGCGGGTTCGCAGTTTGTCGAGCAACTCCGCGCGATTGTGGACTTCGAGCTTGGCGTACAGGCGGCGCACATAAGTCACCAGGGTTTGAACGCTCACGTTCAACCGCGCCGCGATGGCGGTCTGCGAGAGACCTTCGGCCAGCGCCAGACCGACTTCCTGTTCCCGGGGGGACAGGCGCCAGCCTTGCAGCTTGCGATGGAGTTGCAGCCGCAGCGGTTCCTGATGCTCGATCAGCACACCCATCAAGCCGTCCTCGCTGGGAGGATGAGCCCGCGCATCCAGCCCCAGGTGAATCGTGGGTGGTTGCAGCCAGTAGGCACGGAAGACGAACCGACCGCTGCCGTTGGTGTGGGAAAAGCTCGGCGGAGGCGCATCCAAGCCCTGAAAAATTCCATCGAGATTGGCGCAGAGTTGCCGTAATACCGGCGGCACCGTGACCGCAAGGCCACCATGCTCTTGTCCTACCGGGACCGCGCCATAGGTGGCCAGGAATAGCAAGTGTCGGGCCGAATCACTGAGATGAACAACCGAACCGTTGCGCGTCAGGATCACTAACCCGGTTTGGCCACTATCCACATAATCCACAACTGGTTCGTTGCGCGCCCGCAAGCCATGTTCCACATAAGGCAGCAGACGCCTGAGTTGCTGGATATCTTCAGCGTCAAACGGTTGCTGGTGCTGGGAGCGGGCCAGTGAGATGCCACCGATCATGGCACCATAATCACAAACTTTCGCCTGCACTCTGTAATGGTGTTTATAGGGCCGGAACACTACATGATAAAAATCGCTTCGGTAAAACCGTTCGTCCAAGATGCGCATATCCGTCATCATGCGATGATGACGGTACCAATCGACCGACCGTGAGTGATAGGGCTTGACATAAAGCCGATTCCACTCGCTTTTGACGGCTTCCATGACCTCCGGGATCACATACTCGGGAATCACGAATGTCGGCAGTATGTGTTCGTTGACTCCTGTATACACATTACTTTCCGAAGGAATGAAGGCGTGCAAGGCGCGTAGCACTTCCGGAATCAGAATCTCCCGGCTCAGACCCAGGCAGCATAATTGACGCAGAGAGGCAAGGGCTTTGGCGCGTTTCATCGCCGACCTATTTAGTTACATTAGAATCATTAATATTGCATTATTATAAATGTCCCCTGTTAAGGGGACAGCATTCCCATAATTTTATAGTTAGCTTTTTAATCAGGTGCTCAAATTTTTTGAGTAGTTGATTGATTAGGTGGGATATCGCTGCCTACATTGCATCTGTCAAGGTGTCAGGTCGTGGAGTATCGAGAGGCAAACCGATTCATACCCTCCACCGCGTTGGCCAAACTGGACCAACCCTGGCTGCCACTGGTTTTCCCTCGTGGACGGTTGTTCGAGCGGCTGGACGCATTCGCCGATCGGCCCTGTGCCTGGATCGGCGCGCCGGGAGGTTACGGCAAGACCACGCTGGCGGCGAGTTACGTGGAGGCGCGTGGAATCCCCTGCTTGTGGTACCAGTTCGATGAAGACGATGCGGACCCGGCAACCTTCTTCTATTACCTTGGGATCGCGGTAACCGCGCAAGTCGCCAATGCAGCTTTACCGCTGCTCACCCCGGAGTATCAAGACAACTTACCCACCTTTACTCGCCGCTACGTGCAGGCGCTGGGTCAGTCGCTCCGTGCTCCCTTCGTCCTGCTGTTCGACAATTATCACCGTCTTCCGGCAGCGTCACCGCTGCATGCGGTCTGGGCGGAAGTGTTGGATCATCTGCCTGCCGGGGTGCGCTGCTTGATCACCAGCCGAGGAGAACCCCCGCCGGCACTGACGCGAGCCCGCTTGCACGGTCAATTGACAATCATCGCCGCCGAGGAATTGCGTCTCACCCAGGCGGAAGCTGAAGGGATTGCCGGGTTACAGACCGAACACCGCTTGACCGCGGCCGAGGTGCAATCGTTGAACGAACGGGCGCAGGGCTGGGCGGCTGGCTTGAATCTGCTGTTGCGGCGTTCCCACCCGACCCGGACCCCGCCGCCGCTGGCGACGACCGAACTGCTCTTCGACTACTTCGCCGTCGAGGTGTGGAACCAACTCGATCCAGCGCTGCAAAGCTTTCTCCTCAAGACTGCCCTGTTGCCAAAGATGACCGCCGCCATGGCCGAGCAACTGACCGGTGACGAGGGAGCAGAGACGCTGCTGGAGGCACTCGTGCGATGTCACTCTTTCACCTTCCGGGGTGAAATCGCTGGGTCCGATGCGGCGACCCGAATCACGACCTATCAGTATCACGATCTCTTTCGTGATTTCCTGCTGAATCGCGGACGCGAGGCATTCAGCGCCATGGAGCGCGAACAAGATCAGCGTCAGGCGGCGGTGCTTCTCGAAACGGCTGGCGAGATCAGCGCGGCGGTCGAACTTTGGCAGGCGCTGGGCGACTGGGAACGGCTCAGCCGACTGGTGATTCAACAGGCCGAACCGCTGCTGCGGCAAGGTCGCGGCCAATTGTTGGAAGTTTGGCTGAACCGTTTCCCGCCGGCGATTCGCGATCGGTCACCCTGGTTGCTGTTTTGGCTGGGGCAATGCCAGTTGCACCGCGATGCGGTCGCCGCCCGCACCACCTTGGTTCGGGCCTACCGTCGTTTCAAACACGCCGGCGACGTCGCTGGTCTGTGGCTGGCGTGGTCGGCCATCACCGATACCTACGGTTTGGCCTGGGATAATTTTCAGGCCGCCGGCGGTTGGATGGTGGAATTCGAACGATTGCGGACCCGCTATCCGAGCTTTCCCTCTACCGCCCTCGAAGCACGGGTCACCTGCGGGGTATTTAATCTCCTGGTCCACGCCCGGCCGGAGCACCCGGAATTCGCCGACTGGGAACGGCGCATCACCCGGCTGTTGCAAACCGACTGCCCGCCGGATTTGTATCTGGTCTCGCTAAATACGCTGTTGCTCCACTACATCTGGAACGTCGGCCAGCACGGTAAGGCCGCCTGGGCGCTGAGCATTCTACGCGCCGCCAACACGGATGCCACCCACGTCGAACCGGTACTGCGTTGCGCCTGGTATTGGGGAGAATTCTGCTATCAATACTGGTACGAAGGCGATTTGACGCAGTGTCTCGCCATTGCCGAGGTGGGGTGGTCCACCGCCGTCGAACACGGAGCCAACCTTTTTAAAGGCATCCTTTTATCGGCTTTTGTGCATGCCAACCTGAGTGCCGGACGGCTGGAGGCTAGCCGGGCGGCGCTGGAGCGGTACACGCGATTACAGAAGTCCTTCCGGCCTCTGGAACGTGTCCTCTACGATACTCTGACTGCTTGGGAAGCCTGGCAATCCGGACGCCTGCCCGAAGCCTTGGAGCTATTGGAGCAAACCCTGCGAGTGGCTCGTCGCATATTTTACCATACCACCGCAATCATCCATTTGGGCTTGGCGCAGGTACAAGCCAGCTTGGGCCATCGCTCGGACGCCTTGCGGCACTTGGCCGGCATGCGCCCCTGGATCAGGGCGACGCACAGCCAAGTCGCAACCTTCTTACGCGCCTTGGCCGCCGCGCAGTTTGCCCTGGCCTGGGGTCAGAAGGCCCGTAGCCTGCGACTGCTGCGCTTGGCGCTCGCGCTGGCGCGCGTGCAGGGCTACATTTTTTTCTCTTTCTTCAAGCCGGACGATGTGGCCCGGCTCTGCGCGGTGGCGCTGGACGCCGACATCGAAGTCGAATACGTCCAAACTCTGATCCGCAAGCGGGGATTGCTGCCCGATCTGACCGCCGCGATGTCGGAACGCTGGCCTTGGTCGGTGAAGATTTACACCCTGGGGCGCTTCGCGTTGCTGGTGGACGATCAACCGGTGACCTTCGGCCGAAAGGTGCAGCACAAGCCGCTGGAATTGCTAAAAATTCTTATCGCTTGGGGTGGGCGAGACGTCAGCCAGGCGCGCATTGCCGATGTGCTGTGGCCGGATGCGGAAGGCGATGCGGCCCAGCAAACCCTGGCCACCACGCTCCACCGGCTACGCCGCTTGCTAAGTCACGAACACGCCTTGAGCGTGCGAGACGGCCGCTTGTCCCTGGACTCGCGCTATTGCTGGGTCGACGTGTGGTGTCTGGAACGCCACATTAATCAAACCCTGGCGCGGGCTTGTGAAACGAATGGAGGAATTGCGCCAGCGGATTTAGCGACCGCGACCGATGTACTCCTTCGTGCCTATCATGGCCCGTTTCTAGGCCAGGACCCGGAGCCTTGGGCGATGCAGACTCGGGATCACTTGCGCAACCGGTATCTAAAGTGCCTGGATGAAATCGGCGACTACTGGGAAAAGATGGAGGATTGGTCAATAGCTCGGGCGTGTTATGAACGGGGCCTGGAAGTGGACGCTACGGTAGAGCGCCGCGCTCGGAATTTGAGGCGCTGTCACGAGCGATTGGGCCAACCCGCCGAAGCCGTGCGGCTTATCACGGGTTCTCAATAGCGTCGGGAAGTCCTGGCGACACATTGGGGGGCGTCTCCCTCAACACTTCACCAATACCCCCTTTACCACAACCCCGACCGACGAAGCCGCGCGGAACAGTGCTTATACTTACAAACTGTAATCCAACCCGTCGCCACCCGCGTGAACCGGCCGCAACCTCCCCTGCTTGCCGGTTCGCCGCCGGAGAGCCGCCGCATGAATACCGTCGATTCGTCCCCCGCCCTTTCCGAACCGGTTCGGACCGCCTTGCGGCTGGTCATCGTCGGTTCGCTGGTGCTTGCCGTGCTGTACATCCTGCGGCCGTTTCTGCCCAGCCTGCTGTGGAGCGCGTTCATCGTGATCTCGGCGTGGCCGGGGCTGGCGTGGTTGCAACAGCGTTTTCGCTGGAACCGGCTGGCGTGCACGCTGCTGTTGGCATTGATTCTGATCGGCGTGCTGATCGGGCCGCTGCTGGCCGGTATCGCCGCGCTCGTTACCCATGGCGAGACGCTGGTGGTCGATGCCAAGGCCGCCGTCGAAAAGATTCCCGACGAGCCACCGGCACTGCTGGCGGATCTGCCGCTGGTCGGTTCCGGGCTGGCGAAACAATGGCGGGAAGCCGTCGATAACACCCAAAGCCTGCGGGCGCGGCTCGCGCCGGAACTGCAAAAGAGCAGCCGCTGGCTGTTCCGGCAAGTGGGCACGATGGGCGCGCTGTTCCTGCAATTGCTGCTGGTGGTGGTGTTCTCGCTGGTGTTCCATGCCAACGGTACTGCCCTGGATGCGCTCACCGAACGGATCGCCCGCCGCATCGGCGGAGCACAGGCCCTCCAGGCCCGCGACCAGGCACGACAGGCCATCCGCTCGGTGGCGCTCGGGGTGGTGCTGACCGCTATTATTCAGTCGGCTCTGGCACTGGTGGGTTTGCTGCTGGTCGGCGCGCCGCTGGCGGTGCTGATCACCTTCATTTGCTTCTTGCTGGCCATCGCCCAGATCGGCGCGGCGCTGCCGTTGCTGGTGGTGGCGGGCTGGTTGTACTGGGGGCAAGGCGATACCGGTTGGGCGCTGTTCATGGCCGGCTGGAGCCTGGTGGTGGGTGGGCTGGACAACATCTTGCGCCCCCTGCTCATGACTCGTGGCATCCGCATGCCGCTGACGCTGGTGTTCGCCGGAGTGATCGGCGGCTTGCTGGCTTTTGGCCTGATCGGCATATTCCTGGGTCCGACCCTGGTGGTGATTGCCCACACGCTGCTGCTGGCCTGGCTCCAGGAGCCGAACTCCGGTCAGGGACCTTCCGTGCCGGCATCCCCCGAGTAAGCGCGACTCATGCCGTTCGATCCCTTCAGAATCCTCGGCGCCGCGCTGCTGGCCACGCTGGCGATGACCTCGTTGCTGATCGGCGTGGTGATCGGGCTGTACGGCCGACCGTCGCGGCGAACCAACGCCATCATCATGGCGTTCGGCACCGGCGCGCTGATCCAGGCCCTGGCGCTGGAGCTGGCGTTCGAGGGCGCGGAGCGCCTGATCGAGGAAAGCCACCTGAGCGGCCTCGTCAGTTGGTGTTGGGTCACGGCCGGCTTCGTGGCGGGCGGCGTGCTGTACTCCCTGGGCAACCGCTGGCTGGAAGGTTACGGCGCCGCCCTGCGTCACCCGGCGCTGACCAAGCTGTACCTGTTGCGCCAGAAACGGGAGCGGTCGGCCGATCTGCTGGGCCGGCTGGCGCGGGTGGATCTGCTGTGCTCGCTGCCGCCCGAGGAGATGGAGGAGGTACTGCTGTGCATCCAGCCGGTGCGGGTCGCGGCCGGTGAAACCCTCTTTCGGCAGGGCGATGCCGGCGATGCGCTGTATCTGATCGACCAGGGCGAAGTAGCGGTGCTAGTGGATTCCGAGCCTTCCAGCTCCGCTGTTCCCACCGCGATCCCGCTGGCGCGACTGGCGGCGGGCCAGTCATTCGGAGAAACCGCGCTGCTGACCGGCGAACCGCGCACCGCCACCGTCACCGCCATCACCGACGTCGCGCTGCTGAAAATCGACAAGGAGCATTTCGACGAACTGCTCGACGAATCGCCCCGCCTGCGCCAAGCGGTCGAAATCCTGAACTCGCAACGCCTGCTGCAAAACGTCGCCACCCTGCGCGAGCGGCCCGACGCCGCGGCCTGGCAAAAAATCGCGCTGGCCAATGTGCAGCGTCTAAGTCGCAAGGAGCAAGACCTGATGCTGGCCAAACAGGCGGCCACCGGTTCACCGCTGGCGCTGTTTCTCGGCGCCACGCTGGATGGCATCCCGGCATCGGTGGTTATCGGCGCCAATTTCGAAACACTGGACGCCTTTCGTTTCACCTTTCTGGTGGCGATCTTTCTATCGAGCGTACCGGAGGCGATCGGCAGCACGCTGGGCATGCGGCAGGCCGGTTTCAGTACGCGACGGATTTTTACCCTCTGGAGCCTGCTGGTACTGGCGGCGGCACTGACGGGGGGGCTGAGCAGCGCCTTTCTCGCCGAGGCGTCACCGGTGCTGCTGACCGTGATCGGCGCCATTGCCGGTGGCGGCATCCTGGCCATGGTGTCGTCGGTGATGATGCCCGAAGCCTATGAGGATGGTGGTCCGGCCGTGGGGTTGGCGACCATCGCCGGTTTTCTCGTTGCGCTCCTGTTCGCGTTCGTTTAGGACCGGTATGATGTCCAAAACCCGTTTCGTGCACCGCCTGGGGCTGTGGCGCTCCGTGCTGATGTACCACGCCATCCCGCTGCAGCGGCGTCGGCTGACCCGGTTCTACGCCCAGTTCATCCGGCCGGGCGATCTGTGCTTCGATATCGGCGCCCACGTCGGTAGCCGGCTGCGGGCCTGGACGCCGCTGGGCGCCCGCATCCTCGCCGTGGAACCGCAACCGGAATGCATGGCCCTGCTGCGCCGCTGGTACGGCGATTTGTCGCATATCACCCTGATCGAGCAGGCGGTGGGGGCCGCGCCCGGCATTGCCGAGCTGCTCGTCAGCGCCCGCACGCCAACCGTGACCAGCCTGTCACCGGCCTGGATCGCGGCGGTTCATCAGGATCGCGGGTTTGCTGGCGTGCGCTGGGACGAGCGGGTTCCGGTCACAGTGACGACATTGGATCGACTGATTGCCGAACACGGCTTGCCGGCGTTCTGCAAGATTGATGTCGAGGGATACGAACTGGAGGTGCTGAAGGGGTTGTCGCAAGCGATTCCGGCTCTTTCATTCGAGTACATCCCGGCCTGTCTGGATCTGGCGCGGGATTGCGTGACCTATCTGGCCCGACTCGGGCCGTACCGATTCAACGGGTCGGTCGGAGAGACGCAGCGCTTGCAGTCAGAGGAATGGCTGGATGCCCCGCAACTGCTGGAATGGCTGGATGCCGTGGCTCGGATCGGCCGGTCCGGGGATATTTACGCGCGCCTTGGCCCGACCATCGCGGGCAACGATATGGAGCCGGGCAGCGCATGACCGCTCAACAGCAAGACACCGAGACATCGCTCGGGCCGGAACGGATTTGGCTGCTGTTGCTGGAACTGCGCCGCGTGGTTCGAACACTGTCGGTGGTTCCCGGCTGCTTCGGTTTGGGGCTGGATGCCGGACAACCGGCCGTTCTGTCCGCCGACGATCCCGTCGCCTTGATCACCGTGAGCGCTGATGGTTTCTGGACCGCCAGGATTCCATTGAGCGAAACCGGCGCGGAATTACTGGATCTTTATCTGCCGGTTGCCTTGGCTGGCCGGAGCCGACCGCTGACGGTGGCACATCTCGGGCAAAGCCTGGACGGGCGCATCGCCACCACGAACGGCGCATCCTGCCCTATCAACGGTCCCGAAAACCTGACTCACCTGCACCGGATGCGCGCACTGTGCGATGCGATCATGGTCGGCGCCGGCACCGTGGAATGCGATGACCCACAATTGACCACTCGCCGGGTTGCCGGCCCGCATCCGGTGCGGGTGGTGCTCGATCCTCGCCGCCGCCTCGCCGCCGGATATGGTCTATTCCAGGATCGAACCGCTCCAACCCTGCTGATCTGCGACGAGGCGCTAGCCGAGAAACCGGGACCGGGCCAAGCCGAGGTCATCGGTGTGCCCCACGAGGGCCGCCGCCTGGATCTCCCGGAGATCGTGCGGCGGCTGCACGCGCGTGGCCTGTTCGGGATTTTCATCGAAGGCGGCGGCTTGACCGTGTCGGCTTTCTTGCAAGCGGGTTTACTGGACCGGTTGCAGATCGCGGTGGCGCCATTGATTATCGGTTCCGGCCGGCCGGGCATCACCTTGCCGCTCATCGAGGATCTGTCCCAGGGACTACGTCCGCGCCACCGCCGCTACGCGATGGGCGAGGACGTGTTGTTCGACTGCCGGTTGCCTTCCTGACCCTCAATCCCATTCTCGCTGGGGCGAGGGGACAAAACCGCGACCCACTCAGCGCGATTCCACCGGCACCCGGAAGTTGAAGCGCAGCAAGGCGCCGCGAGCCGTCGAATCCGTGCCTTGGGTGACCAGACCGGCCACGCTGCCCTCGACGCTGTCGGCGCTGGCAAAGCGGATCTTCTGGTTCTGGATTTCGCCGCTCAGCACGACTCCCTGGCGCGAGGCACTGGCGGACCCGGTGATTTCGGAACCGTCACCGGCCATCAGTTTAACCGGTTCGATAATGGAGCCCTCCGCCGAACCGTACACCACGAAGTGCGCGACCACGAACTGCGGCGCGTCTTGCGCACAGCTTTGAAAGCGCGCCACCACCACCAACTTGGCTCCAGCGGGTGAAGTGGCCCCGTCGCCCGGTTCGCCGAGGAGAGGCTGTCCCCAGTCGGTGGCGGAGGGCTGGTGCATCGCAACCCTGGAGAACCCGCTGCTTGTGCCGTCCGGGTCAACCTTGAAAAAAGCGACTACTTCGCTCACCACCGGTTGTTCGCTGCAAAAAGGCGAGCTCATGCCCGGCGGGTTATCGATTTGGATGGTGGCCATCCGCCCGGTTGGCGCGGCCAACGGGATGAGGTTCAGGGTGATGCCGGTTATCGACCGCAGATGATCCTCGGCGGCGGGGCACACCACCGGATCGTTATGGCAACCGGCATCGGTCGCAACCGAATAAAGCCGATCGAGGATTTGACGGCCGCGTTCCTCGCGCAGCGCGGCGCACACCGCCGGGCTGCTTTTGATCGTGTTGTCCTCGATATGTGCCTGTAGCGCGACCGGCGCGCTCGGCGCCGAATCGGCTGGATAGGTGAATGCCAGTGTGTTGTCGCTTTCCACCCGCGCGGCAATCCGCAGATCCTGCTCCAACCCCCGCCCGTTCCGCACCACCACGACCGGGTCCCCATAGCTCCGCAGGCCGATACCACGCACGACGACCTCCTGACCTGGGCGCACAAAGGTGGGCGCGGAGCCGGCGTAGAGTGCCGGACGGATGCCCATGCAGGCCGATGTATCCGCCGCCTGGGTCGGGACCGGCATCAATCCGACACCCGCCAGCATCAATCCGCCCAACAAGGCCGGCGGGGTACGCCACCAGGATGGCGGCGAAAGAAAGCGATGGGGGGCGTGGGCGGTGGTCATGGCAATCATTCTCCCGGAGTCGATGCGCGGCAACTCCAATTCTTTAGGAAAAATCATGCCATCATGTCCATACGGTTGTTTTTACGAATTTAATAATGATTGTTGCAACTACTGACCCGACTGATCGGGTCACCATGGCCGGCCTTCTGGCGCCATTCTGGTCCAAAGTCACCCGACAAGGCCCAAAGTGAACCGATCGAGTCTGGAAGAGGAAGTGGTCGCACGACCGGATGACGGAATTGTTTGCTGGGTCCCTTTCAGGACGGCACTAATAAAATAACCCCGGTGGGGCGTTGCGTCCCACCGGGGTTATTGTAGCAAAGCCTACAACATTGGCTGCTTTATCAGCCCAGAATCTCTCGCAGGTGTTCGCGTTGGTGCAAAGCCGCCTCGAATTCCTCCGCTTCCAGCGCCAGGGCGTCGCGAGCCGACACCATACCCAGCGGCCGGCCGTTCTCGGCCACCGGCACATGACGAAAACCGTTTTCGTACATCATGTGCAGGGCATGCGCGAAAGGTTTGTCCGGATGCACGGTCAATGGATCGGAGGTCATCACCTCGGACAATGGGGTGACATCGGGGTTAAGCCCTTCGGCGAGAACCCGAAAGAGTGCGTCGCGCTCGGTGAAGATACCCACCAGGCGACCGTGTTCCACCACCAGCAGGGCACCGACCCGGGTTTGTTTCATTAGCCGGGCGGCTTCGCTGACGGTGGTTTTGGTCGGCGCGGCAGTCAGAATTTTCTGGTTCTCGACAATCTTACGAAGCGTGCGATAAGGCATGGTATTTCTCCTGGTTACAAATGAAACTCAATGGACCTGTACTTCAAGAGTCATCGCATACACAAATTGTGCCATTGGAAAATAACTATTCCGGAAATAATTTGTGTTGCGTCGGTTATTATTGCTTTGTCAGTTTCACGCGTCAAAATGACGCATGTGGCAGTCGAAACGCCTTGAGTGCCGACGCGAACGGCCCGTTTCTCGATAAGGTGGCGCGCCAGCCATAGGAGCCGCAATGCGCGCAGCGCGCCTCGGCGGCGGTTGGCCACTGGCTGTGCGCCAGCACGGATTCCCGGGTGCAACTCAGGCACTGGATGATGGGGGTCAGTTTCAACATGGCTCGTATCCTCAAGGGTTGGTTGTGGGGATTGGGCACGCACCGTGCGCTTCCAATCGGCTAGCCGATCCAACCGCAATGTTCGGCAGGTTGAAAAAATCCCTTTGGAAGTGCGGAGTTGCAGATTGCCGAACGCATTTTGACCACATGACGATCGCAGATCTGGCACCAACCGTAGGCCGTCGATCCCTGATTGTCAGGATGCTCGGGCCTCAGTTCATAACGGCAATGAGGACAAACCAGAAATACGCGAGTACTCATACCACTTCTCCAAAATACCGCCTCTCCTCGAATTCACCGCCATCCTTGATGGCAAGATGGTTCCGCTCCTTATCTCTACTTCGGTGGAAAAAATCTTTATCATGGCCTTGCGAATCATTCAATTCCCGCGCCATTAAGACATGATGACTGAACGATGAAAAATTTGATCTTGGTTATTGCCTCATTTTTAGTGTGCGTTACTGATAATTTTTTTATTTTTTCGATGTACTAACTTGCTTTTAGTTCAATCCAGCCAATCGACACCGCTTATTCATGCCTATCATGAGCATCGATCTTTACGGGTTTTATCTGAACGGTAGATGAACGGTATCGCTGCGATAATATGCTCAACGATGATCGAAATACTGTATTTTTGCATTAATATGGAGCTGATCGATAATTTAGATGCACTCGATTAGAGCAATAACGCTCAGCATCTTACCGTTACAATTTAAAATCGACTCATATTATTAATAAGTTGCATCAAATGGCCGCCTAAAAATAAAGTGATTTCCACAATAGATCAGATTGTGGCAATGCGGGAGGAAAGCAGATGCGGAACCGCGGCCGGCGTCATACCAAGTGCACGGTTGATGGTTGTGATCGCCACCACGACCGGGCCAAAGTCGTCATGCCCAATTCGGGCAAAGATAGCTAGCAAGAATATGGCGAGAGAAACCCAGAAAACCCAGGATCAAATACCATCGCCTCGTGGCGGACGACGTCCGCTTCACAAGGATGCATGACCTGGAGAAATGGAGCATAACCTACTGAATTATTACGTAGGGCCATGCTGGCGCTCCCTAGGGGTTTCGAACCCCTGTTCCCGCCGTGAGAGGGCGGTGTCCTGGGCCACTAGACGAAGGGAGCGTAATGACTGGCGTCTTGGGAGGAAAGTAGTATTATACGAATGTTATAAATACATACAAGCAAGAGTTTGCGAACGTTCCTTGGAAGCAAGAAGCTCGAATTCCCAACCTGTCGTCATTCCCCGCCCCGCCCATAGTGTTTCGCGGGCTGATATCAGCCCCAGCGCGGTCAAGGTACTGTACCGGCTGCGCGACGCCGGCCATCGAGCCTGTCTGGTCGGCGGCGGGGTGCGGGATTTATTGCTCGGCCGCGAGCCCAAGGATTTCGACATCGCCACCGATGCCCGGCCCGAACAGGTTTATGCCCTCTTTCGCAATTGCCGGCTGATCGGCCGCCGTTTTCGGCTGGCCCACGTTCAGTTCGGCCGGGAAATCATCGAAGTCGCCACTTTTCGCGCCTGCGGCGAAATCGGCGATGAGGGCGACGGTCCCTCCGTGGAACGAGCCAAAGATGGCCGCATCCTCAGCGACAACGTCTACGGCAGCATCGAGGACGATGCCTGGCGGCGGGATTTCACCATCAACGCCCTGTATTACGACATCGCCGATTTCGCGGTGCTCGATTACGTGGGCGGCATGGCCGATCTCGAGGCCGGTCTGATCCGACTGATCGGCGATCCGGTCGAACGCTACCACGAGGACCCAGTACGGATGCTACGGGCCGTGCGGTTCGCCGCCAAGCTCGGGTTTCGGCTCGATCCCGCCACGGAGGCACCGCTACAGCGCTTGGGCCATCTGCTGGAGCAGATTCCGCCAGCTCGCCTGTTCGATGAGATCCTCAAGTTATTCATGAGCGGCAGCGCCATCCAGACCTTCGAACTACTGCGTCATTATCGCCTGTTCGGCTGGCTGTTCCCGGCGACCGAACGTTGTCTGAACCGCCAGCAGCACCATTACCCCAAAACCCTGCTGGCGCGCACGCTGGCCAACACCGATCAGCGGTTGGCCGAAAGCAAACCGGTCCATCCGGCATTCCTGTTCGCCGCCCTGCTATGGGAGCCTTTTCGGGAACGGCTGCAACATCTCGAAGCGGAAGATCCAGACGCGCAAGAGGCCCACCAGGTCGCCGCCGAAGCGGTGGTCCAGGCGCAAATCCGCCACACCTCCCTGCCACGCCGCTACAGCCTGCCGATGCGGGAAATCTGGGAAATGCAGCAGCGCTTAACTTGCATCACCGGCAAGCGCCCACTGCGGCTGCTGGCGCATCCCCGGTTTCGCGCCGCCTACGATTTTCTGCTGCTGCGGAGCGAGGCCGACGAATCCGCGAGAGAGCTGGCCGACTGGTGGACCCGGTTGCTGGCGCAGGACGAAAGCGGACGGAATCGGATGACTCAACCGACGGCCCAGGCGAAAAAAAGCAAACCCCGCCGCCGACGCAAGCCTCGCTCCGCCCGTAAGGGCGCACCGGCCGCGCCGCCGGTGCCAGAAGCCTGATCCCCGGCGGCAAACCCATGCGGCCGGCACGGGCCTATATCGGCATCGGCAGCAACCTGGGCCGTCCGCTCATTCAGATGCGCCACGCGTTTTTGGCCTTGCGCAAACTCCCCGCCAGCCACTGCATGGCCTGTTCGCCGCTATACCGCGGCGCGCCGGTCGGCGGTCCGTCGGGTCAACCCGATTACCTCAACGCCGCCGCCGCCCTGGACACCACGCTCGCGCCGGACGAACTGCTGACGGCACTGCAGGCGATCGAAGCCGCGCAGGGACGAACCCGAACCGTGCATTGGGGACCACGCACCCTGGACCTGGATCTGTTGCTGTACGATCAACTCGTTCTTGACGGGCCTCGGCTGACCCTGCCGCATCCTCGCCTGCACGAACGGGCGTTCGTGCTGTATCCCCTGTACGATATTGCGCCGGATCTGGAGATCCCCGGTCGCGGATTGTTGAGCGAATTGCTCATAAAATTCCCGCAAACGGCCCTTGTCCGTCTGGACAGCGCCGAATAAGCGATTACGATACTCCCGCCGGTTCTCCCGACAAAATCTCTCCCTTGAATTCGCCGTCGCCGCATTTTCCAAAGCGGCGCGGCCCCAGTCAGAGCACGTCATGTATAAAGACGCACCGACCCGAAAGCCGACCACAGTCACCACCCTGGCAAAGATGAAACGCGACCGGGAAAAATTCACGGTCCTGACCGCTTACGATGCCAGCTTTGCGGCGCTGCTGGAAGCGGCGGGCGTGGATGTTCTGCTGGTCGGCGATTCGCTGGGCATGGTCATTCAGGGCCAGCGCACCACCGTGCCGGTCACGCTGGAAGACATGATCTATCACACCCGCCTGGTGGCGCGTGGCTGCCATTCCGCCCTGCTGATGGCGGATATGCCGTTCGCCAGTTACGCCACGGTCGAACAGGCGGTCCACAACGCCGCCCGGCTGATGCGGGAAGGCGGTGCCCAAATGGTGAAGCTGGAGGGCGGTGGCTGGCTGGTGGAAACGGTGCGCCAGCTCAGCCGCAACGGCATTCCGGTCTGTGCCCATCTGGGTCTGCTGCCGCAGTCGATCCACAAGCTGGGCAGCTACCGGGTGCAGGGCCGCGAGGAAGCGACCGCCCGCCAGATCATCGACGAGGCGCTGGCCCTACAGGACGCCGGGGCCGACGTGGCGCTGGTGGAGTGCATCCCGGCCGAACTGGCGGCGCGGCTGGCCGAGGCACTGACGATTCCGCTGATCGGCATCGGCGCCGGGCCGGGCTGCGATGCCCAGGTCCTGGTCAGTTACGACATGCTGGGCATTACGCCCGGTCGCCGGCCGAGGTTCTCCAAAGATTTCCTAACCGGTCACGACAGCCTGCGGGCGGCGGTGGAAGCTTACGTGCACGCCGTTAAGAGCAGTGAATTCCCCGGTCCCGAGCACTGTCTCGCCTGATTCTCCAGGAGCGCGCGCCATGCAAAAAACCGCACACACCATCGCCGAGTTGCGCGTCCGGATAGCCACCTGGAAACGGGCTGGCGAGCGAGTGGCGTTCGTGCCGACCATGGGCAACCTGCATCGTGGCCATATCCATTTGGTCGAGCATGCCCGTGAGCTGGCGCCGCGCACTGTCGCCAGCATCTTCATTAACCCGATGCAGTTCGGCGCCAACGAAGACTATGCCGGTTATCCCCGCACGCTGGAGGATGACAGCCGCCAGTTGGAAGGCGTCGGCCTGGATCTGCTGTTTGCGCCCAAGCTGGCTGAAATCTACCCGCGCCCGCTGGCGGACATGACCCAGGTGACGGTGCCGGAACTATCCGAAATCCTGTGCGGGGTCAGCCGGCCGGCTCATTTCGGCGGTGTCACCACGGTGGTGGCCAAGCTGCTCAACATGGTGCGGCCGGATGTGGCGGTGTTCGGCGAGAAGGACTGGCAGCAACTGGTCATCATCCGCCGGATGGCGGTCGACCTCGACTTTCCAGTCGAAATCGTCGGTGTGCCGACCGTGCGCGAACCCGACGGATTGGCGATGAGTTCGCGCAACGGTTATCTGTCGGCCGAGGAACGGGCGCGGGCTCCCATGCTGTACTCGATCTTGCGGGCGACGGCGGAACGCCTGCGGGCGGGTGAGCGGGATTGCGCGGCGCTGGAGGCGGAGGCGAAGTCACGGCTGGCGGAGGCTGGCTTCCGTCCGGACTACTTTGAGATCCGCCGTTCCGACAATTTGCGGCGACCGACTGCGGAGGATGTGGATTTGCGGATTTTCGCGGCGGCTTGGCTGGGCCGGGCGCGGCTGATCGACAATCTGGCGGTGGCGCCGGCGTAATGCTCGGCCCAGGCTTCCGTTGCGCTGACGATTTGGCCAGTGTGGTTGAAAGGGCAGCCCTTTTAAGGTGTTTCAACACATTGTAAAATAAGCATAATTTTCACATCCAACCCGAAGGGTCGTCATGTTTGGTGAAATCTTACAGCGATTTGCGGAGAAGAGTCCCATCACGGTGATGGTTCGTGGGTTGTTGGAACATCTATTAACCCGAATGTTTCATAAATCTGTCATCGGTGCCAGAGGTCGCCCCTCTCGTAGTCAAATTCAAGGGATGACCGACCTGCTGGATGGGTGACCCGCACGTGGATCGGTGGCAGAGGCCGGTGTTGCCCGTGTTAACCAGTGTCGTGGCAGGTCATATGGGCGCGGTGGCGGCCAGACGGGCAGCCAGTTCCCTGTCCCGACGGGTGGGGTGTCCAGAATGGGGCTTGACCGCCAGGGTCAGGCGCGGAGCGGATGCGGCGGTCGCGTCAGGAACAGGATTTCCGTGATCCGGTGCAGGAGGTCTTTGACGGGACAACGGGTCGGCAAGTGCAGTTTGATCCGATCCTGATAGGCCACCACCCGCACGGCCAGCTTGAACAGCTTGAGGATGACGGTGACCGGTTGGGCCTTGGCCAGTTCGGTATGAACCCGCACCTCGGTCCGCAGCGCCTGATGCAAGACGTAGGCAGCGCAGGAAAAGAACAGGCGCAGGGGGTTGGCGAGGAAGCGGTGATCGGAGGTACGATCGCTGGCCCAGTCGTTCTTGACCATTTTGAGGAAATTTTCGTCTTGGCCGCGGGCGCTGTAGAGATCGCGGTACAGGCATTCCGAGGTGGGCAGGTCCAGCGAGGTGACCACGAACCGTGGGTTATCGCCCAAGGCCATCACCTCGGCCTTGAGGATCACCCGAAATGCCCGCGGCCAAGTAGCGGCGGCGTAGGCCACCTCATGATAGGTTCGGGTGTGGGTCGGCAGGGGTTGCCGGGCACGGCGGGCGTTCTCGATGCGTAACGCATGGCGTTGGCGATTGGCGACCAAGCAGGGCTCGGCCAAGGGCGAAAGCGCCCGGTTGCCGGCCAGCCCAAAGATAAAGTCGGTGTACGGATCGTCCAAGGCCAGTTGCATCAACTCGGGATTGGCGAAGTGGGCATCGCCGTGCAACACGAGGCGGGTCTGAGGCCAGGCCGCGCGCAGCCGCTCGACCACCCGCTTGACGATCATGGCGTTCTCCGCGCCGGTCGGGCGCTGGCCAGGGCGCAGCACGGCGGTGATGAACTTGCCCGAGAGCCCCTCGAAGAGGAACAGCGGTAGGTAGCAGTCATGGCCGTAATAGTGATTAGAGAAGTCCCCAAATAATTATCTTGAATATTTTCAACCTATTATGATTTAGTTATAAAAAATTATTTTATTTAATCAATAAGTTAGAGTTGATTTTTTTAAATTAGCCCCCATTTTATTCAATGAGGATAGAATTATTAGGAGAACCGCCATGCGAAAATTTAAATTGATGACAGTCCGCAATGAAAGACAATTTAGAGCCTGTACTGGACTCTCTCAGAAAGAATTTGACCTTATTCTACCTGAGTTTGCAAAGTGTTTGCAGTTGGCCCAACAACAGCGTTACCAAAAACACCGCTTGCAACGTCAAAGAAAGCCGGGTGGCGGTCGGAAAGGTGCATTATCCTCACCCGATTTAAAACTCTTTTTTATCCTGTTTTATCTCAAAAACTATCCGACATTTGATGTGCTGGGTTGCTTGTTTGACCTGAGTCCAGCCAAAGCCCAAGAAAATTTTGTTAAATTTATGCCTATTTTAAAGCAGGCTGAAAAACGCTTGCATATCTTCATTGTACAGGACAAAATCATCTAACCAAATGAATTTACGTTAAAATTCTGCCGGGTGGCGTATTGGTTAGAGGTAGAAAACAGCGATTTTGAGGGCTCGATCCCAACCGTTTAAAGAGCGACTCCAGTGCCTGATGAAAAGCGTATTGCCGGGCGGATTCTTGGTGATGAAATAAACAACTTCTCAAATAATCTAATCCATAGCGAAAAAGACTTTGGGTGGGACGGCCATGTTTTTTGATCTTGATCGGTTTAATTTCATGGCGCCATTCACCAATGATATGCGCCCAACTAAATGCAATAGCGAGAAAAGCCATCCATTTTTCAAGTCGCTGGGGGTCAGTTATATGGGTGGATTCCAGATCGAATCCCCGAGTTTTTAAGCAAATGAAAAGCGTTTCGATCGGCCAGCGTTCCTTATAATTTTCCAACGCGGTTTCCGGTTGTTCTTGCGTTGCGAGAATAACGAATTCACCGTTGGCCATTTTCAGACCAATCACATAAAGAGAGTGCCCCCACACGGTTCGTTGGCCCGATAAAACCAGAGCGCTGCCACGGGGTAGGCCTCGAAAAAGATTTTCGGCGGAGACGGGGACCCCTCGGGAGTTAGAGATTTGCGTATTCTTTTTGATGCGTATTACGAATTTAATTTGATTTTCAATAAGATAACCAAACCATTGAATCCCAATAAACTCGCGATCCGCAAACAAGCAGGCGATCATTTGCGGGCCGAAAATCGTAAGGAATCGATTCATTAATGCTATTCTTTCTTGGGTATTTGAGTTGCCTTTTTTATCTAAAGCAACCCATAGTATAGGAAAAGCAGATCCGCGATAGACGACTCCTAAAACAAGGTAATTGATATTGACATCACCATATTTCCAATTGGTTCTATCGAGTGTCAATTTGAACTGAAGCACAGGAATGAGACTGGCAATGAACCGGGCGACTTGATTCAGATCTAGAGAAAATTGACAAAAAAGTCGTTGAAGGCGTTTGTAATGAGAGGCCGGTTGCGCACGCCCAGGAAAGGTGACAGCAATCTTTGCGAGATTGACCGTTCCCATCTGGATGATTCCGATAATTAAATAGACGATGCAAGAGATACGCGCTCGGTTCCAGTGAAAATGATGATGAAGCATTTCTGCAAAGTGCCGGGTATTAAAAAAGGGGAATTCACGGAATTAACCTCGCCTGTTTTAGAATTAATGTTATCAATCAATTAGTTATGATAACAGCAACCTCGCGATCCTACTACCCTCAAAATAGCTGTTATTTTTTATCTTAATTTTCAGCAAGTTATTTTTGTCCTGTACAATGAATAGCTGTTATTTTTTATCTTAATTTTCAGCAAGTTATTTTTGTCCTGTACAATGGCATATCTTACCGCATCGCCATTTTAAGCCCGCCAATACTGATAAGCAACCTATTGATAATCATCAGAAGATTATTATTGATGCAACAGAAAGGCCTTGTTGCCGCCCCCACCATGCGCGTAAACAAAAACATTATTTTAGTGGCAAGAAACGCCACCATACTCTGAAAAACACGGTGATCGGGGACAGCAATAAAGGCATTCCAGTTGTTGGCCCAACAGTGGCCGGTAGCCGGCATGACTACGCGTTATTGAAAGAGGAATTAGATCCTCAGCAACCGGGTCTCTCCACCGTGGAAGCTTGGGTTGATGTAACTCTTCACACCCCTCCCGGTAATGGCTAACTTCCCCTCGGGGAGTAGGTATGGAAAACTAGAGTCCAGCCCCACGATCAACCACCATGCACCTCAGCCCACATAGCCTGCGCCAATTAGACCACGCCTACCTGGATTCGCTGGGGAGGCCGAGGTGCGTGCGCTGTCGGGCAAGCTGCTGGACGATTTGAAGGAGGCGCTGGACCGGTTGAATCAGGGACCGGACAACAGTTCGCGGCCGCCGAGCAGTCGGGCGCCGTGGGACCGACCGGGTGACGGGCCGGAATCGGATGCCGCCGATGCGGCGGACGAGGGACCCGAGTCGGCACCGGCAGACGCGAAGCCGGTGCCGGCGGAACCGCCGTCGGCCGAGGCGAAACCGGCGGACGCGAAACCCGCCCGTAAACCGGGTAAGCAGCCGGGGGCGCCGGGGATCGGCCGGACTCAGGTGTTCCAGGCGAATGCCGAACAGGCCCATTACCCCGACACCTGCGCCGGTTGTGGCCGGCCGCTGGACCCAGTGGGTGCGGTGGCCTACACCGGGTTTCAGGCGGTCGACCTGCACTGGGGCGATCCGGCGCGGCCGGGGTTGACGCTGTGGGTCGTGGACCATCGCTATGACGAAGCCCCCTGCGCCTGTGGCCATCGGACCCGGGCGGTGGCCGGCCAGGGCGTGGTGGACCCACTGCTGGCGGGGATTGAACTCAGCGAATGGCGGCTGGTGGGGCCGGGGTTGGCGGCGCTGATCGTGGCACTGGCTTTCCGGTTCCGGCTGTCGCGGGCGCGGATTCGCGAATTCCTGGACGAGTGGCTGGGCCTGAAGCTCAGTACCGGCACGATCCATCGGACGCTCCACGAAGCCGGCGCGGCCGTGGCGCCGGCGGAAGACGAACTCGTCCAGGCGGTTCTGGACAGCCATCTGCTGCACGCCGACGAAACCTCCTGGCCCGAACACGGCCGGCCGCTGTGGCTGTGGGTGTTTGTCGCGGCGACCGCGACCCTGTACTACGTGGCCGGGCGCGGCAAGGAGCGGGTCGAGAACGTGCTGGACGGCTTTAGCGGCTGGCTGATGAGCGATGGCTGGATGGCCTACCGCAACCACCCGCGCCGGTTACGCTGTTGGGCACACCTGATTCGCAAGGCGCGGGGCTTGGCCGAGAGTGGCGACCGCGAGGCCCGTGTCTTTGGCCGGTTCGTGCTGGAGACCTTGGAGGCGCTGATGGCGGCGGTCTACGCGGCCCGCGAAGGTCCGCCGCCGGTCGCGCCGCCGACCCAACACATGATGGTACTGGCCGCGTTGCGCGCGGCCTGCGAACGGCGCCAGGGTCACGCCCACGCCAAAACCCACGCCTTGGCGGTGGAGTTGCTCAACGACTGGGAAGCCATCTTCCAGGTGCTGAGTCATCCCGAACTGCCACTGACCAACAATGTAGCAGAGCGGGCACTACGCCATTGGGTGATCGCGCGCAAGATCAGTCACGGTACCCGCACCCCGGTGGGTTCGCGGGTCTTCGCTCTGCTCGCCAGCGTCATCGATACCTGTCGCCAGCGTGGCCACTCCCCTTGGCGCACTCTCGAACGCGCCATCGCCGACCGCCGCGCCGGATTGCCTCTTGCCCCCTTGCCCCGGTAGAGGGGGGAGAACGGCTACGGGTTGATTTAGGTTATCAAGGGATCAAAGATCACTATTCCTCGTTCCATAAAATTTATATTCCTCATAAAAAGCCTCGCCAGTCGAAAGCCAATCAATGCCCTGCATTAACTCCTCAGCAAAAGAGAGAAAATCGAGCGATCAGTCGCGTTCGTGTCGGAGTGGAACATTTGATTGGCGACCTAAAAATTTTTCAGATTCTTATACCGATTACTAATAGATTTTACTACTTTAGTGCAGATAAAATAAAATCAAAACTGGTCAAAGAAACCACTTCGCTTGGGAGAAGCGATTGAATGAGTTCATCCACTTTTTTACGTAGTTCATCTAGGGTTTTTAAATTGATCCAACACAATTGATCTTTCATTGATTGCCAAACACGCTCAATGGGGTTCACATCGGGACTGTAAGGCGGTTGGAATAATAAGACGACATTATCGGGGATTACAAGTTTTTTGGCATAATGAAAGCGACCGTTATCCAATTGAATTACGTTGAGGGCTGTGCGGATAAGTTTTAGAAAATTCATTCAAAAACCACTGAAAGCAATCAGCATCCAAATGGGAAAATTCTAAAAAGAAGTTTTCGCCACTCAGTGGCTCAATGGCACCATAAAGCCAAAATGATTGAAAGGTCCATTGAACTGGACCAACTGGCTTAATCCCCAATGCGGTGATGACCCGCCGGGTGATCGTTTTTAATCCAAAGCGACTTTCATCTTGGCACCAATACCGTAAAGGCCGGACCGCTTCATTTTCAACTTGCTGAAAAATATCAATTAATTCAAGTTGTCGTCATTGTACAGGACAAAAATAACTTGCTGAAAATTAAGATAAAAAATAACAGCTATTTTGAGGGTAGTAGGATCGCGAGGTTGCTGTTATCATAACTAATTGATTGATAACATTAATTCTAAAACAGGCGAGGTTAATTCCGTGAATTCCCCTTTTTTAATACCCGGCACTTTGCAGAAATGCTTCATCATCATTTTCACTGGAACCGAGCGCGTATCTCTTGCATCGTCTATTTAATTATCGGAATCATCCAGATGGGAACGGTCAATCTCGCAAAGATTGCTGTCACCTTTCCTGGGCGTGCGCAACCGGCCTCTCATTACAAACGCCTTCAACGACTTTTTTGTCAATTTTCTCTAGATCTGAATCAAGTCGCCCGGTTCATTGCCAGTCTCATTCCTGTGCTTCAGTTCAAATTGACACTCGATAGAACCAATTGGAAATATGGTGATGTCAATATCAATTACCTTGTTTTAGGAGTCGTCTATCGCGGATCTGCTTTTCCTATACTATGGGTTGCTTTAGATAAAAAAGGCAACTCAAATACCCAAGAAAGAATAGCATTAATGAATCGATTCCTTACGATTTTCGGCCCGCAAATGATCGCCTGCTTGTTTGCGGATCGCGAGTTTATTGGGATTCAATGGTTTGGTTATCTTATTGAAAATCAAATTAAATTCGTAATACGCATCAAAAAGAATACGCAAATCTCTAACTCCCGAGGGGTCCCCGTCTCCGCCGAAAATCTTTTTCGAGGCCTACCCCGTGGCAGCGCTCTGGTTTTATCGGGCCAACGAACCGTGTGGGGGCACTCTCTTTATGTGATTGGTCTGAAAATGGCCAACGGTGAATTCGTTATTCTCGCAACGCAAGAACAACCGGAAACCGCGTTGGAAAATTATAAGGAACGCTGGCCGATCGAAACGCTTTTCATTTGCTTAAAAACTCGGGGATTCGATCTGGAATCCACCCATATAACTGACCCCCAGCGACTTGAAAAATGGATGGCTTTTCTCGCTATTGCATTTAGTTGGGCGCATATCATTGGTGAATGGCGCCATGAAATTAAACCGATCAAGATCAAAAAACATGGCCGTCCCACCCAAAGTCTTTTTCGCTATGGATTAGATTATTTGAGAAGTTGTTTATTTCATCACCAAGAATCCGCCCGGCAATACGCTTTTCATCAGGCACTGGAGTCGCTCTTTAAACGGTTGGGATCGAGCCCTCAAAATCGCTGTTTTCTACCTCTAACCAATACGCCACCCGGCAGAATTTTAACGTAAATTCATTTGGTTAGATGATTTTGTCCTGTACAATGAGTTGTCGTGGAAGTTTTTTTTAAAAGAAACCACCGCCTCTTCATGGCGATGAACGCTCGTTGGCCGCGCCACTTTAAGTTTTGCTTTGAGTTGATAACGAACGACTTGATGCACTGTTGAATAAGGAATATCGACCTCGTATTCCTGGAGAAGCCACTGCTGGATTTGTCCGTAACTATGAAATCCATGAGTCGGATCGTCCAGACGGCGCTGGAGTGCCTCTCTCATAGCTTCGGTAATTCTCGAACGACGGCCGCCATGATAATTCCACTGCAATAGCCCGATTAAGCCTTGGGTACGATATACTTTGAGCCACTTGACAATGACGGATTTCGATCGCCCTAAATGATCGGCTAACTCTTGTAAAGAATGAAAAATCTCACTTTTAATCCAATATAGAATTTGTAATCGCTCTCGAAACTTGGCGTGAGTTTGTTCATTCATTATGCGCTTTAGTTCTTCGGAGGATTCGTGGATTTCGACTTGTAATGAGCGGCTCATGACTGGATCAATAAAAGTAGGTTAAATAAGTATGATAACAAAATCTAATCATAAATGGTATTACGAATAGATTCCGAAACCATTTCCATAATATGGCCGATCAGGTTATTTTATTGGTTGCCGGCTTGTGTAACCTTAAAAATAACTATGCTGTTCAATAGGTTATGAAATTTATTTGGGAACAGGTCTATTGTAGAAGCTGAACTCTTGCTGCCCGTGAGTGGGATCCTCGGAATGATCCAGATCCAGTACGATCACCGCCGGTGGCTTCGGGTAATACCAATTCCCGGTAGATTTTGACTTTTTAACTGGTGGGCCAGGATGAAGCGTAGCGCAATCCCAGCAGGCGCGTGGGAAGGTAAAACCTATCGAGAAACGGTATAACTGGCGATGAATTGATCGACAAAGGCTCGCGCCAGGCGATAGAGATCCTGGGTCGACACGGCGTTCTCCAGGCGGGAGAAGGTGGGGCCGCTGGCCAAATCCAGGGCGCGCGCCAAGGGATGACGGTCCACGCCGAGCTTAAACAGCGGGTCGGTCCGTAGCGTATTGGCGTCATGACCGTCCGCGTAGCCACAGGCGATCTGAAAGATCCGTTGGGCGAACAGATCGTGCAGGGGGTGCTCGATGTACGATGGATGGCGCCGGTCATCGACCGCTTGGGTGAGACGCTCGATCAGCCCGATCTGCGGGTCGACACCCCGCAGAATCAGGGGGCCAAAGTCCGACGACATCGCCCCACCGTCGAACTCGGCGCGCACGGTCAGGCCAGTGACCGGAGGAAATCGCAACTGCTCTGGGGTAGAATCGGACATGGGCGACCTCGTTTGGCTTCTCCGAAGCGTTATTGGAATAACACTCATTATATCAATGAGTTGAATGAGGTTCGCCCTTTTTTATGAATAATCCGGGCTAATTTGTATGCGAGACTGCTAGCTGTCATCCACGGCCAGAGACGTTGAGCATGGATCGTTTATATTCCCTCACGAACGAGCAATTTGAGCAGATCAACCGCCTGCCTGCTGCCGCCCGAACCGGGTCGCCGGGGACGACCACCGATGGTGAAGAACCGCGAGGCGTTGGAAGGGATTCTCCATGTACCGCGCACGGGCACACCTTAGCGGGATCTGCCGAACGCTTATACCGTTTCTCGATAGGTTTTACCTTCCCACGCGCCTGCTGGGATTGCGCTACGCTTCATCCTGGCCCACCAGCTAAAAAGTCAAAATCTACCGGGAATTGGTATTACGGTCCCTGGCACACGATCTACATGCGCTGGCAACGCTGGATCGCGCGAGGGGTCTGGGGGGACATTCTGGGGCTGCTGAAGCGACTCAAGGGCGTGGACCTGAGCCTCGTGTTTTTGGATTCCACCGTGGTGCGGGCGCATCAGCACGCGGCGGGCGCCGCTAAAAAAAAGGCGATCAGGCCCTCGGTCGCTCGCGGGGCGGATTCAGCACCCAAATTCATGCCGTGTGTGCCTCCGAAGCCGATGGGATCGAGATCCGCCTCACGGCGGGGCCGGCGGGAGACGCCCCGGTCGGCGAGGCGCTGGTCGATGCCCTCGATCCTTGCGACGGCATCCAGCACGCCGCCATGGACAAAGCCTACGACAGCAACGCCATCCGCGCCCAGCTCGACGCCAAGGGCATCACCCCGGTCATCCCGCCCAAGGCGCACCGCTGGGATCGTATCGGTTACGATAAGGAACGCTACCAACAGTGCAACAAAGTCGAACGCCTTTTTAATAAACTCAAACAGTTCCGCCGAGTCGCCACCCGCTATGAAAAACTCAAAGCCCACTTCCTGGCTTTCGTCACCCTCGCCCTCATCGTGATCATGCTCCGCTAGCAATTTTGTGAACACGACCTAGGCGCCCTTCGGAATCGATCTGACTCAGGTCGAGGATGCCGCAGTGGGCGATAAGGCCGGTGAGGAGGCGAACCGTAAAGGCGCCCCGACTGAAGCCAAAGAGGTAGATGCGGTCACCGGGCTCCCAATGACGCACGACAAAGGCGTAGAGGTCCCGCACGTTGCGACTCAGTCCTCATCCAAAGGCGCCGCCGACGGCCTTGATCAGCTTCAGGTCCTGGGAGCCGACACCGTCGTCGTAGCAGCAGAGCTGCTGATCGTCGTGGGCCAGCGCCCTGTACAGCCGCCAGACGTTGGTCTCGTATCCGACCCCACCACTCTGGCCTGTGCCGTCCGACAACAACACGATGTTCTTTCCCATCATCCACCCCCCGTTGGAACGTCATGGGACGCCAAAGCCCGGTAGTGTCCCTCAGTTTCCGTGATGAGCTTCAGGCCAACCGGGGAACAATTTTTCAAGATGGGGGCATTCTGCCCAATACAGCGGTGAGACCCGATACGATAACAGCTCCCGGGTGGTCCAGATGTGATGGGTCACGCCGGCCGCCATCGCAGGCGTGATGGAACACCATCGACGGGGAGAACCCGATCCGCGCGTCGGCTCGGTGACCGGCAACGAGCGGCGCAAGCTGTCATGGGGTAACACCAAATGGTAGTAGGCCAACGACAACCACAACTGTTTTTCGAACCAAGACAAGTTCTTGGAGAACCCGTTGGTGCGACGGGTCAGGCGGCGGTTCTGCTGCCGCTGGGTCAGGTTGTCCCGCTCGACGAAACTGGTATTGATGGTTTGACTGACGGGCGATTGGGCCAGTCGCGCCGCGACGGTCGCCCGGTCCCCAAAAACGACTTGAGTGGAGATCGCGGTGATACGCCCACCCCTTCGATGCTTGATCACTTGGGCATACAGCAGATCGGCATGCGGTCGCCGGCGGGGTTTGGGATGCGGGCCGCGCGTCCCGCAGCGGGGCGGACAGTACCATTCCCCATACATGTTCAACAACGCTTGCGTATAAGCAGGCCATTGATCGCTGGTAAAAAAGGGCACGGTTTCATCGGTCACCGACGCCACTTGTTCCACCAGCCGGTCGGCCTGGGTTTGATCATGTTTGCCGATGACAAACCCCAATATCAGGCGCCAGACCGGCGCAAACGCCAACCACACCCAAGCGTCGCCATAGGTCTCGACATACTCCTTGGCGCCAGGCAAGTTTTCTTGTTTGGTATGGATAAAGCTCCACAATTCATCCAATTGGCATTCGGTGACCGGCAAGTTTCGCCACAAGGACAGCACGACCGCCCGGCATTGCCGGGCACCTCGATCCAGCCAAGCGCAAACCGTGTCCTTATCCACTTCGACGATGCGCGCGGTGGCCCGCAGCGAATTCCCCTCGGCCAGCGCGCGCAGGGCGGTCTCAAATTGCACCGGATCGGCTTCCAGCCCATAGTAAGCCGTCCCATAACGCAAGGTCACCGTACTCCCGCAGCTCCGGCAGCGCGCCTGAGGTTCGCCTCGACTGCTGCCATTGCGTACTAACCCACCAGTTTTAAAAGGTTTTCCGTAGTGCTCGCACCGTTCATTCGGACAATACAACGTTTCCCAGTCCATGCCGACCTCCTCGATGGAACCATGACCGCCATCGAGAATGCCAACTTGTCACTAAAATGGGAAAGCTCATCACGGAAACTGAGGGACACTACCCAAAGCCCGATCCTGTACAGGAACTTAGCGGCCGGGCTCGGACCGGTCAAGGCCAGGCCCATGGAGCCGATATCCCGACGCCGACCCTTTAACGTAGAAACGGCAGTTGACCGCTTTATGAACTCTTCGCGCCTCCGCTTGGCTCGCACCTTGTAAAACCGATGCGCAACATCGTTCTCCGAAACCGCCACGGATCGGTTGCGGTGCTGTCGCAGCCTCTGGGGCAGCACTGCAGCCGGTTTCCGTCAGGGGGCCTTGGCTGCCGCCAACAATGCTTGGGTGCCGTCACCCACAAGCCCATTCAAAGTGTTCAGCGGAATCGAGGTTACAGCCGTCAGATCGGTCAGCCCGGTAATGTCGAACTTCGTATAGTTCATGCCATCGTAGGTACGCAGAAAGACATATCGCCGGTTCAGGTCCGACAGCGCGGTCCATGACGTGTACTCGCTGGTAAAAGCGGGCGCATCCTTTGATCTAGACACCTTGATGCCCTCATTGCCGCCACCGCTTTTGTCGATAGTGATGTCTTTCGGGCGGTCGAAGTTGTTCATGATGTGCGCCAGGGTCAGCACAGCATCATCGGGTTTGTCCACGACTTGGGCATATTGCGCGTAGTAAACGGCGCGGACAAAGCGGCCAACAGAGGTGTTGGAAGCGGGAAGCCCGGCCGTCGCAACGCCGGAATCCGGTTGCGCCACATCGAGGTTGCCGAATTTGCCGGTTGACTGATCAAGGTTGTTCAAAAACGTGTAATTGTTCAGGTTGGCCAAATGCCACGGCAACGCCGGACCATTGGTCATCACGCCAACCGGGTTGTCATAAACGGTTTGCGTCCCGTCAGAAAACTCGATCACGATAGATGCGCCGCTGCGATCATGCATCGCGTAGTGAAACGGCGATTTTGCGTTGCCAAGCGAGGCCAACGGCGACAGCAGAACCGGCTGATCGGCCAGCGCGGCCTTCACTTCGGCGACGGTGGAGAACTGTCCAAGGGTCCATGAGCCAAGATCAATGGCGGCAAGGGCGGCCTTGGTCTTGTTGAAGGAACCTTCCGGGCCAGAGGCATCGGCAAAAGCCAGCAGGCTGAAGGTCAGCCCCATTTCGTTCATGCCTTCAACGATTTTTAGGTCCTCTGGCGAGGTGTCCGGCACCGTCACGGCGAGAATGCCATAGCGGGTGGTCCAACCCAACGACGGACCACCCGCCGACGCTTTTGAAGCGTATTTCATACCCTTCGGGATGAAGGCGACCTGATAGGGCAACTCTGCCGCAAGTTCCAAAGTGCGCCCGAAGTAGATTGCGGCGGTGCTGTCATGGTAGATCAGCGAGGTGCACGCCTCTACCGGAAGGGCAAGGGCCGCTGCAAGGGTGATGCCTGCGGTAATAAGCGAGGTGCGCATCGATACAGTTTTGACAAGACGCATGATAAGTCCTTCTGATTTTCAGTTTGGGCGGAACGGGCGTAACCAGTCGAGCGCGGGGTAGCGCGCCGGGGTGGAAAGGGGCGGTGGGTCCCTTGCCCGGTTGACCCGGAGGTGGGTAGATTGATGTCACCCAACAAGCAATCACCCGAGGAACCCACCGATGTCGATGATGTGGCCGTTGACGACCGAAGGCAAGGGGTTGGACCTGTCGGCGCACTTGGCGGTGCTGACCGGGTTCGTGTACGACGCCGCCCGCGACGGCTTGCCGGCGCACGAACTGGAGCGCGGCCTGTGGTCGCGCCTGTTGCGACTGGGTCATGAGATGCAAGCGCAGTATTTTGCCTTGGTGGGCGACGGGGATTGCGGCAAAACCCTGACGCTGGCCGACGGGCGAGTGGTCAAGCGCTTGCCCGAACCCCATGGCCGACCCTATCGGTCGATCTTTGGCGACTTCACCCTGGTGCGGGTGGTCTACGGCACGCGGGAAGGCCAGGCGATCGAGGCGGCGCCGCTGGATGCCCGGCTGGGGTTGCCCGAGGGCCCGTTTTCCTATCTCTTGCAGGACTGGGATCAAGCGCTGGCGGTGGAGAATCCCTACGGTCAGGTCAACACGGTGCTGGCGCGCATCCTGGGTCTGAAACAGTCGGTGGCCAGCCTGGAGGCGATGACCCGGACCCTGGCCGGGGCGGTGGCCGGTCATGAAGCGGCCCGACCGCCGCCGGCCCCGGCGACGGGCCAGCAGCTCGTGGTGCTGAGCGCCGATGGCAAGGGGGTCCCGATCCGCAAGCCGGCCGACGCCCCGACCATCGCCGCCCACGACCACACCCGAGGGCCGAAGCCGGATCGTAAGAAGATGGCCGTGCTCGGTGCGGCCTATCAGATCGAGCCGCATCCGCGTACCGCCACCGCCGTGGTCGAGTCCTTGTTTCGCGATCCGACCGCCCCCACGGAACCCTCGGCGACGCCCCGACCGGCGCCTCGACAGAAACGGCTGTGCGCGGTGTTGCCGGTGGCCGCCGCCGTGGCGGCGGCGCTCGCCGCACCGCGCCCGGTCGAGGTGGTGTTCCCCTGGTTGCGGGCTGAGGCTCGCCAGCGCGACCCCGACCACCGGCAAACCTGGGTCCTGCTGATGGACGGTCAGCCGGCGTTGTGGGACGCCGCGGCGGACACCTTGGGCGACACCGCGCGGGTCGAGATCCTCGATCTGCTCCATGCGACCGGCTATTTGTGGGACGCCGTTCACCTGTTTCAGCCGTCCGGTAGCCCGCTGGCGACTAAACTGATGAAGGTGCTGGTGCATGCCCTGCTCGACGGGGTGGGGACCGGGGTGATTCGCTGGCTACAGGACCTGGCCGAGCAGGGCCACCTGTCCGCCGCCGCCCGCGCCCGGCTGGAACAGATTCACGGTTATTTCGACCGCCACCGCGACCGCATTCATTACGATCGGTATCTCGCCGCCGGCTATCCCATCGCCTCAGGGGTGATCGAAGGGGCCTGCCGCCATGCGGTCAAGGACCGGATGGAACGGGCCGGGATGCATTGGACCCTGCCCGGCGCCCAGGCCCTGTTGAACCTGCGCTGCGTGGCGCTCAACGACGAATGGGAGCCGTTCATGAACCATTACATCCAAACCGAAACGGCGCGCCTCTATGCGAACATCCCGAGCCAACCCCCATCCACCCGGCTTCGACTCGTCGCCTGAACCAAGGGCGCGCTCGACTGGTTACGCCCGGGCGGAACTAAAGTGGACCCCATGTCCAGGACAGTTTCGGCCTGAATTTAAAATGTTAACATTAGCTAAAAGAGAAGTCCCCAAATAATTATCTTGAATATTTTCAACCTGTTACAATTTAGTTATAAAAAATTATTTTATTTAATCAATAAGTTAGAGTTGATTTTTTTAAATTAGCCTCCATTTTATTCAATGAGGATAGAATTATTAGGAGAACCGCCATGCGAAAATTTAAATTGATGACAGTCCGCAATGAAAGACAATTTAGAGCCTGTACTGGACTCTCTCAGAAAGAATTTGACCTTATTCTACCTGAGTTTGCAAAGTGTTTGCAGTTGGCCCAACAACAGCGTTACCAAAAACACCGCTTGCAACGTCAAAGAAAGCCGGGTGGCGGTCGGAAAGGTGCATTATCCTCACCCGATTTAAAACTCTTTTTTATCCTGTTTTATCTCAAAAACTATCCGACATTTGATGTGCTGGGTTGTTTGTTTGACCTGAGTCCAGCCAAAGCCCAAGAAAATTTTGTTAAATTTATGCCTATTTTAAAGCAGGCTGAAAAACGCTTGCATATCTTACCGCATCGCCATTTTAAGCCCGCTAATACTGATAAGCAACCTATTGATCATCATCAGAAGATTATTATTGATGCCATTGTACAGGACAAAAATAACTTGCTGAAAATTAAGATAAAAAATAACAGCTATTTTGAGGGTAGTAGGATCGCGAGGTTGCTGTTATCATAACTAATTGATTGATAACATTAATTCTAAAACAGGCGAGGTTAATTCCGTGAATTCCCCTTTTTTAATACCCGGCACTTTGCAGAAATGCTTCATCATCATTTTCACTGGAACCGAGCGCGTATCTCTTGCATTGTCTATTTAATTATCGGAATCATCCAGATGGGAACGGTCAATCTCGCAAAGATTGCTGTCACCTTTCCTGGGCGTGCGCAACCGGCCTCTCATTACAAACGCCTTCAACGACTTTTTTGTCAATTTTCTCTAGACCTGAATCAAGTCGCCCGGTTCATTGCCAGTCTCATTCCTGTGCTTCAGTTCAAATTGACACTCGATAGAACCAATTGGAAATATGGTGATGTCAATATCAATTACCTTGTTTTAGGAGTCGTCTATCGCGGATCTGCTTTTCCTATACTATGGGTTGCTTTAGATAAAAAAGGCAACTCAAATACCCAAGAAAGAATAGCATTAATGAATCGATTCCTTACGATTTTCGGCCCGCAAATGATCGCCTGCTTGTTTGCGGATCGCGAGTTTATTGGGATTCAATGGTTTGGTTATCTTATTGAAAATCAAATTAAATTCGCAATACGCATCAAAAAGAATACGCAAATCTCTAACTCCCGAGGGGTCCCCGTCTCCGCCGAAAATCTTTTTCGAGGCCTACCCCGTGGCAGCGCTCTGGTTTTATCGGGCCAACGAACCGTGTGGGGGCACTCTCTTTATGTGATTGGTCTGAAAATGGCCAACGGTGAATTCGTTATTCTCGCAACGCAAGAACAACCGGAAACCGCGTTGGAAACTTATAAGGAACGCTGGCCGATCGAAACGCTTTTCATTTGCTTAAAAACTCGGGGATTCGATCTGGAATCCACCCATATAACTGACCCCCAGCGACTTGAAAAATGGATGGCTTTTCTCGCTATTGCATTTAGTTGGGCGCATATTATTGGTGAATGGCGCCATGAAATTAAACCGATCAAGATCAAAAAACATGGCCGTCCCACCCAAAGTCTTTTTCGCTATGGATTAGATTATTTGAGAAGTTGTTTATTTCATCACCAAGAATCCGCCCGGCAATACGCTTTTCATCAGGCACTGGAGTCGCTCTTTAAACGGTTGGGATCGAGCCCTCAAAATCGCTGTTTTCTACCTCTAACCAATACGCCACCCGGCAGAATTTTAACGTAAATTCATTTGGTTAGATGATTTTGTCCTGTACAATGTATTGATGCGACAGAAAGGCCTTGTTGCCGCCCCCACCATGCGCGTAAACAAAAACATTATTTTAGTGGCAAGAAACGCCATCATACTCTGAAAAACACGGTGATCGGGGACAGCAATAAAGGCATTCCAGTTGTTGGCCCAACAGTGGCCGGTAGCCGGCATGACTACGCGTTATTGAAAGAGGAATTAGATCCTCAGCAACCGGGTCTCTCCACCGTGGAAGCTTGGGTTGATTTGGGTTATCAAGGGATCAAAGATCACTATCCCTCGTTCCATAAAATTTATATTCCTCATAAAAAGCCTCGCCGGTCGAAAGCCAATCAATGCTCTGCATTAACTCCTCAGCAAAAGAGAGAAAATCGAGCGATCAGTCGCGTTCGTGTCGGAGTGGAACATTTGATTGGCGACCTAAAAATTTTTCAGATTCTTACGAATAGATTCCGAAACCATTTCCATAATATGGCCGATCAGGTTATTTTATTGGTTGCCGGCTTGTGTAACCTTAAAAATAAATATGCTGTTCAATAGGTTATGAAATTTATTTGGGAACAGGTCTAATGTATTATTTTTGTTAATGCCTCACTCAGTTCACATAAGAATATTAGACCAAGTGGACCTTCTCAGGATATATTCCCCTGAATTTTTCCTGTCATAGTTTTTTGACGAGAGCAGATATTCCGGTGGTGTCCCTCAGTTTACGTGGTGAACCTCATCATCCAATGCCGGGAACAAATGTTGGATGCCATCCAAGGTATCCAGCAATGGGGCGGGTACCCGATACCCGAGAAGTTCCGCCGTAGTCCAGACGTGATCCGTCATGCCCCCGGCCATGGCCGGGGTGACGGGCCGCCATCCGCGAGGCGATCCGTCACCCCGGGTCGGTGCCGGTGTGGGCAATTCCTGACGCAAGCTGAGGTGGGGCAAGCAGAAATGGGAGTAGGCCAACGACAGCCACAGCTGCTTTTCCATCCAGGGCAGCTCCTTGGAAAAAGCGGTCGTTTTGCGGGACAGCCGCCGATTGTGTTCGCGCCAGGCCAGATTATCCCGCTCGACAAAGCTGGTGTTGATCGTCGTGCTGGTCGGGGAGCGCGCCAAGCGCGCTTGAATCTCGTCCGCATGGCCCCAGACGAGCTGGCGGGTCACTTCCACCACCCGTCCTTTTTCACGTCGCTTGACCACTTGGGCATACAACAAGTTCGGTGGGGGCCGGCGTCGCGGGGCGGGAGGCCGGCCGCGCTTGCCCTGGCGCTCGGGCTGATACCATTCCCCATAGACATGCGGCAAGGCGGCGGGATAGCCCGGCCATGGCTCGCTGCTAAAGAAGGGGACGCGGCCATCGGTCACGCACACCACGCGATCCAGGCGCAGATTCGCCTGCGCCTGCGTGCGTTTGCCCACCACAAACGCCACCACCAAGCGCCATCCCGGCGCAAAGGCGACCCACACCCAAGCATCGCCATCGGTTTCGCACCACCGCCGGGCCACCGCCAGATTTTGGTCCCTGGTATGGACGAAACGCCACAATTCATCCAGTTGACATTCGGTCACCGGCAAGTCCCGCCAATGGGACAACACCACCCCACGACACTGGTGGGCGGCCCGGTTCAACCACGCACAAACCGTATCTTTGTCGATCTGGACGATCCGTGCCGTGCCCTGGATGGCATTGCCCTCCGCCAAGGCGCGCACCGTCAGTTCAAAAAGGGCCGGATCGGCTTCGAGATCAAAGTAGGCGGTTCCGTAGGTCAAGGACACCCTCCTCCCGCACGAACGACACAGCGCCTGTTTTTTCCCGTGACTGGAACCATTTTTGACCAACAACCCTTGACCAAAGGGCCGACCGTAGTGCGGACAGGAACGATTGGGGCAGTAAAGCGTTTCCCATTTCATGATATCCGCAGCCAGTGATCAACACCGCAATCACATTGAGGATATATGTTGTCGTCGTCACTGGCCTAGCTCATCACGTAAACTGAGGGACACCACCGGAAACATTGAGATCCCGTGGAACCGCCATGTCCAAACCTTCCGATATCGACGCCGTACTGAGTTACTTGCGCGAATTGCAGGATAGGCTGACTCGTGCCCTGGAATCGACCGACGGCACCGCGACGTTCCGGGAAGATGCCTGGGAGCGTCCCACTGGCGGTGGCGGCGGTCTGGCCGGCGGCGGCCGCACTCGCGTCATGCGCGACGGCGCGCTGTTCGAACAGGCCGGCATCAACTTTTCCCACGTTGCCGGTGCCCGTCTGCCGCCGGCGGCCACCGCCCAGCGACCGGAGCTGGCCGGGCGCGGTTTCGAAGCCATGGGCGTGTCGCTGGTGGTCCATCCCCGCAACCCCTACGTGCCCACTTCCCACGCCAATATCCGCTTCTTCAGCGCCGCGCGGGACGATGCCGAACCGGTGTGGTGGTTCGGTGGTGGTTTCGATCTCACGCCGTACTACGGCTTCGAGGAAGACTGCACCCACTGGCACCGCACCGCCCGCGCCGCCTGCGCGCCGTTTGGGCCGGAAGTCTATCCGCGCTTCAAACGCTGGTGCGACGAGTATTTCTTCCTCAAGCACCGCAACGAACCGCGCGGCATCGGCGGGCTGTTCTTCGACGACCTGAACGAGTGGGGATTCGAACGCTGCTTCGCCTTTCTGCGTGGCGTCGGCGACCACTATCTGCCCGCCTATCTGCCCATCGTCGAGCGGCGGAAGGATTTGCCTTATGGCGAGCGGGAGCGGGAGTTCCAGCTTTACCGGCGCGGGCGCTATGTCGAATTCAACCTGGTGTACGACCGGGGTACCCTGTTCGGCCTGCAATCGGGCGGGCGCACCGAATCGATCCTGATGTCGCTGCCGCCACGGGTACGTTGGGAATACGACTGGCGGCCCGAACCGGATAGCCTGGAAGCAAGGTTGTATGAGGTTTTTCTACAACCGCGCGACTGGCTGACGAACGCCCCCAGCTCCAAGCGATAAGCGCGCGCGTCATCAAGTTCGACGACGCAATCAAACGTCCCGCGCGGCTGTTTAAACCGCCCCGGGTTTTGAGGAGGCTCCATCACTTGAGAGAATGGAGCCATGAAGAAATCTGTAAAGTATTCGCCCGAGGTCATGGAGCGTGCTGTGCGCTTGCTGTTTGAAGCCAGGGCTCAGTATGAATCGCAGTGGGCAACGATGGTATCGATTGCGGCCAAGATCGGTTGTACCGTCGAGACACTGCGTCGGTGGGTCCGCCAGCACGAGCGTGATACCGGTCAGCGTGAGGGTCTCGGTACGGCTGAGCAGGACCGGATCAAAACCCTGGAACGTGAGGTTCGCGAACTCCGTAAAGCCAATGAGATTCTGCGCTTGGCCAGTGCGTTTTTCGCCCAGGCGGAGCTCGACCGCCGCTTCAAATCGTGAGGGCGTTCATCGATCAGTACCGGAATGCCTTTGGGGTCGAGCCGATTTGCAAGGTCCTGCAGGTTGCCCCATCGGGGTATTGGCGTCATATCGCGCGGCGACGCGATCCAGCAGCACGCCGCGCGCGGGCGCGGCGTGATGACACTTTGATGATCGACATCGAGCGGGTCTGGCAAGCGAACCTGCAGGTCTATGGGGCCGACAAGGTCTGGCGGCAGTTGCATCGGGAAGGCATCGCCGTGGCCCGCTGTACGGTCGAACGACTCATGCGCCGCCTGGGTCTGCGCGGCGTCATCCGCGGCAAGCTCATACGCACCACGGTGGGGGATCCGGCTACGTCGTACCCCGTGGCCCAGGTCAACCGACAGTTTAACGCCGAGCGGCCGAATCAGCTGTGGGTCTCAGAAATAGTCTTTACGCAAATGACAAAAACGGATGTGCTCGCTGCTCGGGTGGGTAGGGATGACATAACGAATTTCGACCTCGGCATCCGTCACGATAACCCGGTCGATCAAAAGCTCGACCAGCTGACGCTTTTGTTCGAAGGTGGCATTGACCAGCCCCCTTTGAACGCGGGCGCAGAACTCCTCAATGGCGATGGCCAGTCCGGCCACTTCCTCGTGGCGTTCGGCCTGGGCCGAGAGTTGGGCCTCCTGTTCCGCCAGCGCCTGGTCACGCTGCGCCAAGTCGCGGCGGCGCCGCTCATACTCGGGCAAGGGGATGATGGCTTGCAGGTAGGCTTCCGTTAGACGCTCCAGTTGCTGGCCCAGGCTGGCCCGCCCTTTCTGCAAGTTATACCATTTACGATTAGATTTTGTTATCATACTCATTTAACCTACTTTTATTGTCTCAGTTTGCTAGTAAAAACTATGGACTTTAGTCCAAAACTTTTAGTGTATGGTTTGCCATGAGATCTTATCGCAAAGGTTCACATACGGTTCATGAGCTGAAGGTTCACTTGGTCTGGATTACAAAATATCGGTACAACGTACTGACCAAGGAAGTAGGTATTCGGATACGCGAACTGATTCGTCAGGTATGCGATGCGAATGAAGTTGAAATTATCCAGGGACGAGTCAGCAAAGATCATATCCATCTCTATGTATCCTACCCTCCGCATCTGTCAGTGAGTGATATGGTACGACTCATGAAGGGGCGTTCTTCCCGCCGAATTCAAGAAGAGTTCCCCCAGTTAGGAAAGCGCTATTGGGGTAAGCATTTTTGGGGCATTGGTTATGCTGCTTTCAGTTCTGGTCATGTGACTGATGAAATGATCCAAGAGTATTTAAAAGGCCATGAAAATCATCCAAATCATCGGGATGATAATTTTTTGATCGAGTGACTTTCAGTCATCAAACACAAGCTATCAGCTTGCACCTTTCAGTCAGCTTTAGCTGAAACCGAGACTTTCAGTCTCTAAAGCATTCTATGCACTTTCAGTGCATAGTGGTTGAATGATCCAGTCATGAGCCGCTCATTACAAGTCGAAATCCACGAATCCTCCGAAGAACTAAAGCGCATAATGAATGAACAAACTCACGCCAAGTTTCGAGAGCGATTACAAATTCTATATTGGATTAAAAGTGAGATTTTTCATTCTTTACAAGAGTTAGCCGATCATTTATGGCGATCGAAATCCGTCATTGTCAAGTGGCTCAAAGTATATCGTACCCAAGGCTTAATCGGGCTGTTGCAGTGGAATTATCATGGCGGCCGTCGTTCGAGAATTACCGAAGCTATGAGAGAGGCACTCCAGCGCCGTCTGGACGATCCGACTCATGGATTTCATAGTTACGGACAAATCCAGCAGTGGCTTCTCCAGGAATACGAGGTCGATATTCCTTATTCAACAGTGCATCAAGTCGTTCGTTATCAACTCAAAGCAAAACTTAAAGTGGCGCGGCCAACGAGCGTTCATCGCCATGAAGAGGCGGTGGTTTCTTTTAAAAAAAACTTCCACGACAACTCATTGTACAGGACAAAATCATCTAACCAAATGAATTTACGTTAAAATTCTGCCGGGTGGCGTATTGGTTAGAGGTAGAAAACAGCGATTTTGAGGGCTCGATCCCAACCGTTTAAAGAGCGACTCCAGTGCCTGATGAAAAGCGTATTGCCGGGCGGATTCTTGGTGATGAAATAAACAACTTCTCAAATAATCTAATCCATAGCGAAAAAGACTTTGGGTGGGACGGCCATGTTTTTTGATCTTGATCGGTTTAATTTCATGGCGCCATTCACCAATAATATGCGCCCAACTAAATGCAATAGCGAGAAAAGCCATCCATTTTTCAAGTCGCTGGGGGTCAGTTATATGGGTGGATTCCAGATCGAATCCCCGAGTTTTTAAGCAAATGAAAAGCGTTTCGATCGGCCAGCGTTCCTTATAATTTTCCAACGCGGTTTCCGGTTGTTCTTGCGTTGCGAGAATAACGAATTCACCGTTGGCCATTTTCAGACCAATCACATAAAGAGAGTGCCCCCATACGGTTCGTTGGCCCGATAAAACCAGAGCGCTGCCACGGGGTAGGCCTCGAAAAAGATTTTCGGCGGAGACGGGGACCCCTCGGGAGTTAGAGATTCGCGTATTCTTTTTGATGCGTATTACGAATTTAATTTGATTTTCAATAAGATAACCAAACCATTGAATCCCAATAAACTCGCGATCCGCAAACAAGCAGGCGATCATTTGCGGGCCGAAAATCGTAAGGAATCGATTCATTAATGCTATTCTTTCTTGGGTATTTGAGTTGCCTTTTTTATCTAAAGCAACCCATAGTATAGGAAAAGCAGATCCGCGATAGACGACTCCTAAAACAAGGTAATTGATATTGACATCACCATATTTCCAATTGGTTCTATCGAGTGTCAATTTGAACTGAAGCACAGGAATGAGACTGGCAATGAACCGGGCGACTTGATTCAGGTCTAGAGAAAATTGACAAAAAAGTCGTTGAAGGCGTTTGTAATGAGAGGCCGGTTGCGCACGCCCAGGAAAGGTGACAGCAATCTTTGCGAGATTGACCGTTCCCATCTGGATGATTCCGATAATTAAATAGACAATGCAAGAGATACGCGCTCGGTTCCAGTGAAAATGATGATGAAGCATTTCTGCAAAGTGCCGGGTATTAAAAAAGGGGAATTCACGGAATTAACCTCGCCTGTTTTAGAATTAATGTTATCAATCAATTAGTTATGATAACAGCAACCTCGCGATCCTACTACCCTCAAAATAGCTGTTATTTTTTATCTTAATTTTCAGCAAGTTATTTTTGTCCTGTACAATGACGACAACTTGAATTAATTGATATTCTTCAGCAAGTTGAAAATGAAGCGGTCCGGCCTTTACGGTATTGGTGCCAAGATGAAAGTCGCTTTGGATTAAAAACGATCACCCGGCGGGTCATCACCGCACTGGGGATTAAGCCAGTTGGTCCAGTTCAATGGACCTTTCAATCATTTTGGCTCTATGGTGCCATTGAGCCACTGAGTGGCGAAAACTTCTTTTTAGAATTTTCCCATTTAGATGCTGATTGCTTTCAGTGGTTTTTGAATGAATTTTCTAAAACTTATCCGCACAGCCTCAACGTAATTCAATTGGATAACGGTCGCTTTCATTCTGCCAAAAAACTCGTAATTCCCGATAGGGGGTGTCCATCTGAGTGCGGTAATCCCTACCTGTTGTAGTCTCGCCACGGGCGAACTGACGAGGTGACAGCAAGCGACGCCGGGCTCAGCTGATGCGCTGACAGCGGGCACGGGGGGATGAGCTTCGGCGATGGGTTTGCCACCAGCGAGTGGTAGGTCATGGGACCTGTTTGCACGGCTTGTTCGAGGAGCCGCCGGAACAACAGTCCACGAAATGCAGAATGACGCCGATTGAATCGAAACGCAAACTCGTCAAGGTAGCCTTGCAGATGATCGGACTCGACGGCGCCTTGGTGGGTGCCGAGAAGCCATCGTTTGAGCAAGGCAGCCACCCTGTGGACACCGGGCATGGAGACGTGAGCAGGATCACCGCTATCGGAGACGATAGTCCGTCGATGAATCAATCCGTGAGTGGCGAGATCGTGGTAGCCACTCCAGCCATCGGTCAACACGGTGGCCCCGCGCGCCACGGCATCGCAGACGAATGGCACCAAACTTGCGCCCGACGCATCAGGAACACAAAGCATCCGTACCCGTCCGAAGCCCTTGGGAGATCGCAGCTCGATGGCGACCGCAACCAGCGACTTGCGTCCCGCACCACGGCCACGCTTGCCGCCATGTTCTTCACCGCCAACCAGGGTTTCATCAACTTCCACCTCACCGCTCAGGCGATCGCGATCTGGACGAACCATCGCCGTGCGAAAGCGGTGCAGCATCGTCCACGCCGTCTGGTAGGAGCCGAAGCCCAACAGGCGCTGAAGCGTCTTGGCCGAAACCCCATTCTTCGCCGAGGTCATGTACCAGGCAACAGCGAACCAAACCGTCAGCGGTGTACGAGTGCGGTGGAAGATCGTCCCCGTGGTCACCGACACACGACGCCTGCAGCGTTCACACCAAAACCGCCCGTCACTCATCCGCCAACTCTTGGTGGTTCCGCAGCGCGGGCAAACGAAACCGTCTGGCCAGCGCAGCCAATCAAGATAGTCGAGACAGGCGTCATCATCGGGAAACCACGCGCACAACTCGGCATAGTCACGCGGGTAATCGTGACCGCCCTGGAGAGCAGAGGCAGGAAGCTGCTTCGTCATCCCTACATTTTGTGCTTACCGCACTCAGATGGACACCCCCTTTCCCGATAATGTCGTTTTATTATTCCAACCGCCTTACAGTCCCGATGTGAACCCCATTGAGCGTGTTTGGCAATCAATGAAAGATCAATTGTGTTGGATCAATTTAAAAACCCTAGATGAACTACGTAAAAAAGTGGATGAACTCATTCAATCGCTTCTCCCAAGCGAAGTGATTTTTTTGACCAGTTTTGATTTTATTTTATCCGCACTAAAGTAGTAAAATCTATTAGTAATTTGTATAACGCGGGTCGCGCCATGCATAGGCACGGCGGATACGATCTTGATCGCGCGGCGCCCAGGGCGTTTTATGAGCACCGCGCGCTGGAGAGAAGCGATGAGAAGGGGGAGACACGGACGTATTCACCTGAATTCAAGGCCAAGGTTGCCTTGGCGGCTATTCAGGGTGAGTGGACGATGGCGGAGCGGGTCAAGAAGCTCGGCGGGCATGCCCATCAGATCAGTGACTGGCAGCAGCAGCTGAGCAATGCATCGACGGATATCACGGATATCCCGATGGCCCGGGGCGTTGTGCATTCGGGTCGCGGTCATGGACGGGTACTCGCGCAAGGTGCTGTCGTGGCTCGTGTCCAACACGCTGGATGCGAGCTGCTGTGTCGACGCCTTGGAGGCAGCGATCGAACCGCATGGCGTCCCGGAGATCTTCAATGCCGACCCAGGCAACCCGTTCACGAGCGAGGACTTCACCGACGCTCTCAAACAGCATGACCTCCGCAGCAGCATGGATGACAAGGGCTGGTGGGTTCGGATAACGTCTTCATCGAGCGCCTGTGGCGCAGTGTGAAGTACGAGGCGGTATACCTGAAAGCCGATGACCGCATCGCTGTTGCACGGGCGTCATTGGGCCGCCACTTCGCCTTCTACCACACGGAGCGACGACACCCGCCACTTGACCGGCGCACGCCGGACAGCGTGTACTGCGGGACCGCCGCCAGACCGGCGGCTTGACCCGAAGGCCCACTGATCGCGCTGTCCAATTTATAGGGTCCACTGCTATCCAAGGAGATACCACGAATGCAAATCAAAGAAACATTGCTCTTGAGAGCACCCCTTACAGGATTTAAAGCTGTCTTCTTGATTCTGGCATTGGCGGCCTGTCTGGTTGGCGGCGGCGCGCAGGCCGCCGACCAGGGACCGCGGAACCACGCCCGAGGTCTATACGACACCATCACCGCCACCTACATGGTGGTCGAGGGCGACGATCTGATCGCGATCGGTGAGCGTTTCGAGATCCCGGTGGATACGCTGAAGACGCGAAACAAGCTGTCATCGAACCAGATCAAGGTCGGCGACAAGCTGAGCATCGCCGCCGCGGGTACCCCGGCGGTTAGCGCGGAGGTCAACGACAAAACGCTCCAATCTCTCTCGGCCCCGGATTCGGTCGAGACCCGTATCGGCAAGCTGGAGTTCAAGGACGGTGTGCCGAGCGCGGAGACCGCCGAGAAGGTTTATGACACCCTGGACTTCACCCGCGCGCTGAACGTCTACAACAACAGCTTTCGCGGCGCCTCGGCCCTGGGACTCGTTAAGGGTTTCCAGAGCGTCGGCGCAAAGAGCGGCGACATCGTCATCTTCGAACAGCTGATGGATGCAAACTCGCTGTTCCTGACCGCGAATGCCGACACGGTCTATTACCTGGGCTGGATCGACCTGTCGAAGGGGCCGGTGGTGATCGACCAGCCGAGCGACGGGCTCGGCGCGATCAACGACATGTGGTTCCAGTGGGTGATCGACATGGGCAAGCCGGGACCGGATCGTGGTCTGGGCGGCAAGTACCTGATCGTCGGCCCGGAGTATGACGGCCCGCTGCCCGAGGGCGGCTATTTCGTGGCCCATGCCAAGACCAATACGATCCTCTATGCCCTGCGGGCCTTCATCAAGGACGGCAACGACCCCAAGCCCGCGGTCGAGAACATCAAGCAGAACCTGAAGATCTATCCCTATGTGCCCGGCAGCTATGGAACGCCCATCGCCGAGGCACTGGAAGGAAAGGTCAAGCTGGCCGGCGAGCCGAAGATCCCCGAGATGAAGTTCATCAATGCCAGCGGGAGGTCGTTTAACACCATCCCGCCCAGCGATTTCGGCTTCTTCGAGATGATCAACGAGAATGTCCAGAACGAGCCGGCCACCAGCTATGACGTTGAGCTTGCGGGTCAGCTTGCGGCCATCGGGATCGTGCATGGCAAGGCGTTCAAACCCGACGAGCGGATGAAGAAGGTTCTTGGCGACGCCGCCGCCGTGGGGCAGGCCGCCGGCCGGGCGCTGCAATGGCAGTTCGCCGATCAGCATCCGGACTGGGCCTATTACGAGGGCTCGCACTGGGGCAACATGCTCTTCGAAGGCGGCGCCCTGTTCGAGACCCCACCACCGCTGTTCGAAGACGGCATGTTCAAGCCCTTCCCGCCGACCGGGGCCCGCACACTCGACAGCCGCGCGGCGTTCTACTACGCCTATACGCTCGACAGCCCGGCGATGGTTATGCGCATCCCCGGTGTGGGCTCGCAATACCTGATGGGCTTCCTCGACCGCGACGGAAAACCGTTCGACGGCGCCAAGACCTACAAGGTGACGCTACCCAAGGATATCCCGGCGGCGGCGTTCTGGTCCTTCACGGTCTACGACAACCAGACCCGGTCGATGCTACTGACGCCGCAGAAATACCCGCGCGCGGGTTCCCAGAGCTATCCGACCCCGGCGGCGGTGACGACCGAAGACGGATCGACCACCGTGTTTTTCGCGCCAAAGAAACCCGAAGGCGTGGCAAAGGGCAACTGGATCCAGACCGACCCGAAGAAGGGCTGGTTCACCATCCTGCGACTCTACAGCCCGCTGCCAGCCTTCTTCGACAAGACTTGGCGACCGAGCGAGATCGAGCTGGTCAAGTGAGGCGAAAAACTGGACTTTGGCTATTTTGATGGTTTGAGGCGAGGCTAAAGTGGGCAGAAGCATCCTGGGAGTATCCTGCTCGGGCGGCCCAACCCAGAGGGCACCCCGATGAGGAGGCCTCCGCCGGCAGCCATGATAGCGATCTGGGCGCCATTCGCGGGGTACTGGTGGTCGATCTCACCGTCAGTACCCGCCGATGGCGGTCTTCAGTGCCGACTTGGATCTCCCCGTGGTCACCATCGTCGCGCGGTGGGTCCAACGCTGGGACGTGGAAGTCACCTTTGAAGAAACCCGGCGCCATCTGGGGGTCGAAACCCAGCGGCAATGCTCAGACCTGGCGACCACCCGGATCACGTCGGCGCTATTCGCAATGACTCACTCAATCGTTTTCCAGCAGGGAATCGTTGATAAAAATCGGTTGCTCGTCGCCGAAATCGCCCAGCAAATGACTTTCCCGAGCGGCGAGATCGAGGGTCGGTATCGAAATACCGGTCGAGCGTATCATCGATATTGAGCAACCCTTCATCGTGCAGTTGAAGAAGCAAGGTAACAGTGAACGTTTTGGTGACACTGCTGATACGCACATGCTGATCAAAGCGCATGGGCTCACCGGTCGCCCGATTCGAGACCCCATAAGCTTGTATCCACTGACCGACACCGGGCACCCATAACCCGACCAGCATTCCTGGCACATCAAGCTCTTGATGCAGCTGTCCGATCGTGGTTCGCAGTTCGCGCTGGGCGCGTTCGCTGAATTGCGCGGCATCATCGTCATCATTATCTTTCCCGCAACCACTCAGTCCTGAGCCTAGCAGCAACAAGATCCACACAATATAAAAATGGCGTCGGTTGTTCATGAAGAGTGCATTCTCCTGGGAGTGGTGTAATGCAATCTCGTGGTGTTACTGACAAGCCGCCCTCATCGGCCGCCGTGCCGGCCACGCCCGATAGGCATTTATTCCCCATAAACGATCCGGCTGGCTGCGCTACAATCGTCCACAAGGCCAACGACTCCACCGTCAGCGAACTCATCATGACCGCCAACGACGCCACTCTCAGCAACGCTTGCCAGACCCTGGACCGGGTCGGCGCCGAATTCCTGACCTGGTTGGAGAACCACTCCGAGCGAGTCCGTCAGGAAAAGGCCGGCTTGACCAAGGAATTCCGCCGCCTCACCGCCCAGGCCCGCCGGCTGGAGCAGGCCGTGCGGCGGCCGATGTGCGCGGGCGTATTCGGTCCCAGTCAGTCGGGCAAATCCTATCTGATCTCGGCTCTGGCCCGCAAAGGCACCGCGCCGCTACTGGCCGACTTCGCCGGCCAGAAGATCGACTTCATCCGCGAAATCAACCCGGAAGGCGGGCGCGAATCCACCGGCCTGGTGACTCGTTTCAGCCTGAAGCCGGGGTTCGAGGTGGCGTCGGCCGCGCCGGTGCAAATGCGGCTGCTGAGCCAGACCGATTTGGTCAAGATTCTCGGCAACACCTATTACGCCGATTGCGATCACAGCGAGGACGAACCGCTCGGCCAGGCCCAGTTGAGCGAATTGCTGGACGGACTGGTTCCGATGGCGCAGGCCCAAGCGGTCGATCCGCTGACCGCCGAGGACGTATTCGACCTGCAAGCCTATTTCGAGCGCTATTTCAAAGGCTACGAACGGGTTCGGCTACTGCGGCATGGCTACTGGGAGCAGGCGGCGCAACTGGCGCCCCGGCTGCGGATTCAGGATCGCGCCCGCCTGTTCGGCGTAATCTGGGGCGGGGTGGAGGCCTTCAGCCAACTCTATACCCGTCTCTACACCGGTTTGCAGGGGCTGAATTTCGCCGGCGAGGCCAGCGCCGGACTGGATGCATTGCTGCCGCGCGAACAGAGTCTGATCGATGTGCAGACCCTGAAGGGGCTGGGCTCGGGCGGCGGCGGTGCCCTGACCCTGAACGGCGCGGGCGGCGCGCGGGTGACCCTGCCGCGCAGCGAGGTGGCGGCGCTGATCGCCGAATTGCGCATCGTGATCGCCGAACAGCCCTGGGATTTCTTCGAGCACACCGACCTGCTCGACTTTCCCGGCGCCCGCTCCCGCGAACAAATCAAGGATCTGCCGGTTTTTCTCCAGGGCGGCGATGCGTTGCAGAGTCTGTTTCTGCGCGGCAAGGTCGCCTATCTGTTCGAGCGTTACTGCGCCGAACAGGAACTGACCAGCATGTTGCTGTGCATCGGTCCCAGCAATCAGGAAGTCAAGACCCTGCCGGAAATGGTGTACGACTGGATCGCCGGTACCCACGGCGCCACACCGGAACAGCGGGCGCAACAGCCGACCGCGCTGTTTCTGGTGCTAACCAAGTTCGACATGGAATTCGAGGAAAAAGCTGGCGAACGCTCACCCGAAAGCCGCTGGATCACCCGCATGGAAAGTTCGCTGCTCAACTTTTTCGGCAAGCAGTACCATTGGCCGCGACAGTGGGACACCGAGGGCGCGTTCCGCAACAGCTACTGGTTGCGCAATCCCAACTTCAAGGCCAAGCACATGTTCGACTACGACGAAGACGGTCGCGAAACCGGTATTCGTCCCGGCGAACGCAAGCGGATCGAAATGTTCCGGGAGGCGTTTCTGCAAGACGCCACCGCCAGCGCCCACTTCCGTGACCCGCAACAAGCCTGGGAGGCGGGCTTCGCGCTTAACGACGGCGGCATCACCTATCTGGCCGAAAACCTGCGCCCGTTGTGCAACCCCGAACTCAAGCGCCGGCAACTGACCGCTCAGGTGGCGCAACTGGGCGAGCAGATGATCGAGCATATCGGCCATTACTACGTCAGCGACAACCCGGAACAGGAAATGAACAAGCGCTTGGCCGCCGCCCAGCAGGTTGCCGGTCGTCTGATCGATTGCGCCGGAGAGCAGCGTTTCGGCGAGCTGCTGCGCGCCCTGCAAGCCGATAGCGACGAATTGGAAGGGATCTACTACCGCATCGAAACCCGCCTGCCGGATGAGAAACGGGCGGTCGGTGCTCCGACCATCGGGACGGCGGTGGACACCCAGAAGATGAAACTGCTGCTGGGTCTGGGAGGAGCCGCCGAGGAGCCGGCCGCGGCGCCTCGCCGGGACGACGCCGCGCTGTTCGCCCGCGAGGCGGTGGCGGAATGGATGCGCGACTTACAGGATCTGAGCGGCAATAAGGCATTGTGCGATTATTTCCGGGTGCCGGAAACGATGATGGTCGAGTTCGTCAAGGAATTGATTGGCGGGGCGCAGCGGCTGAAACTGGAAGAACGGATCGAGGCGCGGGTGCGCGAAGTAACCGGTTTCCGCATGAAGTTCGAACAAATCGTGGCGCTGCCAGCGCGGCTGACCGCCAACCTATTCAACCGGTATGTGGATTTTCTGGGCTACGACGCGTTGGCCCCGGAACAACGGCCGATGTTGCCGTTGGAAACCGGTCCTCGCCCGGTGTTTCCGCCGCGGGCGGTGCCGCGCGGTGGCCCACAATTGAGCGAGCGGCAATCCACCTACGATCAGGACTACTACACGGATTGGATTCGCGGTTTCCTGGACCTGGTGGAGCGCAATGCCCGGACTCGTGGCGGAGCCGAGGTGGATTTGGCCGCCAACCGACGCTTGGGCGAATTGCTGGCGAAACTGCAAACGGTCACGGCCTGAGCCAGGATTCCCGTCAACATGATGCATGTTCCAGCCTACAATGATTTGGAGAGGGGCGGGACGCCGGGCTTGTAGTGCCCGTCGCGCGCCCGATTCCCCGGAGGATGACGATGTCCACCCTTTCAGTCCGCGTTTCGGAAGATCCGGCCCGCCCGCTGGGGCACGCGATCGTAACCCTGGAAGGGTTGCCGCGCACGCTGGAGACTTTTGAATTCGCCTTGAGCCGCCACGGTTTTGCCGCCAACCATCTGGGCCCGGAGGGCTGGCAGGGAGCGGAATGCTGGCTGCAACCCGAGGAAGCCTGGTACAGCGAGGCGGTCCTGAAATTCGTCGTCCATCCCGATCTGGCGTTTCAGTTGGAAAACATGCCCTACCGCTTGGCGGTGCGCGGTCAGGGCCTGGATGAATCCGCCGCCGCGACCTTCGTCTGGCCGCTGGAGCTGGATATCGAGGAAGGCGGTGCTAGCGGCGAACGGCGAGTGGTCGGCGGCACGCGGGTCGATCCGGGACCGAAAGCGCGCCCGGAGCCGACAGACGATTCCGGGTCGGCCGAGCCATCGATGCCGGAAGTCAGCGAAGCCGAACTGGCGATTCCCGATATGCCGATTCCCGACATCGCCGCCGGTTCGGGATCGACGGAGGACGACCTGCCAACGCGGTTGGTGTCGCGCAAGCAGGCGGAAGCGCGGACGGCGGCAATGGAGCAGGAGCCGTTGCTCCCGGACGAGGATGCGCCGGCGGATGTGGAGATGACCCGCCGGGCACCGGGTCGCCTGATTCCCCCAACGGCGGGCGCCGGCCGCCGGACCGGTAGAGCCGGTGGCGCTGGCCCGGTCACGCCAACGGAGGAGCCGGCCCAGTCGGCGCCAACGGTTCCCGAGTCGGAATTGCCGACGCGGGTGGTGCCGCCCCGGATGGAACCGCGCTCGGAACCGCGGCCTCCGGCCTCGGCCGCGAGCACGGAACGGCGTGGCATGTCCGGCTTGCTGGTCGGGCTGTTGGGGTTGATGGTTTTGGTGGCGGTGGCGGCATTGGGTTGGTGGTGGTTCGGCCGGCAACCCGTCGGGTCGCCCGCGCCCGCCGGTATTGCCACGCCGGCCAGCGACGTGCCGGCCGATGATCGCATTGCGCCCGCGCCGGAGCCGGTGCCCGCGCCGGAGCCGGTGCCCGCGCCGGAGCCGGTGCCCGCGCCGGAACCAGTGCCCGCGCCGGAGCCGGTGCCCGCGCCGGAACCAGTGTATCGACCGAATGCGTGGGAACCGCCAAAGACCACGCTGGAACCGAAGCCCGCGCCGCCCGCGCCGCCCGTCGTGCCGACGGTTCCGCCCGCTCCCGCGCCGTCGCCGGTTCGCCCCTCCGGCCGCAGCTTGGAAGAGGAGTTGAAATCGCAGTTTGATCCGACCGTACAGGAACTGGAGAAGGGACTTCGCCATCATCAGCCGTCTGGGTCGCGCTAGCGTGGAACAGCGCATGATTCAGGCAAATTCAGCGCATCCGCATCCATAGCTAGAGGAGCCTTTTCATGAGCCGTCTTTCGAACAGCAGCTTGTCGGTATTGCTCGGACTGTTGGCCGGTTTGACGCGGATACCCCACATAGCGACTTCTCAACCACCGTCCTCATCGGGAGCAAGGTCGTCCGAAGCGCCCAGCGCGACCCAGCGCGGGCCAAGCGGTTTGCTACTCGGTTGGATTGTGATCGCCGCCATAGCTGGCGTAGCCGCCGTCGGGCTGTGGTGGTTCAGCCATCAAACGGCCGGAATGCCCGCCGCGCGACCGAGCACGACCCAGATCTCTCCGGCGCCTGGAACCGTGGTTCCCGAACCGGTTCCAGCTTCCGGGCCGAAGCCCGCCGGAACCCAATAGAACGGCCCGCCGCCCGTTCGGGCGGCGGCGTTCGAACGCGGATAGGAGGTATGTCCATCATGCTCAAGCACCGGGAGCGTTTCTCATGAGTCGTTCATCGATCGGCGCCCTACTGTTGCTATCGAGTCTGTTGAGTTGGGTACCGGCCATGGCCGAAGAGACCGATGCCAAGGAGATCGGCATGGTGACCGGTTCCAAGACCGGTACCTACATCCAGTTTGGCAACAACATCGCCGGAGTCGCCAAAACCGTCGGTTTGGATATCCTGGTCAAGGATTCCCAGGGTTCGATCGACAATATCAAGCGCATCAACAGCAAGGAAAACGCCACCTTTGGCATCGTGCAATCCGATGTGTTGGGGTTCCTCAGCCGTTCGGAAAGCCCGGAGATGCGCCAGCTCGCTGGCCGGCTGCGGCTGATCTTCCCGTTCTACAACGAGGAGGTGCATCTGTTCGCCAGCAAGTCGATCCAGTCGTTCGGCGACCTGACGGGTCAACGGGTGGTGGTGGGTCAGCAGGGCAGCGGCACATGGCTGACCGCCATGAATCTGCTGCAATTGACGGGCGTCAAACCGGCCGAGTTGCTCAACCTGCCACCGTTGCAGGGCGTGACCGCCGTGCTCAAGGGCGAAGCCGACGCCATGTTCTACGTGGCCGGCAAGCCGGTCAGCCTGTTCGCCAAACTGGACAGCCTGACCGACAAGCCGGAATTCGCCCCGCTGCTGGCGAACGTGCATTTCGTGCCGCTGGACGACCCACGCATGCTGCGCGAATATCAGGTGGCCGAAATCGGCCAGAGCGATTATGAATGGACGAGCGGTAGCGTGCCGACCATCGCGGTCAAGGCGGTATTGATGAGCTTCGACTTTTCCGGTAAGCAAAGCCCCTATTTCGCCCTGCGTTGCCAACAATTGGCCAAGCTCGGTCAGGTCATCCGCGCCAATATCGGCCAGCTCAAGCAAACCGGTCACCCCAAATGGAAAGAGGTCGACCTCGATGAAAAGGTTGGCCTCTGGCAACTGGATAGTTGTTCTCGCGGTGCCAAGAGCGGGGGCGCGAACGTGGATCTCTCCCGCGAATTGGAGAAGATGCTGTTGAACCAGTACGAGTGGCCCCGATATTCGATTCCGGCGGCCTGAAGCCGGGTCCGCCGGCCAGGTGACCGGATTTCGAAAGGTGTATGTGGGAGAAAGTCGATGCGATTCGTTCGAGCGGTTTTGATGGGGATGTGGGTTGCCGGGACGGTTCCGGTGTTGGCCCAGGATGCGCGGCCGGACGCCCGCATGGAGTTTTCCGGTTTCTCGGTGGGCTTGTTGTTCGGCTACAGCCAAGGGCAAGGCACGCTGGAGTTTCAGGACCGGCAATACCGGTTTTCGGTCTCGGGACTCAAGGTGGCGACGGTGGGCATCAGTCAATTGAGCGCGGTGGGCCAAGTCTATCGCCTGCGGGACGTGGCTGATTTTGCCGGGCGGTATGTCTCGGCCGAAGGCGGGTTGACCGTGTTTCAGGGTGGGGGTCCCGCCGTGCTGCGCAACGAGCGAGGTGTAACGCTGTACCTGCAAAACGCCCAACTGGGCCTGGATCTGACCCTCGGCGGCGGCGGGTTGTCGATCGTGCTGGACCCCACCGACGAGCCGACCCCACCGGCCAGTTGAACGACCCTGTCGTTGTTGGTACGGCGGGATAACGGTCGGCAATCGCAAGGCGAGTACACGCATGGTGGAACAAATCCTGCTCAGCAGCAGTTCCTTTGACGGATTGCGCGAGATTGGCGGTTTCGGTCAGCCCTTGCATACCTTGTACCCGCAGATCCGGACGGTGCTGGCCAGCGAACTGGAGCCGGATGCGGCCTGGCTGTTGGCCGAACCGGTGGTGGATCGGGCCAACAACCGGATCGACTGGTACACCGAGGGCGATCCCGAGGAGCAACCGGTTGCTCTGAATGACCTGCCCGAGGAGCAACGCCGGTTGCTTCGTACCAGGATCGACGACCTGCTTGGCCGGGGGCGGGAGCTGGCGGAGCGATACGCGACCGCCAAGGAAGTTCGTCAGAATCAACTGGGCGCGATTTTGCGAGCGGTGTTGGTCACGCCGGCGGAAACCGGAGTGTTTCTGGTCAATAGCCGGCCGGTGCTGACTGGCTGGGGTTTTACGCCGGATCGGCCCTGGTCGGAGCCAGCCGGCTCGCCTGATTCGGCGATGGCCGCGTCCAGATCGATCGAACCGCCTCGCAATGTGGCGGTGCCCGAAATCCCCATGCCCGAGCTGGCGACCGCCGAGCCACAACCCGTCCCGCCGCGCGCGCCCTCCGCCGCGGGCGAATTTCAGTCGGAACCCGCACCGCCGCCCGTGCCGTTGGAACCCGCACCGCCGCCCGTGCCGTTGGAGCCCGCACCGCCGCCCGTGCCGTTGGAGCCCGCACCGCCGCCCGTGCCGTTGGAGCCCGCACCGCCGCCCATGCCGTTGGAACCCGCACCACCGCCCGTGCCGTTGGAGCCCGCACCGCTGGAGCCACCGCCGGAATCGCCGCCGATGCCCCAGACCCAGTCGGTGCCTCCGGTCGCGGCCGTGGCAACCGCGTCGACACGGTCGGAAAAGGAACCGCCGCTTGAACCCGAACCCACGCCGGTTGCGACAGGGGTAGATTCGTTATCCGTGGAAAAGGCCGAACCGGCATCGCCGCTACGCTATGTGGTGGTGGGCTCCACGGGATTTTGGAGCGTGTTCGCGCTCGCTGTTTTATTGGCGCTGGGCGCGGCGATTCTCAGCCATTGGCGAAGCCCGACCTCGGATCAGGTTGCGATGACACCCGTTCCGTCCGCTGAAGAGAATACCGGCGCGCTCGCGGACGCACGGCGAGCTGAAGTGGCATTGCGTGCCCGACTCGAACAGGCGCTCGCACGGCTGGCCGAACGACACGGCCAATGTCTGCCGGCCGGGGCGAATACACCAGCGCCAACCGCCAATGCACAAGAGCAGGGCAACGCGGGTACGGGTTTGATTCCGCCCGCTGAATCACGGAGCACGGCGAGATCGTCACCCGATGTCGCGGTGGTGCCGGTGGTCGCGCCTGACACGGAAACCCGTCCCGCGCCCGATCGGACGGCGCTTCCATCCGGTCGCGAAGTCGCATCCACCGTCCCCGGTGGGGGCAATGCCGGGCGGAATCCGGTTGCCGCCATGCCAACCACCGAGCATGTGGCGGTTCGGGCTGGCGCGATTGCGGGAGAGCCCGGTGCGTTGGAAGCCGCGATCGCGACAGCGCCGGCCACGCCGCCAGGTGACGCGCAACCTCGCACGGCCACGCCGGCGCCGACCGGTTTCGCTTCCCCGGATGAGGGGGTTGCCGCCGCGCCGAACTCGTCATCCAGCAAGCCGGTACCGTGGACTGGAACCTTGGAAGAGGAACTGAACAGTAAACTGAGTGGTTCCGAACCACCGGCCCCGGTATCGCCGAGCCCGGCGCCGGCTGAGCCGCCGCCGGTCAAAAGCGCGCCAACCCTTGAGGAACGTCGAGAGTTCGATCAGCGCATGTCGGCGGCCGGCGCGGCCATGGGCGAGATTACCGTGACGCTACTGTGGAACAGCCACGGCGATCTCGATTTGGTGGTGGATTGTCCCGACAGCCGGCAGTTGGATTACCGCAACCCCGCCGAGTGTGGCGGCACCCTGGACGTGGATGCCAACACCGCCCGCGACAAGCTGCAAGACCGTCCGGTGGAGAACGTGTTCTGGCCGGCCGGCAAGGCGGTGCCTGGAACCTATCGAATCGCCGTCCGCTACGTTCCGCGAAAGGACGAGCAGGTTCCCCAAGAAACATCGTATCAGGTGCGGCTAAGTCGGGGTGGCCAGGAGTCGGTGTTCAAGGGCGCGATCCGCCCCGGCGCGACCGTGCCGGTAACCGGCTTCACGGTGGAGCGCTGAGGAAATCCCATGAGCGAGCAGGTCGAGCGGCAACACCCGCAGTTCACAATCCACGCCGCCGAGGCGACGATCCCTCGCTACCAGCGCGCCTGGGTCTGGGGGGTGGTGGCGCTGGCGATTCTGCTATGTGGCATCGTGGTCGGCTGGCTGGCGAGTGGTACGATACCCGGCCTCCGGCACGGCATTCAGCCGAACCCGCAACTGGCGATCGACGGCACCGCGCTGACTCGACAGCAAGCGCTTAACGAAGGCTTGCGCGCTCGCATCGTCCGCTTGGAGCAGGCGCTGGCCGGCGATGCCTGTGATCCCGAGGCGTTGGAGGCGCTGACGCGGAGTCGTCGGGAACCCTGATCGATGCGCCACTCGGACCGGAAAGCGCGGAGAGGGGAACGATGATGGTCATTTTTTCTGCTGTTCTTAGTTGAGGAACCGAACATGTCGATTTATTCGATCCAACTGGATTGGCGGCGCGCGACGCCCGATTTCGATTACAAAACCTTCAACCGTGGCCATCTCTGGCATCTGGCCGGTGGTCACCAGACCGTGCAGGGTTCATCGGCGCCGGAGTACTCGGGCGACCCCGAAATGAGCAATCCCGAGGAAGCGTTGCTGGCGTCGCTGTCCAGTTGTCACATGTTGACGTTTTTGGCCATTGCCGCGCTCAAGAAACTAGTGGTGGACAGCTACGAGGACGAGCCCTTGGCCGAACTCGGCAAGAACGAAAAGGGTAGGACGATGGTCAGCCGGCTGACCTTGCGGCCCAAGGTGACGTTCGGTGGCGCCGCTCCCGATCCCGCTGTCCTGTTGGAACTGCACCGCAAGGCCAAGGAAAATTGTTTTATCGGCAATTCCCTGTTGACTCCAGTTACTCTGGAGCCCCGTTTCTGATGGCTGACCGGCCTCAGCAAAGGTGATCATGCATGGATAACATCAAGGAGCTTTTGCGGGAATGGGACAAGACTGGCGTGGCGAAGCTGACCGCGCGGGAATATCGGGTGCGATTGCCGATTCACGATGCCGCCCGCATCGCTGCTCTGGCGGACATGTACCCACGCAAGACCATGGAGCAAATTATTACCGAGTTGTTGTCGGCGGCGCTGGATACCCTTGAGGCGGCACTGCCTTACGAGCAGGGCGAGCGAATCATCGCCGAAGATGAGTGCGGCGACCCGATTTACGAAGATGTCGGGCCGACCCCGCGCTTTCTGACGCTGGCCAAACAACACGCTGCCCGTTTGGCCGAGGAAAGCGAAAGCGGCAGCGATTGATATTGCATTGTTGCTTCGCCTGCCTTATATATTCAACCCTTCGAAATCGTTGGTGGAGGGAAGGACCATTGGGTATACGGCTGTTTAATAAACAGATAATTCTTCTTGGTATCCTGGTGGGGTTGCTTGGTGGCTGTGCCACGAACGAAGTGCAAACTCCTCCACCCATGCCGCCGCTGACGCCGCGCCATGCGACGGTTCCCAACGAGCCCTGGTTGTTGGTGGATACCAAGGCCGACAATCTGGTGATCATGCAGGGCCAACAACCGGTGCGGGTGTTCCACCAAGTCGCGCTGGGCAGCAGTGGCGCTGGCCTCAAGTTTCGTCGTGGCGACAATAAGACGCCGCTCGGTGTGTTTCGGGTAGGCTGGATCAACGATCATAGCCGGTTCAAGAAATTCATCGGCCTCGATTATCCCAATCTCGACTACGCCGAACAGGCTTTGCGCGAACATCGGATCGACCGGTTGACCTACGAGCGTATCCGCGCCGCCTGGGTCAGTGGTCACACGCCGCCACAGGATACGCCGCTGGGCGGGCAGATCGGTATTCATGGAATCGGATTCGGCGATCCGAGTGTCCACAGTGCCGGCATCAACTGGACCAGCGGTTGCGTGGCGCTGGATAATGGGCAGATCGATGCGCTCAGACCGTGGGTCAAGGTCGGGATGCGTGTCGAAATTCGTTGATGGTATAAAGGGAATTTCTGCAAGTGTGATAACTGTCCTATATAATCGACTTTGCAGTAGTCTCGCCGCCATTCATCGCCTTTCTCATCCACAACAATCTTTTTTATGCGTAAGGAGCTGATAATGTCCATGAAGAGTCTGACCAAAGTTTCCGCCCTGGCCCTGATCGCCGGTTTGACCGTTGGCTGCGCCAGCACCAGCGATCTGCAGAAGGTGCAGAACGACGCCAACGAAGCCAAGTCCATGGCCCGCAACGCAATGGATACCGCCAACGAAGCCAAGTCCATGGCCGGCGAAGCCAAGTCCATCAGCATGGCGACCGAGGAGAAGATCAACCGCATGTTCAAGAAGTCGATGTACAAGTAAGTCAGGCACCCGGGTGCGGAAAACCCCGCGATCCATGATCGCGGGGTTTTTTTATTGCCGCTAAAACCGGGTTGCCGCGCGAGGTTGCGTTGCGGTGCCCGGCACGTCGCCGGTCGGTGGGCGAGTACTGGGAACGGTGGAGCCTGGGTAGGGTGTTGGATTGACCGGAGCCGGCCGGTAAGCGGGTGGATCTCCAGCCGGCGGCATTCCCGGAGTCGAGTAGGCGTAGCCGGTTACGGGACGAGGGTAAGCGGGTCGGTATCCGGGAGGTGTGGTGGTGGATGTGGACGGATAGGCGGTGGCCGGCGGTGGCGCCGCGTGGCCGTAACCCGGTAAGGCGCTGACCGCAACGGGCATACCGCTGACCTGTTCGATCGCGGCTTCGAGCGCCGCCGGGTCCACGCCCGGCATATCGGGACCAATTTTAGCGATGATCGCCCGCTGCGCTTGTTCCAAGGTGACCTTGATCGGCAGGTTGTCTTCTTCCAGTGGTTCGTGCGATTCAACGTACAACTCGCCGTTGAAACGACCGACTTTGACCGGTTGGTCGACCAACCGCACCGGCGTTCCGACCGGCACCATGCCGAACAGTCGTTCGATGTCTTCCGGGTACATCCGCACGCAACCGTGCGTGACCCGCATGCCGATGCCGTAGGGTTTATTGGTGCTATGGATCAGATAGCCGGGCACGCCCAATCGCATGGCATAGCGTCCCAGCGGATTGTCCGGGCCGCCGGGGATCACATCGGGCAGGAAATCGCCTTCGGCGGCGTGTTCAGCCTTGATCGAAGCCGGCGGTCGCCATGCGGGATCGACGTTCTTGGCGACGATCTTGGTCAAGCCCATCGGCGTTTTCCAGTCCATGCGACCAATGCTCACCGGATAAGTGAGGACCACTTGCTGTCCATCGGCACCGGCTTTTGGATAGTAGTACAGCCGCATTTCCGCGATGTTGAGCACCAACCCATCGCGCGGGGTATCGGGCAGGACATAGCGGGTTGGCAGCACGATCGGAGTACCTACACCCGGCGCCCAGCGGTCTACGCCTGGGTTGGCATGGACGATTTCATCGTAGCCCAGACTGTAGCGGCGGGCGATATCGATCAGGGTGTCTTCCTTGGTGGCGTAGACGACCTTGACCTGACCGATGACGTCGATGTCCGGGGGCGGCAGGGGGTAAACGGTCGCCTGTGCGGTGCTGGCGGTCAGCCACCCCAGCAACAGCCAGTGAAAGCGTTTCAGGAAAGGGCTCGGCATGGAAGCGTCTCGTCTCCGGTGATATGGGCGGCAAAATTAAAAAATAGTGCCTGCAATTTCGCGGTAATGCCATAGTGACCACACAGTTCGATCGACAACCGGCTCGCGGAAAGCGCATCACGATTTTGCTGTTGCCGTTTTGACCCGATCCTGATCCATCCTGTTCCCATTTTGCTGGGAAGACCGTTTTTAGCCCACGATAAAAAACTCAACTTTGGCTTTTAGCCGCCTTGAGCGCTTCCTGAATCCAACCGTCGAAGGTTTTCTGGTGGCCCTTGATCCAGGCATCGGTGTGGCGTTCGATGTCGGCCATGCTCTTTTCACCATCGCGCATCCGCAGGTTCTGCGCGCTGATGTCGTTGGCGCTGATCTCCATGATCGAGAACAGCTTGGCGGCGGCGGGATTTTCCCGTGCAAACTTCAGGTTGGCGATGATCCGTTGATTGTTGGCCTCGAAACCGTAATTCTGGCCGCTTGGCAACGTCGTATCCACATCCTTGCGTTCGCCGGGCAACGAAGAAAACGGTACTTGCAGCCACACGACATCCTTGCCGGGAACCATTACGCCTGAAACCCAGTAGGGGGTCCAGGTGTAATACAGCACCGGCTCGCCTTTCTTGAAGCGGGTGATCGTGTCGGCGATGATCGCCGAGTAACTGCCCTGATTGTGGGTGACGGTGTCCCGCAATTTGAATGTATCCAATTGATGTTCGATCACTTTTTCGCAGCCCCAACCAGGATTGCAACCGGCCAGGTCGGCTTTGCCGTCACCGTTGGTATCGAATATTTTGGCCAGCTTCGGATCCTTGAGCTGATCAATATGGGTGATCTTGTACTGATCGGCGGTTTTTTTGTCGATCAGATAGCCCTGTAGCGCGCCCGGCGAGTAAACGCCTTCCCGGTAAATCTTGTCGGCGCCGCCGGCCTTGGTATAGAAATCCACATGCAGCGGGTCCCAATGATCCGCTAAAAACGTGCCGTCGCCGTTACCGATGGCGACATGCGCGGTGGCATACTCGACTTCCTTGATCGGTTTGACCTCATAGCCCAGACGCTCCAGCGCCTTCACCACCAGCAGGGTCTGGAAGGTTTCTTCGGCGATCGAACTCTGCAAGGGTTGCACGGTGACGCCCTTGCCGGGCAGATCGGCTGCTTGACTGCCCACGGACCACAGGCATAGCGTCAGTAGCGTGGCAAGGAATCCTTTCGCGCCAATCCAACCAGTCGTGAAATATCTCATGCATCTCTCCTTCTTTCCGAAGCAGGATTTAAGGACAGGGGTGCCGTGACACCCCGACGGGAGACGCGGTTTCGCGCCGTTAATGGCGACCCAGCAAGCGATAGACGAGACCTGCCGGACCCTGTTGATACCAGTGGCGGACTTCCCGGTGGCGGGTATCCGCGCCGAACGATTGCGTCAGTCGATCGAGGATGATGGCCAGCAATACGATGCCTACGCCGCCAACCGTCGCCAACCCCATGTCCAGGCGACCGATGCCGCGTAACACCATCTGGCCCAACCCCCCCACGGCGATCATCGAGGCGATCACCACCATGGACAGCGCCAGCATCAAGGTTTGATTGACGCCGGCCATGATGTTGGGCATCGCCAAGGGAATCTGCACCTTGTACAGCAACTGGCGTGGACTGGCGCCGAACGCCTGGGCGGCCTCCACCAGATCCGCTGGAACCTGGCGGATACCCAGGTTAGTGAGGCGGATCAGTGGCGGCAGCGCAAAGATAATGGTCACCACCACACCGGGGACATTACCGATCCCGAACAGCATGACGATGGGTACCAGGTACACGAAAGCCGGTGTGGTCTGCATGGCGTCCAGGATTGGGCGAAAGATCGCCAGCGCTCGATCATTGCGAGCCAGCCAGATGCCCAGCGGCAATCCAACCAATATGCAGAAAAATACCGAGGTCAACACCAGGGCCAAGGTCACCATCGCCTCGGACCAGGCGCCGATCAGTCCGACGATCACCAGCGAGATCAGTGTGCCCACCGCCAACCGGCGTCCGACCATCTGCCAAGCCAGCAACACGAAGATCAGAATGATCAGCAGAGCCGGCGCTGCCAGCAAAGTGGATTCAACGGAGGTCAGGATAGCGTCGATTGGCCAACGGATCGCCTGGAACACGGGGCGGAAGTTGTCCACTAGCCAGTCCAGACCTTGATCCACCCAAACATTCAACGGAATCAAGGTTTCCTGGAAGGGATGGAGCCAGTCGAATGTGGCCGGGTCCGCTGGGGCGGACGTCGTGGTGAGCCAATCCGTATTCGCTGGCGCGGGCGAGGAGACGGACTCACCGTCGCCCCAGGGGTTGGCCGCCGGCGCATCGCCGGTTGCTCCTGTGGGGGGCGCTGTAGAGGGTACTGAAGAAGGTGTCGATTCAGCCGGCGTGGCCCAGGGGTTGTCGGTGCTCATATCAATTCCTCCTCGCCGTTTAGCGCCAGTAACAGATTGGCTTTGGTAACCACTCCCAGGTAGCGCTTATTCTCGTCGACCACCGGTACGCCGCAGGGCGCCTGCGCGACTCTGCACAACAACTCATTCAGGGGCGTATCGACCGGAATAGGATCAAGATCCGGCAGGAAGGCTTGTTTGATCGGGATACCTTCGCCCCGGCCCGCCGCGCGCAGCGAATCGGCGGACACTACGCCATGAAACACCCGGTTAGGGCCGACCACGTAGCCATAATCCTCAAAACGGCTGGAAATTTGTTGCAGGGCGGCGCGGATGCCGGTGCCCTCGCGATCAATCAGCGTGGCGTGTTCGGTGCGCGCCACATCGCGAGCGGTGAGCACCTTGGAGGTATCCACGCCCCGGAAGAACGAACTGACGTAATCGTCGGCGGGGTTGCGCAGAATTTCTTCCGGCGTCCCCACCTGCACGACCCGCCCGCCTTCCATGATCGCGATGCGATCGCCGATGCGCATGGCTTCATCCAGATCGTGGGAAATAAACACGATGGTGCGCTTTTGTTGGGTTTGCAGATCCAGTAATTGATCCTGCATTTCCGACCGGATCAGAGGATCGAGGGCGGAGAATGCCTCGTCCATCAGTAAAATGTCGGGATCGTTGGCCAAGGCCCGAGCCAATCCGACCCGCTGTTTCATACCACCGGAGAGTTCGTCCGGATAGCTTTCGGCATAGGTTTTCAACCCGACCTGATCCAGCGCCGCCAAGGCGCGTTCGTAGCGGGTCGCACGCGGAACCGCCGACAGTTCCAACCCGAAAGCGGCGTTATCGATGACGTTAATGTGCGGCAGCAACGCGAATGACTGAAACACCATGCTCATCTTGCGTCGCCGGAGATTGCGCAACCCCTCCTCGGGCAAAACGGCGATGTCCTCGCCGTCAACCATGATTTGTCCCGAGGTGGGCTCGATCAACCGATTCAGCAAGCGCACCAGAGTGGATTTACCGGAGCCGGACAGGCCCATGATGACGAAAATCTCGCCTTCATGGATATCGAAGCTGGCGTTCATGACACCGACACTTTGGCCAGTGCGTTCGAAGATTTTCGCCTTGTCCACGCCCTGTTCCAAGAGCGGCAGGGCAGTTTTGGGATTATCCCCGAAAACCTTATAAAGCTTTCTGATCGCAATTTTGACATTCATTGGGGAAATTCGCTTTGCGATTGCGCTGAGATCGATATCTGCTCATGACCAATAAAATCATCGGCGGCGGCGCGTCCAAACGCGGTGCTGCCAAATGGGGATCAAACGGGTCAGAGAGGCAGCGTAATCAATGGCTTGTCGGTATCCGGTCGATCCAGCTAGACCCCGGACCAGTGGGCGGTTCATTCGTTGGATAAACAACGTTCGGGATGAGGAAAATCGAAATAAGTAACTAATAAATTACATTTTTCTTTTTCTATTTTTACAGCGCTCAAGCAAGTCATGCAAACCAATTTTGCTGATATTAAGGCCCGATTGAATTTATATTTTTGATTTAAAGAGTAAAAATTATTAAAGACAGCGGAGACGGTTCGGTCATCGGAGCGTCGCGCGCGCAGGTGGCGCCGCCGGTTTTGGCGGCTTTTTTTACCGTTGATGATCGACCACCAAGTACTTTGTAACTGATGGACGCGGTTTCGTGGTGACTGGCATCGCCCAGCCGACTCTGGAGGTTGATCATTGTTGAGGCGGATCTTCGGCGGCGTCCTTTTGAGACACCTCCAATGTGGTCATTGACTCCGCTCTGGGCGAGCTGTTCTCAACAGTCATGACTGGGAATGATCGTTTTCAACCCCATGGAAAACAAGTTTTTTGATGGGGTTTGGAGTATCCTGTAAATGTTATTGATCTGGATAAAACCGGTTTGAAAACAGGCTATCCATGCGCTGTGCTGGATCGGCCACGAACGACGGAGGTGGTCCATGGCGGAACCCATGACGTTTGCCCGGATGGTCCGCGATATCGTGCGGCGCCACGGCGGGTTGCCGACCCGGTTGCTGCAAGTATTGCGGGACGTGCAGGACCGCCTGACCTGGCTGTCGCCCGATGCGCTGGACCAAGTAGCCGAGGAGTTGGGTCTGTCCCCGGACAAGGTGCGTGGCGTCGCCGAGTTTTATTCCTTTCTGTACACCAACCCGCGCGGTTCCTACGACATCCTGTTCAGCGACAACATCACCGACCGGATGCTCGGCAACCGCGAGTTGCTCCATTACCTGTGCGAGCGGCTCGGCATCGAGATCGGCGAGACCCGCGCCGACGGGGTGGTCAGCGTCGGCGTCACCTCCTGCACGGGTATGTGCGACCAGGGTCCAGCCGCACTGGTGAACGGCTACACGCTGACCCGGCTCGACCGGCCCCGACTGGACCGGATCGTGGAACTGCTCAACAGCCGAACGGCGCTGGAGCAGTGGCCGCGTGAGTTTTTCGAAGTGACTAGCAACATCCGCCACGCGGATGTGCTACTGGGTCGGCATTTCGCCGACGGCGCGGCGCTGCGGGCGGCGCTGCGGCGGGGTCCGGGGGCGATGCTGGATGAATTGGTGAAATCCGGCTTGCGGGGTCAGGGCGGCGCCGGTTACCGGTCGGCCGCCAAGTGGATTGCCTGCCGTAATGCTCCCGGCGAAGTGAAATACGTGGTCTGCAATGCCGACGAGGGCGAACCGGGCACCTTCAAGGACCGGGTGCTGATGCAGGACTTCGCCGATCTGGTGTTCGAAGGCATGACCCTGTGCGGCCGGGTGATCGGCGCCCGTCAGGGCTTCGTTTACCTGCGTGGCGAGTATCGTTACCTGCTGGACGCGCTGCGGGCAACCTTGCAACGCCGCCGCGAGGTGGGACTGCTGGGCGAAGCCATTCTCGGCGATACCAGCTTCAACTTCGATATCGACATCCATCTCGGCGCCGGGGCCTACGTCTGCGGTGAGGAGTCGGCGCTGATCGAGTCGCTGGAAGGCAAGCATGGCGTGCCGCGCATCCGCCCACCGTTTCCGACCACCCACGGCTACCTGAACCGGCCGACCGTGGTCAACAACGTCGAAACCTTCGCCGCCGCCGCCAAGATCGCGGTGGAGGGCGGCGACTGGTTCGCCAGCCGCGGCACCGCCGAATCCAAGGGCACCAAGCTGCTCAGCCTCAGCGGCGACTGCGAGCGGCCAGGGATTTACGAATACCCGTTCGGCGTCACCGTGCAGCGGGTGTTGGAAGATTGCGGCGCGCGGGACACCCAAGGCATCCAGATGGCGGGGCCCGCCGGCCACATGATTTCCGCCCAACAGTTCGGGCGACGCATCTGTTTCGAGGATCTGGCCACCGGCGGTTCGTTCATGGTGTTCAACCGGAGTCGCGACATCCTCGACGGCATCCGCAACTTCACCCAGTTTTTCGTCCACGAAAGCTGCGGGTTTTGCACACCGTGTCGGGTCGGTACCTCATTGATGCGCGACCTGGTCGCCAAGGTGCATACCGGTCACGGCACCCGCTTCGATCTGGAGGAGATGCGCAAGCTGGGGCGGATTATGCAGGTCGCCTGTCATTGCGGGCTGGGCCAGACTGCCCCCAATCCGGTGCTCGACAGTCTGGATGAATTCCCGGAAGCCTACGAGCGGCGGCTGCGGTCCACCGCCTACGAACCGGCCTTCGATTTGAACGCGGCGCTGGAAGAAGCCCGGCAACTGACCGGTCGCCGCGATCCAGGGGCCTATTTGAACGAGCAGGATCTACTGCTGAGAGCGATGCCATGAGCGAGCAAGTGCATTTCACCCTGGACGGGCGGCCGGTGCCATTTCAGGACGGTCAGACGCTCATGGCGGCGGCGCTGGACGCCGGCGTCTACATCCCGCATCTGTGTTTCAATCCGGAGTTCACCCCGCACGGCAGTTGCCGGGTCTGTCTGGTCAAGGTCAACGGCCGGGTGCAGGCAGCATGCACCACGCCGGCGGCGGCCGGCCTGACCGTGCAGAGCGAGACCGAGGAGTTGCGCGAAATTCGTCGTGGCATTCTGCAAATGTTGTTTGTCGAGGGCAACCACGTCTGCCCGGCCTGCGAGAAGAGCGGAGCCTGCCAGTTGCAGGCGGTGGCCTATTACGTCGGGATGCTGGCGCCGCACTACACGCACTTTTACCCGCGCCGGCCGGTGGACGCCTCCCATCCCGAGGCGGTGATCGACTTCAATCGCTGTATCCTGTGCGAGCTGTGCGTGCGAGCCAGCCGCGATGTGGACGGTAAAAATGTCTTCGCGGTGCAGGGGCGCGGCATCCAGGCACGGTTGGTGGTCAACACGCCCTCGGGCCAGTTGGGCGCCACCCAGTTCAGCATCCACGACAAGGCCGCCCAGGTCTGTCCGACCGGAACGATCCTGATCAAGCACCGAGGCTACGAGACGCCCATCGGCCAGCGGCTGTACGACCGCAAACCGATCAGCGTGGTCGGCGATGTGGCGCAATTGCCGGAAAGCCGGGGAGGGCGCCGCCATGATTGAGCCGCGCCTGAAAGTCGCTACCTGTTCGCTGGCCGGCTGTTTCGGTTGCCACATGTCGCTGCTGGATCTGGACGAGCGATTATTCGATCTGGCCGAGCGGGTGGAACTGGACCGCAGCCCGTTGACCGATATCAAGGAGTTGGGCGAGTGCGATATCGGTCTGATCGAGGGCGGGGTCTGCAACGCCGAGAACGTCCATGTGCTGATGGAGTTCCGGGCACGCTGCAAGATGTTGATCGCGATCGGGGCCTGCGCGCTGAACGGCGGCATTCCAGCGATGCGCAATCAGTTCGCGCTCAAGGATTGCCTGGAGGAGTCCTACCTGCGTGGGGTCGGCCTGGTCAACCCGCAAATTCCCAACGATCCGGAAATTCCGCTGCTGCTCGACCAGGTGCATCCGGTGCATGAGGTGGTCAAAATCGACTATTTTCTGCCCGGCTGCCCGCCCTCGGCGGACACTATTTGGACTTTCGTCAGCCAGTTGCTGTCCGGCCAGCCGGTCGCGCTGTCCTATACCCAAATCCATTACGATTGAGCGAGGCGCGCCATGAGTACTCTGGAAACGGCCGCCCGGCCGGAATATTTGTGTCGGATCGCCATCGACCCGCTGAGTCGGGTCGAGGGGCATGGCAAGGTCACGCTGCTGATCGACAAGGAACATCACATCCGTCAGGCGCGCTTGCACATCGTTGAATTTCGCGGCTTCGAGAAATTCATCCAGGGCCGGCCATACTGGGAAGTGCCGGTGGTGGTGCAGCGGCTGTGCGGTATCTGTCCGGTCAGCCACCACTTGGCGGCGGCCAAGGCGGTGGATCAGTTGGTCGGGGTGGGGGAACTCACGCCGACCGCCGATAAAATCCGCCGGCTGATGCATTACGGTCAAACCCTGCAATCGCACGCCGTGCATTTCTTTCATTTGGCTTCACCGGATTTTCTGTTCGACTTTGACGATCCCGCCGCGCATCGCAATGTAGGCGGGGTGATGGCCGATTACCCCGACATCGCCCGCCAGGGTGTGCGGCTGCGCAAATACGGCCAGGAGGTGATTCGGGTCACCGCCGGCAAGCGCATTCACGGCACCGGGGCGATTCCGGGCGGAGTCAATAAGGCACTGAACCTGCAAGAGCGCAATTACCTGCTGGCCGATCTTGATCTGATGATCCAGTGGGGCCGCGGCATCCTCAAGCTGGTCAAGCAGGCCTACCAGGTGAATCCCGGCTATTTCACCTATTTCGCCACCATCCACTCCAATTACCTCGGTTTGGTGCGTGCCGATGGCGCGTTGGATCTCTATCACGGCGGCTTGCGGGCCCGGAACGAGCACGGCGAAATCCTGTTCGATCATCTGGATTACCGGCGCTATTCCCAAGTACTCCGCGAGCAGGTGAAGCCGTGGAGCTATATGAAGTTTCCGTTCATCAATTCGCTGGGGCCGGAGCAGGGCTGGTATCGAGTCGGACCACTGGCGCGAATCAACAATTGCGATTTTATCCCCACGCCGCTGGCCGAGGAGGAGCGGCGGGAGTTCATGGCGCTGGGCGATGGCCAGCCGGTCCATATGACCCTGGCGTACCACTGGGCGCGAATGATCGAGCTGTTGCACGCCACCGAGGCGATCAAGGATCTGCTGCTCGACCCGGATATCTTCGGCGAGGAACGGGTCGTGCGCGGCGAGATGGCGCGGGAAGGGATCGGTGTGATCGAGGCGCCGCGCGGCACCTTGTTCCACCATTACCGCATCGACGAGGATGGCTTGATCGAGAAGGCCAATTTGATCGTATCCACCACCAACAATAACCAGGCGATGAACGAATCCATCCGCCAAGTGGCGGAGCGTTATCTGGATGGTAAGGAACTGACCGAACCGCTGCTGAACCAGATCGAAGTGGCGGTGCGCGCCTACGATCCCTGCCTGTCCTGCGCCACCCATGCCTTGGGCCGGATGCCGCTGATCGTGGAACGGGTGGAAGAAGAGAGCGGGATGGTGGTGGATCGTTTGGTACGGGATGAGGATGGAACCGTCCGAAACGAAATGGGCGTGTTCCTTGGGGAAGCGGGCTAAGTTTGAGAGATCCTGGTTTGCTCATTCTTGCCGTCGGCAATCCCAGTCGGGGCGACGATGCACTGGGGCCGCTGTTCCTGGAGCGGTTGGCGATATTGCGGGAGCAGCACAGTGACTGGAAAGATGTCGAGTTGCTGACCGATTTTCAGTTGCAGATCGAACACGCGGTCGATCTGGAGAATCGGGCGCTGGTATTGTTTGTGGACGCCAGCGTTTCCTGTCCGCCGCCATTTCAATTTTCCCGCATTCAGCCGGTGCGCGACACCAGTTATACCAGCCATGCCCTGTCGCCCACCGCCGTGCTGTATGTCTACCAGCAGATTAATCATGCTTCGCCGCCACCTGCTTTTCAACTCGCGATTCGCGGCGAGCGTTTCGAGCTGGGCGAGGCGTTGAGTGTGGCGGCGGAAGCCAATTTGGTGCTGGCGTTGGATTTCGCCGGCCAGTTGTTGACGCGACAGGACGCCAAGGCATGGGAGCAGTTTGCGGTACTTGATGGAGGCAGTAATACCGTTTCCCGATAGGTTTTGTTCTTTTCGGAGGCCAAAAACCACCCTGTTCGTCATACCCGTCCTCGCGAACGCGGGGAACGCGAGTATCCAGTTTTTCAGCGGTGGCCTGGATTCCCGCATTCGCGGGAATGACGAAAACCTATTCAGAATGGGTATAACATCTAATCCGCCAGGGTCGCGCGCAAACTGACGGCTCGGGCGCGGGTTTCGCGGCGGGCTTCGATCGGATTGATACCACCGGCCAGTTCCCCAGCGGATTCTTGGCGCGGTGGCGGGTATCTTCCAGGGTGATGACCGTGAAGTCCCCGACCTTGATGCGGCGACCTTGGCGACCGATGCCTTTCAGCACGCAATAGGCCTTGTGGCCGGTCGGATAGACGCGCAACGCCAAGCCGGGTTGCCCGGTGTCGCGGACCTCGTACCGGTTGGGCGCGGGTTCCAGCGACTCCAGGCGCTTCATGGTAAAGCGCGATGTTCTATCGCCATCCAAAACGGGTCCCTCCTAAGGCGCTACACGGTGGCAATTTTCAGCGATACCTGGAAATCAGTGGAAACAGTAGCCCGTTGATTTTTCGCTTCATAGCGCTTTTCAGCAATACCGGGGAATACCGTTCGGCGATACAAACCGTTACAAATATCCCGCTCCGGCAAAACGCCGGTTACATGACTGCGGTTTAATGGCTCCCGAAGCAACCCAATAACGAGGAGTTCGAACATGAAAACGCTACGCAAACGTTTGCTGGTCGCCGCCACGGTCGCCGGTATCGGTCTGACCACCGCCGTTTTTGCCGGTCCTTGGGGCGGCCATGGCCCGATGATGGGCGGCGGCTCCGGCGACTGCCAGATGGGTGGCGGCCCGCGTGGAGGCAGTCCCGGTCACCGTTATGCCATGATGCGGCAGTACCACGCTGAACGGATGGAACTGCTGGCGGCGCGGCTCAAGCTCAAGCCGGAGCAGGAGAGCGCCTGGAAAGCCTTCCTCGCCGCCCAGGACACGAATCGTGCCACCATGATCAAGATCCGACAGGAGATGCGGAACCGGGAAACCACCGTGCTGGCTCACTTTGAGGAGCGGGTGCAGGGCATGGAACAACGGTTGGCCGGCATGAAGGCCATGACCAAGGCCGCCGGCGATCTGTATGCGGCCCTCGACCCCGACCAGAAACAGGTCATGGACAAGTTCTTCACCGAGCGGCCGATGTGGCGCGGGCGTGGGCAGGGACGCGGGCAGGGACGCGGGCAGGGACCGGCGGCGATGCCGGGTCAGCCGGCGGACGCACCGGCTGGACAAGCGGCCGATAGTGACGACGAATAGCAACTCCCTTATCCCATTAACGATTTGGAAGGGGCGGCACCCACGTGGGCGCCGCCCCTTTTCGTCGTGAAATCCCGTCGAACATCCTTCGTTTGCGTTCTGCGTTAGACTTGCCGCGATTCGAATTAAAACCGTAAATTTGATATGTTAATCGGCAAGGCGGGACAGCCAAAAAGGCGAGGGCTATGCTGGAAGAACACATCCAAAAGATCATTGAGTTGCGTCATGACACTCCCTATTCGATTTTGGGACCTCATTACGCCGAACGGGAACGAATACTGACGATCCGCGCCTTTTTGCCACGGGCCGAACGGGCCTACGTGCTACCGGCGGATGGCTCCGTCCGGCGGGAAATGCAGCGCGCGCATCCGGATGGATTATTCGTGACCCGGATTCCGGGGGTCAGGGCGCTGGAGTACCGACTCCTCGCCATCGACGCCGCCGGCCAGTCCTCCACCTTCCACGACCCCTACGCCATTCACGAACCCTCCTTCACCCACGCCGACGGCCAGGCGCTGCGAGCGGGAACGCTGGAAAACCTGTTCGCCAAACTGGGCTCGCACCTGCGAGTGAAGGAAGGCGTCATGGGGGTCAACTTCACGGTCTGGGCACCCCACGCCAGCCGGGTCAGCGTGGTCGGCACCTTCAATGAATGGGATGGTCGCCGCCATCCGCTGGAGCGGCACGAATCCGGAGTGTGGGAACTGTTCGTGCCGGATCTCGGCTTGGGCGAGTTGTACAAGTACGAAATTCGCAACGCCGAAGGCGCGGTGTTTCTCAAGACCGACCCGCTGGCCTTCCATACCGAGGCCTATCCCAAAACCGCCGCTTTCGTATACGACTGGCAACGTTGCCACGACTGGAGCGATGCCCCCTGGATGGCGCGGGCCATGGAGACACCCGGCTGGGAGATGCCGGTCGCCATTCACCGGGTCACGCTGAGCGAGTCCGCCGCCGTTGGCCCCGGACAGGTCGCCACCTATGGCCAGCTCGGGGAGATCGTCCTGCCCTGGCTGTCGGAACGGGGTTTCAGTCATGTCGAACTGGCGTTTTGGGCCGACGATGAGACGGTGGCCAGCTATTACACCCCCAACCCCCGTCATGGTCAGCCCGAAGAATTGATGGCTTTCGTCGATGCCTGTCACCAGCGGGATATCGGGGTGATCCTCGACTGGATTCCACCGCTACTGCCGCTTGAGGGGCAGGAACTGAGCTGGTTCGACGGCACACGGATTTACGACCGCGACGACGCCGAAGGAATGCTGGGGTTCGACCTGGAGCGGCCCGAGGTCCGTAATTTCCTGTGGGCCAACGCGCTGTTCTGGCGCCAGGTTTACCATGTCGATGCGCTGCGGACCGACGTCCGCACCTTCGCCGCGCGGCTGCAAGAACAGGCCGAGGTGGATGGATTGCGCTTCCTGTTGCGAGAGGAGCAGCCGCACCCCACCCTAACGGCGGCGGAATGCGCCGAGCTGATCGAGGGGTCTTCCACCGATCCTCACGCCCTGCTGGGACCGCATCCGCTGCCGGAGGAACCCGGCCTGAGCGTGGTGCGCGCTCTGTTGCCGGATGCGGAAGCCCCCTTCCTGCTGTGCGAAAACCAGCCACGGATGTTGTACCCGCTGCACTGGGTCCACGGCGGCGGTTTGTGCGAAACGCGGGTCATCGGCCAGCCGGAGTCGCTGCGCTATCGACTGAGCGCGACCGAGCACGGCCGGACCTGGACTTTCGAGGACCCCTATGCCTTTAGGTTCTCGATCTTCGGCGACCAGGACTGCCACCTGTTCGCCGAGGGCAATCACTACCGGATTTTTGAAAAATTCGGCGCGCACATCCAGATGGTTAAGGGTGTTTCCGGGGTCAACTTCGCGGTCTGGGCGCCCAATGCCCGGCGGGTTGGCGTGGTCGGCACCTTCAATGAGTGGGATGGCCGCCGCCACCCGATGCGCCTGCGGCCGGGTTCGGGGATCTGGGAGTTGTTCGTGCCCGGTCTGGGCGAAGGCGATCTGTACAAGTTCGAGATTCTGCCCCGCAAGGGTCCTCTGTTTCTGAAAACCGACCCCTATGCCTTCCACACCGAGACGCCACCTGGCACCGCCAGCGTGGTCTACGATCCGGCCGGCAAGCATCAGTGGCGCGATGGCGAGTGGATGCAACGGCGGGCGGGCGCCAAAGCCTGGGAACGGCCGGTGGCCATTTACGAGGTCCACGCCGGTTCGTGGCGGCACCGGCCGGACGGCAGCTTCCTGTCCTACCGGGAACTGGCCGAGCAGTTGATTCCCTATGTGCTGGAAATGGGGTTCACCCACATCGAATTCCTGCCGCTGGCCGAGCATCCCTACGGTCCGTCCTGGGGGTATCAGATTTCCAACTTCTACGCGCCGACCGCGCGCTTCGGCAAGCCGGACGATCTGATGGAGTTGATCGACCGCTGCCACCAAAACAACATCGGGGTGATTCTCGACTGGGTACCGGCGCATTTCCCCAAGGATGCCCATGCCATGGCCTGGTTCGACGGCACGCATCTATACGAACACGCCGACCCCCGCCAGGGCGAGCATCCGGACTGGGGCACGCTGATCTTCAACTACGGTCGCCACGAGATCGAAAATTTCCTGATCGCCAATGCGCTGTACTGTCTGGAAAATTTCCATTTCGACGGGTTGCGGGTCGATGCGGTGGCCTCGATGCTGTATCTGGATTACTCCAAGAAGGAATGGATTCCCAATAAGTACGGCGGCAACGAGAATCTGGAAGCCATCGAGTTCATCAAGCACACCAACGCGGTGGTTCACGCTCAACATCCAGGCGTCATGATGATCGCCGAGGAATCGACCGCCTGGCCGAACGTGTCGCGGCCCACCGATCAGGGCGGACTCGGTTTCGGCTTCAAATGGAACATGGGCTGGATGCACGATGTGCTGTTCTACCTGCAAAAGGCGCCGGTGCATCGCCGCCATCACCACGACAAGCTGACCTTCGGCATCGTCTACGCCTTCAACGAGAACTTCATCCTGTCGCTATCGCACGATGAAGTCGTGCATCTGAAAAAATCGCTGCTGGGCAAGATGCCCGGCACCGAGCGGGAGCAGTTCGCCAACCTGCGTCTGCTGTACGCCTTCATGTATGGCCATCCCGGCAAGAAGCTGTTGTTCATGGGCGGGGAATTCGGCCAGCCCAGCGAATGGAATCACGACGCCGAGTTGGAGTGGGGGCTGCTGCGCAAGCCGCCACACCAGGGCTTGCAGCGCTTCGTGGCCGATCTCAACCAGCTGTACCGCCGGGAACCGGCCTACCATCAGGTCGATTTTCGTGGCGCCGGCTTCGAATGGCTGGACGCTGGCGGCGCCGAGACCAACGTGCTCGTTTTCCTGCGCAAGGCCCGCGACCCGCGCGATACCCTGGTGTTCGTGCTGAACTTCTCCGATCAGCCGCGCAAGCACTATCGGATCGGGGTGCCGTTCCCGGTCGAGTATCGGGAGTTGTCGCACAGTGACTCTAGCGAGTACGGCGGCTCCGGCGAGACGCTGCCCGGCGGGCGCATCATGGCCGAAGAGGTTTCCAGCCATGGTCATGCCTTCTCGCTGGTTCTGAACCTGCCGCCGCTCAGCGCGGTGGTGCTGAAGCCGGCGCCGCTGGTGCTGAAGTAAGGTTAAGGTCGATGCCCGACGGATTCGCGGGTCGGCATGAGGTCGGGTACCTCTGCCCTTGTTGTGAAGGATCTCCACCCGATTTTCGCTCGGGACCAGCCGAAATTTAGCCCCGCCGTGGAAACTAATGATGCTCGGTCGCGGTCATAAATTCGTATTTCGAGTTTCTCCCTCGATCCTCTTGAGCCGGCGCCTAGCCGGCTTTTTTTTGGCCGATCACGGGACCGTGGGACAGTACGCACGATCAGGAGTGAACGATGGATTTCGACGTAAAAGCCAAAGAGTGGGACAACGATCCAGTCAAGCTGGAGCGAGCGGCCGCGGTGGCGGCGGCGATACGGAACCGGGTTCGGTTGTCGCCGGATCTGAGTGCCCTGGAGTACGGCTGCGGGACGGGGCTGTTAAGTTTTGCCCTGAGTCGGGAGTTGGGTTCCATCACGCTGGCGGACAGTTCGGCGGGGATGTTGGCGGTGTTGCGGGAGAAGATCGCGGCTAGCGGCGCGGATCACTTGCGGCCGATGCGCCTGGATCTGACGGTCGATCCGTTGCCGGCCGAACGCTACGACCTGATCTACACCCTGATGACGCTGCACCATGTGTCCGATGTGGATCGAATTCTGCGGGATTTCCATGCGCTGTTGCGGCCGGATGGGGTGTTGTGCATCGCCGATCTGGATCGCGAGGACGGTTCCTTCCACGGTGCCGGGTTCGACGGTCACCACGGCTTCGAGCGGGAGGCGTTGCGAGACCGGCTGGCGCGGGCCGGATTTGGCGAGATCCAGTTCGAGACCTGCTACATGATGCGCAAACCACAAGGCGAGGGTGCGCGGGAGTATCCGGTGTTCCTGGCGGTGGCCCGCAAGGGTTAGTCGGCCTGTCCCCCCAGTTCCCGGTGGCGAAAGCAGTCGGTGGTGTGATCGTTGACCATGCCGGTGGCCTGCATGAAGGCATAGCAAATGGTCGGCCCGACGAACCCGAATCCCAACCGCTTCAGATCCCGGCTCATCGCTTCCGCCTCCGGCGTGCGCGCCGGCACTTCGGCCAGCGAGCGCCAGCCGTTTTGCTTGGGGATGGAACCGACATAGCGCCACAGGAAGGCTCCAAACCCGCCGTGCCGTTCCTGAATCGCCAGAAAATTCTGGGCGTTGCGAACCGCCGCCGCGATCTTGAGGCGGTTGCGCACGATGCCGGAGTCGGCCAGCAGCCGGGCGGTGTCCCGGTCGTCGTAGCGGGCGATCCGTTCCGGGTCGAAGTTCTCGAAGGCCCGGCGGTAGCCCTCGCGCTTGCGCAGGATGGTCAGCCAGTTGAGGCCGGCCTGCGCGCCTTCGAGCACCAGCATCTCGAACAGCCGCCGGTCGTCGTGGAGCGGCACGCCCCATTCGTGGTCGTGATAGGCCAGGTACAGCGGATCGGTACCGCACCAGGCACAGCGTTCGCGAACTTGGAACTCGGCTGGATACGGCGGGGAAGCCGGTCGCGAGCCGGACCCATCGGCTTGGGACGCCATCAAAAGCCCGCCCAGAGAAACACGGTGTCCGCGATTTTGACCAGTTCCTCGCGAATGCGCCGTTCGCCACCCCCGCAGTAATCGCCCATCAGCCAATAGGCGTCTCGATAGGCCGCCTTCAAATCGTCCGCCGCCGCCTGCAAGTGGCTCGGATTCTCTTTCCGCAAGACGCTGTTGATCCGCTGGGCATGGGCGGCCTTGGGTAGCAACACACAGATTTGTTGCTCGTAGGGCGGAAATCGCTGCTGGACGCTCAGACGCTCCAGGTCCTGCGCTTCAACGATGTGATGTGCCTCCCAACCGGCATAATCGATGCTGGCTTGCCGAAATCTTCTCAAGTCGGCATAAGTCCCGATCAGCTGCTGGGCGGCGGTGAGGAAGATTCGCTCGCCCCGCGCCTTGGTGTAGGGTTCGTGGCGGACGCCCGCCGCCATGAGCAGTTGCGGGATGGTATACGCGGGCTGCTTTGCGGTCGGTTTTTGCGTGGCCGACTTCGGCGGGCGTTGCGGCGCATGGGGCCGCGCCCGATCCGCCAGGCCAAGGGCGCCGGGCGGAGAGCCGGTGCGGCTACCGGATGGAGCGACATCTGGCGCGGGCGCGGAAATGCCAGTGGGTCCGGGGGCTCGATGGATGGCCATGGGGAACTCCAGCAAAATGTCAGCATGAGAACGGATGGATCAAGCGGGGGCGGAGTACACTTTCAGTGTAGCAAAGCGGCGCTTTGGCGCGATGAGTGAGGGAAGGACGGTTCGAAAATTCCGGCGCTTGCGGAGGCGATCCGGGAGGCCGAAAAGCGATTATTCGTGCCCGGCGAATCGGCCCTTGTTTCCCGCTGTTGACCACGCTTATCGGGCAAGGCTCCGATCCGGCCTCAGTCTTTTTTGGTGACCATCATGGTCGTCTGGTATTCGATCACCTGCTGATTGCGCTGGTTATGGGTTTTGTTTTGGTAGATGAACAAGAACCTCTCCGGGTTTTTGGTGGCGCGAAGATCCACGACTTCGGCATCGGCCTTGAGCGTGTCCCCAAACAGCACCGGAGCAGTGATCTTTACGTTGTCTACCCCGATATAGGCATGGATTTCGTAGCCGTCCTGGGCCAAAAGCTCGGTGATATTGTCCGCCTGGTGAACCAGCCCGTCGGCGACGGCAAAAATGACTGGACCCGCCAGAGAGCGCTCCTTGAACCAGGTTCCCTTGGCATATTCGGAATTACTGTGAATCGCCATATTAAACCAGGTGAGTTGATGCAGGATGGAGAAGTCCCCGACATCCAGCGTCCTGCAGACCCGACAAGGAATTTTAGTACCCGCTGTTAGCTTAGCCATAAAACGATGCTTCCTCTTCAAATGATCAAGCGTAATGGAAAATCGCCGTGCCGGAATACCGTATCGTGAGATCGGTGTGTTGTGCCTTTCGGTCGTAGCGCAGAGGCGTCTTGAGCATAACCGAACGTAGTCGTTCACACTCCCTATCGTTGACTTCTCTCCGAAAGGGAAGCATGGGACACTAAGGGCCGGGCAGCTGAACCCAGCCTATCCTCGCTTGTGCATTCACTCTCCTTTCGAGGAACGACCGATGAAATCCAGAACCCCTTCCTCCAGCGGCGGCAAGCTGGACCAGATCGTGGCCGCCGCCCGGCGTGGCCGGGAACAGCGCGAGCGCGATTACCGCGAGCAGGCGTTGAAGCTTTATCCATGGATCTGCGGGCGCTGCGCGCGCGAGTTCAACCGCCAGAACCTGCACGAGCTGACGGTACACCACCGCGACCACGACCACGACCACAACCCGCCGGACGGCAGCAACTGGGAACTGTTGTGCCTCTACTGCCACGACAACGAACATCAGCGCCGCGAAGAGGCGCTGGCCCAGGATGGGAGCGGCGGCTCGGGCCACTCGGTCGGCGGCGGCGCGACCCACAACCCGTTCGCGAATCTGAAAGCCTTGCTGGGCGATAGCCAGGACGAAAAAACGAAATAGCCGGTCTCGCCATTGGCCTATTTTCCAGTGCCCAACTCGGTTGATCGCGGTTAAGATAGCGCCCCTGTATTTCCGGCCTTCTCAGGGGACTGCCCATGACGTTCGTCGTTACCGAAAACTGCATCAAGTGCAAGTACACCGACTGCGTGGAAGTCTGTCCGGTGGACTGCTTCCACGAGGGACCGAATTTTCTGGTCATCGATCCCGACGAGTGCATCGATTGCACCCTGTGCGAGCCCGAATGCCCGGCGCAGGCGATCTTTGCCGAAGACGATGTCCCGGCCGGCCAGGAACATTTCCTGGCGCTCAACGCCGAACTGACCAAACAATGGCCGGTGATCACCGAAAAGAAGGACGCACCGCCCGACGCGGCGGACTGGGACGGTAAGCCCGACAAGCTGCCTCATCTCGAACGCTGAGCCGGGCGCATAGTCTGACCTTTCCGTCGCACGACAGGTCGCGCCCGTGCTCCCGGCTCATGCTTTGCATCCCTTCGTCGCCGCCGTGCGGCCGATTGCGCGCCGAAGCCCGACATGGTTTTTACGGAAATCCAACGATGAGTGAATCGCCCTACGTTTTCGAAGTCACCCAACATAACTTTGCCGCGGTCGTGGTGGAGAATTCCCAGCAGGTACCGGTACTGGTGGACTTTTGGGCCGACTGGTGCCAACCCTGCAAGACGCTCACACCGATCCTAAGCAAACTGGCCCAGGAATACCGGGGCGGTTTCATCCTGGCCAAGGTCAACGCCGACGCCGAGCAGGCGCTGGCCGGACATTTCCAGGTCCGCAGCCTACCGACGGTGATGGTGGTCTGGCAGGGACAGATCGTGGATCAACTGGTGGGCGTACAGCCGGAATCGAGCTATCGGGAAGCCATCGACCGTTACCAAACCAGTCCAGACGAACTGATCATGGAGCAGGTGGAGCTGCTCTGGCAGCGTGGTCGCCAGCAACAGGCGGTCGAACTGCTGCACGAAGCGCTCAAGCAGGAGCCGGACAACGTCGAACTGAAGGTGGCGCTGGCGGACAAGCTGCTGCAGCTGGATCGCGGCGAGGAGGCGCGCACTCTGCTGCAAAGCCTGCCGGCCGAGGAACAGGACCGCCAGCCGGCCAGTGGCCTGTTGGCACGCCTGCGCTTCGCCGATCAGGCCCAGGGCACACCGGATCTTGCCGCACTGGAAGCGAAGGTACGCGCCGATCCCACCGACAGCGCCGCTCGCCGGCAACTGGCGGCCCACCATGTGCTGGCCGGCGCCCACGAAGCGGCATTGGAGCAGTTCATGGACCTCATGCGCCGCGACCCTCAGTTCGAGGACGAGGCCGGCCGCAAGGGTCTGATCGCGATCTTCGAGATGCTCGGCAACGAACATCCGCTGGTCATCACCTACCGGCGGCGGATGTTTTCGCTGCTGCATTGAGATCGGCCCGAACCCTGGCCGTGACGACCCACCGGCCATGAGCGCCAACCGACGATCGTTCGAACGGTTGCGCGATCATGCCCGGCAAGCCCGCGAAACCGGCGATTACGCCCAGGCCGCGCGGTTGGAGCGTCAGGCGGTGGAATGGGCCGGAACGCTGGGTTTAGCCGGCGAGCGGACCCGGGCGCTGCTGTGGGAAGGCTACAGCCTGCGACAGGCCGGCGAGGACGATCTGGCGCTGGCCGCGCTGTTGCAGATCGCTGGCGAGCGGGCCGCGGCCGCCGATCCGGCCGATGTGTTCGGCGCGCTGACCGCCATTGTCCACATCAGCCTGGAACGCAAGCCATTGCGGTTCTGCCGTGCGCTGCTGGATCAGGCGCGATGCTATCTAAACGATATCCGCCGGCCGTGGACCGCGCCACTGGATTATCTGGAAGGCGAACTGGCCCTGCGCCGGGGTGAATTCGCCGCCGCCTGGGACTGGTATTCCCGCGCCTGGGCTGGTTGGCGAGACGAACATCCCCGCCTGACCCCCGCCACCCATCTGTGGGCATTGTGCCGCACCGCTTTTCGCCGTCGCCATCTGGCGGAGTTGGAGCGGCTGAGCAAAGCACTGGTTGATCTCCGCCCAAGCGCCACGCTGGAACGGCAACTGGTCGAGCGGGCGCGGTTGCTGCTGTGGCGGGCACGGCGCACCGTCGATGTTTCCCGCCCCGCTCCCGACCCCACGGGGCCGGTCGAGACGGCCCTGGCGCTGCTGGCCAGCGTGGAGGGTGAAAATCACGATTTTGGCGCGCGGCTGGAAGTGCTGCGGGCGCTGGCGCTGGCGGACTGCTGGGATGCGGTGGATGAGGTGCTGGCCCGGCATGAACTCAAACCCGGCTGCTTTGAAAGCGCGCTGTTGCTGGGTGACCTGGCGTTGAACCGGGCGCGGGCAGCGCTGGGATTGCCGGTCGTGGATGACGATTATGGCGAAGACGCCGATGTCGCTTCCTCCTCGCTGGATCGGCCTGATCCCGAAGCTCGATCCACGCTGGAACGGGCCGGGCCGCATTATCAAGCGGCCCTGACCTTGGCCGAAGCCGAGGACGAACGGCTGGAGACTCCAGCGCGTGGCATGACCGTGCGGAATCGACTGCGGCAACTGGAAACCATGACCCTGTGCCTGCCTCATCGTTGAAGACGCCATGAAAAACCGCACCAAGGACACCGCCGGCCTGTACCGCACTGGCCGCGACGATGCCGAGCGCCAACTTCGTTTCGATCGGGGCACGCTGTTGCTGGAAGGCGTGACCGAACTGCCAGCTGGACTGGAAACCTGGTTCTGCTACGACCCGCGCGTGGACGCCTACCGCGCGCCGGCCAACCGCTATAACGAGATCATCGGCCCGCTGAAGCGCGAACTGGCCCGCAACAAGGCGCCACGTTACCAGGTTCGGCAATTGGCCTGTGCCCTGGAAATGACGCCCTACCCCCACCAACAGGAAGCGCTGGACGCTTGGCAGGCGGCGAAAGGGCGTGGCGTGGTGGTGCTGCCGACCGGGGCCGGCAAAACGCTGGTCGGGTTGCTGGCGCTGTGCTGGGCGCGACGCGACGGGCTGATCATGGTCCCGACCCTGGATTTGATGCAGCAGTGGTACGCGTTGCTGCGGGCGGCGTTCCCGGATCAGGACATCGGCCTGATCGGCGGCGGCTACCACGAACCGCAACCCTTGACCATTGCGACCTACGATTCCGCCGCCCGCCACATCGAACGGCTGGGCGACCGCTTCGGCCTGCTGATCTTCGACGAAGCGCACCACCTGCCTTCGGAGTTTTACCGGATCATCGCCGAATTCTCGCTGGCGCCCTACCGGCTGGGACTGACCGCCACCCCGGAACGCGGCGACGGCAAGGATGCCGACCTGCCCGAGCTGATCGGCCCCATCGTCTACCGCAAGCGCCCGGAGCAACTGGCCGGCGACGTGCTGGCGGACTATCAGGTGCGACAGATCCATGTGGATCTGTCCCCCACCGAGCGGATCGCCTACCAACAGGCGCTGGACGACCGCAACGCCTTTTTGCAGGCCAACCGGCTATCGCTGGGCTCGCTGGAGGGTTGGAACCGTTTCGTCATGCTGTCGGCGCGCAGCGTCGAGGGCCGCCGCGCCATGCGCGCCCACCGCGACGCCCGCCGCATCGCCCACGCCACCCCGGCCAAGTTGCGGGCGCTGGGTCTGATCCTGGCCAACCATCCCGGCGCCAAAACGGTGATCTTTACCGAGGATAACGCCACCGCCTACGAAGTCTCGCAGCGCTTTCTGATTCCCTGCCTGACCCACCAAACCGTCGTCAAGGAACGGCAGACGATCCTCGATCACTTCAAGAGCAGCGTCTTTACCGCCATCGTCACCAGCAACGTGCTCAACGAGGGCGTGGACGTGCCGGACGCCTCCATCGGCGTGATCCTGTCTGGCAGCGCCTCGGCGCGGGAGTTCGTGCAACGGCTGGGGCGCATCCTGCGGCGTGGCGACGGCAAACGGGCGGTGCTGTACGAAGTCATTGCCCGCGAAACCCGCGAGGAGCGGGTCGCCGACCGGCGCCGCGCGCCGCCGGACGCCGCCCGCAAGGCAGAGCGGATCGAGGCCACGCTGGCGCTGTTTGATTCACAACCTCCCTCGCCCAAAGGGGAAAGAGACGAGGCTAAAAGCGGCAACGGGACGTAAGCACCACGATGCTCCCCTCCGATCTGCTCTTTTCCCACAAGCGCGGCGCGCAGATCTACCCGCGTTTTCTGCGGCCCGAGCAATGCGTCTGGGCCGAGCGGGTGCTGGCCGTGATCCGCGAGCACCACCACCGCAGCCGCGGCGAATTGCAGGCGGCGTTGCGGGCGCTGGAGGGTGACTCGCCCGATTACCGTATCGTGCGCGGTTTCGCCCATCTGGCGCTGAACGCGGCCGAATTCGTTCTGGCCACCGGCGAACTGGAGCCGGAAGCGCTGCGCCGGGAAGTGTTCACCCTGGCGGCCGAACGCGGCGGTTACGGCGAAACCCAGGCCCGCGAGGTACTGGAAGCGGTCGCGCCGCGCTATCAGTTGGAAGCGGAAACCCTGTGCGAGGCGCTGTACGCCGACTTGCCGGAAAACCACCTGCTGGCCGTGCTGCCGGATTTCACTTCGGAGCAACTGGTGAACCGCTACAATCTGGCTCAGGCGCAAGGTTTGTTGTACTCGGCCCTGTGCCTGCGCCTCACCGCCCACCGCAACGTGCCGGGCGAATACCGCCGGCTGTTTCAGCACCTCAAGTTCCACGGGTTGATGTACGCGGTCGAGGGCAACCTCGACGACGGCTATCAAATCTATGTGGACGGCCCGGCCAGCCTGTTCAAGCAAACCCGCAAATACGGCCTGAAAATGGCCGTCTTTCTACCGGCCCTGCTGCGGGTCAGCCGCTGGGACATGGAAGCGGTGCTGCGGCGGGACGACCGGGACATCAGCTACCGGCTCGACTCGCAATCGCCGCTCAAGCCGCTGAGCGCCGCGCCGCCGGCCTACGACAGCCTGCTGGAGGAACGCTTCGCCCATCGCTGGGAAAAACTGGGCACACCCTGGATGCTGGAGCGGGAAGTGGAAATCGTCGATCTGAAAGGCACGGTCTTCGTACCGGATTTTGCCCTGCGCCATCCCGACGGCCGGGTGGTGCATGTCGAGATCATGGGGTTCTGGCACCCCGATTATCTGCGCCGCAAACTGGACAAGCTGCGGCGTGCCGCCATGCCCGATCTCATCGTGGCGGTTTCGGAACGACTGAATGTCGGCGCCGACGATTTTCGGGATGTTCCCGGTCCGGTGTTATTCTTCAAGGGAAAACTCGAGCCGCGTGCCGTACTAGCCAGCCTGGAGCAGGTATCATGACCAAATCCCATTCCACTCGGCATATCCAAGCGCTCATGACAAGCTTGGCCGCACTGCTCGGACTGCTCCTGAGCGTTGTCGCTTGGGCCGCTCCAGAAGCGATCGGCACCCTAGCCGAAGCACAAGGGCGAGTGGAAATCAACGGTGTGCCTACGCCGGCCGGCGCCGAACTGCGCTTGGGCATGCGTGTGGTCACCGGAACCGACAGCCAAGCGACACTGAAATTCCTGGACGGTCAAACCATCAATCTCGATCCCGAAACAGTGTTCTGGATCAAGAATTACCGCTATGCCAAGGATAAGCCCAAGAACAACCGTTCCTCCACGGCATTGGTCAAGGGCGGGATGCGTTTCATCTCCGGAGCCATGTCCAAGGAAAGCCCGCAAGCGATACGGATCGATACCCCGGTGGCCACCATCGGCATTCGTGGTACCGAATTCACAATGACGGTGGGCAGCGACGGTCTGTACTTGCATGTCATCAGCGGCGCGGTCATGGTCACGGCAGCCGGCCAGACGGTCACCGCCACCGCCGGTCAAGTCGTGACCGTGGACAGCGCCGGCAACCCACCCTCCGTGGGAGCCGCGCCACCTATCCTGGGCTCGACCGCAACATCCACCAGTGCGGCCGTAACCACCGCCACCATCTTCACCGAAAAAACAGCGGCGATAGCGGCGGCGGTGGCGGCGGCGGTCGGTACCACCATTGTGGTCCAACAAAACAACCAGGACGATCAGGACGCCTCGCCTCAATAACGCTTTCCCGAGCGAGAAGGAAGGCACCGGCCCTACTTGCTTTCCAGGTTGAACACGCCGTCCCAGTCCACGGGGAGTGGCTTGGCGCGCAGCGCGGCCAGCCGCTCCAGATACAGCGCATACAAGCGGTGGTCCGGCTGCCGTTCGCGCAGCCACTGGAACCCGGCCTCCGCCGGGTTCCAGTCCTGCCGCCGGTAGGCGCGCAGCGCCTCTTCGTACTCGGCCAATTCCGCGGCTTGTTGCGCGTCCAAATCGTTCGTCAACCCCAGCGGCTCGAAAATCGCCACTGGCTGGGTCCGACCCTTGACTCGAACCCGGTCCAGTTCGCGGCAGGCATAGTCGGGAACCAGCGCGCGAGTGTACTCGCTGATGACGATCTCCACGCCGTACTGTTTGGCGGCGCCCTCCAGGCGAGACGCCAGGTTGACCGCATCGCCCAGCACCGTATAGGACACCCGAAACTCCGAACCCATGTTGCCGACGCTCATCACCCCGCTGTTGATACCGGTGCGGGCACGCAGCGGCGGCCAGCCCCGGGCGCGAAAATCATCGTCCAGCGCCCGCAAGCCCCGCGCCATCGCCAGCGCGGCGGCCACCGCGTGCCGGGCGTGTTCGGGATCGGCCAGCGGCGCGCTCCAGAACGCCATGATGGCGTCGCCGATGTACTTGTCGATGGTGCCGCGATGCTCGTGGATGATGCGGGTCAGCGGAGTCAGATAGCACTGCATCAACTGGGTCAACTGGCGCGGTTCGAATCGTTCGGAGAGGGTAGTAAAACCAGCGATGTCGCTGAACAACACCGTCATTTGTCGGCTTTCACCCTCCAGGGAATAGCGTTCGCCGCGCCGGCTCATCTCCGCGACGATCTCACGCGGTACATATTGGCCGAACAACTGGGTGATCCACCGCTCCCGCCGCGACTCGACGAAAAAGTTGTAGCTGGTTTGCAGCACATACAAGATCAGCAACAACGTCAGTGGCGCGGCTAGTGGCGCGACCAGGGCTTGCGCCTGCCAGAGATAGCCATTGACGCCAAGCAGCACCCCACCCACCGTCAGGGTCAACAGTAGCGCCCACATCGGCGACAGCCAACCAATCAGGACCCCCAGCAAACCAACGATCACCAACTGCACGATTTCCAGACCGGCCGAGTAAACCGGCCGAGTCCTGAAACCCTGATCGAGGATGCCAGCGATCAGATTGGCGTTGATTTCGACACCGGGATAGACGTTCTGCACCGGCGTGGCGCGCAGGTCCAATAGAGCGGCCGCCGTGGTTCCCACCAGTACGATCGCTCCTTCCAGCAAGCGCGGGTCGGCGGTCCCCGCCAAGACTTCGGTCGCCGAAACATACGGAAAGCTGCCCTGGCGACCCCGATAGGGCACCAGTACCGCGCCCAGATCGTCGACCGGTACGGTAAAGCCACCAAATCGCAATGCCTCCAGGCGCCGGTCATGCGCATCCGCCCCGTAACCGGCCGCCATGACCAGTTCCATGGGCGGATTGTCCAGCAGGGCGCGAACCATGGCCACCGCGATTTGGGAATACAAATAATCGCGATAACGAATCAGTAACGGTATCCGGCGGAAAATCCCGTCCCGGTCCACCAACGGGCTGTTGAAAAAACCACCGGAATACGCATTGTCTTGCAACAAGGGCAGGTTGGCGCCATAGCCAACCGCTTCGATCAAAGCGGTGTTATTCACACCGAGATCCCGAATCGAGGCGATCGGCTTCGGTAGAAGTCCGAATTGAATGCTGGCATCGGGCGACGTTCGGGTATTGAAAAAATAACCGAGCACCACCGGATGGCCATGCATGGCGACGGCGAAGCGGCGATCCGGGTCCAGTTCACGGCGCAACCGCACCAGCTCAGTACGCTGGCCGGGGTCCTGACCCAGCGGGCCATGGATCAGGGCCTTGAAAATGGAATCGGTGGAATCCGGCTCGGCGAACACCACGTCGAAACCGAGCACGGCCACATGGTAGCGTTCGAACAATTGATCGACCAAGGCGGCCAACCGATACCGCGGCCAGGGCCACTGACCTTCCGCCCGTAGGCTGCGCTCGTCGATATCCACGATCACAATGCGGTTGTCCACCGTGCCCGGCAGCGTCAGGTTCAGGCGCGCGTCATAGGCGATGCTTTCAAGCTGATGCAGGAAGGAGAACGACCACCAGCCACCGGCATGCAGCACGAACAGGCTGGTGAGGGCGGTGCTGAGCAGCAGCTTGACGGCGTTGTGAGAGACCATGGACCCTGGCAAGCCTTGGGTGTGCGTTACTGCCGGGGGCCGTCGATGATCCGCACCAGGGTATCACCTTGGAACACCAGCGTTTTTAGCAAGGTTCCTCGCCCCAGACTGTACTCCCATTTGTAGACCGGAATGAGCCGCCGTGTTTCAGTTTCGTAGCCGGGCAGGTAAGGGTACGGTTGCGGTGTCGCGGACGGGTCGTAATAACCCTCGTTGTGGCGGATCACCTGTTCGATGAAACCATCCTGCCAGGCCCGTTGCGGCTCACCGCAAAGATCCAGCACGCGCGACTGGGAATCGCCGTCGCTGACGACATAACGACCGCAACGCAGGCTGTCGGCGACCACCGTGGCTGCGACCACGACCAGCGCCAGTGGGAATATCAGGACCACACGACTCAATCCGCGCATGAATTTGCTCCCGAAGAAAACCGGCCCAACCCAACCCAAATCATCGCTCAAATCGACCGGTCGCTACCCTCACTTGACCACACTCGCTGAAGCGCGCCATTGACTTCGCAAGTTTGACACAGCGCCTCCATTTCAACAGACGATAATTCTCTCTGGCCGGAAATCCACATGGCTTTTTCATGGCGTGGAGCCCGCTCAATCTATCGTTTTGGTGATATTGGCTTATAATTGATGCTATAAATAACCTTATCTATCATAATGTTACTCAGGCTGTTTGTTTGTTGCAATTCATCATTCATGGCGAAAATAGATGACTTTTTTGACTCTTTCCATAGCCATGGGTCCGATTGGGTCAGCGGGTGACGGCGGCCTGTCTGACTGGACCCACCTTGAGTAAGGCGCGGATGCCGCAACTCCCGCAACCGGTGTCGGCCCGCGTGTCCGATGGAGCCCTTGCGGGCGTGTTGAGTGCGCTGGGTTGTTTTGCATTATGGGGGCTTTTCCCCATTTATTTCAAACTGTTGCAGAATGTTCCGGCGCTGGAGGTACTGGCGCATCGGATTTTGGGTTCGGCGGTGCTGCTGCTGGTGCTGATGCTGGCGCGGAGACAGGGACCGCTCCTGCTGGCCACCTTCCGCACCGGGCGTCACCTGCGCTTTTACCTGCTGACCGCCCTGCTGATCTCCATCAACTGGCTGCTGTATATCTGGGCGGTGCAAACCGGCCGGATTCTGGAAGCCAGCCTTGGCTATTACATCAATCCGCTGGTCAATGTCGTGCTGGGCGTGCTGTTCCTGCGCGAGCGGCTGAACCCGCGCCAGTGGAGCGCGGTTGCCATCGCCGGCGCCGGGGTGTTGGTGCTGGTGCTCGGCCACGGCGTGTTTCCCTGGATTTCCCTGACCCTGGCACTCAGTTTTGGCGGTTATGGACTGCTGCGCAAGAAGGCCGGTCATGCCGCCATGCTGGGGCTGTGTGTGGAAACCCTGTTGATGGCTCCCATCGCCCTGTTGTTTCTCACGGTCTTTGCGGTGCGCGGCGCCGGCGCGCCCGGCATGCTGGACGGGCGCACCGACCTGTTGCTGCTGGCCGCCGGCCCAATTACCGTTGCCCCCTTGCTGCTGTTTCTCCAGGCCACCCAGCGCCTGCGCCTGTCCACCGTGGGTCTGATTCAATATCTGACGCCCACCCTGCAATTCCTGCTGGCGGTCGTGGTTTATCGCGAACCTTTTACCTACACTCACCTGATTGCGTTCGGCTGCATCTGGCTGGCCCTGGCGCTCTACAGCATCGACGCCTATTCCAGCCATCGCTCGCGTGGCCTCTGGATCGCCCGCCGCGCCACCACCACCCCACACCGGACCCCGCGCTCATGAAGCCCGGCCACGGCAAAATCCAGTTTCGCGTGTTCTGGTTGCTGTTTCTGGCGATGCTGCTCTCCGCGACGGGCCTGGCGATTCAGCAATCCCTTCTGTTTCTCGGCCTGAACCTGCTGCTGTTGGTCGCGCTGGCCGCCGCTTTGTTCCAATGGGTGAGCCGGCCGCTGTGGACCATCGCCCGCAGCCTGTCCCCGCGGGATTCGGCCATACTGGAACCGCTGTCCGGCGAAGATACCGAATTCGGCCGGATCGCCCGGCTGATTCTGGATTTTTTTCAGCAACAGGAACGGCTTACCATGGAAATCCAGGAACGGCGACAGGTGGAGCAGACGCTGCGAAAGTATTCGCGGGCGCTCGAACAAAGCGCCAACAGCGTGATCATCACCGACCGCAATGGCGTGATCGAGTACGCCAACCCGAAGTTCAACGAAACCACCGGCTATTCCCAAGCCGAGGTGATCGGCGCCAACCCGCGCATTCTCAAATCCGGTCGGACCTCGCGCGAGCAGTACCAGCGGCTGTGGCAAACCATCACCGACGGCGGTGAATGGCACGGTGAATTCCGCAACCGGCGCAAGGACGGCGCGCTGTATTGGGAATCCGCCACCATTGCCCCGATCCGCGACGAGCACGGCGTCATCACCCACTTCGTTGCCATCAAGGAAGACATCACCCAGCACAAAAAAGCTCAGGCGGCGCTGCACGCCAGCGAGCTGAAATACCGCAGCGTGTTCGCGACCGTCGGCGACGCTCTGTTTCTGGTGGACAGTCAGGACGGGCGCATCCTGTCGGTCAACCCGGCGGCCAGCAAGCTGTACGGCTATACCCGGGAAGAATTGCTGGGCATGCGCGACACCGATCTGTCCGTCACCACCAACGACGATGCCGAAGAACTGTCGCGCCTGATCTCAAAGCGCCTTAGCGATCAGCCGCACCGGCGCAAGGATGGCTCCGTTTTCCCCGCCGATCTGTTCGTCCGTCATTTCACCCACAAGGGACACAAGATCACTGTCGCGGCCGTCCGCGACATGACGCAGCAAAAACTGGCGGAACGCAGGATCCTTCGTCTGAGCCATTTTTACGCCGCCCTGAGCCGAACCAGCGCCGCCATCATCCGCCACGCCGAACCCCATGAGCTGTTCCAGCAGATCTGCCAAATCGTCATCGATCTGGAGCAGATGCGGGTGGTATGGATCGGTTTCGTCAACCCGGAAAACGACGGATTCCAATTAATGGCGCACGCCGGGATGGCACCCAATTATCTGCATTATCTGACCGACTCTCCCATCTCCAGCGACCCCAGTCAGCCGACACACTGGAGTCCGGCCGGGCGGGCGCTGCGGCAGGGGACTCCAGAGGTCGATAACGATTTCCAGGAGGATTCCAAGTCTCCCGCATGGCGGCGGACAACCCAGGCATTGGGCATTCGGTCGGGGGCCGCTTTTCCGCTGCGGCGCGACGGCCAGACGGTCGGCTGCCTGTGCGCTTATGCGGCCGAGCGCGATTTCTTCGACGCCGACATCACCGGTCTGCTGGCCAATCTGGCCGGAGAGCTGTCCTTCGCGCTGGATCTGTTCGACCGGGAATCGCAGCGCAAGATCGCCACCGAGCGCATCCACCATCTGGCCACTCACGATCCACTGACCGGGCTGCCCAACCGGTCCCTGCTGATCGAGCGCCTCAACCAGGCCATTCACCGCGCTCATCGCCGACAGGGTTACGTCGGCATTCTGTTCCTGGATCTCGACCGCTTCAAGACCATCAACGACTCGCTGGGCCACGGTATCGGCGACCAGCTGCTGCAAGCGGTCACCGAACGATTGCGCGCCTGCATCCGGCAAGAGGATATCCTGGCCCGACAGGGGGGCGACGAGTTTATCCTGGTGCTGCCGGAGATCGACGAGCCGGCCATCGCCGGTCGAGTCGCCGAACACCTGCTGCACGCATTGCGCGAGCCGTTCGCCCTGCAAGAGCATCGGCTGCACGTCAACACCAGCATCGGCATCAGCATCTATCCGCTGGATGCCGCCGACCCGCCGACCCTGATCCGCTTCGCCGACAACGCCATGTATCAGGCCAAGGAAGCCGGTCGTGCCGGCTATGTCTTTTTCACCTCCGAACTCAATGTCCAAGTGTCGGAACTGTTCACGCTGGGCAATGAGCTGAGGCATGCCCTGGAGCGGGAGGAGTTCGTGCTGCACTACCAGCCGCAGATCGATCTCAACACCCGGCAACTGATCGGCGTGGAGGCGCTGATCCGCTGGCAACATCCCAAGCGTGGCCTGATACCGCCGATCACCTTCATTCCGATCGCCGAGGAGATCGGGCTGATCAATGCGATCGGCGAATGGACCCTGCGAACCGCTTGTGCGCAAAACCACCGCTGGCAGGCCGCCGGACTACCAGCCATGCCGGTCGCCGTCAACCTGTCCGCCAAACAATGGCTGCAACCGCGTCTGGAAAATCAGGTGATCGATGCTCTCCAAGCCGCCGGTCTGGCGCCCCAGTGGCTGGAGCTGGAGATCACCGAAAGCCTGCTGATGCGCGACACCGAGAAAATGATCGAAACCATGCACCGGCTACAGGCGAGTGGAGTGCAGTTCGCCGTGGACGACTTCGGCATCGGCTACTCCAGCCTGAGCTATCTCAAGCGCTTTCCGGTCAACCGGCTCAAAATCGATCAGTCCTTCGTCCGGGACATTCCCGACGATCCCGACGATACCGCCATCGCCATCGCCATCATCCAGATGGGTAAAAGCCTGCGCTTGAACGTAGTGGCCGAAGGCATCGAAAGCACCGAGCAATTGAACTTTCTGCGCGAGAGCGGCTGCGACGTCGCACAGGGTTACTATTTCAGCAAACCGCTACCCGCTGAAGCATTCATCGAATATTACAATCACTTCGCTAGGGGTTTGCCATCGCCTCGTTAAAGCGGACGCGAATGCGCTCCACTCGCTCGTGATTCACGCCGAAGTCGTAATAGCCGCTTCGCGCGGCCGAGCGCACCTGAATGAAGCCCGGCGGGTCGAACAAAAATTCCACATCGTCCACGAAACCGAAGACCGCCGAACGGAACTGGGCATGAATGTAGTTTTCATCGGCCTGGACGATTTCAGCTCGATCCATGCCGTCGAGCACCGCCAGCAGTTGGGCACGCGCCCGTGCCCGCTCGGCTTCGTAGCGCAAGGGATGGACCCACTGTTGCTCGTCCGCCGCCTGCGACGATACGCAGTTGGGCGAACTGGGACACGGCGCCAGCCGGCCTTCGCTGACGCCGAAATTCACGGGTGGCTGCCCACCGGAACAGCCGCCGGCCATCAGAATCGCGATGGCTGCCAACCCACCGGTCCATTGCTTCATTCGCATGTATCATTCCTCGTTGATCGTTCCACGTTTTGACTGACTGCCCGGATAGCGAACGCTTGTATCCATGAAGGGCATTGTTTGGAGAAACCAGTTCGACTACCTTTAGTTGGCAAATCCCTGCCGAAATTTGTCGGACAATGCCATGGTTGCACCTTCGTCAGACCTGCAAACTCTTGAAGATCTCACTTTCCGGGTGCTCTATCGGGGTGCCTTCGCCCTGCTGGAGGTTCATCTCCAACCCGGCCAAACCCTCAAGGCCCAGTCCGACGCCATGGTGGCCATGGACCCCACCATCGACGTGGAAGGCAAGATGGAGGGCGGCCTGCTCGGCGGACTCGGGCGCATGTTCAGCGGAGAAAGCCTCTTCTTTCAAACGCTGAGAGCATCCCGCGGCGCCGGCGTGGCGCATCTGGCACCTGCCCAGCCGGGAGACCTGCTGCCGGTTCAACTCGATGGCCACCAAGCCTACATCCTGCAAAAGGACGGCTTCCTGGCGGCCAGCGAAGGCGTCAATATCTCCACCACCGCCCAAAATCTCACTCGGGGGCTTTTCAGTGGCGAAGGCTTCTTTGTGCTCAAGGCCAGTGGCCGGGGCATGCTGTTTGCCGAAAGCTACGGCGCCATCCATGAACTCGATGTGCCCGCCGGCCAGGAAATGATCGTCGATAACGGCCATCTGGTCGCCTGGCCCGAAACGATGCAGTACAAGATCGAGAAGGCCAGCGCGGGCTGGATTTCCAGCTTCACATCCGGCGAGGGCGTCGTGTGCCGTTTCAGGGGACCCGGTAAAATCTACATCCAAAGCCGCAATCCGGCTGCCTTCGGCGCGTGGGTTCGCCCGCTCCTGCCATCCAATCGAAGAGGCTGAGCGGATGGCAAGGTCACTCCAGCCGGGCGCCAACCTGCCCCTGCCCAGCGGCGCGGAGATTCGGATCAGCGTCGCCTGGGAACCCGAACGGCCCGGTGGCCACGAAGCCGACGCCAGTGCTTTTATCCTGCGCAAGGGCGATCGCGTCAGTGGGGATGCGGACTTCGTGTTCTACAACAACCCGCGCTCGGCCTGCGGTTCCTTGACGCTGAGCCAGGGCACCGAACCGGAGCGACAGGCATTCCACATCCGACTCGGCGATTTGCCCAGCGACGTGGCCAAAATCGCCCTCTGTCTGACGCTGCACGGTCATGGTTCTTTTGCGCAGGCTCGCCGGATCGATCTCCGGGTCTTCGATACGGCGCGGACCGAACTGATGAGCTTCAGTCCACCCACCACCGGCATGAGCGAGGCGGCGCTGATTCTCGGCGAGGTCTACCGGCGCAACGATCAGTGGAAGTTTCGCGCGGTGGGCCAGGGCTTCGCCGGCGGTCTGGGGCCACTGGCCACCTACTTCGGGGTCGATATCCGCGAAGAAGCGCCTGCCGCATCTCCGCCGCCGGTATCGCGCGCCACCGCCGCGCAAGCCGCGCCCGTCTCCATCGGAAAAGCACCCGCCACCGGGGCCTTGCCCACCGGGAGCATCGTCCGCCATTCCGCCACCGCCGATCTCGATTACGAGATTCTGTATCCGGGCGCGTATGCGCTGGCCCGCGTCGATCTGCCGCGCGGCCGTCACTTGAAAGCCCAGTCCGACGCCATGGTGGCCATGGCGCCGACCATCGACGTCGAGAGCAGAATGGACGGTGGATTGCTGGGCGGCCTCGGCCGGCTGATGAGCGGCGAGAGCTTTTTCCTGCAAACCCTGACGGCGGCGCGCGGGCCGGGCTCGGTGTTCTTCGCCCCGGCCGCGCCTGGGGAAGTAGCGGTGCTGGATCTTCAAGCCGGCGATGGGTACATCATTCAAAAAGACGGTTTTCTGGCATGCAGTGAGGCGGTTCAGGTCAGTACTCAGGTGCAAAACATCGCGCGGGGGCTTTTCAGTCAGGAAGGCTTTTTCATTCTCAAGGCCGAAGGTCGCGGGCTGGTTTTTCTGGAGTCCTACGGCGCGATCCATGAATTCAACCTCCAGCCGGGCCAACAAAAGATCGTCGATAACGGCCACCTGGTCGCCTGGTCCCAGTCCATGCGTTACGAACTGGAGATGGGTAATCCCGGCTTCATCGCCGCCTTTACCTCCGGCGAGAAAATCGTCTGCCGGTTTTTCGGTCCCGGCCGGCTGCTGGTGCAGACCCGGCAACCGCGACAGTTCGGCCTGTGGATTTCCCGCTTCCTGCCGGGATGAGGCCGCCGCGTCGAAACCGCCCCGCCCGCTACACCAGCACCAGATTATCCCGGTGGATCAGTTCCGGGTCGTCCACATGCCCGAGCAGTTCCTCGATGCGGCGGGTGGTCTTGCCGATCAGTAGCAAGGCATGAGTCACATCGTAGTTCATCAGTCCGCGCGCTACTTCGCCACCGGCGGGGTCCAGGCAGGACACCAGATCGCCACGCTCGAACCGCCCTTCGATCGCCGTCACGCCGACCGGCAGCAGACTCTTGCCGGCCGTGCGCAAGGCTCGCACCGCCCCGGCGTCCAAATGCAGCCGCCCGCGCACCTGCAACTGCACCGCCAGCCACTGCTTGCGCGCCGCCACCGGGCTCTGACTCGGCCGCAGCAGCGTGCCCAGCGCCTCGCCGCCCGCCACCCGCCGCAGCACCTCCGGTTCGCGCCCCCAGGCCAGCAGGGTAAAAGCGCCGGAGCGCGCCGCCCGCCCCGCCGCGTGCAGCTTGGTCAACATGCCGCCGCGCCCCAAACTGCCCGCCCCGCCGCCGGCCATGGCTTCCAGCGCCACATCGCCGGCCCGGCCCTCGCCGATCAGACAAGCTTCCGCGAACTGGCGCGGGTTGCGGTCGTACAGCCCCTGCTGGTCGGTGAGAATGACGTACAGCTCCGCTTCCACCAGATTGGCCACCAGCGCGCCCAGGGTGTCGTTGTCGCCGAAGCGGATTTCCTCGAAGGCCACCGTGTCGTTTTCGTTGATGACCGGCACCACCCGCAAGCGCAGCAGGGTACGCAAGGTATTGCGGATGTTGAGATAGCGCTGGCGGTCGGAGGCATCCTCGTGGGTGAGCAGGACCTGCGCGGTGCGGATGCCATGGCGTTCGAAGGCCGCCTCCCAGGCCTGCACCAGCCCCATTTGCCCCACCGCCGCCGCCGCCTGCAAGTCGGATAGCACGGTCGGCCGCTGGCTCCAGCCCAGTCGCCGCATACCCTCGGCCACCGCGCCGGAAGTCACCAGCAACAGTTCCCGGCCGGCCCGATGCAGTTCCGCCATCTGCGCCACCCAGGCGTCGATGGAGAAATTGTCCAGCCCCTGGCCGTCGTTGGTGATCATGGCGCTGCCGATCTTGACCACCCAGCGCCGGGCGCCGCCCAACTGCGCGCGCGTCTTATCGAGCATCGCCCGCCTCGTCTTCCAGCCGCGCCGCCGCTTCCTCTCGCCGCCGCTCCTCCAGCCGCGTCATGACCGCCTCGATCAAGGCATCCGTTCCCTCGCCATTGGCGGCGGAAATCCCGAATACCGGCCCGGTCCAGCCCAGCGCCGCCACGATCTCGGCCACCCGCGCCGCCCGTTCTTCGGGTGGCAACACATCCAGTTTGTTCAACACCAGCCAGCGCTCGCGTTCGGCCAGTTCGGTGCTGTACTTGGTCAATTCGCTCAGAATAATCTCGACATCCCGCAACGGATCACCGCTGTCGCTGTAGGGCGCGACGTCCACCAAATGCAGCAGCAAGCGGGTACGGGACAGATGGCGCAGGAACTGAATGCCCAGGCCCGAGCCCTCGGCGGCGCCCTCGATCAACCCCGGAATGTCGGCCATCACGAAACCGCGCAACGGTCCGACCCGCACCACGCCCAGGTTGGGATGCAGGGTGGTGAAGGGATAGTCGGCCACCTTGGGCCGGGCGGCGGAGACGGCGCGGATCAGGGTGGATTTGCCGGCGTTCGGCATCCCCAGCAGGCCGACGTCGGCGATGACTTTCAACTCCAGCCGCAGGTCGCGCGCCTCGCCCGGCGTGCCCGGCTTGAACTGGCGCGGCGCGCGGTTGGTGCTGCTCTTGTAGCGGGTGTTGCCCAACCCGTGAAAGCCGCCGCGCGCCACCAGCAGGCATTGGTCCGATTCGACCAGATCGCCGATTAACTCGCCGGTGCCGACATCGTAGGCCATGGTGCCCACCGGCACCATGATGGTCAGATCGGCGCCGCCGCGGCCGGTGCAGTCGCTGCTCATGCCGTTCTGGCCACGCCCGGCGCGGAACCGCTGGGTAAAGCGGTAATCGGCCAGGGTATTCAGTTCGGCATCGGCCCGCAGGTAGACACTGCCGCCATCACCGCCGTCACCGCCGTCGGGACCACCGAAGGGAATATATTTCTCCCGCCGGAAGCTGACGCAGCCGTTGCCGCCATCGCCAGCCTCGACCCGGATGATGACCTCATCAACGAATTTCATGGCGTCCTTCGTGAACCGTGGAAAAAACAAAAGCCCCGGACGGGGCTTTCGACGCGCTCGCTAAAGCCGGAGCCATTATTGCGCCGGCTGGATGCTCACATACTTGCGGTTGTGGGGACCCTTGACCGTAAACACCACATGGCCGTCGGCCTTGGCGAACAGAGTATGATCCTTGCCGCAACCGACGTTCTGGCCTGGATAGAACCGGGTGCCCCGCTGCCGGATGATGATATTCCCGGCGCGCGCCAGTTGGCCGCCAAACAGCTTGACGCCCAACCGCTGTGCTTGCGAGTCGCGACCGTTACGGCTGCTGCCACCTGCTTTCTTGTGTGCCATGATTTCAGCCCTCGAGGTTCGGCGCCGCCCAAGCGGTCGTCTGGAGGCCGCTGATGCCGCTGATGCTCAGCTCCGTAAAGGACTGGCGGTGACCCTGGGTCTTGCGGTAGTGCTTGCGGCGGCGGAACTTGACGATGCGGATCTTGGGGCCGCGCCCCTGGGATTTGACGGTGGCCGTCACTCGGGCGCCTTCCACATAGGGCGCGCCGACTGTAATCTGGTCGCCATCGGCAATCATCAATACCGTGTCGAACTCCACGGAGGCGCCTTCCTCGATTTCGAGTTTTTCGACCTTGAGGGTCTGACCCTCGGCTACCCGGTATTGTTTGCCTCCGGTTTTAATGACTGCGTACATAGCGAAATCTCCAGACGGCTCACCCGTCCCGACTAAAGGGACGTGATTCTAGCGATACCCCCCGGCAAGGTCAAACAAATTCCTGTTGACAGCGGCGCTTAGGCTCTCACCTTGACCCTGTCGCAACCAATCCGTAGCATTGCGAGCGTCTTCATCAAGGCGATCCGCCACCATGGAAATCGAACAAATCCGCGCGCCGGTCGCGGACGACATGCGCGCCGTCAACGCCCTGATCCGCCGGCAGCTCCATTCCGACGTGATGCTGATCAACCAGTTGGCCGGCTATATCATCGACAGCGGCGGCAAACGGCTGCGGCCGGCGACCGTGCTGCTGGCGGCGCGGGCCTGCGGCTATGCCGGCGACCGGCATATCGACGCCGCCGCCATCATCGAGTTCATCCACACCGCCACCCTGTTGCACGATGATGTGGTGGACGAATCCAGCTTGCGCCGCGGACGGGAAACCGCCAACGCCATCTGGGGCAGTCAGGCCAGCGTGCTGGTGGGCGACTTCTTATATTCCCGTTCGTTTCAAATGATGGTCGGCATCGGCAACATGCGAGTCATGGAGATTTTGGCCGATACCACCAATACCATCGCCGAGGGCGAAGTCCTGCAATTGCTGAATTGCCACGACCCCGATACCAGCGAAGAGCGCTACATGGCGGTGATTCACTGCAAAACCGCCAAGCTGTTCGAGGCGGCGGCGCAACTGGGAGCGGTGCTGGCCGGTCGGCCGGAGGGGGAGGAGCGGGCACTGGCCCACTACGGGCTACACTTGGGAACCGCTTTTCAAATGATCGACGATGTGCTGGATTACAGCGCTTCCAGCGCCGAACTGGGCAAGAACATCGGTGACGACCTGGCCGAAGGTAAGCCGACCCTGCCGCTGATTCACGCCATGCGCCATGGCACGCCCGAGCAGGTTCGGATCATTCGCGAGGCCATTGAGCACGGTGGACTGGAACACATCGATATCGTCACCCGTACTATTGAGTCCACCGGGGCGCTGGACTATACTTCGCGTCTTGCCGCGAGGGAAGCCGAACAGGCAGTCGCCAGCCTGGCGTCGCTGGCCGATTCAAGTGCCAAGGATGCCCTGGCTGGATTGGCCCGCTTTGCGGTGAATCGCCACTCTTAAAGTCCTTCCCCATCGGGGTGTAGCTCAGCCTGGTAGAGCGCTGCCTTCGGGAGGCAGAAGTCGCAGGTTCAAATCCTGTCACCCCGACCATCTTTTTTCTCTAATCTTTCAAGAAATTAGAGATACGTCATCAATCTTCCCCGCCGTACCGGCGTGACCGGATCGTGACGCGCTATCCAGAACCGCCACCACCGCCCGAATATTTTCCGCCGCCAGATAGCGTTGCGGGCCGACGGTGCTGAAGGGCAGCCTTAGCCGGCCGGCTTGCAAGGCGCCGCCCAGTTGCCGCACGTCGGCTTCGCTCAGCCGGGACCAGGGGTTGGGCATGGCGGATCGGGAAAAAAAGCGGCGGCGGCGCTATCCACGGTCGGCACGACCAGGGTGCGATCCAGAAAGTCGTTGCCCTGTTCACACGAGGTTTCGGCGATCAGCAGGCAGCCGTGACAGGCCGCGCCGTGCAAAAAGCGTCGTTCGTGAGGGTCGTCCGGTCGGTGTTGGGCACAGACCGGGTCGTTACTGCACAAGCGCCCCCACTCCAAGGCCGCTTGCAGGTGATCGTGGATGCGCTCGCCGGCTTTGACCAAGCCGCCCAAGGTGCCTTCGGCGTCGGGGGAGGCGGTGTAGAGCAGGATGCCGTAACCCAGATCGCTGGCGTAAATCCGCTCGCGGATCGAACTGGCTGGATAACCGCAGTCCAGAGCCATCACCGTCAGCAGGAGGTGGGACAAGGTGTGCAACAGCAGATAATCCGCCCCCGGGAATTCACGTTGGCTTTTCGGATGTTCCGTCAGCCACGCATGGAAGCCTTGCCGCAGTTGTTCATGGCGCTGGATCACCGCCGGTTGGCGCAGCCAGTGCTGGATCGCGTCGCGCTGAAAGCCGATGAAGATACCTTCGCCACGGTTGTCCACGCTGGGGAGCCAGTGGGCCTCCAACCCGAGGGCGGCCCGTTCGACGCCAATGTCCAGATCAGCCAGTTCACCGTCGGTTTTCGGGGCGACGGCTTCAAAGCGGGTAAAGCCGACTTGGGCGACCACTTCGCGCAGGCGGTGAATCAGCAGGATGCGTTCGATGGCGTGCGCGCCCGTACTCCGGCTTGTGCCCACCGGGAGGGCCGGGGTGAAGGCGCGGGCATAAAACACGCTGTCGGGGTGATCGCGGCCAATCGGGTCTTGCGAGGCGGTCAGAACTTCCAATTCCGCATCCTTGACCGTCAGGGACGACGGGCCGCTGCTGGCTTTGCCGGCGTTGCGGCGAGCGTGGATGGCGGTTAAAACAGCAGTGCTGTCTAATCCCTGTAAAGCGGTTTCCACATCGGGCAATAATTCACGCAATATGTCCAGCTTTTCAGTGGAATCGACCTTTTGCAGCGAGTTCCACACAGCAGCGATGGCATCCATCACCGGGTCGTCCTGTTCCAGCGGCAGGGAGATGACGCTGAGCAACTGCGCGAAATAGGCGTGGCTGGCGGAACGGATCAACAGGCGGTTGAGTTCGTCGCAGTCTTCTTTTTCCGCCGCCCGACCCAGCCAGGGCCGGCTGCCGTTGCAATAGCCCAGCGCCTTGAACTCCCGTTTCGAGGCGGCGGCCACCGAGCGACGGTTGCCACAGTCGCAGCGCACCCACAGGCTGGCCAGGTCGCCGCTGCTGCCCTGCTCTTCCAGCCACAAGGTCCGGCGACAGGGGCTTTTGGGGTCGTCATGCACGAAGGCATACCAGTCAATGTCGCCGATATGGCCCTTGGGACAGGCGCGGACAAAGCGCACCGGCACCACCGGGTGCTTTGTCCTTTTGTCGTCTTCGTCTTCAAGCTTGCCGCGGTTCAGCAAACGCCGATGCACCAGGCGACGGGCGCGGCCCCGGACGAAGTCCTGGGTGACGAACCATTCCGGGAATTGCCAGACGGTGACGCCGGTGTTGGGGCATCGGGGATCGGAATCGATCGGCGGTTCGCGCAGTTCGCGGATCTCGGGGAGGAATCGGCGAATTTTCTGCAACAGCCGGGGTTCGTCGATTAAGGTTCCGGTCCCGCGCCAATCATCGAGGCCACCGACCAGCGCGGAATGCTTCGGCAGGTCGATCAAGGCGCCGGGGCCATAGATGTTGAGCAATTGGCTACGACGGACTTGGCCATGTGGGTGCGCGTCGTTCTTGTCGTTCTTGGCCGGCTTTTTCATGGCGTCACGTCCTGGCCGTCGAGGGTTTTCAGCCATAAGTTGACACTCGGTTCGACGTCGCGCATGGAGCGGTTGGCGCGGAATTTCCAGGCGGGCGGCGCGTCGGTATTGAGAAATTCATAGAGCAGGCGGGCGACGCCGCCGGCTTCGTGCTGGTATTGCAGCATGCCGCCGTGCTGGGCGTGGTCGTGGGCGATGCGGCACCATTCGTCGAGCAGATCCTTGGCCCGGTCGCTGACGTTGTGTTGCAGCGCGCTGGTTTCGGCGGCGGGCAGGGCGGCGTGACCGGCCGCGCGGTCGCCAAGGACGCGCAACAGCGCGGTTTCCAGGCGCGGCCGTTGCGCTTCCAATGCCGCCGCGCCGTGCGGCGGGGTCAGGGTGGGGTCGGCATGGCGCATCAGGGCGGTGAGCACGGCGGGCAGGGCGCGATCCAGGGCGCGCGGGGCAAACGGGGTAACGCTGGTGGCTTCGACGCTGCGGTAGAAGGTTTGATGATAGGCGGCGAAATGTTCGTAGTGGGAGCGGTCGCGCGGGCGATGGATGTTGAGCAGGGTGACCACCAGTCCGGGGCGTTGCGGATCACGACCGACACGGCTGCTGGCCTGGATGTATTCGGCGCTGGTCTTGGGCTGGCCGAGCAGCACCATCAGGCCGAGGCGGGTGATGTCGAGGCCGACCGAGATCATGTTGGTGGCCAGGGCGATATCGACCCGGTCATCCTGGGTGAAATCGCGCTCCAGACGGCGTCTGGCTTGGGCCACGTCGGCGGTGCTGACCCGTGAGGTGAGTTCCAGTACGTCAAAGTGAATTTTGCGGTCGGCAAAACGGCCCGGCGGTTCGTTCAGGACATGGCGTTTCTCGTAGGTTTGCAGGCGGGTGGTGACTTCATCCTCGACGATGCGCCGGCTGCCGCCGAGTTCGCGCAGGCTGTTGAAGTAACCGAGCAGGGTCATATACGGATCGGCGGGATTCGGGACCGTCTTGGCGCCACCGGCCTCCTCATAAGCGCGTTGCGCGGCGGCCATCAGCGCCAGGTCGGTGCGCAACATGACCACCTTGAGACTGCGCCCCTGGGCGGCGACGCCCACATACAGGCGCGGCGGGGTTTGCGTCGGCGGGTGGGTTTCGGCAAAGAAACTGTCGCGGCGATCCAGGCCGGGCGGCGGAAAGATATCGGCGTCGCGGCGATTGAACAGGGCGCGAATTTGATGGGCGGCGCGGCGCACGGTGGCGGTCGAGGCGATGATCTTGGGCCGGGGCGCGTCGGCGTGGGGGACACAGAGCGTTTCCAGGGCGGTTTCGTACAGGCCGGCGATGGTGCCCAGCGGGCCGGAGATCAAATGCAGTTCGTCCTGGATGATCAGTTCGGGCGGCGGCAGGCGTGTTTCGGGCAACGGTTGGCCGCCGGTCTGGCAGGGACCGTAAAAGCCGTGTGCATCGTAATGATCGACCCCGCCGAATAACGCGCCGGTTTCGCCGGTCCACGGCAGGGCGGCGAATTTGTCCACCGTGGCGATGAGAAAGCCCGGCAAGCGCCGGTAAATCGGTTCGTCGACACTGAGCATCGGCAAGGTGCGCCCGGTGTGGCCGGCAAAGTCACAGGCGCGGTTGACGCAGATCACCCGCAAGTCGGTCGGCGTGTCGGGATTCGGTGTCAGTTGGAATGCATTCGGGGTGAATTTTTCGCCGCACCACGGGCAGTTTTCCAGAGGGATCGGGGGGATCGTGGTTTTACCGGCCTTGTAGGCCATGGTTTTATGGCGGGCGGTGTGGTCGTTATCGTCGCCTTTGCGGCCCATGCGATTCGGGGTGGCGGCTTGGCCGACCCACAGACCGATTTCAAACGGCCAGGCGCCGAGCGTTTTCGGATCGGCTTCGCGTTCCAGTTCCAGGGCGCAGATCAGGGCGGCGGCGCGGCCCAGTTGGTCGAGGGTCAGCAGGCGCAGGGTGTAGCGCATGAGTACCGTGAGACCAGCGGATTGAATGCCGGGATTCCGCAAGCGGCGCAGGATCAGGGTGAAGGCGGCCAGGCCCAGATAGGCTTCGGTTTTACCGCCGCCGGTGGGGAAGAACAGCAGATCGACCACGCCCCGGTCGTCATGGGTCGGTTTGCTCAGGCCGCGCAGATTGAGCAGGAGAAAGGCCAATTGGAAGGGCCGCCATGCCGGGGTTCGCGAAATGTGCTGTTGGGCGTCGCGCTGGCGGGCGGCGCGGGCCATGACCCGGTTCGTCAGACAAAACGCGCTGAAGATCGCCGGATCGCGCAGGGCGTTCAGACCGGCGTCGATGCGCTCGGCGGCCTGGGTGGCGCGGTTCAGCAGTTCCTGACCGATGGTTTGTTGTGAGGCGCGGAGGGTGGGGAGTTGCGCCTGTTGCTGAGCCAGCCAGGCGCGGTAGTCGGTAAGCAAGGGTTGCAAGGCGGTGTGGGCGGCGGCGGTGTCCGGCAAGGCGGCCAGGACCTCCATGCGTAACTCGACCGCCGGCATGTTCGACGGGGCGACGAAATCCACGGCGGCTTGAGGGATCCATTCGGTGCGCACGCTGTGGCAGATGCTCGCTGCCGACATGGCGCATTCAGTCCCCCCCTTTGGCAAAGGGGGGATTTCGGTGAAGAGGGCCTCGGTGGCGACGCCATGGCCGACGGCGTAGGCGGACACGTCGCGATAGTGCAGGTCGGCGATGCGCTCGTCCCAGTCGTTGCGGGCATCGCGCCCGCGCAGATTGGGTTGCGGCAGCAACGGGCGGGGACTGGTGACGGTGATCGTGGGCTGAAAGACGTAGTGTTCATCGCGGCGCTCGGCGGTGGGGGCATCGCCGCGTTCGTTGCTGAGGAAGATCGAGACGATGCGGGCGCCGGGCGGCAGGCGGTCGTCCAGACCGGCGGGCAGGGCGCGGACGCTGTAGGCGAGTTGGAGCCGGGGATCGCCGGGGACGGGTTGACTGTGCCGGGGTTGATGGCCGGTTGCGGGCAGCGTCAGGGTGAGGGGGTCGGGATGGCGCGGGGTGCGTTGCCATGTTTCGGTGGCGGGCGGGGTATTGTCGTCCTCGGTGGGTACGGCAGTGGCCGGTGGCGCAGCGAGCCGCTGGTAATCTCCCCAGTCGAGTTGCACGGTGAGGCTCGGGGTCTCGGCGCTGACCAGGACGCTCAGGCCCAGCGAGGCGGGAAACAGGGAGTGCCGGGCGGTGACCCGCTCCGGGCTGGCGTTGTCTTCGGCGGCGGGGGACGCCGGTTCGAGCAGATCGAGTTCGTCTTCGGCGTCGGGATCGCCGCGCTGCTCGACTTGGGCGTTGAGCGGGGCGAGAAAGCCGGTGAGATACCAGCGGACGGGGGGTTCATTGAGGATTTCATCAGCCAACGCCGGGCCGACCAGGTCGGTGCGCAGGGCGGCGATGAGGCGATCACGAACGTCGGCGGGGGTCATGGGGGTGGCGCTCTTTGATGGCGGATCATGAAGACGATTGGGTTGTCAGTTCAACGCTAAACCCACATTCTAGGGGCATCCGTTGTTGTGGATCGGATGATGGGCGCTGGGTGCGGGCCAGCGGATTGAAGAGGAGAGATCGACATGATGACGTTGACGATTCCGGCTGATTTGGAAGGGGCCTTGGCGCGGGCGGCACAGCGCGATGGCGTCGCGGTGGAACGGCTGGCGCTGGAGACCTTGCGGGAACGGTTTGCGCCGGAAACCCGTCCAGCGCCCGGCCACGCGACCTTGTTGGATTTACTGGGCGATGGCATTGGCGCGGTGGCGGGTTCGCCCGAGGCGTGGTCGGAACGGTGCGGCGAGCGCTTCGCGGAAGGGTTATCGACCGAGCGCCGCCCCGGATGAGGAGCAATGAGTGCTGACGGATACCGGGCCGCTGGTGGCGCTGATTAATCGGAACGATCCCCATCATGAACGGTGTAAGGCGGCGGTGCGGGAGTGGCCCGCCGTGCCGTTGTTGACGACGTGGCCGTGTTGGACCGAGGCCATGTATTTGCTGCATCGGGCGGGCGGCTATCCGGCTCAGGCGACGCTGTGGCGCTGGCGGGCGGGCGGTCAAGTGCGGCTGCAGGGGTTGACCGAGGCGGACATCGACCGCATGGCGGTGTTGATGGAGAAATACCGGGATCGACCGATGGATTTGGCCGATGCGTCGTTGGTGGTCGTCGCCGAGCGCCTGAGTCTCCGGCAGGTGTTTACGGTGGACGGGGATTTCCATATTTATCGCTTGGCGGATGGCTCGGCGCTGGAAAGTGTGCCGTATCGGGCATAGCCCCTGGTGATTCGGTGCGATTGACTTCATCGCAATCTCTGTTCTTCCCGTTCCGCTTCAACTTCCTCCGCATGGCGCTGATGGTTGAGGGCCAGCAGGCGGTCGAGCAGTTCGCGGCGGGCGGCTTCGGCGACGGTGAAGCGCAGGCCCTGTTGGGTGTCGTGGAAACCGTGATCCAGGGCGAGGTCTTGCCAGCCATACGCGGCGGCCACGGATTCATCCATTTCGATGTGCAAATCCCGCAACTGTTGAATATCCGGGGCGCGCTCGTGCGGGTTGTGAAAGCGGTTGTAGGTTTTGGTTAAGCCTTCCTGGCGGGTTTGCATGATGCTCTGGCGATGCGTGTAATAGCGTTCGCCGATGTTGTCCAAGCCGGAGAGATTCAGCGGGAAGGGGAAGGTTTCAAAGCAGTCGGAGGGAGAATAATTGATATCTCTACGCATGGTAGAACTATTATGCCAAGCCCAATGATAGTGAAAATTCGACTGCATTAAAGCGAAACCATACCAATCAAAAATAGGAAAAATAGCAAGTTTATGCGCAAAGACTTGGTTGTTTTCAACTAATCCAAATCCTAAATAGTTATTTACAAGACTTAACGCCAACACCCTCCCCATTCCCGCGATGGTGGAATAAAGTTTCATCGTCTGCCGCGCAAATTGCCACCAACGTCTTGCGCGATCCTTTGCTGTGGTATCGCCATTTGCCAGCTTATCCCTATCTGGCTTGGCTCTTTCTCTAACAATCGCCAGCAACTCCGGATAATCCGCCGCCACGGGATCGGGATAATCCGCCGGAACGATGCCTGACCGCAGCCATTCCCTTTGCTGTCGTGCATCAGCCTTTTGCCAAACGCCGTCCGCCTCCCGATTCAGCGGCCAGTCGTGAAAGTTAATCACCCAGCGGCTCGGCGACTGATCAAAGCGGCTGTTCAAATCCTCGCCGTTGAGATAGGGAAACAGGCAAACCTTGTTGCGCGGATTGCGGGCGATCAAGGCGTGCGCTTCATCCGGGGTCAGCACAAAGCCCATCCCCAACACAATCGAACCTTGAAACGATTGATCCGCATTCGCCGCCAGTCGAAACGGATTGCCGGCCACTTGCCCCGGCACCGTCAGAAACGGGGTAATCCCAGCCACCGCTTGCTCATTCAACACGAACGCGCCCGACCACGCGCCGCGAGTCAACCACACTTGCGCCACTTCCAAACTGGCCTCGCCGGGCCACGGCACACTGGAAACCGCGCGGGGAATGCTGAAACCGTGGGCGGTGAGTTGATCCAAACCGACTTCGCGGGTATCGCCCTGAGCGATGGTATTGGTCGCCAGCAAGGCCATCATGCCGCCGTCGCGTAGCAGTTGCCCGGCCCGCAGGAAGAAATAAGCGCACAGATCGGCGCTGCCCTTTTTGCCGTGGGCAATGCGCTCAATCAGATAATTCCGGTATTCCGTGCCCAATGCGCCGGTGATTTTCTGCCCGCCGACAAAGGGCGGATTGCCGACGATCACATCAAAACCGGGGTTCTCGCGCCCGAACACTTCGGGAAATTCGAGTTCCCAGTGGAAGCCGTGAATCCCCCCCTCCCTAACCCTCCCCCACGAGGGGGGAGGGGATTCAAATAGAGAGAGCGAGGGGCGTAACGAGGTGCTCAACCGTTGTTCAATCCGCACCCGCGCCGCCTTTTCCGCCTTGGTACGCGCCGCTTTCGAGCCGGGTTGCATCGCCGCCGCCACCAGTTCATCGCCGCTCCAGCGTAAATCCGCCGTGGCCGTCTCCGCCGCCCGCAACCAGCCGCGCAAGGTCGCCTCGTCCAGCGCCTCGGCCTCGCGAATCCGCGTCCGCGCCTGCAAGGCATCGCTGATCCGCTGTTCCAGATGGGAGCGCACCCAGTCGGTTTGACCCCTCCCGGCGGGGCGCAAGGCGTCCAGGTTCATCCCGATCAGCGAATCGCCGCACTTGAGGGCATGATCGAGAAAGGTAAACTCGTGATCGCGGGCCAGCGTCGCCAGCCACAACGACAATTGCGCCAGTTCCACCGCGCGCGGATTCTTGTCCACGCCATACAGAACGTGCAGCGCGATCAAGCGCCGGGCGTGCAACAGTTCATCGGCATCCGGCGGCAACTCCGGCATACAACGATGATCCCGCCACGCCTGCACCAGCGCCTCGGCCAACTGCTTCGCCGTTTCCACCAGAAACGCCCCGGAACCCATCGCCGGATCGCACACTTTCAGGCTGAGAATCTGCGCCGGGGTCGGCTGTTCCCCAAACCGCGCCAGGATCGGGCGCAACGCCTCCTGCACCATCGGGCGGGTCAAGGTCGGCGGGGTATAATGCGAGCCGGTCTTGCGCCGCTCATCGGTCGGCTGCAACACCAACGCCCCCGCCGGCGCGACGTCCGGGGTCGCAGCCTGATCAATCTTGCTCTCCAGCGCCGCCAGCAGGTCGGCCTGGGTCGCTGCCGCTTGCAACGCAGTCAACGCCGCCCCGGTCAAGACCTGGTCGGTCTCGTCCTTTAACACCTTCGCCCGATCCTTGGGCGCGGTCGCCACCAGCGCCGCCAGGTCGATCATCACCGGCGCCCCGTGGGCTTTGGCCGGTTTAATCGCAATCATCGGCCCCGGCGCCCGCAACAGGGTAAAGCCCATCATCGCCTCGTAGACCGAACCGATATGCTCCACGTCCAGACTGCGATACGACAGCCGTTCACCATTGAGCATCAGCAGATTGGCCAAGACGCGATAGATCACTCCATCACTGACGCGAGGCAGGATCGGTGTCCCGGTTCCCTCCAGAAACGGATAAATCGCCGCATCGAACAACCGCCCGCGCCGCGCCGTCAGCCGTAAATCGCCATGCCGCCCGCCGCCATGAATCAACCGAAACAGCGCCAACAGTTGCGCCCAGGCCCCAAAGCGCAAATCCATGGTATCGGGATATTGCCCGGCGTCGGCCCGCAGGCGTTCAAACAGGCCACTGACCGCATAATGGTTGACATAGACCGGATCGGTGGAAATCAACCCGCGATCTTCGGCGTACAGAATGAAAATCAACCGCAGCAACACGGTCAACAAACCGCCATACACCGCATCCGGGTCGCGCTTCGCCAAGTCGCCCAACAGCGCGCCATTGACCTGGGCATCCGCCGCCTGAAAGCCGCGTAACAACTCATACAACGCCGCCAGAACTTGCGCCGCCAGTTGCGTGGACACCGTATTCTGATACTTGCGGCTCTCCACCAGAATCGCCGGCAAGCGTTGCGCCTCGGGCAAGGTGAACCAAAGGTCCGCCGACAACAACAGATGCAACGCCGCGAACAGAATGCGCCCATCGGTATCGCGCATCGCCGCCACCGGAAAGGCCAGCGTCCCGGAACTCTCGCCGCGTGGGGCATAGACCAGGCGCAATTCCAAGCCGTTGGTCAATAAACCGATGGGAATCTGCATTTCCCGCAACAGCCGTTCAAAGCGCGCCTGGGGACTGACCGGCCAGCCCGCCGATAACAGCGGTTCATCCAAGGCCCGCCCCTCCGGCTCGATCTGCATCAACGCCTGCCAGGAGGACGCCGGGGTGGGCTGCAAAGCGGGCACGGCATGAGATGCGCGCAACACATCGTTGTATTCCGGCAAGGCGAACCACAAAGACGGCGGGCAAGATTGCACATCGCCGGCCTGCCAACCGAACTGCTCGACCAATAAGCGCGGCCAATCGAGGATCGCGGGCGCGGTCAGACCGTCGGGCAACGGCCATTCCCGCACCTCCGCCAGAAACGCCCGATGCTCCGCCGCGATGTTGCGGTTCAGATAGGCTTGCGCGTCCAGCAGCGCCGGCGGCGACACCACTAAACCCACCGGCTGGGCATAACCCAGCCAACGGCGATGATCGAGCAGAAGCGGATCGGTCATGGGATTATTCGATCATATTTCAAAATGTTGCTTAATTGCCCTGAGACTTTCAGGGCCAACAGCCTTGTTGACAGCCAGGGTATCTGTTGAATTTACTAATTCCCCAAGCGTTTTCCAGGAAGTTTGGAATCTACCTGAATGTCTAATAACTCCAGTAGCATGATTTATTAATTTATCTTGGAGTTCTATCGATAGATTGATTGCAGATCTCTTATAAAGTACTAACTTACCTGTTAAATCTAGTAAATTTTCTTTCACTCGCTCTAGATTTGTGGGTAAAGGTATTGAGAAACCATCAATTGCAAGTTCTTCTTGATAATCTCTCCATTCTCCTTGAGAAAAATGACTTAAATCTTTAATAAATGGAGAAACATTTTCTGAAAAACTCACAATAAGTTCTACTTTTGCTCTGGTCATTGCTACATATAGTCTAAATAATTGCCTATAAGATTCTTCTAATGGTAAATAACGGTCTGGCAAAACATTTTCTGTACAATTTAACAAACAAACTTTATCAAACTCGAATCCTTTCGTCTGTTCTAAATCAGATAAGAAAAGGTTGGAGTTTGTTAAATCAATATCTCCATTTAAAACAGGAATATTAAGTTTATTTCCAATACTCTCAATATCATTTAGTGTGTAACCACACAGAGCTATACAATACTTTTTATCTTTATTATCCTCCAACTCTTCTTTCAAGAAGTGAAAGGCTCCTGCAAATTCTTCATCTAAGGAATCTGCTTTAAGCAGTAGAGGCTTATGAGTTGAAAAATTTGCATATTCTGGTTCTAAAATTTCAAAATTAATGTTCCCCCTTTTAGCAGCATCACGAATATCGCAATTTTGGCTAAGAACATGATAGGCGGTTGTCAATATTTCACGACTGTTACGATAATTTTTTCTGATGGAAAAATTACGCCCTATAGTGTCCATATCAGCTTCTAGAAGCTTATGATGCTTCGTATAAACCTGTTGAGCAGCATCACCACAAAGAAAGATGTCATCTTCTGCTTTATTGACTAACTTTCTGATAATTCCAAGCTCAATCGTACCAAAATCTTGTGCTTCATCAATTAGAACACAGCGATATTCTGGTGTTATTTCATCTAAATGATTATACAAAGCCACAGATAACCCAAGGTAATCAATAACCCCAACAAAATTCATTTTTCTTTCCCACGCATCAAGACCTTTGAGTATTCTTTCACGAAATGCTTTATCAAAAGGAATAACTCGTCCAGCCCGTTCCATTTCAAGATAGTTCTGGCGTTCAGCTTTTCTAAGCGCACTGCGTACATAATCAAACTCTTGACGTATGTAGTCCTTTGGATGAACACCTCTAGCTAATAGTGATTGATGGATTGGAAAGAGAATATCAGCCTCGATGTTATTCTCTTCACAATGGTAAAATTCTTCCCAAATTTCATCTACATGTTCATTAGATTTCCAAGTAACATCATTGTACAACTTCCAGTTATTTGGTTCAAAACCAAGTAATAATTGTTGACAGAGTTGCCAAAAAGAAATCACAGTGATATTGGTACGTGTTTTTTCAGGTATTGCATAGATAACGAGTTCATTTATCAAACTAGCGAGAGCTTTATTTAAGGTTAATATTAAAATCTTATCTTGTGAATGGCGTTCTGCAAGACGTATTGCACGTTTGATTAAGACACTCGTTTTTCCTGATCCACTGACACCGGAAAGCCTAGTAGGACCATTAAATGTGCGGTCAACTATTTTTCTTTGTTCTGGGTGAAGAAACAGCATCCATTGTTGAAAAGATGTTGTTTTAATCAAGTGCTCAAGTATTTCAGGTTCAATTAAGCTGATATTGAAAAATTCTTCACCAGGCTCAAGTTGATCGACCAGGGTTGAAGGGATTTCCTCTAATCCAACTAGTTTATTTTTATAAAAATCTATTCTATTTTTCGCGGCGATAACATCGCCTGCTCTTAAATGACAAAATGTATCGAAAATAACATTTTGTTTTTCTTTACAAAGAATCGCTATCTCCAATAATTTATCTTCATCTGAGATTGATTCAAGCTTCTCAAGCTCTATTTGTATTGATCTTGGTAATCCTTCAACAAGAACATCATAGTAACGAGTAGGTAGTTTTTGATATAGTTTACCCATAGAAAGATCAGTGTTCCTACTTATCCTTTTTTCTTTATCGGCTGTGTCATCTGATACAAGAACTGAGGATATTGTAGGCGAATTTATATCTTGTAAAATAGCTGAAACCGTTCTATATCCTTTATGTTGATCTAACCATGTATCACTTGCATTATGATCGCCTACAAACATTAGAAAACAAATATCATTAGTTTGAATGGTAATTAATCTACAGGCACTAGGAAGTGCATATTTTACACAATTTTTTATACGAGATTCACCATGATTAGTTACCGAACAGCCATAAAAAATATCTTTTGGGTGGGCATTTATATTTTTTTTAATCTTTTCTTGGAATTCGAGAATTTTATTAACAGCTTTAGTAAATTTCATGCCTTTATTGTTAAGAATACGAATCGACTCCATAAAATCTCTATGTTCAATATACTGCATCTTTTTAATCCTCCATCAGATTATTAAATTATCCCGTCACCGGCCATAAATACACCAATCCGACCGGTTCCAACCGGGTCGCACGCACGGCATACACTTCCCGAATTCGCGCCGGTTCACGTTCCAACTCTCCGGCCAGCGCATTCAACCGCTTATCCCAATGGCGCCGGTTCGCCTCCATCTGGCGCTGCTCCTCTTCATTAAAACCCAGCGTCAACTGGGAATCGGCCTGATATTTCCGTGCTGTTTCCGTCAGACGCTTTTGCTGTTCCTCCAGAATCGTCCGCATCTCCCGCGCTTCTTTTTTTCCACGTTCTTGCAACTGGCTTTCCGTCTCCCGCGCCAACACCTCCCCGCGTTGCTGCAAATGCGGCAGTAAATCAGCCAAATCCTGGGGCAAGGTTTCCCGTAACCGCCCTTGCGTGGTGTCATGCACCGCGTCGGCTTGCGGCGAACTCAACGCCGCTTCCAGCAAATCCAGCGTCTTGCTTTCCGCCTCGCGGGCATAGGGCGTTAACGGACCTTGGCGTTGACTGGGTTCCAGCCAACGGGCCGTGACCGCTAACAGCTCCTCATGCAAGCGGGCGGCTTGTGGGCCATACAGGCATAACCGCCCGAGCAGAATGATCCGGGGGATCGCATCGCGGCTCTGCGCCAGACAGGCCCGCGATAAATCATGATGAATGAAGCCTTGCGCAGTGAACCGGCCCAACAACCGTTGCGCGACGCGATGCTCCAAATGCAGATGCACCACCGTGTCATCCAGGGTCGCCGGGGCGTCAAACACAACGGGCCGCAACGGTGCTTCCTTCCGCCATTGCCAGACTTTCTGCTCGCGGCTGCGCGGCGCCCGCAAGGTGTCCAACGTCGCCGCCCAGGTCGGGTCTTTGCGCAAGGATTCAGCGGGAACCGCAAATTGCCCGGGCGTCGCAGCCACTGGCTCCAAGGTCGACACGCCCTGCATCTGCAAAGCCGCCGACAGGGCGGCGCGGAACGGTTCCTCCTGGAAATTGATCTGCTTCTGCGAGCGTTCCAGGCGGGTGCGCAGGGTATTGATCTGCGCTTCCAGGGCCTGTTGCCGGTCGCGGGCCACATCCAGTTCCTCAGCCACCGTCAGGCGATCTGGCGTGGTTGAATCCGCCGTGTTGAGTTCGCTATCCAGTCGGGCCAGATCCCCATGGCGAATGCCGCCGCGCAACAATTCCGCCAGTCGGCCTTCCACCACCGGCGACAAACTGCCCAACTCCTGCTGAATGGTGGCGGTCTTGCGGATCAGCGTCGCCAGAATCCGATCTTCCGGGCGCTGTTGGTAATAAAAATAATGGCAATACACGACCGGTTGCGGTTGCAGCTTGCGGTCAATGCGCCCATTGCGCTGTTCCATCCGCCCCGGATTCCACGGCACGTCCAAATGAAACAGGTTGGCGCAATGCGCCTGCAAGTTCAGCCCCTCGCGGGCGGCGTCGGTCGCTAACAGAATTCGCACAGGATGCGCGTCCGGATCGCTGTTGAACGCGCGCTGGAGGATCTCGCGTTCCACGGCGGAGGTCGAGCCGCGATAAATCGCCAGCCGTTCCTCGGCGCGGTCGGTGCGCGCCAGGACGGGTTCCAACTGGTCGCGCACATAACGCAAGGTGTCTTCATACTCGGTGAACAGGATGACCCGCGTCGGGTTCCAGCGACCTCCCGGACACATCTGGCGCTGTATCCAGGCCCGCAGTTGCTGGAGGCGGGCGTCGGGTTGATGGCGGGCCAGGTCCGCGATGGCGGCCATGCGCTCCAGCACTTGCAACTCTTCGACAAACGCGGCTGAATCATCATTCGGGGTGGCGCTGGCCACGGTCGCCGCTTCGGTCTGCGCGTCTTCTTCGGCCTGTAATTCATCCTCCGGCAAGGTCGCCGCCTCGTCGTCATTACCCACCGGGGCCGCCAGCAGGTTCAGCCGTTCGGCCTCGGCCGCAGCGCGAGCGATCTGCGCGGCGTCCCACTGCTTTTGCACGGTGCGGCGATGCACTTTCAACGTGCGGGCAAAGGCTTCGATCGACGACAGCAGCCGTTGCTGCAAACCGACCAGCAATAACCCGGACGCGGCTTGCTGGCGGCGGTTCGCCTTTTGCAACCGCCGTTCCCGCAATTCCCGATACTGATTCAGCAGCCGCGACAGCGCCAATTCCGGGGCCTCTTGTGGCAAGCCGCCGATGTCAATCTGCTTCACCTCGCGTTGGCAAAAGCCCGGCACCCCGGCACCGCGTAAATCCTCCTTGAGTCGGCGCACCATCACGGCATCCAATTGCCCCTTGCGCACGGAAACGCCCCGGCAGAAGCGTTGCGGGTCGAGTAATTCCAACAAGGCGGAAAAGCTGTTGGAGTGGCCGTTATGCGGCGTCGCGGACAGAAACAGCCGATGTTCAAAGCGCGGGGCCAGGTCGCGAATGGCGCGGGTGATCTTGGAATCGATGGCGTAGCGGGCGCCGCTGGCCGGGGCGGCGTGATGGGCTTCGTCCAGAATCAGCAACGTCCCCGGTCGGAACTCGCCCAACCAGTCGCGCAACGGCGCGGTATAGGTTTCGTCAATTAATAGCCGCTGCGAGATGAGAAAGCGGTTATGCGTGGTCCACGGATTCACCCCAAAGCCGCGCGCCTGGCGGGTCTGGGTCAAATAGTTCTTATCGAGAATGCGGAAGGTCAGGCCAAAACGGGTTTCCAGCTCATCCTGCCATTGCAGCAACATGGATGGCGGACAGGCGACCACCATCTCGCGCACCTTTTTCCGCAACAGCAGCTCGCGGGCGATCAGGCCGGCCTCGATGGTCTTGCCGAGTCCCACGTCGTCGGCAATGAACAGATTGACACGAGGGAGTTGCAGCGCCTTGCGCAAGGGTTCGAGTTGATAGGCTTCCAGGCGAATTCCGGCCCGGAACGGCGCTTGAAAGCGGTTCGGATCGGTGGCGGTCAGGCAATTCCAGCGCAGGGTGTGCAGATAGGCGGAAAACTGTCCCGCGGGATCGAAGCCGCCTTGTCCGAGAGTGCTCCAGGCTTCGCCGCTGAGGATTTCCCCATCGAGTTCGGTTTCCCACAGCACCTGCAAGAACTGGCCTTGAGCGTCATCGTCCACGCCGGACAGACACACGAGGGTGGCATCGCCGGTTTGGGGGGGTGGCGTGACGTCCTCCACCAGATAACGTCGCTGACGGACGTGAACCAGTTGGCCGGGTTGGGGTAACACGGTGGCGGTCGTCATGGCGACTTATTCACCCCTCGGTTTGATTCGCACCACCCACGTTTCGGTCGGCAGACCCAAGGTTTCCAATGCCCGCTGGCAAAAGCACGGATCGATACGTGCCACGAGCGCGGCGGTTTGGCGGTTGACCATGACGGTACTTCGGTGGTTTTTCTTGTTACGCTTGTATGATCATTATAGAGTGCCCGTTAGTCACAATCACCTGTTCCTTGGTTAATACATTTTCGGGCGCGATTCGTCTTAATATTGTGAGTCCAGGAAGCGCACAAACTCCTGGATCAGGCGAAAAGCGCATTGGCCGTCGCCGCCAAGGATGCTGACAAAGTGGCGATCAAACCATCGAAGCACAGCGACATGAGACCGATGACTCCCATCAATGCCCGACTGACGATGGGTGAAGCCTATGTCCTGACGCCCGAAAAGAAGGCCGAAATCGACAACGTGGACGAGCATCTGAAAAAGGGCGAAGCCAAGCAAGCCCTCGAAGTGCCACGACCGCTTGACCTGCAATTGACGCTGGCCGCTGTGTTCATGCCGCTCGAACCGACGACCAAAGCGGTGGATCATGCCGAGAAACTGCTGGCCGTAAGGCAAGTACCACGAAGCCAACCTGGCGTTAAAGAAGGCTAAAGATGGCTGGGTGCTCAACTCGCGGCGCTTTGTGGATTATCTGGAAACATTGCCAAATTCCGGCAAGCAGGCCGCCAGCACAGCGTATTCGAAACAAGCGGAGGTCACATCGAAACAGCCGGAGAAGTAACCGAACAATCAGTACTCCTTAACCTCGCTACCCTTCCTGCCGGGAGGGGTTTTATTTTTATTGCTCAAGGAGCCAAGGGCTCTCACGGAGAATGCTGATGAACCCACGATTTATATTGCCCGGCGTCTTCCTCCTAGGAATGACCACCGCGTTGCCCACCTTGGCCCAGGATGCCTACGGTCCGGTTAGGCGCGGCGAAGACCTCTGGGACATCGCCAAGCACGTCTACTACGGTCAGGACGTCAGCCGCGACCAAGTCATGCTGGCCCTGTTCAAGGCCAATCCCCAAGCCTTCGATGCCCCCTGCAACGCTAACTCTCCCTTGAAGATTGGGGTGAAACTGCAAATTCCACCTTTGGCCCAGGTCACGGCGCTGAACCGCGAACAGGCTTCGCAAGAATTCGAGCGGCAGTTGCGGGAATGGGAAAATCATCGCGTATCCGGTGAAGCCCTGGTCTGCCCCCCCATCACCCCACTGGCCGCGGTTGCTCCCGCGCAACCGGTTGCCCCCACCCCCGAAGCGGCGATTCCAACCACGCCCGCCCCCGTGGCCACGCCCACGCCCGCGCCGGAAACCACCACGCCCGTCCCCGCCGCGGTAACCGCCACGCCCGCCGCGCTGGAAACTGCGTCGCAATCAAGAGCGACAGCGGCTGGACTGACGCTAAAACAACGCCTCTTTCGTGATGGAGAATGGGCCGGCATCCCGATTCTGCTGTTGCTGCTGGTCGGCATCGTGTGGTGGAAATACCGCCGCCCGTCCCCAGTCGCCGCGCCGGCTGAGGGTGTCGCTCCCGCCGAGGGTGTCGTGGACTACGCCCCGCTGACGGTGGAGGACACGCTCACCCAACTGAATACCGACCACACCCAGGGGCTCAGTGCCGCCGAAGCCGCGAACCGGTTACGGGAGATCGGCCCGAACGCCCTGGAGGAAAAGCAGGTCACGCTGTTACAGCGCATTCTGCCCTACTTCTGGGGACCGATTCCCTGGATGATCGAGGCGGCGGCGCTGCTGTCGCTACTGACCCGGGACTGGAACGATTTTCTGGTGATCACGGCATTGCTGCTGTTCAACGCGATCATCGGCTTCCGCGAGGAAGCCAGCGCCACCAGCGCCCTGGCCGCGCTCAAGGGCCAACTGGCGCTCAAGGCGCGCGTGCTGCGCGACGGCGAATGGCGGGAAATCGAAGCCCGCGACCTGGTGCCGGGCGACATCGTCCGCATCCGTTTGGGGGACATCATCCCGGCGGATGTGAAACTGCTCGAGGGCGACTACCTGAGCGTGGATCAGGCCGCGCTGACCGGCGAATCGCTGCCGGCGAGCAAAAAGGTGGGCGACACGGCCTTTTCCGGATCGGTCGCCAAACAGGGCGAGATGGTCGCGGTGGTAACCGGCACCGGCGCCAACACCTTTTTCGGTCGCACCGCCAAGCTGGTGGAAACGGCCGGCGCCAAGTCGCATTTGCAGGAATCGGTCTTGCAGATCGGCAACTTCCTGATTTTCTCGGCACTGGCGCTGATCGTGGTGCTGGCGGCCGTGGAATTGTACTGGGGCACCTCGTTCCTCCATCTGCTCAAGCTGGCCTTGATCCTGCTGGTGGCCTCGATCCCGGTGGCCATGCCGGCGGTGCTGTCGGTCACCATGGCGCTGGGCGCGCTGAAACTCTCCAAACTCAAGGCGATCGTGTCGCGCATGGAAGCCATCGAGGAAATGGCCGGCGTCGATATCCTCTGTTCGGACAAGACCGGCACCCTGACCCAGAACCAGCTGACCCTGGGCGACGCCCAACCCTTCGGCGTCACCGCGCAAGAGCTGATTCTGGCCGGGGCGCTGGCCTCCAAGGCGGAAAACAACGATGCCATCGACCTGGCGGTGATCGGTGGGCTGGGGGAAGCCAGCGCCCTGAAACCCTACCGGCAGACCCAGTTCACGCCGTTCGACCCCATCGGCAAGCGCACCGAGGCCACCGTCCAGGATGAAGGCGGCCAAACCTTCAAGGTCACCAAGGGCGCGCCGCAGGTGGTGATGCAATTGTGTCAGGTGGATCGTGAGACGCAGGTGCTGGCCGATCAGGCGGTGGATGAATTCGCCGCCAAGGGTTTTCGTACCTTGGGCGTGGCCCGCACCGACGCCGGCGGGAAATGGGTGTTCCTGGGCATCTTGCCGCTATTCGATCCGCCCCGCGAAGACTCCGCGTCGACCATCGCCGAAGCCGGTCGCTACGGTATCGCGGTCAAGATGGTCACCGGCGACAACCTCGCCATCGCCAAGCAGATTTCCGGACAGTTGGGCATCGGTACCCACATCCGGGCGGCCGAAGCGCTATTCGCCGGGGGCGTGGCGCATGGGGCGTTGCCAGCGACGGCCATCCGCCAGATCGAGGAAGCCGACGGTTTCGCCCAGGTGTTCCCGGAGCACAAATACGGCATCGTCAAGGCCCTGCAACAGGGTGATCACATCGTGGCGATGACCGGCGATGGGGTCAACGACGCCCCGGCGCTCAAGCAGGCCGATGTCGGCATTGCGGTCTCCGGCGCCACCGACGCCGCCCGGGCCGCCGCCGCGCTGGTGCTGACCGCGCCGGGTCTGTCGGTGATCACCCATGCGGTGGAGGAGTCGCGCCGGATCTTCGAGCGGATGATGAGCTACATCATCTACCGTATCGCCATGAGCATCGACATCATGGTGTTCGTGGTGCTGGCCAGTATCGTGTTCGGCTTCTTCCCGCTAACCGCGATCATGCTGGTGGCGCTGGCGCTGCTGGACGACGTGCCGATCATGAGCATCGCCTACGACCACACCGACCCCGATCCCCTGCCGGTCCGTTGGAATCGCGAACGCACCTTTGCGGTATCGATCACCCTGGGGGCGCTGGCGGTGGCGCAGAGCTTTGGCCTGCTGGCGCTGGGCATGGAGGTTTTGCACCTGGATGCCGCGCATCTGCAAACCATGATGTTCCTGCAACTGCTGGTCGGCGGGCATCTGCTGCTGTTGCTGACCCGCACCAAAAAGGCGTTCTGGGCCCGGCCGCACCCGTCCTGGCAATTGCTGGGGGCGGTGATCGGTACCCAGATCTTCGCGGTGCTGATGTGCGGTTTCGGCTGGCTGGTGCCGGTGCTGCCCTGGGATCTGATCGGCTGGGTCTGGGTGTACAACCTGGCCTGGATGGTCGTGCAGGATGGGGTCAAGCTGGGGGTCTATCGAGTCATCGATCACCGCGCCCGGCACCCGCAGGTCTTTGCGACCCATGCCGGCGCGTTCCTTAAACATGCGAATACCTCGGTACAGCCGGCCACCGAGTAGGCATTGTGCTCCGAACCACAAGCCCGAGCCGCCAAGGCGGAGCCGGTGTATTTGGCGCGAGGTTGTGCCCAATAACAGTGCAAAAAAGAATTGATCGCACTGTTATTGGGCGGCAAGTGCTATCGGTGCGTTTCGAAATACAGGGGGTTTGTGGTCAAGCTGGCGAATGTCCGCCATGGCATGGTTCGTGCTGATGACGGTTGTGTGTTTTGATACCCGATCGATCCCGATCGGATTTTTCCGAGAACCCCGAGGAATCAATGACAATGAATGCTGCTGAAGTGATGAAGTTGATCGAGGAAAAGGGCGTCAAGTTCGTGGATTATCGGTTTACGGACACCCGCGGCAAGGAGCAGCATGTCACCGTGCCCGTCAGCGCCGTGGATGAAGATGTGTTCGAGGACGGCAAGATGTTCGACGGTTCGTCCATCGCCGGTTGGAAAGGCATCCAGGAATCGGACATGATTTTGATGCCCGATCCGGTGACCGCCTGCATCGATCCGTTCTTCGAAGAGCCGACCCTGGTACTGACTTGCGATGTGGTCGAGCCCAACACCATGCAGGGTTACGAGCGCGACCCGCGTTCGCTGGCCCGCCGCGCCGAGGCGTATCTGAAATCCACCGGCATCGGCGACACGGCGTTCTTCGGACCGGAAAACGAATTTTTCATCTTCGACGACGTTCGCTGGGGCGCCGATATCAGCGGCTGTTCCTACAAGGTTGATTCCTCCGAAGCCGGCTGGAACTCCGAACGGGTTTACGAAGGCGGTAACTTCGGCCATCGCCCTGGTCTCAAGGGTGGCTATTTCCCGGTGCCGCCGGTGGATTCGCAGCAGGATATTCGCTCCGCCATGTGTCTGACCATGGAGGAGATGGGACTGATCCCCGAAGTGCATCACCACGAAGTGGCCACCGCCGGTCAGGCCGAGATCGGCGTTCAGTTCAACACCCTGGTGCGCAAGGGCGACGAAGTGCAGCGCCTGAAGTACGTGATTCAAAATGTGGCCGCCAGCTACGGTAAGACCGCGACCTTCATGCCCAAGCCGCTGGTTGGCGATAACGGCAATGGCATGCACGTTCACCAGTCCATCTCCAAGGACGGTGTCAACCTGTTTGCCGGCGACCAGTACGCGGGCCTGTCCGAGATGGCGCTGTATTACATCGGCGGTATCATCAAGCACGCCAAGGCGCTGAATGCCTTCACCAACGCCTCCACCAACAGCTACAAGCGATTGGTGCCGGGTTTCGAGGCCCCGGTGATGCTGGCCTACTCGGCCCGCAACCGTTCCGCTTCGATCCGCATTCCGTATGTCCAGAGCCCCAAGGCACGGCGCATCGAGGTGCGTTTCCCCGACTCGACCGCCAATCCGTATCTGGCGTTCGCGGCGATGCTGATGGCGGGCCTGGACGGTATCCAGAACAAGATTCACCCCGGCGATGCGATGGATAAGGATCTGTACGACCTGCCGCCCGAGGAAGAAAAGCAGATCCCCAAAGTCTGCTTCTACTTCGACGAAGCGCTGAGCGCCCTCAAGGATGACCATGAGTTCCTGCTGAAAGGCGGTGTGTTCACCAGCGACTTGATTAATGCCTATATCGAATTGAAACTGACGGAAGTGACCCGTCTGCGCATGACCACACATCCGGTCGAATTCGATATGTACTACAGCCTGTAACATTCCGGGCTGCGATTGCAGCCGGATTGCCTGGTCAGAGGAAACGCGACGCCCCCTTTTGGGGGCGTCGCCGTTTGAGCCGGCTGCGGCAACTCATCGAAGCGCCTCAACGCACCATTACGGTGCATAATAAGAACGATGGTTTGGGGTCGCGCGCAACAACGACGCGCCGACCATGCCGTGTCGGTGCCGTGAACATGGAATGCAATGCATGGATTTCGCCTATGTCAGATTGGCGTTGTTTTTGCTTAATGACTGACAGCGACCGGAAAACGAGGCAAACGTGCTGAAAGATTACCATCGTCGGGTTGTGGAAGGTTTGAGCATCGCCGTGTTGGTGCTGGACCGGCGGCTGCGGGTGCTGTTCATGAACCCGGCCGCGGAAACCTTATTCGAACTGAGTTTTCGCAAGGCGCACAAGTTGGCGCTTTCGGAGTTGATCGTCGGCACGGAAGCGTTCGTGGCCGGCTTGTGGCAGTGCCTGGAGAACGGTCATCCCTATATCGAGCGGGAACTGCAGTTGGTGGTGCAACCCGGCCGCGTCGTGACCGTGGATTGCATCGCCGCGCCGCTATTGGAACGCGACCCGCCCAACGACCTGTTGCTGGAGCTGCGGCAAGTGGACTGGCGGCTGCGCATCAACCGGGAAGAGCATATTTTGGCGCAGCACCACACGACCCGTGCGCTGGTACGCAATCTTGCCCATGAAATCAAGAATCCGTTGGGCGGGTTGCGGGGGGCGGCCCAGTTGCTGGAACGGGAACTGCCAGACCCGGCGCTGCGCGAGTACACCGGCATCATCATCGGCGAGGCGGACCGGTTGCGCAATCTGGTGGACCGGATGCTCGGCCCGAACCAGTTGCCCAGCCACGGCGAGGTCAGCATCCACGAAATTCTGGAGCGGGTTTGCACCCTGGTGGAAGCGGAAGCCGACCCCGGCATTCGCGTCGAGCGCGATTACGATCCCAGCATCCCGCCGCTGTGGGGCGATGCCGACCGGCTGATCCAGGCGGTGCTCAACGTGGTGCGCAACGCGGTGCAGGCCCTGAGCCGGCAAGGTGTCATTACCCTGCGCACTCGGGTGCAACGTCAATACACCATCGGTCCCCGGCGCTACAAGTTGGTGGCGCGGCTGGACGTGATCGACGACGGTCCCGGTATTCCGCTCGAACAGCAGGAACAAATCTTTTATCCGATGATCACCGGCCGCCCGGATGGAACCGGCCTGGGCTTGTCGATCGCCCAAAACATCGTCAACCAGCACGGCGGCCTGATCGAATGCGTCAGCCGGCCCGGCGAGACGGTTTTCACTCTGTTGCTGCCCTTGGACAAAACCGGATGAGCAGGAAAGAACACATTTGGGTCATCGACGACGACCATGCCATTCGCTGGGTGCTGGAGAAGGCGATGCAGCGTGACGGCATGACGGTTACTTCCTTCGATAGCGCGGTCGGAGCGATCGACGCCCTCCGCCAGGGTGTGCCGGACGCCATCGTCGCCGACATCCGCATGCCGGGCATGAGCGGTCTGGAGCTGCTATCCCACCTGCGCGAGCAGGCCCCGGATCTACCGGTCATCATCATGACCGCCCACTCCGACCTCGACAGCGCGGTTTCCGCCTATCAGGGCGGAGCGTTCGAATATTTGCCCAAACCGTTCGACGTGGACGAAGCCGCGGCGTTGATTCGTCGAGCCTGCCAGACACGCCGCCAGCGCGCCGACCCGCCGGAGCAGATCGAGCAACTGCCGGAGATCATCGGCGAGGCGCCGTCGATGCAGGAGGTGTTCCGGGCGATCGGACGGCTGTCGCGCTCCAACATCACCGTGCTGATCACCGGCGAATCCGGTTCCGGCAAGGAACTGGTGGCCCGTGCCCTGCACCGCCACAGCCCGCGCGCCGACAAGTCGTTCATCGCTATCAACACCGCCGCCATTCCTCGCGATCTACTGGAATCGGAGCTGTTCGGTCACGAACGCGGCGCCTTCACCGGCGCGCAGACGAGTCGGCAGGGCCGCTTCGAGCAGGCCAACGGCGGCACTCTGTTTCTGGACGAAATCGGCGACATGCCGGCGGAACTGCAAACCCGGTTGTTGCGGGTGCTGGCCGAGGGCGAGTTTTACCGGGTGGGCGGCCACACCCCGACCCGAGTGGACGTGCGAGTGATCGCCGCTACCCATCAGAACCTGGAGCAGCGGGTTCGCGACGGCTTGTTCCGCGAAGACCTGTACCACCGTCTGAACGTGATTCGCATTCAACTGCCGTCTCTGAACAAGCGCCGCGAGGATATCCCGTTGCTGACCCGGCATTTTCTGAGCCAGGCCGCTCTGGAACTGGGGGTCGAGTCCAAAGTATTGCGACCGGAAACCGAGGCTTATCTCGGCAAGCTGGATTGGCCAGGCAACGTTCGGCAATTGGAAAACCTGTGTCGCTGGCTGACGGTCATGGCCTCGGGCCGGGAAATCCATCTGGAGGATTTGCCGACGGATCTACGGGAGCGCGGACCGGCGGCGGTCGGCGGCGGCCCCGATTGGGAAGCGGCACTGCGTTTGTGGGCCAATCAGAGTTTGGCTCGCGGCGAGCAGAAATTATTGGATAGCGCCCTGCCCAGCTTCGAACGGGTATTGATCCGGGTGGCGCTGGAACAGACCGGCGGCCACCGCCAGGATGCCGCCCGGTTGCTGGGCTGGGGGCGTAACACCCTGACCCGCAAGATCAAGGATCTGCGGATGGAATGAGCAACCCAGTACCGTTCGCCCCCATGTTCGACGTGTTGCTGTTCGAACCGGAGATTCCGCCCAACACCGGCAACATCATCCGGCTGTGCGCCAATACCGGCGCGCGACTGCACCTGATCGAACCGCTCGGGTTCCGCTTGGAAGATCGCCGGTTGCGGCGGGCCGGACTGGATTATCACGAATGGGCGCGGGTGCGCGTTCATCCCGACCTGAGCGCCTGTCTGGCGGCACTGCGGCCGGCGCGCGTGTTGGCCTTCACCACCAAGGGCCGCCGCGCTTACAGCGACATCGGTTACCAAGCCGGCGACGCGCTGCTGTTCGGGCCGGAAACGCGCGGCTTGCCGGAACCGGTGCTGGCCGGGCTGCCGCCCGAATGCCGGCTGCGGATTCCCATGCGCGAGCGGGTTCGCAGCCTGAATCTCTCGAACGCGGTCGCCGTCGTGGTCTACGAGGCGTGGCGGCAAAGCGGATTTCCAGGCGCCGGTTGAATCGGCATACACAAAACCCGACGCTTGTCCTACCATGCGCGCTGAATTCCAAAATGACGGGATATAGATCATGGCGGTGGAGATCGAACACAAATTTCTGGTTCGCGATGAGCGCTGGCGGCGGGAGGTCGAGCGCTCGGTACGGATGCGGCAGGGCTATCTGACCAGCGATGCCCGTTGCTCGGTGCGGGTGCGGGTCGCCGGCGATCAGGGCCATTTAAACGTCAAGAGCGGGACGCTGGGCATCCAGCGCAGCGAGTACGAATATCCCATCCCGCTGGCGGAGGCCGAGGAAATCCTCGATACCCTGTGCGAGCAGCCGCTGCTGGAGAAAACCCGTCACCTCGTGCGTCGCGGCGGGCATCTGTGGGAGATCGACGAGTTCGAAGGCGACAACGCCGGTCTAATCGTGGCCGAGGTGGAACTGAGCCGGGCCGACGAGCCATTCGACCGGCCCGACTGGCTGGGCGCGGATGTTTCGCACGATATCCGCTACTACAACTCGCAACTGGCCCGCCATCCCTACCGGAGCTGGTCGTGTCCGAGCGGCTGATCCGGGTCAGCATCCCCGAGCAGCGGCTGACGCTGCTGGAAGAGAGCGGGGCGACGATGGTTTACCCGGTATCGACCGCTCGCAACGGCCCCGGCGAGCGGCGCGGCAGTGGCTGCACGCCGCGCGGCTGGCACCGTATCCGCATCCGCATTGGTGCGGAACAGCCGTTGAATACGGTCTTCGTCGGCCGGCGGCCGACCGGCGAGCTGTACGGTTCGGATCTGGCGGCTCGTCATCCGGAGCGGGACTGGATTCTGACCCGCATCCTGTGGCTGACCGGGCTGGAGCCGGGCCGTAACCGTGGCGGCGAATGCGACACTCTGCGCCGTTTCATCTACATTCACGCTTGCCCGGACACCGCGCCCATGGGCGTGCCCCTGTCGCACGGCTGCATCCGCATGCGGAACCAGGATTTGCTGGAGTTGTTCGAGCGGGTGGCGGCGGGCGACCGGGTGTTCATCGCCGACTGAATTGGCAAAGTCGGATGATGTTTCCAGCTCAGTCTGATTCCGGTTCCGAGTCCAGTTTGGAGCGCATGTTGTCGAGCACGCCCTGGAACGCTTGCTGGTTCTGGGGATTGATCTCGCTGAGCGTGCGGTGCGCTTCGAAAACGATACGGGTCAGATCTTCCTTGTTGCAGGGAATCTGGGACGTTAGTTCCTGTAGGGTCGCCGAGATGGTTTCGCCGGTGTCGCGAATATTGAAAATTTCATAGAACCCCATGGTGTCCAACACCTGGTTGACGTCGGGGTTGGTGGATAGCAGGGTGGTCTTGCGGGAAAAGTGCTCGCGGCTGAAGTTGGCGATCTTGGCCAACAGGCCCAGGCTGGTGCTGTCGATGGAGTCAGTTTCGGTCAAGTCCACGACGATGTCGTCGAAATCGGCGCGGGCGAACAGCTCGTCCAGGAAATCCCCCAGGGCGCAGCCCATGGTGTAGCGGATATCGCCGACCAGCTTGATCAGGTAAACAGTGCCCTGCTTGACGTAGAATGCCGTGCCCGCCTCCATCTCACTCCGTCCTCGTGATCAGCAACAAGGTGACATCATCCGGCAAAGGGCCGGCTTGATCCAGACCCAATTGCCGAATGAGATTGTCGATGGTGAGGTCGGTGCCGCCGATCAGTTCCAGCAGGAACGCCTGTTTGTCGCGCAGGCTGGCCTGCGGCAAGGTTTCGAGGATGCCATCCGAGATCAGCGCCATGGCGAACCGCGGCGGCAACGGCAGTGTTTCAGTCTGATAGTTGGCAAAGTCGAACAGACCGATTGGCAGGCTTTTCTTGCCGACATAACTCGCCTGCTGGCCGTCGAACAGGATCGGGAAGGGAAATTGGCCACCGCTGCTGTAGCGCAACAAATTGTTCGACCACTCGATAATGCCGTAGAACATGGTCAGGTACTTGTCCATGTGGCAACCGAAGATCTCCCGGTTCAAGCGGCTCAGCGTCTCCGCCGGGTTGAGAATCCCCCGGTCGCGGTTTTGCCGGTGCAGTTCCCGGTAGCGGCCGATGTAGCTTTTCAGCATCACCGTCACGAAGGCCGACGATACGCCGTGCCCGGACACATCGGCGATGTAGAAACCCAGGTGATCACCGTCGATAACGAAATAATCCACGAAATCGCCGCTGAGATACTGTGAGGTGAGCAGGTGGCGGCTAAAACGGTAGTGACGGTAAATTTTGTCGTTTTCCGGCAGCAACTGAAACTGGATGCGCCGTGCCGCCGCTTCGTCTTCCCGCAATTGCCGCACGGTTTGCCGCAACTGTTCGTTGACCCCCTCCAGGTGCTCGCGATGTTCGCGGTTTTCCCGCCGTAACCGGGCGCGCTCCAGGGCGTGATCAATGGCGTGTTCCAGCACCGCCATGTCCTCGATCGGTTTGGTGACATAGTCCCAGGCGCCGAGCTTGAGCGCCTGAATGGCGTCGCTCATGCCACCCATGCCGGACACCACCAGGATCGGCAGTTCGGGGAACTCGCGGGTCACCGTGGCCAACACCTGCAGGCCGTCCATGCCCGGCATCCGCAGGTCGCACAGCACCAGATCGGGTTGCTCGTCGCGAATCATCTCGACGCCGGTCCAGCCATCGCGGGCTTGCGTGACCTCGAACCCGCTGTCTTCCAGGTAGGCGGCGAGGATTTCGCGAACTATCTGCTCGTCGTCGATGGTCAGGATGCGCGCTGGTCTCTCGCTCATGACCGGGGCTCGCGCGTCGTCGCCAAGGTCCGCACCGCCGCCGCCAGCGGCGCCATGTCGTTCAGCGGTTTCTGGTAGATCCGGTCATCATCCAGACCCAGCGCTCGCAAATCGTCGGGCAGGCTGTAGCTGGAAGACCCGGTATGGATCAGGAATTCGATGCCGGGGTACAGGTGATTCAGGATGCGGATGGCGGTGTTGCCGTCCATGTCGGGCAGGCGCATGTCCATGATGCAGATTTGGCAGGAGGTGCCTTCCCGCAGCCAGCGCAAAGCCGGAGCAACGGCTTCAAACGCCGCCACCCGCCAGCCTTCGTCCTCCAGGTAGGCCTTCAGGTTTTCCCGAATCATTTCCTCGTCGTCGACAATCAAGACCCAAGCGCTCATGGTAGCGCCTCCCGGTTCGAAGGCAGGCGAATGCTGAAACAGGTGCCCTGGCCCGGTTTGGAGCTTACCGACAACCGGCCGTTGTGTTGCTCGGTGATGATGAAATAGGACACCGACAATCCCAAACCCGTCCCGGCCCCCACCTCCTTGGTGGTAAAGAAGGGCTCGAAGATTCGGTTAAGGGTTTTTTGGTCCATGCCGGGTCCGTTGTCAATCACTTCGAGCAAAACGGCGTCCGGTTCGCGGCGGGTGCGCAAGATGATGGTTGGCGACGCTGTACCGTCGTCGGCCATGGCTTGGGCGGCGTTCTTGAGCAAATTCAGGATCACCTGCTCGATTTCCGTCTTGTCGCAATACATCACGCGCAGCGCGGGGTCGTAATCGCGTTCGATGGCGATGCGCCTGAAGTCGTACTTTTTTTTCAGGTCGTAGTCGCTGGCGGCCAGCCGCAGCACGGTTTCCAGCATGTCTTCCAGGTCCACCAGGGCGAAGCGCGATTCGCTGCGTCGGCTGAACGACAGCATGTCGGCGACGATCTTGGCGGCGCGCGCGCCGGCTTCGCGAATGCCTTCGAGGAAATGCAGGATGCCCCGTTCCGCCAGATAACGGTTGATCCGATGCAAATCGGCGTCGATGGCGGCGGCGGCCTCGCGGTTCTGCGGCCTGTCCGGGTCGATGCGCCGCAGAATGTTCTGACTGCCCTGCAGGATCACGCCGAGTGGGTTGTTGATTTCATGCGCCATGCCGGCCGCCAGCCCTCCGACCGACAACATTTTTTCAGTCTGCACCATCATGGATTCGATTCGGACCCGGGCGGTGACGTCGTCCATGCGGATCACCGCCCCACCGGCGCTTTCCGCCATCAAAGGATAGACCATCACGTCGGCGTAGTGCAGTTCGCCGCCGACGTCGAAGGTCATTCGCGGCGTTTTGATCGGTCGGCCGAGATGGATCGCCTGCCGCACCTGTTCGAATTGGCTTTCCAGTTGTGGGAATACGTCACCGAAAAAGCGGCCCTGCGCGGTTTCCCACGACAGGCCGCTCACTTCCTCGGCCGGCTGATTCAGCACGGTGATGTAGCCCCAGGGGTCCACGCCGATCAGGATCGAGGGCATCGAATCGATGATATTCCTGAGATAGAGCCGCATGCGGGCCACTTCTTCCTTGGCGTGTTTCTGTTCGGTGATATCGATCGATACGCCCAACACCGCGGTTTCGTTCAAGCCCGGTTCGACGAAGGGGATTTTAATGGTCTGCATGGTGCGGGTGTGGCCGGTGTGATCGGTAAAGGCTTCCTCGGCGATAAGCTTGGAAACCCCGCTTTCGATGACCTCCAGGTCGTCGACCAACATTCGTTCCACCTCCTCCTCGTCGCCGTGAACGAGACGATGGGAGTGATTGGTCAGTGCTTCGATGCTCATGTCGTAGGCCGCGGCGGTGGCGCGATTGGCCAACAGGAAGTGCCCATAGCGATCCTTGGCGAAAATCATGTGTGGCACCAGATCGATGATGCGCCGCAACCGCAGCTCGCTTTCATGCAACGCCATCTCCGCCTTGACCTGTTCGGTGATGTCGGTGCCGGTGCCGCGGTAGCCCTGGAACTGGCCTCCCCCGTCATGAATCGGCTTGCCGCTGACTTTGAGATAACGGCCCTCGTCGTGAGCGTCGCTCAGCCGGGTTTGGTAGACGAAGTCGCGGAATGGCTGGCGTTGTTCCAGCAATTGCCGGTGCCGCCGCCACTTTTGCGGGTTGCCGGCCAGGTCCCCGCTTGCCAGTTCCCAGCGGGTGCGGCCAAGCACATGCTGCGGAGCGATCCCGGTCAGCGCGTAAAAACGTTCCGATAGATAGGTGAAGCGCAGGTTGTCGTTCATCTCCCAGATCCAGTCGCTGGCGGCTTCGGTCACGTCGCGGAAGCGCGCCTCGCTTTCGCGTAGAGCCGTTTCGGCTTGCCGGCGTTCGTTCAATTCCCGCTGCAATTGCCGGGTTCGCTGCGTCACTTGCCGTTGCAGCAGCGAGGACCACAGCAAGGTCGCGATCGCGATCGCCGCCAGCGACCCCAGAATCCAGAAGGCATAGCGCAGCACCGCCGCCAGCAGGCCGGTTTTCTGGTGCGCCGCGCTCGGAGGTGGCGCATCGGCGTTCCGACGAGTGGTGGCTATCTCGTCTGGAAGCGCTGCCGCGAGGTTGGGCGGTGGCGGGGTGGCGGCGCTGACCGATACCGGTGGCGACGGTTCGGCGATGCCGCCGCCAGGGGAGATGGCACCGATTGCGACCAGCGCGGCCAACAGGCAAATCCACAGCCTCCGGCATCGGTGGGGGACAAGTGACCGCGGGCTTGGGGGCATGGTGAAAGGTGCCGATATAAGGGATGGCGCGAGTGAAATTAATCGCTATGATAAAACCATTTGGGTGGCAACAGGCACGAATAAAGGTGCGGACGATGGCATTGGGACCGGTGATGCTGGGGTTGGACGGCCTGGAACTGAGCACGGAGGAGCGCGAGATCCTGTGCCATCCACGGGTGGGCGGCGTCATTCTGTTTGCTCGCAACTATCGGTCGCCGGAACAGGTGGCGGCGCTGACCGCCGCCATTCACGCCCTGCGCCAACCGCGGCTGCTGGTGGCGGTGGATCACGAGGGCGGCCGGGTCCAACGATTTCGCGACGGTTTCACCCGTTTGCCGCCGGTGCGTCGGCTGGGCGAGATTTACGACCGGGACCGGATGCGCGCCAAGCAACTGGCTCGCGTCACCGGCTGGCTCATGGCCGCCGAACTGCGGGCGGTGGGCGTGGATTTGAGTTTCGCGCCGGTGCTGGATCTGGATTACGGCATCAGCGGCGTGATCGGTGACCGGGCGTTTCACCACGATCCCGAAGCGGTGGCGGATTTAGCCCACGCCTATGTCAGCGGCATGCAGAAGGCAGGCATGGAGGCGGTCGGCAAGCATTTTCCGGGGCATGGCGGCATCGCCGCCGACTCGCATCTGGAGTTGCCGGTGGACCCGCGCGCCTACGCCGATCTGGAACACGCCGATCTGTTGGCCTTCGAGCGTATGATTCATTACGGCTTAGCCGCCATCATGCCCGCGCATGTGCTCTATCCTCAGGTGGACGACCGACCGGCCGGTTTTTCGGCGCGCTGGCTACGGGACATTCTGCGGCGGCGTTTGGAATTCCAGGGGACGATCTTCAGCGACGATCTGGACATGGCCGGCGCGGGCGAAGCCGGCGCGGCGCCCGAGCGGGCCGAAGCGGCGCTGACGGCCGGTTGCGACATGGTGCTGGCCTGCAACGACCGTCGTGCCGCCAGTGCCATTCTGGAGCGTCTGCGCCCTGTTTCGGAGCCGGTCAGCCAGTTGCGGCTGATCCGCTTGCACGGGCGCGGCCATCCCACCCTGGAACATCTGCGCCGTGGCCCGGTCTGGCAACGGGCGGTCCGCTTGGTGCACGATTACGATGCATTCCCGCTGCTGGACATGGATATCTGAAACCGCTGGGAGCATTTTTTCCACCTCAACGAAGTTCGCCATGTCCTCGATTACCGCCGAACAGGCTTCTATCGTATTGCGCGAGGCCGAACTGCTCCGCCCGCCGGAGCAGGTTGAGATCGCGCTGGACCGCCTGGCGGTCGCCATAACCGACCGGTTGGGAGACTGCAATCCGCTGGTGCTGGTGGTCATGAACGGTGCCTTTATTCCCGGCGCGCTGATCTTGTCCCGCTTGCGCTTTCCGCTGCAAGTCGGTTACTTGCATGCCACCCGTTATCGCGGCGGTATCCGCGGCGGCACGCTCGACTGGATCGCGCCGCCGCCGCCGGCGGTCGCCGGCCGAACCGTGTTGGTGGTTGACGATATCTTCGACGAAGGCAACACCCTCAAGGCGATTCTGGAGGCAGTGCGCCGGCGGGGCGCGACGACGGTCTACAGCGCGGTGTTGGCCAACAAGCGACATAATCGCAAGACACCGGGGCTGCATGTGGACTTTGTCGGGCTGGAGGTGCCGGATCGCTATGTGTTCGGCTGCGGCATGGACTACAAGGAATATTGGCGCCAGTTGCCAGCCATCTACGCCACCCGTGATTGAGTGGCCGCCGACCCGGCTTGTTAGCGTCTTTCCATGATCGTTTCCGACCGCGAGGTTACCGTTATGACACCCACCATCGCCATCATCGGGGGCACCGGCCTCACTACCCTGGACGCTCTGCGGACCGCACATCGGGAAACGCTGTCCACGCCCTACGGCGAGCCGTCCAGCCCCGTGATTCACGGTGAACTGGGGGGACGGGCCGTGGTTTTTCTGGCTCGCCATGGCCAACATCACACCTTGCCGCCGCACAAGATCAACTACCGAGCCAACCTCTGGGCGCTACACCGGCTCGGCGTCGAGCAGGTCATTGCGGTGGCGGCGGTGGGCGGCATTCGCGCCGATATGGCACCGGGCGTACTGGCGTTTCCCGATCAGATCGTGGATTACACCTGGGGCCGGCACTGTACCTTCTTCGAGGACAACCTGAGCCACGTCACCCATATCGATTTTACCGAGCCCTACTGCCCCGAATTGCGGGAACGGCTGATCCAGGCGGCTCGCGATCTGGGCCTTGAGGCGCGCGAGTCATGCACTTATGCGGCGATGCCGGGGCCACGGCTGGAGACGGCGGCGGAGATCCGCCGGCTGGAGCGGGACGGTTGCGACATCGTCGGCATGACCGGAATGCCGGAGGCCGCCCTGGCCCGCGAGCTGGGCATGCGCTATGCCACATGCGCGGTGGTGGCCAACTGGGCGGCGGGTAAGGTCGTCGGTGCGATCACCATGGCCGAGATCGAGGACAACCTGGCCGGTAGCATGGACAAGGTCAAGACACTGCTGGCGCAAGTCATCCCGACCCTGGATTCGCTCTAAGCTCACCCGCCGCGCACGATCCGGCCGGTCCGCAAGCTTCGGATGGTGGTCGGTTTGGCCGCGCCGCCGGTCGGGCCGGGCAGCAGGGCATCGAGATCTCGTCCCAGTTGCCGGCGCGCCGCCAGCGCGGTACGAGCCGGAGGGCGGCCGCTGAGGTTGGCGCTGGTGGACACCAGTGGATGGCCACAAACCCGGCACAGCGCCGCCACCGGCGGATGGGCGGTCACCCGCACCGCCAGGGTGTCGTGCCTGCCCCGTAGCCAGCGTGGGGTTCCGCGCCGGGCGGGAACCAGCCAAGTGTGAGGTCCCGGCCAGCTTGCCCGCAACCGCCCCAGCTCGGCCGAGCTCAGGAGGCGCAGAAAAGGGGCGAGCTGGGCGAAATCGGCCGCGATCAGGATCAAACCCTTATGCGCCGACCGGCGTTTGAGCGCGAGCAAGCGCCGCACCGCTCGTTCGTTGCGGGGATCGCAGCCGAGCCCGTACACCGCCTCGGTGGGGTAGGCGATCAGGCCGCCGGAGCGAACCGCGCGGGCGACGGCGCGCAAACGCAGCAGGTTGATGGCGGGGCTCCAGCTCAGGACGACTTGGCGGCGCGGCGGCGGGTGGCGGGCTTCTTGTCGGGCGCCTCGCGCACCAGCGTTTCGCACTCGGCCAGCCCCAGGCTGGCGGGATCGCGGTCCTTGGGCAGACGGACGTTTTTCTTGCCGTCGGTGATGTAGGGGCCGAATCGGCCGTTCAGGATGCGGATGGCGGAGTCGGGGAACTCGCGCAGGATCCTGTTGGCCGCCGCCTGTTGGTGCGCGGCGATCAGTTCCAGCGCCCGCTCGCGGCTGACGGTGTAGGGATCTTCCTGTTTCAGCGAAACGTAGCTTTTGCCATAGCGAACATAGGGTCCGAACCGGCCAATGTTGGCCTGGATCGGCTCGCCGTCGGCGGTGGTGCCGAGGTCGCGCGGTAGTTGAAACAGCGCCAGCGCCTCATCCAGGGTGAGGGTATTCATCCGCTGCTCCGGCCGCAGGCTGGCGAAGCGTGGTTTGTCGGCATCGTCCTTGGCGCCGATCTGCGCGTAGGGTCCGAACCGGCCCATCCGCACCGAAACCGGTTTGCCGGTCTTGGGGTCGCTGCCCAGCTCGCGGCTTTGCACCACATCCTGGCGCGAGACGTTTTCCGTTTTCTCCGCGACCCGCTGCTTGAACGGACCCCAGAAGCCCCGCATCAGCGGCAGCCAGTCCTCCTCGCCGCGAGACACCGCGTCCAGATTGTCCTCCAGCCGGGCCGTGAAATCGTAATCCACATATTGGGTGAAATGCTGAGTCAAGAAGCGGTTGACGATGCGGCCGATGTCGGTGGGTTTGAAGCGGCGATTGTCCAGCACCGCGTATTCACGGGCCAGCAGAGTCGAGATAATCGCCGCATAGGTCGAGGGTCGGCCGATGCCGTATTCTTCCAGCGTCTTGACCAGGCTGGCCTCGGAAAAGCGCGGCGGCGGCTCGGTGAAGTGCTGCTCCGGCCGCAGCGCCAGCAGATCGACCCATTCGCCCGTCCGCAACAGTGGCAGCATCCGTCCTTCGATCTCGTCGGCCTGGTCATCCACGCCTTCGCGGTAGACCGCCATGAATCCGGGGTCGGCAACGACCGAACCGGTGGCGCGGAAGCTGTTGCCGGTGCCGCAGGCCAGATCCGCCGCGACCGTGTCCAGGGTAGCCGGAATCATCTGGCAGGCGACGGTGCGCTTCCAGATCAACTCGTACAGTGCGTACTGGTCGGCGTTGAGGTGGGCGCGGATCGTTTCCGGCACGACCGCGACCGAGGTCGGACGGATCGCTTCGTGCGCCTCCTGGGCGTTCTTGGCCTTGGTCTTGAACAGCCGGGGGCTGGCCGGCACGTTGTGCGCGCCGTAGCGCTGGAGGATCAGCGCGCGGATCTCGGCGAGCGCGTCCTGAGCGAGGTTGACCGAATCGGTACGCATGTAGGTGATCAGTCCGACCGCGCCGCCACCGGTGTCGATGCCCTCGTACAATTGCTGGGCGACCCGCATGGTGCGCTGGGTGGAGAAACCCATCTTGCGCGAGGCTTCCTGCTGCAGGGTCGAGGTGGTGAACGGCGCGGCGGGATGGCGCTTGCGCTGCTTGCGTTCCACCTTGGCGACCCGCAACCGGCCGATAGCGGCGGGATCGGCCGCCGATTCCCCGGACTCGGCCAATTGGGCGCGCGCCGCGGCCAGCAGGGTTTGTTCCAGGACCAGCGCCCGCGCGCCGTCGGTGACGCTGAACTGCGTCAGTTTCTCGCCGGCGTACTCGAACAAGCGGGCGCTAAACGGCTGGTTGGTTTTGGTGGCGTCGGCTTCCAGGCTCCAGTACTCCCGGGTCTGGAACCGCTCGATTTCCTCCTCGCGCTCGACGATCATCCGCAGCGCCGGCGATTGCACCCGACCGGCCGACAAGCCAGGCCGGATTTTCTTCCACAGCAGCGGCGACAGGTTGAAGCCGACCAGGTAGTCCAGCGCGCGGCGGGCCTGTTGGGCGTTGACCAGGTCCAGCGACAGGTGGCGGGGGTGGTTGATGGCGTCCAGAATCGCCCGCTGGGTAATTTCGTGGAACACCACCCGCTGTACTGGTTTGTCGCTCAGCAGGTTGCGCTGCCGGAGGATTTCTTGCAGGTGCCAGGAAATGGCTTCGCCCTCGCGGTCCGGGTCGGTGGCCAGATACAGGGCGTCGGCTTTGGCGACCGCCTTGGCGATGGCTTCGACATGGCGCAGGTTTTTCTCGATCGCCTGATACTTCATGGCAAAGTCGTGCTCTGGATCGACCGCTCCCTCCTTGGGGACCAGATCGCGCACATGACCGTAGGAGGCCAGCACTTCGAAGTCCTTGCCCAGGTATTTCTTGATCGTTTTCGCCTTGGCCGGCGATTCCACGATGACCAAGTTCTTGCTCATGACAAATCACTGCGGGTGACTGGTGTAAAGGTGGCGCCGGATCGAACTCCGGCCCGAGAAGGCGATGCCCCCGCCACGACCGACCGGCGCGGCGGGAATTCAAGCGAACGACGGAAAGACCTAACGAACGCTTGGCGCGTTGGCGCTTAATGAAGGTAGCCGGGCGGACTGTCGAGCACCAGATCTTCCAGCCAGGCGCAGGCTTCTTCCTGACCGGGCTGGTTGAACAGCAGCATCAGAACGATCCACTTGAGTTGGTGCAGGCCGATATCGTCGGCCTCCAGCGCCATGACCCGGTCGATGACCAGTTCGCGGGTTTCCGAATTGAGAATGCCGCTCTGTTCCAGGAACAGCAGGAAGCCCTGGCATTCCACATCCAGTTTCGCCAATTCCGGCGCCACGTAAATGCGACAGGAGCTGGGATTGACCGGCAGGGTGATCGCTTGACGGTCGACCAGGCTGTCCAACCATTCGAACGCCTGTTGGATCTCCCGCGAGGGAAAACCGGCGGCTAGCAGTTCAGTCTGGATGGATTCACGGTCGGGGTCGGTATCCTCATCATCGCCCATGTAGTTCTGAAACAGGTACATCAGCACGTCCAACACGTTTTCTTTCATTCCAGCGCTCATCTGGGAAGGATAAAAACCCCCGCCGTCCGGCGTGGGCGCGGGCGACCGCCGGTTCGGGCGGCCGACTTTCAGGCTTTCAGGCGGCAGTACAGACCGCCGGGGACGGCTGCCACATAACCTTCCAATTCCAAAATCAGCAGCATGGAGGAAACCACTTCCGCCGTCAATCCGCAGCGTTCCACCAGCGAATCGACCGCCAGCGGTCCATCGCCCATCGCCGCCAACAGTTGCCGGTAGTCTTCATCCAGTACTTCCGAGGTTGGCGACGCGGCGGCTGGGGTTTCGGACCCGTCGCCGACGAACGCCGCAAGAGCACCCAACTCTTCCAGGATATCGGTGGCCGTTTCCACCAGCTTCGCGCCCTGTCGGATCAGTGCATGGCAGCCCTTGGCCAGCGGGTTGTGAATCGAACCGGGGATCGCGAACACCTCCCGGCCCTGGTCGAGGGCCTGGCGGGCGGTGATCAGCGAACCGCTCCGCAGGGCGGCTTCCACCACCAGCACGCCCAGCGCCAGCCCGCTGATCAGGCGGTTACGCCGGGGGAAGTTTTCGGCGATCGGCGGCGTGCCGACCGGCAGTTCCGATAGCAGGGCGCCCCGTTCGGCGATGGCGTGGGCCAGATCCCGATGTCTGGCCGGATAAACCCGGTCCAGGCTGGTGCCCATTACCGCGATGGTTGGGCCGCCACCGGCCAGCGCGCCCTGATGGGCGGCGGCGTCGATGCCGAGCGCCAGGCCACTGGTGATGGCCAGGCCGGCGCCGGCCAGATGGGCGGCGAAGTGGTAAGCGGTTTCCCGGCCGAGCGGGGTCGGGTTGCGGGTGCCGACGATAGCGAGTTGCGGTGCCCGCAAGCAGTCGGGGTCGCCGTGGACGAACAGCAGTGGTGGCGGATAAGTGATTTGTCGCAACAACGGCGGGTAGCGGGGGTCATCCAGTTGCAACAGATGATTATCGGGCCGTTCCAGCCAGGCCAGATCCTGTTCCACCCGCCGCCAGTCGGGTTGGCGCAACGCGTCGAGCGCGGCGGCCGGCAGATCCAGTTGCCGCAGTTCGGCGTGGTCGGCGGCGAAAACCGCCGCCGCTGAACCGTAGTGCGCCAGCAGCCGGGCAAAACGGACCGGTCCAATGCCTGGCGCCCGCAGCAGCGCCAGTAGCCAGGCCGGATCGGCGGCCGGAGGCGTGGCGTTACCGTTCAGGGGGTGGTTACCCGATCCTGCAAGTGGATGGCACGCTCGGCCTGCATCACCAATCCGTAGCTGAGCAGATCGTGGACTTTGTAAATCATCAACAGGCCGGCCCGTTCGCCCGGCAGCTTGACGCTGCCGCCGGAGACCGGATCCTCGACTTCCCGTCCCTTGCCGTAGATGGCGAGCACATGGCCGGGCTCAATGCCTTCCTGAGCGCCCAGATTGACGATGACGCTGCTGTACTGGGTGATCTGGGTAACGTCGGTGTCGAGTTCGGCGATGATGGAGCCTTCCGTGTCCGGCGGGACCGGATGCGGCTCGAAGCTGTAAAGCTCGCGTTCGGCCTCGATCGGCAGCAGCCGGTCGCCGGCCCGGATCGGGGCGATGGTGTTGGCCAGCGTAAATGTGGCCGGATCGGCGTCCTGTTCCAGGATCGCTTCGCCCAGATAGACGCCGGCGGTGCCCAGGTAGCGGTCGGAGCCCGGCTCGCGCAGTGCTTCGCCGGGGCGGAACACCTGATAGCGTGGCTGGTCGAAAAGAGAGCCGCGAGCGTATACCCGGTCGCGGTCGGTGTAAACGACCTGATCGTCGTCGTCGGCCACGATGTAGGGCGTCCCTTTCCACTGGGCGTCGCTCAGGATCACGGCGCGGATCAGGAACGATTCGACCGCGTCGCGCGGCACCGGCGGGATCGGTTGGCTCAACTCCTCGATTCGAACCTCGGGCGACAGTTTGATCAGCGGAACCTCGTCGCGCTCGGCGACCGCCAACTGAGGCTGACCGTCGGCATCGTGGCTGAACTGGAGTACGTCGCCGGGGTAGATCCGGTTCGGGTTGCGGAGCTGCGGGTTTTGCCGCCAGATCTCCCGCCACTGCCAAGGGTCCCGCAGAAACCGTCCGGCGATGCTCCACAGCGTGTCGCCGGGGGCCACGGTGTAGGTTTGGGGGTGATCCTGCCGCAGCACGACCGGTGCCGGCGCCGCGCCGGCGGTTCCCGCGGTTCCCGCCGCCGATCCCGAAATCAGCGGCGGTTCGGCGACGGTGGGGCCGGATTCGGGTTGGGAAGGCATTTGGGCGCATGCCCCGAGAAGAAGCGCCGCCGCCAGTGACAGGGTCGCCCCAAGCCGTTTTGAGGAACGCGTGACGTTCGAGGAACGCGAGATGTTCATGATCCTTGCTCATCCTCCGAAGAAACGGGCGGGAGTGTAGCGAATCACCCCCATCGCGCTAAAGTATAGCCCCCATGCCGGGGTTTCTCGTATGATTTCCGTATGCAAAAGCTAAGTGAGTCGACTGAACGAAGCATTCGTGGAGCTACCATGGCACGATTGACCATACTGTATTATCCCGATTCCCGGCTACGTAAACCGGCGCTGCCAGTGGAAATCGTCGACGACGGCGTGCGCGCGCTGGTGGCCGACATGCTGGAGACCATGTACGCGGCACCGGGCATCGGTTTGGCCGCGACTCAGGTCAACGTTCGAAAACGTATCGTGGTGATGGATATTTCCGAGGAGAAAAATCGGCCGCTGGTGTTCATCAATCCGACCCTGCTGGAGCGGGAAGGCGAAGGCGAGATGGAGGAGGGTTGTTTGTCGGTGCCGGGCTTTTACGAAACCGTCCGCCGCGCCGATCGGGTCCGAGTCAGCGCGCTGGACCGCGATGGCGAGCCGTTCGAACTCGACGCCAGCGGCCTGTTGGCGGTCTGCATCCAGCACGAGATCGATCATCTGGATGGCAAGCTATTCGTGGATTATCTGTCGGCGCTGAAGCGCGACCGCATCCGCAAGAAACTGGAAAAACAGATCCGACTGGAATCGCACGTGTCCTGAGCATGGATGCATTCGGCTCCGCGCCCGCCCCGCCAAATGGTGCCACCCGTCTCCGGAAAACGGGTGGCGCCTCCGCCAAACCGCTGACCGCATGACCGTTGCTTCGCTACGTTTGATCTTCGCGGGTACCCCCGATTTCGCGGTGCCCGCCCTGCAAGCCCTGATCGATGCCGAGCGTGCGCCCGTCGCCGTCTATACCCAACCGGATCGGCCGGCCGGGCGCGGCCGACAGTTGCGCGCCAGCCCGGTCAAGGTTTGCGCGCGGGCCGCCGGCATTCCGGTTCACCAGCCGGCCAGTTTGCGCGATCCCGCCGTTTGGACCGATCTGGCGGCCACGGCGCCGGATCTGCTGGTGGTGGCCGCCTATGGCCTGATCCTGCCGCCGGCGGTGCTGGCGATCCCGCGACTGGGCTGCATCAACATCCATGCCTCGTTGTTGCCGCGCTGGCGCGGCGCGGCGCCGATTCAGCGGGCGCTGCTGGCCGGTGACGACGAGACCGGCATCTGCCTCATGCGCATGGAAGCCGGCCTGGATACCGGGCCGGTGCTGGCGCGGGCCACCTGCCCGATTTCTCGGGGGATGACGGGCGGCGAGTTGCACGACCAATTGGCCGCGCTGGGCGCCGAAACGCTGCGGGCGGCGCTGCCGGATCTGCTGGCCGGACGACTGATCGCCGAATCGCAGAACGACGCCCTCGCCACCTACGCGCCCAAGTTGGACAAGGCCGAGGCCGATCTGGACTGGACCCGGCCGGCGCTGGAACTGGAGCGGCGGGTGCTGGCGTTCAACCCTTATCCCGTCGCCCGAACCTGGCTGGGTGGGCAGCCACTGCGCGTCTGGCGGGCGCGGGCCGAGCGGGAGTCGGTGGCCGCCGCGCCCGGCACGGTCCTGCGCGAAGACCCGGCGGGTATCGTGGTTGCGACCGGTTCCGGGGTGCTGTGCTTGACCGAAGTGCAACTGCCTGGCGGCCGGCCATTGCCGGCCGCGGCGTTTCTGAACGCCCACCGACTAGCCGGCCAGCGGCTGGGCGCGACATGAACGCCCGCGTCATCGCGGCTCAGGCGCTGGGTCGGGTATTGGGCGAGGGGGAATCGCTGGCCACGGTGCTGCCGTCGGCGCTGGAGCACGCTAATCCGGGCGAACGCGGTTTGCTGCAGGAGCTGTGTTACGGCGTCTGCCGCTGGCAGCCACGGTTGCAGTTTTTGCTCGACCGATTGCTGGCGCGACCGCTGGCGCCAGGTGAGCCGGTGGTTCGGGGCTTGCTGCTGGCGGGTCTCTACCAATTGTGGCACTTGCGCGTTCCCGAACACGCCGCGGTGGCCGAAACCGTCGCCGCCGTCCGCCCATTGCGCAAGCCCTGGGCGGCGGGTCTGGTCAACGCGGTGCTGCGAAACGCGCTGCGCCGCCGGGCGGAACTGGAGGCGCTGGTCGAGGCGGATGCGGAAGCCCGTGCCGCCCATCCGCGCTGGTTGTTGGACTGGCTGCGGCGGGATTGGCCGGACGACTGGCCGGCCATCGTCGCCGCCAACAATGTCCGCCCGCCTTTCACGCTGCGGATCAATCGTCTTCGGCTCGATCGGGAGGCGTACCGGCAACGGCTGGCGACGGCGGGTTGCGACACCAGGCCGGCGGCGGTCGAAACCGCGCTGACCCTGTCCACTCCCACCGATCCGGCGACATTGCCGGGTTTCGCCGAGGGTTGGGTATCGGTTCAGGATGCCGGCGCGCAACTGGCGGCGGCGTTGCTGGAGGCTCGACCGGGGCAGCGGGTGCTGGACGCCTGTGCCGCGCCCGGCGGTAAGACCGGGCATCTGCTGGAATGTGGGCCGGACCTCGATCTGACCGCGCTGGATTGCAATGCCGGCCGGCTGGAGCGGGTGCGCGATACCTTGGCCCGGCTGCGGCTGAGTGCTCGACTGCTTGTGGGCGACGCCCGGCGGCCGGCGGACTGGTGGGACGGCGCGCTTTACGATCGAATTTTGCTGGACGCTCCCTGTTCGGCAACCGGGGTGATCCGCCGCCATCCCGATATCAAGTTGCTGCGCCGCGAGAGCGATATCGCCGCGCTGGCCGAACGGCAGCAGGCGTTGCTGACCGAGTTGTGGCCGCTGCTGCGGCCGGGTGGCCGGCTGCTGTATGTCACCTGCTCGGTGTTGCGCGCGGAAAACGAGCGGGTGGTGGCGGCTTTTCTCACCGCCCATCCGGATGCCCACGAGCAGCCGATCATGGCGGACTGGGGACGCGCCTTACCGCATGGCCGTCAGATTCTGCCGGGCGAGGGCGGCATGGATGGTTTCTATTACGCCGTGCTATGCCAGCGGGCCACTTCCCCAGAGACGGAACCATGATGCCGGATGGCGTGCCGATCAAGACCCGGTCCCGTCTCGGACTGCTGGCACTGGCGCTACTGGTGCTGTTGGAGAGCGCCAGTAGTGCCCGGGCGGCTGGGTTCGACGTGATCAGCGCCAGTACCCGCTTGGAGAAAGGGGTCTACCATCTGAGCGCCCAGATTGAATACGACCTGAGCGAGCCGGCGCTGGATGCCCTGCAAAACGGGGTGCCACTAACCATCGAACTACTAATGGAGGTACGGCGGCGACGCTCGTGGGTGTGGGATGAAACAGTCTATTCGTTGGCACAGCGCTTCCGCCTCGAATACCATGCGCTGAGCCGGCAATATCTGGTCCACAATCTCAACAGCGGTGAGCGCCGCAATTTCTCCACCCGCCCGGCCGCACTGCGGTTCATGAGCCAGATTCACGAATTCCCCATGCTTGATCGCAGCCTGCTGGCGCCCGACCAGCGCTACGAAGGGGCTTTGCGGGCGCAACTCGCTCTCGATACCTTGCCGACGCCGCTGCGCTTGTTCGCCTATCTCTCCGAGGACTGGCAACTGACCAGCGAGTGGTATACGTGGCCGCTTTGATCCGCCGCCTCGCCCGTGGTCAAGGGCTATCCCCCGTGTTGCTGCTGCTGGGGTTGCTGTTGGTCATGTTGGTGCTGGTGGCGGGCGCCACCACCAACTCGACCCACTTCGAACAGCTGTATGCCTGGCTGTTGCTGGCCAGCGCCGTCGGGCTGGCGGTATTGGCGGCGCTGATTCTTTACAATCTGATCAGTTTGCTCGCTTTGTACCGCCGTCAGGTACCCGGCGCGCGGTTGATCTTGCGGCTGGTGGGGATCTTCGCCGTGCTGGCCATCACACCGGTGGCGCTGGTTTACGGCTTCTCGCTGAATTTCCTACAGCGCGGTATCGATAGCTGGTTCAATGTTCAGGTGGACCGCGGTCTGGAGGATGCCCTGGAACTCAGCCGCACCGCATTGGATCTGCGGATGCGCGACGTACTCAAGCAGACCACGCGGATCGCCAACAGCGTCGCCGAGAACGACGGAGAGCAGGTGGCCCGGCGTCTGGACGACTTGCTCGATTTCGGCGAGGCTTCCGAGCTGACCCTGTTCGGGCGCGGTGGTCGCATCATCGCCACCGCCACCGCCACCGCCACCGCCTATCCATCGTCGGCTTTGCCGGAACCGCCGCCGGATACAGTGTTGCTGCAAGTGCGGCAGGGTCGCGATTACGTTGGCCTGGAGCCAATCCGCGACAGGGGGTTCCACATCCGTGTGGTGGTGCGGGTCACCAACTTCGGCAACGAGGATCGGTTGCTGCAAGCACTGTTTCCGGTGACCGACCGGCTCAGCCTGTTGGCCGACGCGGTGCAGGCGGCCTTCGACAGCTATAAGGAATTAATCTTCCTGCGGGCGCCGCTGAAAGCCAGTTTTACGCTGATCCTGTCGCTGGCGCTGCTGCTGGCGGTGCTGGCGGCGTTCTGGGCCGCGTTCTACACCGCGCACCGCTTGGTGCGGCCGTTGCGCGAACTGGCCGATGGCACCCAGGCAGTCGCCGCCGGCCAGTTCGACAAACAACTGATGACACGCGCCGGTACCGACGAGCTGGGTTTCCTGGTGCAGTCCTTCAACCAGATGACCCGTAACCTGGCGCAGGCGCGCGACGCCGCGCAGCGCAGCCAGGAAGTGGTCGAAAGTCAGCGCGCTTATCTGGAGGCGATGCTGGCGCGATTGTCGTCCGGGGTCCTGACCATCGATCAGGCCGGCTGTCTGCAAACCTGCAACGAGGCGGCCAGCCAAATCCTGGGCGTGGACTTACAGGCGTTCGTCGGCACCCACAGCCAGATCATCGCGATCGAGCAGCCGGTATTGCAGGATTTTCTTGAAGCGATTGCGCCTCAGTTCGCCGAGACCGGCGACTGGCGGCAGGAGATTAGCTGGTTCAGTGGCTCTGGTCGGCGCATTCTGATGTGTCGCGGCAGTTCGCTGCCGGACACGGTCGGCCTGCGCGGCGGTCACGTCGTGGTTTTCGACGACATCACCCATCTAATGCAGGCTGAACGCGACGCCGCCTGGGCCGAGGTGGCACGCCGACTGGCGCACGAAATCAAGAATCCGCTGACGCCCATCCAATTGGCCACCGAGCGCATTCGTCACAAGTACCTCAAGCAGTTCGATGCGGAGCAAGGCCGGGTGCTGGATCGCGGTACCCACACCATCATCCAGCAGGTGCAGGCGATGAAGGAGATGGTGGACGCTTTCAACGAATATGCCCGCCCACCGCGCCTGCGCCTGGAGCCGGTGGAACTGAACGAATTCATTGCCGAGGTACTCTATCTGTACCGCGATTATCCGGCCGGCGTGGAGATCAAGCTGGATCTGGCCCCCGAGCCGCTGCCGATCAACGCCGACAAGGGGCGGTTACGCCAGTTGCTGCACAACCTGGTCAAGAATTCGATCGAAGCCATCGGCGACGGCCACGGTTCGACCTTGTGGATCGGTGCCGCCCGTGAGCATGTGACCGGCGCCGATTGCGCCCAACTGAGTTTACGCGACGACGGCCCCGGTTTTCCCGACAACATCCTGAACAGCGCCTTCGAGCCCTATGTGACTACCAAACCCAAGGGAACCGGACTAGGATTGGCCATCGTCAAGAAAATCGTTGAAGAACACGGGGGATGGATCCAGTTGGAATCGCCGGCGGATGGCGGCGCCCGGGTCGTGATCCGGCTGCCGCTACATGGCGCCGCCGGGTCTCCGGTCCCGCCCGCTGGTCCCACCGTGCCGTTAAATGCCGATAAGGAGGCCGGATGAGCGCATCTTATATTCTCGTGGTCGATGATGAGCCGGACATTCGCGATCTAGTGAAGGAAATCCTGGAAGACGAGGGTTATGGCGTCGCCATCGCGGAGAATGCCGCCGCGGCCCGCGAGGCCCGCCGCGCCCAGCGGCCCGATCTGATCCTGCTCGATATCTGGATGCCGGACACCGATGGCATCACCCTGTTGAAGGAATGGAGCGAGGGCGACCATCTGCCTTGTCCGGTGATCATGATGTCCGGTCACGGCACGGTCGAGACCGCGGTCGAGGCGACCCGACTGGGCGCCTACGATTTCATCGAGAAGCCACTGTCGATGGCCAAGCTGCTGCTGACCGTGGAGCGGGCGCTGGACGCGGACCGCTTGGCGCGGGAAAACCAGAATCTGCGTCGCCAGCAACGGATCGTGACCGAGCCGGTTGGCCGCAGCGAGGTGGTGCAGCGCTTGCGCGCCCAGGTGCTCAAGATCGCCCAGCACGATGCGCCGGTGCTGGTGTTCGGCGAACCGGGGACCGGCAAGGAAGTGTATGCCCGCTTTCTGCACGCGCACAGCCCGCGCCGCAACGGCCCGTTCGTGGATGTCGGGGTCGGTTCGATCGCCCGCGAAAACGCCAGTCTGGAACTGTTCGGTTCCGAGCAGGGCGAGCGGATTCACTACGGCCGCCTGGAGCAGGCCAGCGGCGGCACCCTGTTTCTCGACGAACTGGCCGACATGGACCTCGAAGCCCAGGCCAAGCTGGCCAGCGCCCTGGAAAACGGCGCCTTCCTGCGCATCGGCGGCAAGGAGCCGGTGCGAGTCAACGTGCGAGTGGCGGCCGCCACCCACCGCGATCTGGAGCAGGAGGTGGCGACCGGACGGTTCCGAGAGGATCTGTATTATCAATTGAACGTGGTGCCGATCAAGTTGCCACCATTGCGTGATCACATCGAGGATGTGCCGGAACTGCTGAACTACTACATCGGCTATTTCGTCGATCAGGAAGGGCTGACCTACCGCCATTTCACCCTGGCGGCCCAGAACCGGCTGCGCAACTACAACTGGCCCGGCAACATCCGCGAACTGAAGAATCTGGTGCAGCGCCTGTTGATTCTGGGCGGCGACGAGGAAATTGCGCTGGAGGAAGTGGACGCCGCCGTGCGCGGCGTCACCACCGCCAAATCCCAGGATGTCGGCAACATTCCCCTGAACCTGCCGCTGCGTGAAGCGCGGGAACAGTTCGAGCGAACCTATCTGATGCAGCAGTTCCGCGAATGCGAGGGCAACGTGGCGCGCTTGGCTGATCGGGTCGGCATGGAGCGAACCAACCTCTACCGCAAGCTGCGCGCCTTGGGCATCGATCCCAAGAAGGCGCTGGATGAGTAAGGACGGTTTATGAAGATCGTGATGCTCGGCGCCGGGCAAGTGGGCGGTTCGGTCGCCCACATTCTGGCGAGCGAGGCCAACGACGTCACCGTGGTCGACGCCAACGCCGAGCGGCTGCAGGCGCTGCAGGACCGGCTGGATATCCGCACCGTCTGCGGTCACGCCGCCCATCCGGGCGTGCTGGAGCAGGCCGGCACCGCCGACGCCGACATGCTGATCGCGTTGACCGACAACGACGAAGTCAACATGATCGCCTGTCAGGTGGCCCATACCTTGTTCAACACCCCGACCAAGATCGCGCGGGTTCGGGCGGGGGGCTATATTAGCTACCAGGATCGGTTGTTCAGCGACCAGGCGCTGCCGATCGATGTGCTAATCAGCCCCGAACAACTGGTGACGGACTACATCCGCCACATCATCGAGCATCCCGGCTCCTTGCAGGTGCTGGATTTCGCCGATGATCAGGTCCGGCTGATGGGTGTCAAAGCCTACGAAGGCAGTACTCTGGTGGGCCAGGCGCTGCGCACCCTGCCGGAGCACATGCCGGGCATCGATGCCCGGGTGGCCGCCATCTTCCGCCAAGGTAGGCCGATCATTCCGGAAGGCAACACCATCATTACGGCCGACGACGAGGTTTTTTTCATCGCCGCCCGCAAGAATACCCGCGCCATCGTCAGCGAATTGCGCAAGCTGGACAAGATGGTCAAGCGTTTGATCATCGCCGGCGGCGGCCATATCGGGGCGCGGCTGGCCCAGGCGCTGGAAGAGCGATTCAAGGTCAAGGTCATCGAGCGCAACGTCGCCACCAGCCGGCGTTTGTCGGAGCAGTTGAGCCGAGCCATCGTGTTGCAGGGCGATGCCGCCGACGAAAATCTGTTGCGGCAGGAAAATATCGAAAACATGGACGTGTTCTGCGCCGTCACCAACGACGACGAGGCCAACATCCTGTCGGCGATGCTGGCCAAGCGCATGGGCGCCCGCAAGGTCATGGCGCTGATCAACCGGGTGTCCTACGTGGACCTGGTGGAATCCTCCGGCATCATCGATGTCGCCATCTCGCCGCAGCAGGCCACCATCGGCAGCCTGCTGACCCACGTCCGCCGCGGCGACGTGGTCAAGGTCCACTCCCTGCGTCGGGGCGCCGCCGAAGCGATCGAGGCGGTGGCCCACGGCGACTACAAAACCTCGAAGGTCGTGGGGCGGCGTCTGGACGAGATCAAACTGCCGCCGGGCACCACCATCGGCGCCGTGGCCCGCCGCGACGAGGTCATCATCTGCCACCACGACACCATGATCGAGGCGGACGACCACGTCATCCTGTTTCTGGTCGACAAGAAGCGGGTGCCCGAAGTCGAACGGCTGTTCGCGGTGACGGCGACCTTTCTGTAAGCCCGCGCCGCGCGAAAAAGCCTTATGCTAGAATGGGTGTGCCTCGAATCCCGGCCGGGGGGGTGGCCCCCGCCAATATTCCAAAACCGCCAGGCGCTGACAGGACTCCGCACATGACCGCATTCAATTTCGAGCAGGCGCGCTTCAATATGATCGAGCAGCAGATCCGGCCCTGGGAAGTGCTGGATCAGCGAATCTTGGATACGCTCGCCAGTATGCCGCGCGAGGATTTCGTGCCGGAACGCTACCGTAATCTGGCTTTCAGCGACGTCGCCATCCCACTCGGCCACGGGGAGGTCATGCTAAAGCCCCCTATCGAGGGTCGCATCCTGCAGGCGCTGGCGCCGCGACCGGTCGATCAGGTGTTGGAAGTCGGCACCGGCAGCGCTTATCTGACCGCCTGTCTGGCGCGCCTGGCCGCGGGAGTGACCAGCGTGGACATCGTCCCCGAATTCATCGAAGCCGCCCGGCCCAAGCTCAAGGCGCATGGCATCGGTAACGTAAAGTTGCAGGTCGGCGACGCCAGCCACTCTTGGGGCGAGCACCGCTACGGCGTCATCGCCGCCACCGGCTCGGTGGCCATGCTTGACGACCGCTGGCGGCAAAGCCTGAGCCTAGGCGGTCGGCTGTTTGTCGTGGTGGGTCAGCCGCCGGTGATGGAGGCGCTACTGGTCACTCGAACCGGCGAGCGGGAATGGATCGAGGAAAGTCTGTTCGACACCGAACTCCCCCCGTTGCGCAACGCCGGACCCCATAAAACCTTCGAATTCTGAGCCTCATGCGGCAATTGACGCCCCTCGAACTCCAGGGGATGTTGGCGCGGGATCGAGATCCGCCGCTGTTGCTGGATGTCCGGGAACCCTGGGAAGTGGCGGTTGCCTGGATCGAGGGCGCACTCAACCTGCCGATAGATCGCGTCATGGACGGTTGGCATCAGCTCGATCCGGCGCGGGAGATGGCCGTGATCTGTCACCATGGATTCCGCAGCGCTCAAGTGGTCCTGTTCCTCGAGCACGCTGGCTTCGAGCGGGTCGCCAACCTGGATGGCGGAATCGATGCCTGGTCGCGCGAAGTCGATCCCACCGTGCCCACCTATTAGCTCGCGCTCCGCCTTTTGCCGATCCCGCAAGGGGTTTTCGCCGCGATGATCCGTTTGCTATATTAGTGATCGTTAAAGTACCCGTTATCCAAGGGAGTCCGTCAGCCATGCCCAAAGCGCACCGTTTGCTGTTGGCCGGAATGGTCGCCGCACTGTTCGGCCAGCCGGTAGGGGCGGAAGACCTGCTGCAAGTGTACCGTCAGTCCATGGAGAGCGATCCGACGCTCAAGGCCGCCGCCGCCAGCCGGCAAGCCTCCCAGGAAGCCAAACCGCAAGCTCGTGCCCTGTTGTTGCCGAGCGTGGGCGTTACGGCCTCGCAGGGCAACACCTTTGGGGTTGTGGGCGTATCGACCGGCAGTGATGGTGGCGATACCCACAGCTACGCGATCGGTTTGACGCAACCCATTTATAACCGTGCCAGCCAGGTCCAGCAACGACTGGCGGAAGAGGTGGTCAAGCAAGCCGATGCCGACTTCAGCAATGCGGAAGATGTTCTGATTCTGCGAGTTTCGCAGGGTTATTTCGGCGTGCTGGCGGCGATCGACAATCTGACTTTCGCCACAGCGGAAAAAAACGCCTTCGCTCGCCAGCTTGAACAGGCCAACCGACGGTTCGAGGTCGGGTTGGCTACCATCACTGACGTTTACGATGCCCAGGCCCGATTCGATGGCGCCGTTTCCTCGGAGATCGATGCCATCAATAAGTTGGCCGACGCCCGCGAACTGCTGCGGCAGTTGACCGGTCAGGACTATGCGCAACTCAATCTGCTCAGCGAGCGGATGCCACTGGCGCTGCCCAATCCCAAGGATCCCGAGCAGTGGGTGCGCATGGCACTGGACAATAATCTGACGCTGCGTAGCGCCGGCTTTGAGGTCGAGCAGGCTCGGGAAAATATCCGGTTGCAGAAGGCCGGCCACTATCCGTCCCTGGACCTGAACGCCAGCCGCGCCGACGTGGACACCGCGTTCAATCGCACCATCAGCAGTCAAGTCAACCTGCAATTGACCGTTCCCCTGTACAGTGGCGGCGCGGTATCTTCCCGCTCTCGCCAGGCAGCCTACAACTACGAAGCCTCACGCCAGAATCTGGAGAACCTGCAACGCGATGCGGTTCGCACCGTTCGTAACGCCTACCGAGGCCAGGAAACCGCCATCAGCCAGATCAAGGCATTGGACCAGACCCGGATATCCACTCGCAGCGCGCTGGAAGCCACCCAGGCCGGTTACGAGGTCGGCACCCGCACCATCGTGGACGTGTTGAACGCCGAACGTAACGTTTACCTGGCCGAGCGGGAGTACGCCGCCGCCCGCTATTCCTACATCGCCAATTACCTGGTGCTCAAACAGGCCGCCGGCCAGTTGTCGGCGGAAGATATGGTGGAGATTAACGGCTGGTTGGGCGGACCCGTGCCGACGAGCGGCATTCCCGTCGCGCCAGTACCCGGACCACCCGCCAAACCCGACGCCGGCAAAGGCAAGACGAACGGCAAGAGCGCCGCCGCCAAATCCGCTGGCAAGTGACTTGAACAAATCCGGCTGCATGCCCACGATGACCGCGTGACCGACCGATGATGCGCGCAGTCGAACCGCCGCCATCGAACCTCGCTTTCCCGTTGGCGCAATTGCCGCGCCGGCTGGCGGCGATGGGCTATGACGGGTTGTTGCTGACTGGAGTGCTGTTCGTTGCGGCCGCGCTGGCACTGGGTCTGACCGTGATTTTGATCGGCAGCGCCGTGTTTGAAACACATAATCCATTGCCGGGCAACCCGTTCTTTCGCAGCTACCTGCTACTGGTATGCTTCTTTTTCTACGGTGGATTCTGGGTCCACGGCGGCCAGACCCTGGGGATGCGCGCCTGGCGGGTACGGGTACAGCGGCGCGATGGCCGGGGCATCGGCTGGTGGCAAGCCCTGCTGCGGTTCCTGATCGCCAGTCTGTGGTTGGCGCCGGTGGCTTACCTGCACCAGGTCTTCAAGCTCGGCATCGGTTTCAGCCTGGGCGCCGGTTTTGCGTGCCTGCTGCTGCTGTTGGTATTGCGTCTGCCGGACCGTTTTTCGGAAACGGAACTGGTGCTGCTACCCAAAGGCGGCAACGGCTAACGCAGCCGGTGCAATGCGTAAAACCCGGCGCCCAGGAACAGCAGCGACGGCAGCGCGGCCCCCACCAGCGGCGGGTAGCCGTACAGCAGCACCACATTGCCGAGTAGATAATTGATCAGAAAGAACGCCAGCCCGAGCAGCAGACCGACCAGCAAGCGCTGGCCGACACCCGCCGAGCGCTGCGGGCCGAACACGAACGGCATGGCGACCACCAACATCGCCAGATAAGCCAGTGGCGCCAGCAACTTGCGCCATAAGGCCAACCGGTAGCTTTGGGCATCCAGTCCGTTGCGTTCCAGATAATCCACATAAATCAGCAGGTCGCGGATCGACAGTTGGTTGGGGTTGGCGGCCAGCACTTCCAGGATCTGCGGGCTGATGGCCGAGACTACCGTCAGACTGGGTAGTTGCTCGGTCAGCACCTGGTCGTCGTTGAAAACGCTGCGGCTCACGCCTTCCAGCACCCAGCGGCCGGCTTGATAGCGCGCGCCCTGGGCATGGGTAACGGTTTCGAGCCGGGCCTCGGGGCTGATCTTGAAAATATTGATGTCCGCCAGCCGGACGCCCGGCAGCACCCCTCGAACGTGAATGAAATAATCGCCGTCGCGCGCCCAGAAACCTCGGCCGCCGCGGATCGCCAGATTTTCGCCCTTGACGACGGCGCGCTGTTCGCGGGCGAACTGCTCCAGGGAAGGGGCGGCAAACTCGCCGATCAACAGTACCGCCAGGCTCAACAGCAGTCCGGCCTGCAGGACGGAGCGGGTTAGCCGGGTCAGCGACAGCCCCGCAGCCCGCATGACGATCAGCTCGCTGCCACTGGCCAGCGCGCCCATACCGAGCAATCCACCCACCAGCAGCGCCATGGGGAATAGTTCGTACAGCCGCTGGGGCTGGACCAGCACCAGATAGCGGAGCGCCGCCACGAAATCGTAACCGCCAGTGCCGACATCTTCCAGCTCCGCCAGCAGGCTCAGAAAGAATTCCAGCAGCAGCAGCGCCAGTAGCGCGACCAGGGTCGTCGTGGCGACGGTGCGAAAGATGTAGCGATCCAGCAGTTTCATGTGGTGCTCCGGCGCAGGACGCGCCGCAGCAGGCGAATGCCATGGCTGGCGGCGTAGTAGTGAAGCAGCAGTCCGGCGCCGAACAGCAGAAACAGGCCGTGCACCCACCACAGACCGACGCCACCTCCGACGATACCGTGGCTAAGCCAGGATTCGCCGACGCCGATCAGATTGAAGTTGATGGCGTAGATCAGCAGGGCCGCGACGATCCGACCGTAGCGGCCCTCGCGCGGCCGGGCACGGGCCAGCAGCGGCGCCCATAGCGCGATGACCAGTACTTGAAGTGGGTAGTTGAGCCGCATGTGTAGTTCGGCAACCCGAATGGGGTCGTTCGAACTCAGTAATTTTTGGGTGGGCAGCGTTTCCCGGTGTTTCCAGGCCTGCTGGGGCGCGCTGGCATCGACCCGCATCGCCGCCTGTTCGAAGCTGAGGATTTCGTAATCGCCGCGGCCGGGCGTGCCCCGGTAGCGGTAACCGTGCTCCAGCACGATATGGCGCAGGTCCTTCGCGTCGGTTTCCTGCCGTCCCCGCTCGCCGGTGGTAATGCTGATGTCGCCGTCGGGCTCGCGGCTTTGGATGAAGACGTTGTGCATCTCTCCTTCGTCCAGGCCGCCGATGTAGATCACATGTCGGCCTTCCAGCACTTCGCGAAAGGTACCCGGCGTGAACATGGAAATTTCGGCTTCCTTGCGGGCCTTGGCCAGCAGTTCGAACTGGAATTCCATGGTCACCGGCGACAGGAACAGCGAAAACCCGGCGGTGAGCAGGGCCAACGGCACCGCCAACAGGAACACCGCGCGGTAAGCCGACAGCGGGCCATAACCGCAGGCGGCCAGCGCGGTCATTTCATGATCGCGGTACAGGCGGCCCAAGGTGAGCACGATGCTCAGCAGAAACGCCAGCGGAATGAGCAGGCTCAAAATTTCGATCACCTGCAACCCGAGAAGAAGGAAAATGGAATCGCGAGCCAGCAGGCCGTTGGCGATCTGGCTCAGGTAATTGGCGAGCCGGTGGCTGAGGACCATCGCCAGCAGCACCAGCGCGGTCGCCAGCAGGGTCAGGCCGATCTCCCGCATCAGGTAACGGTCAATGGTGGAAGGCACGTTCGAGAGCGCTCCGTTGCGGGTCTGGCTGTGAGGCGTGGTGATTTCCGGCTAAACTCAACGCATTCAAGATGCTGTATCGCCCTTCATCATCCGGCGGTTCGGTGGAAATATTCTGTTTCGTTTTCCAGGCACCGGCGCATCCCCGCCCGCTCCGGCGGTTCGGCCGCGTTCCGCGGCTCCGCAACCTGCCTGGTCCTGGGTCCGGCAGGACCCATCACCCCTTCAAACTCGGAGGAAGTCCGCCGATGGAATTTACGGTCAAGAGCGGCAATCCAGAAAAACAGCGCACCGCCTGCCTGGTACTGGGCGTTTACGAATCCCGGCGACTGAGCGTTTCGGCCGAGCAGTTCGACACCGCCTGCGGCGGCTATCTCGGCAACCTGCTGCGCCGTGGCGACCTGGAAGGCAAGCCGGGCCAATCGCTGCTGCTGTTCAACGTGCCCGAGGCACTGTGCGAGCGAGTGCTGCTGGTCGGCTGCGGCCGGGAGCGCGATCTGGACGACCGCCGCTTCCAGCAGATTATGAGCCATGTCGCCACGGCTCTGAACGACACCGGTGCCACCGAGGCGGTGGTGTATTTGACCGACCTTGCGGTCAAGGGCCGCGATCTCAACTGGAAAATCCGCCAGATGGTTGAGGTGGTCGAGGGGTCGCAATACCGGTTCGACCTCCTCAAAAGCAAAAAGGACGCTCCGCGCCGATCCTTGCGCAAGATTATACTCAGCGTACCCGGCCGGCGGGAACTATCGGGTGGCGAACAGGCGGTGAGTGAGGGGATCGCGATCGGCGCCGGGGTCAAGTTGGCCAAGGATCTGGGCAATTTGCCGGCTAATCTGTGCACGCCGACTTATCTGGCCGAGCAGGCTGTGGCGCTGGCGCGGGAATTCCCGGCTCTCCAGGTCGAGGTGCTGGAAGAGGCCGACATGGAACGGCTGGGCATGGGCGCGTTGCTGGCGGTGACGCGCGGTAGTGCCCAGCCGGCCAAGCTGATTCGTCTGGACTACCGGCAGGGGCCGGCGGCGCACAAGCCCTACGTGCTGGTCGGCAAGGGCGTGACCTTCGATACCGGCGGTATCTCGCTCAAACCGGGCGAGAGCATGGACGAAATGAAGTACGACATGTGCGGCGCGGCCAGCGTGCTGGGAACCCTGCGCGCCTGCGCCGAACTGAAGCTGCCGCTCAACGTGACCGGTCTGATTCCGGCGGTGGAAAACATGCCGGGCGGGCAGGCCACTCGACCGGGCGACATCGTCACCAGCCTGTCCGGCCAAACGATCGAAATTCTCAATACCGACGCCGAAGGCCGGTTGATCCTGTGTGACGCCATGACTTACGCCGAGCGTGACGAGCCGGTGGCGGTGATCGATATCGCTACTTTGACCGGGGCCTGCATTATCGCGTTGGGTCGCCATCCGCATGGCCTGTTCAGCAACCATCCGCCGCTGGCGCACGCGCTCACCGCCGCCGGCCATGCCGCCGCCGACCGGGTGTGGGAGCTGCCGTTGTGGGAGGATTATCAGGAGGGGCTGGACAGTAATTTCGCCGATATGGCCAACATCTCCGGCAGCCGGGATGGTGGCGCGATCATAGCGGCCTGCTTCCTGTCCCGTTTTGCCAAGAAATACCACTGGGCGCATCTGGATGTTGCCGGTACCACCTGGAAGACCGGCAAGGCCAAGGGCGCGACCGGGCGACCGGTGCCGCTGTTGACCCAGTATTTGCTGGACCGGGCCGCCGAGGCGCAGCGGGAGGATGGGCGTGCCGCGCATTGATTTTTACGTGTTGCCCGACCAAAAGGAGACTGGCCGGGCACTGCTGGCCTGCCGGTTGGCGGACAAGGCGTATAGCCTCGGTCATACCGTCTACCTGTTCACTACCTCCGAGGCGCGGGCGGCGGCGCTGGACGATCTGTTGTGGACTTTCCGGCAGGATAGCTTCATTCCGCACGAGCGCTATCCGCTGGTGGGGGAGGAAGGCTCGCCGGTGCTGGTCGGCACGGTCACGCCGGCGACGGTGGAGGCGCAGGTGCTGATCAACCTAGCCGATGCCTTGCCCGAAGGTTTCGAGCGCTACGAGCGGGTGGTGGAACTGGTGGACCAGCATCCCGAGGTGCTGGCGCAATCGCGCGAACGGTTCCGGCAGTACCGGGAGCGGGGTTGTCCGCCGGAGACGCATAAGTTGTAGCAGCGAAATCGCAGGGTTTACACGGAATGGCCTGTGCTTTATTCAACAGGCTATCCGGGTTCGGGTTAGTGTGCTGCCGTATAACTCAACCGTTGGGAAGTTATACGGAAACTTTGAGCGGGGTGTCCAATAATTTTTGTAACATTAATGTCAGCAGCCACGCTAGGCTGTTAAGCGTTCAAATCAGATAGCCGAGGCATAAAACGTGGCTGTATATGCGATCTGGAATAACAAGGGTGGTGTTGGCAAAAGCTACCTAACCTTTCAAATAGCAAGCGAGTACGCTCGCACTCACTCGGCTAGGAGAATTTTGGTCGTGGATCTGTGCCCACAGGCCAACTCATCTGGAATGCTGCTTGGTGGCATGGTAGGTGGAGATCTGGCGCTTGATACGCTCAGTGGGCAAACACCAAGAAAAACAGTTGCTGGATACATTGAAGATCGGATACGGAGTCCATACGTTGACCCGCACAGTGGAGCAACCTACGTTATAAGGGTTGCCGATCACAACCATTATGCTCCTGGCAATTTGTATCTCGTGCCGGGAGATGAGCAGCTAGAAATTCAGGCATCAAGAGTACTTGGGGCTACCTTCCCCGGCCCCACCGACGCTTGGCGGGTTGTGCACACTTGGATTCGCGATCTTATGGACGATATTCAAAGAATATGGGATCAAGAAAACACAACGGTATTTATCGATTGCAATCCGAGTTTTTCGATTTACACCGAACTCGCACTTTCAGCATCCGATAGCCTCATTATCCCGTTCTCAGCGGACGGCTCTTCGAAAAGAGCGGTCCGGGCGGTTTTGGCCCTATTGTACGGAGTGATGCGCACTCCGGGTGCCCAGCAGTCGCAATTTTACATAAACTCCCAGCAGTTCAGGCTTCCAATTCCTAAAATTTACTGCTACGTCGGCAATCGACTGACGCAGTACATTCGATCTGCTCAAGCATTTCGCACCGTTGTCCATGAAATCGGCGATGAGATTTGGTCCACTTGGCAGAGAAACCCTAACGTCTTCTACATTCACCCAACGGGGTCTGGAAGTCCTCGCAATCGCAGTGGTTTCAACGCTATGTTCCAGTTTGAAATTGTTGATGCGAACACAGCTTCCGTAATATCCAGTTCTCTAGGAATTCCCATTGTCCGCCTAACGGCGGGGCAGTACACTGTGGCTGGACGCAGTGTGACGGTCAACCAGTCACAGTTAAACAATCAACAGCCAAATATCCAACAACTTGTGGCGGCGATTGAGTAACACAGCCCAACAATCGCTTCCAGCCGAACATCGTATTCTTGGCGCTTCGTGCCGTCGAACTCCTCGCTGGAGCGTCACCGCTACGCGGCGACTTCGTCGCCCTGCTTGGAGGTACTCAAGTCTTCTGGCTTTCGTACCTTACGCGCAGGCTGATGCTCTGTTAGGCTAACGAAAGGAATCACATGGGTTTAATTGCAAAAAATAAGATCACCGCGGGCCAATTGCCCCATATAACGCAATCCCTGAATCGCCCGGCTGCCGTACCACGAAGTCATTTCCCCGTCGATCAGCCGCAACTTCTCGGGCGGACAATCGTAATCTCGGGCGAAGCTTTCCAAATCCTCCGGCAAAAAATGGTACGGCTCACTGCTGAACAGGATCAAATCGGCGGCGTCCAGTAGCGCCCGGTTTATTTCCAGCTCCGGGTAGCGCGCCTCGCATTCCGCCGGCAGCGTTTCCCAGCCGACCAGCGCTAACATTCGGGCGATGTAGGTATCCCGATTGATGCCCATCCACGGCTTGCGCCAAATCAAATACAACACCTGTCGCCGGGGCCAGGCGACTTGACGCAGTTCCATCAAAGTCCGCTCGAACCGCGCCGCCAGTGCCTCCGCTTCCGCCACACGATTGAAAATGCCGCCGATCAATCGATACAGCGATACGTTGTCTTCCAGGGTCAGCGGATGGGTCACGATCACTTGTAAACCATCGGCCATCAGCCGTTCCGCCAGCTCGCGCGGGTTTTCGTCAATATTGACGATGACGTGAGTGGGGCGCAACGCTTGGAGCCGGGCATATTTGACTTTCTTGGTGCCGCCGACACGGGGAATGGTCGCAACGGCGGGTTGGGGATGGATACAGTAATGAGTACGGCCCACGATTTGATCTTCCAGCCCCAGCGCGAATAGCAGTTCGGTAATGCTGGGCACCAGCGAGACGATGCGGGCGGGCGCGGTGACGGGCATGTGCCGAACGCCAATGGCATCGATCAACTCAGGAAGCAAAATGTCGGCCCTTTTCTCTGATGGATTCCGGCGTCGCGCCCGTCCATTGCTTGAATGCGCGGGAAAAGCTCTTTTCGTTGAGAAATCCCACTCCCAGCGCGATTTGCTTGATGGGTCTGGACGTTCTGTTCAGCAACTCAACGGCCCGGTCCCGCCGAATTTCATTCTTCAGGGCCTGCAACGAGGTGCCTTCTTCTTGCAACTGCCGATGCAAGGTCCTGGGCGAAACATGGAGTTCCATGGCCAGCGACTCGCCAGTATGCGGGCTATCGGGTTGCATTCTCAAAAGTTCGCGCACCCGCTGCACCAGTAGCCGGTCCCGCCGATAGGGAAATATCGTGAGAGGAACCGCGTGCTGGAGCATCTTGTTCAAGGCTCGGTCATCCCGGCGAATCGACAGCGCCGCGTATTGAGGATCGAAACTGATCCTGGCGGACTCGGAACGGAAATGCAGTGGACCGGGAAAGAGCATCCGATAGACCTCGATATGCCCCAAGGCATCGACAGGGAAACAGGCTTCCAGCAAAGGTATCCGCGAATTCACCGCCCAACAGGCATAACCGAGAACATACCGAAAGAGCGTGGCGAAGCAGAACTCCTCCATTTCGCCCAAATCCCGATTGACCTGAATCGCGATGGACGCCGCCGATCGGGTTACGGTGAATTTCAGTACGATGTCATCCGTCAACAAGCCGTGATAGCGACACCATCTTTTCAGGGCAACTTCCAGGGTTGGCGATCCGAGGGCAGCCCGACATAACATCCCATAACTACCCCACGGCAGTCGGCGCGAAAACCATCCCAGCGCCTCGTCGTCCAATTCCTGGATGGCAATGCCGAACAGGGTTTGCATTTGCGAGCCAGTGACGCGGTTTCGCGGGTCCGACAGGAATTCTGGCGCAATCCGTGCCCGCCGCAGCGCATCACCCGGGTCTTTGCCGTAGCGCCGATAGGCCGCCACAATGGCTTGAACGAACGCCACGGGCGTTATCGCAACCTCAGTCATCACCGGCTACTCGTTTTGCGTCAAATCACAATACCATTCAAAGTGGCATGAATTGCAACCATATTGGCAAATCCCGCCTTCCAATTCTATTTACCATTGCACTCATCGAAAGCGGTGGGTTCCGATGCGATCATGCCGTGCCCACCGGCCCGCAGCGGCCGGCGAGTCCCTCGGTGTGGCGCGGCTTCTCGCCGCAGGAACCGCTGTAAAGGCGTATTATTCAGCGCATAAAGCGCATTACTTTTAAGGAGAATCCTTATCTATGTCCGCGGTCATCAGCTCGTTCAGACCCCCCATGCCCGGTGTCGATCAAGTTCGGCCCCGGCACAAGGTTCGCTTCGTTACCGCCGCCAGCCTGTTCGACGGCCACGACGCCTCGATCAACATCATGCGCCGCATCCTGCAGGCCAGCGGCGCGGAAGTCATCCATCTGGGCCACAACCGCTCGGTGGAGGACATCGTGACCGCCGCCTTGCAGGAAGACGCCCAGGGTATCGCCATCAGTTCCTATCAGGGCGGCCACGTCGAATTTTTCAAGTACATGATCGACCTGCTGCGGGAGCGTGGCGGCGCCAATATCAAGGTCTTTGGCGGCGGCGGTGGCGTCATCGTGCCCGAGGAGATCCACGATCTGCACGAGTACGGCGTCGCCCGCATTTTCTCGCCGGAGGACGGCCAGGCCATGGGCCTGCAGGGCATGATCGACCACATGATCACGGTCTGCGATATCGATCCCGCCCAGTACGCACCCCAGACCCTCGATGAGGTCCAGGCCGGTGACTGGCGGGCGCTGGCCCGATTAATCAGCGCGCTGGAAAATCAGGCGCTCGCCCCGGCGCTGCGCCAACAAGTGCTCGATCAGGCTCAGGCGCGCATCGTGCCGGTGCTCGGCATCACCGGCACCGGTGGTTCCGGCAAGTCCTCGCTGACCGACGAACTGGTGCGGCGCTTCCGGCTGGATCAGGACGACCGGCTGAAAATCGCGGTGATCGCCGCCGACCCCTCGCGCCGCAAGACCGGCGGGGCGCTGTTGGGTGACCGCATCCGCATGAACGCCGTGACCGGTCCCAATCTCTACATGCGTTCGCTGGCGACTCGCGCCGCCGGCAGCGAAGTCCCCGAAACCTTGGGCGATATTCTCGCCGCCTGCAAGCTGGCCGGTTTCGACCTGCTGATCGTCGAAACCTCCGGCATCGGCCAGGGCGACGCCGCCATCGTGCCGCTGGTGGATCGCTCGCTGTATGTGATGACCCCGGAATTCGGCGCTGCTTCGCAACTGGAAAAGATCGACATGCTCGATTTCGCCGACGCGGTGGCGATCAACAAGTTCGACCGCAAGGGCGCCGAGGACGCGCTGCGCGACGTGCGCAAGCAGGTGCAGCGCAACCATAAGGCGTTCGGCCAATCGCCGGACGACATGCCGGTTTACGGCACCATCGCCGCCCGTTTCAATGACGACGGCGTGAGCGCGCTCTATCACGGCGTGGTGGGGCTGCTGCGCGACAAGGGGCTGGAACTGCTGCCGGGCCGCTTGCCGCCGGTGGTGAACAAGGCATCCAGTGCTCAAACCGTGATCGTGCCGGCGGCCCGCGCCCGCTATCTGGCGGAAATCGCCGACACCGTGCGCGGCTATCACCGACAGGTGGAGGAGCAGGTTGGATTGATCCGCCAGCGCCAGCAGTTGCGCGCGGTCAAGGTGTTGCTGGAAACGACGGGTAAATCCAGCGCCGATCTGGACCCATTGCTGGAGCAGGTCGAAGCGCGGGTGGACCCGCACGCCCGCAAGCTGGTGGACATGTGGCCGCGGGTGCGGGAAAGTTACCTGGGTGACGAGTATGTGGTGAAGATTCGCGATAAGGAGATCCGCACGCCGTTGACCCATCGCTCGCTGTCCGGCACCCGCATTCCCAAGGTGGCGATTCCGCGCCTGGAGGAGCATGGTGAGCTGCTGCGCTGGATGATGCGGGAGAATCTGCCCGGCAGCTTCCCCTATACCGCCGGGGTGTTCGCCTTCAAGCGCGAAAACGAGGACCCGACCCGGATGTTCGCCGGCGAAGGCGACCCGTTCCGCACCAATCGCCGTTTCAAAAAACTGTCCGAGCACGCCGAGGCCACCCGGCTGTCCACCGCCTTCGATTCGGTGACGCTGTACGGTTGCGACCCGGACGAACGGCCGGACATCTACGGCAAGGTCGGCAATTCCGGCGTCTCCATCGCCACCCTGGACGATCTCAAGGTGTTGTATTCGGGCTTCGATCTGTGCTGCCCGACCACTTCAGTATCGATGACCATCAACGGTCCCGCGCCGATGATTCTGGCGATGTTTTTCAACACGGCTTTCGATCAGCAGATCGAGAAGTTCGAACGCGACAATCACCGGCCGCCAACCGACAACGAGATCGAGAAAATCAGGGAATGGGTGTTGGCTAACGTTCGGGGCACGGTGCAGGCCGATATTCTCAAGGAAGATCAGGGTCAAAACACCTGTATCTTCTCCACCGAGTTCGCGTTGAAGATGATGGGCGACATTCAGGAATATTTTGTCCATCACGGCATCAGGAATTTCTACTCGGTCTCGATTTCCGGCTATCACATCGCCGAAGCCGGCGCCAATCCGATTTCACAACTGGCCTTTACCCTGGCCAATGGTTTTAGCTACGTCGAATCCTATCTGGCGCGCGGGATGCACATTGATGACTTCGCCCCGAATCTGTCGTTCTTCTTCAGCAACGGCATGGACCCGGAATACGCGGTGATGGGTCGGGTGGCGCGGCGGATTTGGGCCGCGGCCATGCGCGACAAGTACGGCGCCAACGAGCGCAGCCAGAAACTGAAATACCACATTCAGACCTCGGGCCGTTCGCTGCACGCCCAGGAAATGGATTTCAACGACATTCGCACCACCTTGCAGGCCTTGATCGCCATTTACGACAACTGCAATTCCCTGCACACCAACGCCTACGACGAGGCGATCACTACCCCGACCGAGGAATCGGTGCGGCGAGCCATGGCCGTACAGTTGATCATCAATAAGGAGTGGGGTTTGGCGAAGAACGAGAACCCCAATCAGGGTGCGTTCATCATCGAGGAATTGACCGACCTGGTGGAAGAAGCGGTGTTGCGGGAGTTCGAGCGGATCAGCGAGCGCGGCGGAGTATTGGGGGCGATGGAAACCGGCTATCAGCGCGGCAAGATTCAGGAGGAATCGCTATATTACGAAACCCTCAAGCACGATGGCTCGTTGCCCATCGTCGGCGTCAACACTTTCCGCAACCCCAACGCCAAGGGTGATCAAATCAAGATCGAACTGGCCCGTTCCACCGAGGAGGAAAAACAGAGCCAGTTGCGGCGGCTGCGGGAATTCCAGGCGCGAAATCACCCGGAGGGCGAGCGGATGCTGGCGCGGCTGAAACAGGCGGCCATCGCCAACGAGAACCTGTTCGCGGTGCTGGTGGACGCGGTGCGCTGCTGCTCGCTCGGGCAGATTACCAACGCCCTGTTTGAGGTCGGCGGACAGTACCGGCGGAATATGTAAAGCCAAACGCAAAACCAGCCGGTCGGGACCGCCGATAAACGGGGAACCTCACCGGCTGGGACAGCCCCAATGATGGAAAATCTTTCTTCACCTTCAATGGCACTGGTGTCAAGGCATGGTCGGAACGATTCAATAACCATACAATACGACGCTTGGAAACGACTTTAAAACCTCATTGGATTACACGCCCAGGGAGCCGTAACACCGTGAACTTTCGCATGCTGCTGAGTCTGGTTCTGCTGACCGGCGTCTGGTTTTACCCGATGGCGAGTTTCGGCGCGCCCAACGTGCCCGAGTCCACCCAGGCCACGACGCCACCTCCCAAACGTTTCAATTTCGCCGATGTTCGCCGCCGCGCCGAAATGCTGGCGACCCAAGCCTTTCAAGAACAGAGCAACACGCTGCCCGATTTTCTCAAGCATCTGGATTACGACCAGTACCGTGACATCCGCTTCCGGGCGGAGAAGAGCCTGTGGCGCGACCAATCGCTGCCGTTCGAGATCCAATTCGCGCCGCTGGGCTTCCTGTTTTTCCAGCGGGTGGCCATCAATGTAGTCGATGAGGGCGAGAGCCGGCCTTTGGAATATGCCAACAATCTGTTCGATTATGGCAAGAACGAGGTGCCGGAGGAACTGCCCAAGGATTTGGGGTTCGCCGGCTTCAAGGTGTTGTATCCGCTGCATACCGACAGCCATTACGACGAGGTCGCGGTGTTTCTGGGCGCCAGCTACTTTCGCGCCGTCGGCCAGAATCAGAATTACGGTCTCTCGGCGCGTGGCCTGGCCATCGACACCGGCCTGACCAAACCCGAGGAATTTCCCTATTTTCGCGAGTTTTGGCTGGAGAAACCCGACAAGGACGCCACCGAATTAACCGTGTACGCACTGTTGGACAGCCAGAGTCTGACCGGCGCCTACCGCTTCGTCATCAAGCCGGGCGTCAATACCCAGATCGATGTCAAGGCCAATCTCTTTATCCGCGAAGGCGTGCGGAAACTCGGCGTGGCGCCGCTGACCAGCATGTTTTACCACGGCGCCTTGAACGAGCGGTTCTTCGACGATTTCCGCCCACAGGTGCACGATTCCGACGGTTTGCTGATGGCCACCGGCGACGGCGAATGGATTTGGCGGCCGCTCAACAATCCGACCCGGCTGCGTATCAGCGCCTTCCAGGATAACAACCCGCGCGGCTTCGGTTTGTTGCAGCGCGACCGCGATTTCGACGACTACCAGGATCTGGAGGCGCATTACCACACCCGGCCGAGCGTCTGGATCGAACCCGAGGGCGAGTGGGGCAAGGGTTCGGTGCACTTGATCGAAATCCCCAGCACCGCCGAACGCTACGACAACATCGCCGTGTTCTGGAATCCGAAAAAACCGGTCGAGGTCGGCCAGCAACTGGAGTTTAACTACCGCCTGTATTTCTCCCTCGACCTGCCGAGCCTTTCTCCGGGTGGTCATGTATTGACCAGCCGGGTGGGCGCCGGCGGCGCCGGCGATCTGGATGCCTCGCGGCGGCGCTTCGTGATCGATTTCGGCGGCGAGGCCCTGAGCAAATTGCCGGAAGAGACTCCGGTAAAGGCGATGGTCAACGCGTCCGCCGGCCAGATTCAGAACGTCGTGGCCCAGAAAAATGCCTACACCCAGGGTTGGCGCGTGTCCTTCGAACTGCTGCCGCAGGGAAACGACTCGGCTGAACTGCGCTGCTTTCTGAAGCTCGGCGACGACGTATTGACCGAAACCTGGAGCTACCAGTGGACCGCGCCCAAATGAACGCGGCGATGTTGTATCTGGCGCCGCCGGTGGCGCCGTTCCATGATGGGGTGTTGCTCGGCCGCTTGGGTGCCTACTGGCGGGCGCTGGGGGTGAGCGACCCCGATCAGATCGCGGCGCTGAGCGAACAGGCGCTGCGCCGCGGTCTGCCCGATCGGCTCGAATCCCCGGATCCGCTGACGGGAGCGTTGGTGGCGGCACGGGAGCTGCTGGACGATTGGCTGGCGCGGACGCTCGACCTGCCCCGGCAACCACGGGCACTGGCGGCGGCACGGGCGGCGCTGCTAAGCGGCGCGGTGCCGGATTGGCCGGCGGTGTTGTTCGCGCCACCCGACGCCGCGCGGGACGTAACCGATGCCTTGCGCGCGGCGGTGGCCGAGCCCGTTCCGGCGCCCGCTCCCGGCGCCATGCCGGTCCAACGGATCGAACTGTTCTCGCTGCTGGACCCACTGCGTCGCTGGCGGCGGGGCCTTTCCTCTCCTTCCGAAAAGACGCCTTCATGACCTCATCCGTTCGACCGCCGGCGAAGGGGTATGCCCTCCGGCGATCAGTATTCTTGCTGCTGACGAGCCTGACCACGCTGATCGCCCTGGGACTACTGGTCAGCGTGTTCCAAAGCAACGGTTTCAGCCCGATGGAACTGCTGCTGCTACTGCTGTACACGATTCTGATCGGCTGGATCTGCGTATCGTTCTGGACGGCGCTCATGGGTTTTTTCACGATCCTGTTCGGTCGCGACCGCTGGGCGATTTCCCGCCAGCCGCCAGCCGCGCCGCCCGACCCCACCGCGCCGCCGCCGCGCACCGCGATCCTGATGCCGATCTACAACGAGGATTCGGAGCGGGTATTCGCCGGCCTGCGCGCCATCCATCAGGCGCTGGCGGAAACCGGCCAGTTGGCGGGCTTCGATTTCTTCATCCTCAGTGATACCCGCGATCCCGACGTATGGGTCGAGGAGGAGCTGCGCTGGCAGGACATGGTGCGAGCGCTGGACGGCAAGGGACGGATTTTCTACCGCAACCGGCCGGAGAACACCGACCGCAAGAGCGGCAACCTGGAGGATTTCTGCACCCGCTGGGGCGGCGGATACCGCTACATGATCGTGCTGGACGCCGACAGCATCATGAAAGGGTCCACGCTGACGGACATGGTGCGGCTGATGGAGTGCCATCCGAAAGTGGCGCTGATCCAAACGCCACCGGTGCCGGTCAACCGCGAGTCGCTGTTTGCCCGCATCCTGCAGTTCGCCGGCAGCATCTACGGACGGATGTTCACCGCCGGACTGAACTATTGGCAGCTCGGCGAGAGCAACTACTGGGGCCACAACGCCATTATCCGGGTACAGCCGTTCCTGGAACACTGCGGTTTGCCGAAGCTGCCGGGCCGGGAGCCGTTCGGTGGCGCGATCCTCAGCCACGACTTCGTCGAGGCGGCGCTGTTGCGGCGGGCCGGCTGGGAGGTGTGGCTGGCCTACGATCTGGAAGGCAGCTACGAGGAAATTCCGCCAACCCTGATCGACTACGCCAAACGCGACCGCCGCTGGTGCCAGGGCAACCTGCAACATCTGCGGCTGGCGCTGGCCCACGGTTTCAACAGCTTGAGCCGACTGCATTTCTCGATGGGCGTCATGTCTTATCTGGCCTCGCCGCTGTGGCTGCTGTTCCTGCTCGCCACCGGCGTGGAGGCGTTCATCCAGACCCAGCAGGAGACGATCTATTTTTTCGGCGAGAACTGGATACCGGTATGGCCGGTGTCGTTCGCGGTGGAAATGACCACCGTGCTGCTGGTGACGCTGGTCATGCTGTTCCTGCCCAAGCTGCTGGCGTTGCTGCTGCTGCTGAAGGACGATCAGCTGCGTCGTAGCTACGGTGGGATGTTTGCGGCAACTCTGAGCGTGGTGCTGGAGACGGTGTTTTCGGTGCTGACGGCGCCGGTGCTGATGCTGTTCCAGACCAAGTTCGTGTTGGCGATCCTGCTGCGCCGCGCCGTCGGCTGGCCGACACAGCAACGCGGCGATCACATGACCAGCTTCAAGGAAGCAGCGCTGGCGCACGGCGGGCATACCCTGACCGGCGTTATCGCCGGTGTGCTGAGTTATCAATACATGCCGGCGTTTTTCTGGTGGTTCACGCCGGTACTGCTGGGTTTGCTGCTGTCGATTCCGGTTTCGATGCTATCCAGCAGCATTGCCCTGGGCCGCAAGTCGCGCGAGCTGGGCCTGTTCCTGACGCCGGAGGAAACCGATCCACCGCCGGTGCTGCGCTACCTGGATGAGAATCTGCGGGAGACCGATCCGGTGCTGCCGGTGTTGTGGGATCAGCCGACCAGCCGTTTCGTCCAGGCACTGACCGATCCCTACGTCAATGCGCTGCACTTGTCGCTATTGCCGGAGAGCGAGCCGCCTGGCAAGCGCCGCCGGCATTATCTGGAAGGCTTGATTCATCAACTGGAGGAAGAAGGTCCCGACAGTCTGAGCGCGGGGCAGAAGCGTGAGCTGATTTCGGACCCGGACACCCTGCTCTGGTTGCACGCGCTGTTTTGGAGCCGGCCGCCGGCCAACGCCGGGATGTTGCCGTAGCGGAGTCTTGGGCACTGGCGGGCTTGGAGACGCGCGGTTACAATCCCGATCACCCGGAGAGGTGGCAGAGTGGTCGATTGCGGCGGTCTTGAAAACCGTTGACCCGCGAGGGTCCGAGGGTTCGAATCCCTCCCTCTCCGCCAAGTTGCAATCCAGCCGCGCTGCATTCTCCCCGGCTCGTGGGCGGCAAGCGCGGGGTCGCCCGCACTGCCCAGCAATAAGCGCGTTTGGCCCACGGATTGTGCCAAATTTGCACCACGCTCGATGCCTCCAAAGTATAGATCGCCGAGACTGAACGCGCTCGATTTACCACCCGGCTCCAGGGCGTTTGGGCACGATCCAGTGTGCCAAATTGCTCCCTGACCCCGACCTGCCAGACTGCCCTCCCCATCCCCACGCCCGCTTGGCGGCGCGCGTCATTGCGCCCCTCCAACGAACCAGCGCCAGCGTCTACAAAAACTTTACAATAAAGTCGTTGACTCTATAATAGATTTTAAATATAATGAAAAAATCTATATAGGAGCAATTTCATGCAGGCATTTCGAATCAACCCCGATGCGCCCAGTTGGGCAAAACGCGCGAGCCAGATCATGTCGCGGCGCGGTGTCACGAAGAAAGATCTCCCAAAAGTGTTCGACCGAGCGTTGGTAACCACGGAGCACTATTTAGGGGGTCGGCTGAAGCCGTCGCCGGAGCAAATGTTTCGGCTAGCGGCATTTTTGAATACGACCGTCGAGAACCTTCTTGGTGACGCGGAGCTGACCTTCCCCAAGGAGGACCCCTCGATCCCGATCCGCGACATGCTCAGTTTGCGGGCCATGAACGACCCAATCGTGGACGAAGAGCTGCTGGGCCGCGAGCCGACCGCCGAGGAACTGACCGCGCTGGTGGCGCAGGTCAATGGCCCGTCGGACCCGGAAGACGCGGAGCGCATCGTGCCGCCGGGGGCTGTGAGCGAATACGCCTTCGGGGTTCGGGTTTTGGGCCGGGCTGCCGAACCCGAATTTCGGGACGGAGAAGTCCTGATTATCGACCCACTGCGCAACGACCTGAAAACCGGTGATTTTGTGCTGTACCAGCAAAGCACCGAGGCGTTGCCGACGATCCGGATGCTGGTCATCAGGGCGGGAAAGCGGTTCCTCTACCCTGTGCCGGATAGCGTGGCACACCCGCCGATGGAGGTGCCAAAAAACGCCTGGTTCCTGGAGAAGATTTTGGCGAAAGCGAAAATCTATGCTAAGCCGGAGTGCGACAATGACGACGCCCCACGTTGAGCTGCGCAAACGCCGATTCGAGGTTCTCGCACAGCGCGTTCAGCGCGTGGCCCGCTGGTTGCCGTGTGAGTTCAGCGCGGGCGCTGTCGATTGGCTAAGGATTGCCGGCGCCTCGGGATCGCCCGAGGCCATGTCGCGAGCCTTGCGTGGGCTCGACTACATGCGAGGGCGCGCGGCGGCGGAGCGTTGGCCGCTGACGGTACTGCAGAAGTGGGCGCTCAACGAGGTGCGGGCTGAGCTTGAGCGATTCCAGGCGGGGTCTCCCGTATTGAGCTGAGACCTTCCGACCTTCCGACCTTCCGACCTTCCGACCTTCCGACCTTCCGACCTTCCGACCTTCCGACCTTCCGACCTTCCGACCTTCCGACCTTCCGACCTTCCGACCTTCCAAATTCAAAAACTCACGCAGCGGATCAGGACACGGACGTTTGCAGGACGCAAAAAAATGCCCCACCCGGCCAGAGGTGGGGCTTGTGCAGACGCCTAGCGAAATGGACGGCGTCTTCGGCACGAAGGTACTAGGCAAGGATTATTTTATGGAAAACACTGCAATAAATCAAGAAGTTATTTCGCCTGCCGCCGCGCGCGTCGTCGCTCAATCCCCCCTGGAGGACGCCTTGCGCTACGCCAGCCAGTTCGGTTGGGCCGTAGTGCCTTACTACCCGATCCGCAACGGCCAGTGCGCCTGCGGAAATCCAGATTGCAACAGCCCAGGGAAGCATCCGATTTCGGCTTTAGCCCGCCACGGTTTCAAGGACGCCACTCATGATCCGAAGCGAATTCGGGGTTGGTGGTCAGGAGATTGGGCCGACGCCAATATCGCGATCGCCACGGGGTCTGTGTCGGGCGCGGGTCAGTCGCTCGTGGTGGTCGATGTCGATACCGGGTCCGGCAAGCGGGGCCGGGAGACCTTGGCCCAATTGCAATCCGAACACCCGGACGGCTGGGATACCTTGCAGGCCCAATCCGGGGGCGGCGGTGTCCACTACTACTTCAGATCCCCCCGTAAGCTGCGGGGGGGCAACAACAAACTCGGGGATCATATCGACGTCAAGACCGATGGCGGCTGCGTACATGTCGCTCCATCCAGCCACATCAGTGGCGGGCAATACACCTGGGTAAACGAGAAGCCCATTGCCCCCCTGCCGGAGTGGATGGCGGCCATACTGGAACCTCGTTCCAGCCCCAGGCCGCCCAGTGCGCCTGATGAGACGGCTGATGCCGCCACCATTGCCCGGGTGACCGAAGCCCTGACCCACCTCGATGCCGACGATTACGATCGGTGGCTACAGGTCGGCATGGCACTGAAACTGGCGGGCCTCCCATTGGAGGTTTGGGACTGCTGGTCGCGTGGCAGCGAAAAGTACGATGAGGCGGCCTGCGAGGCGAAATGGGAGAGTTTCCAGCGGGAGATGGAGGGCGAGGTGGTTCGGCTGGGGAGCATCTTCTATTGGGCCTGGGAGGCCGGTTGGGCGGGTGGCGGGACCTGGTGCGAAGCAGAGCTGGAACATGCTCAGGAAGCGGTATCGCAGGCGATCGCCCGGGTGGAAGCCGTGGACAGCGCGGAGGCTCGTAAAGTGGCGGCCCGGGAGATGCTCCGGCATGGGGCTCTCGCGCTTGCAGGCTTAAAGGATCACCGGCGAGCGGCTTACATCGAGGCGCGCGAGCGGCTGCAACCCCTGACCGGGCTCGGCAGACGAGATTTCGACGCTGTGGTAGTGCAGGAGGCGCAGGCGCACCGGCAGACAGTTCTCGGACAGGGGGAAGATGCCCGGACGGCGTTCCTGCGGCGTTTCGTTTATCAGACCAAGGACAATATTTATACCTGCCTGGAGACGGGGGTGTGTTTCTCACCGAAAGTCTTCCGAATGCTTGCCGAGCAAGCTTGCCCAGGGCTGTGGGAGGGGCGGGACCCGGAAATGGACTTCGCGGGACTCGATGGGAGCCTGTTCGTGCGCCACGATGTTTATGAACCAGGAGAAATCCGCATTATCGAGGCGGAGTCCACCGACGGGGTCGTCGCGCCATTGATTAACGTCTACAACGCCCCGGGCCTCCCGGAACCCCGCTATGGCGCAGCGCGGGAAGCACTATTCCTGGATCACCTCTATTACATCAGTGGGGGAGACCCGATCTTCGTCGAGTACCTGCTGAATTGGATGGCTACCTTGATTCAGAAACCAGGGCAGCGGATCAACAGCGCCCCCGTTCTTATCAGCGCGGCGCGAGGGACCGGTAAGTCCTTCATTGGCGACGTCATGACCCGACTGCTGGGGGAGAAGAACGTGGGGGTCCTCTCGAACCACGATCTGACCAGTTCTTTCCAGGACGGCCTGGGCTTCAAGCAATTGCTGATGGTCGAGGAGGTAAAAGTCTTCGAGAACCAGTACGGGCTGATGGACAGCCTGAAGGGGTACATCACCAATCAGCGGATACCACTCAACCGGAAAAACCGGGCCTCGATCACAGTAAAAAATGTTGGGAACTGGATCTTCTACAGTAACCACGAGGATGCGCTGCGGATCGACACCCAAGAACGCCGGTACGCTGTGGCGATCAACTACGAACAACCGAAATCGGAGGGGTATTACAACCAGTTGTTCGGGACGCTGCTGGATGCGGCTGACGAAGGCCCTGCCGCGCTGTTGTACCTGTTGCGGAATAGGGATCTGACGTCATTTAACCCTTACGCGCCCGCGCCACACACCAAGGCCCGCGACGAAATGATCGACAACACCCGCCCCGCCTTGGAGTCAGCGGTGATCGAGGGCTTCGAAAAACTGCTTGAGGGGAATCCACACATCGAACTCATGACTTTTGGAGAGGCATACCGCCACACCAAACAATTTGTCCAGTTCGCCCAAGGGATCAAAATCGGGTCGGGAGTTTCGCAGCACCGGGCAACCAAAGCTCTGGATGTGGCAGGGTTGGTGAGACTCAAGGGGCAGAAGCGCCTGACTCAGGGAGACGGATCGAAGCAAAAACACATAATCTACTGTGTGAGGAATCACGAGCGTTGGGCGGAAGCGTCCGAGAACGACATCGACGCCTATTTCCAGGCTACGCTGGCGGCAAGGATGGTCTTCAAGCACTGACATTCGTCCCAACCAAAAAGGGCTGCCTTCGGGTGGCCCTTTTTTCGTTGATCTTCCTTAGCGTTGCCTACGACTTTCGAGGCGCCCCTGTGGGAGCAAACGACCCCGCAGGGAGTGGGATCTGATCGATCCGATGCAGATACCAGGCAGTAGGGGGCGTTGCCTACGACTTGAGCCAATTTGCCTACGTTTGCCTACGTTCTGCCTACGACATTTTTCCTTATAAATCAACGGTGCCTACGATGCCTACGACTTTTACCCTATGAGGAATTGGGGGAAAAAATATAATTTAGCTGTGTACCTATAAAGCTACAGTAGCATCTAGGACATGGCGCACCACGAACTTAAATAATATTCTGTGAGACGCGATGTTCGACTTTTCAGGCGATCAGGCTCTCAAACTGCAGGTCTGACCGACCGATTTGCCGGTTCATGAAAATACCCAAGGTGTGCGCCAAGATTTTTCGGGCGATCCGACTCGTCAAGTGCCAAACATCCCGCGCCCGGATTTTCTCAAAATGAAACTGCTCGGTCAGTTGACCGATGACGGTTTCCACGAGGCGGCGGGTTCTCGTCAGTTGTTGGATGATCCAAGGCGCACGGGAATCGGCCATGTTCGCCCGCAAGGGGGTTTGCAAATCGATCCCCGTGGTTGCCAGTTCCGCCTGAAGACAGGCGCTCAGGTATCCCTTGTCGCCAATGACCAAGCCGTGAACGCCGTCCGTCAAATCCCAAAGCGCTTCGCGTTCATCACCGGCGGCGGGGGTCACCGTCCACGCCGTGATCACGCCATCGAATGTGATCATCAAGTGACCATGAAGTCCATAATAATACTGCTTTTTTGCCGCGCAATAGCCGAAGCCGGCCGCCTCGGGAAAACATCGGCATTGCGGGGCACGGGTCAGCATACACACCGGCATGGGGCAGCCATCGACGAGGTGAATAGGGTCCGTCACCGCCCCCAAGTCGATCAGCAGATGCCGATGCAGCCGCTGTTTGACGACCCAGAGATTGGCCGCTTGCTGGGCAAACGTGGTTCGCGATCCGAGTCTTGGAAACCACGACGGCCAATGACGACGGAAATACTTCCAGATGCCCACATCGGTATCCAAACCCAGAAACTCACCCACCACCTCCATGGTGATCACTTCGCTGTCCGCCAACTTCGGGGCAAAACCACGCTGGCGCAAGCGATGATCCCCCAGCAGGGCTTCCAGGTGTTCTTCTACCCAGCAAAACACCGTGATGATAAAGTCTTCAAGCGGCATGGCGGTCTCTCCGTGCGGTTGAGGTGGTTGGTTCCTCTCAGCTTAGCTCGCACCGTCATGCCGCATCGGTCTGCCCTCATCTCTCCTCGAAAAAGTCGAACATCGCGTCTGTGAGTGATGTGCGTACCCCCTCCGAAACGTAGGCATCGTAGGCACCGTTGATTTATAAGGGAAAAACTATGATTTAATCGTAGGCAGAACGAAGGCAAATGGCCCAAGTCGTAGGCAGCGTTGATTTATAAGGAAAAATATCGAGGCGAGTCTGAGGCAAACCTCCAGGGACCTCCAGACCGAGGGTGCCGGGACCTCCAGACCGAGGGTGCCGGGACCTCCAGACCGGAGGTGCCGGGGCCTCCAGACCGGGGGGGGGGGGTGGCAAAATACCAACCCGCGAGGCGGATTCCCGACCTATTTTTCTTGACAACTCGTTGAAAATAAAAGACAATGTGCCTCAGCCCTCCCCCACACGCTGCTCCCCCAGCGCCCTGGTCCTTGGTGGGTGGGGGGCTTTTTTCTTTACCTGTTAATTGAACAGTGCTTATTTATAGGTCCTTTGATGTCTGAAGATTCTCTCGTTAATCAAGAACTTGACCGCGATAGCAAGGGGCGCTTTGTGAAGGGCCGCCCTGGCGGTCCTGGACGGCCGCACGGTTATAAGCTGCGGCTGGTCTCCGCTTTCTATCAGACACTTTACGAAACATTTGAGGAACGCGGTAAGGACATCATGGTCCGGGCATTATCGGGGGAGGATCCCAAAGACGCCCTCGGCTTCTTGAAGATGATCTGCGCGTCTCTGCCCAAGCAAGTCGCGCTAACCGACGAAGAAGGCCAGACGCTGAGCCTCAATGCCATCGTAGTCCCCGCCAAGCAGCCGACCGCGAATGTGGAGTCCGACTGACAAGCAGGCGGCCTTCCTGAGTGCTCCCGAGGACGAAGTCCTGTTCGGCGGCAGCGCGGGGGGTGGCAAATCGCAAGCCTTGGTCGTCGATATTCTGGGGTTGCAGCAACACGCCGTCGCCAACCCTCATTACCGAGCAGTCTTGGTTCGGCGTTCCTTTGGGGAGCTCCGTGAGCTGATTGACCGCTCCAGGCAGCTTTACCCCGAAGTCGCACCCGGCGCGGTCTTTAAAGAAACCGAGAAGTTCTGGCGCTTTCCCTCGGGGGCTTTAATCGAGTTCGCCTATGTCGAACACGAAAAAGACAAGCTCCGATTCCAAGGTCGTGAATTCCAGTACCTCGGTGTCGATGAGCTGACACAACTCCCCAGCGAATCGATCTACGAGTATCTGGTCAGCCGGGTTCGTTCCACCGATCCTACCCTCCGCCCCTATGTGCGGGCCACCTGCAATCCGGGTGGCCCCGGTGGCGATTGGGTGCAGAAGCGTTTCCGCATCCCAGATGCCGGCGACGCGACGCGCTTCTCCCTGGCAACGGGCGAGCGGATTCTGACCCGCCGTTTCATCCCCGCCCGGCTCGACGACAACCCTTATTTGCGAGATTCGGGTTACCGCGAACAGCTCATGACCCTCAACGAGCGGGATCGCCGCGCCTTGCTCGACGGCCGCTGGGACCAGATTGAGGACCTGGAGGGTAGCATCTTCCGTAAGGAGCTGGCCGCCGCCTACGCCGAAGGGCGGGTTTGCTCCATCCCCATCGACCCCGCGCTTCCCCTGTGGACGGCCTGGGATCTCGGCCTCTCCGATCAGACCTACATCCTGGTTTTCCAAGCGGTCGGCCAAGAGATCCGCATCGTGGACACCCTCGCGGCCAGCAACGAGCCGCTGGGCTACTACGCCACGGCGTTGCAGCGGTTCAACCACCCGTTTGCCGGCCACTTGCTCCCCCATGACGTGGTGGTGCGGGAGCTATCGACCAACACTTCTCGTCAACAAACCTTGGAAAATTTGGGGGTGCGGCCGATCACCGTGGTGCCCCGCGTCCGGGACCTCGCGGAGGGGATCGAGGCCACCCGGCAACTTTGGCCCAAGCTCTGGATCGACAAAGATCGTTGCCAAGGCTTCCTACAGGCCGTCAGTCGCTACCGCCGTGCGTTTGACCCCCGGCTCCAGGTCTACAAATCCTCACCCGTTCATGGCCCTGAGAGCCACGCTAACGACGCCCTGAGGCAAATCGCCACTGGGTTCGATTTCACTGCCGGCCGTTTGGGCCGCCGCAAACCCCGCAACCCCATCTCGGCCATCCTGCGATGATCTTCTCCAGACTCTCTGAGCGCGGCGTCCGCTTCAAACCCGGACAACTGCCCCCGCATACCCGGAATTTGGCCGGCCAGCGCTTCGGGCACCTCACGGCCCTGGAACCCATCAGCAACCCCCCCGCGCCACGGACCTGGCGCTGCGCGTGTGACTGCGGCGGCTCCAAAATCGTCGCCACGTCGTCGTTGCTCACCGGCAGGTGCTCACACTGCGGCTGCCAGCGGCGGGGCAGGGACTTGACCGGCCAAACCTTCGGGCATTGGATCGTGTTGGGCTTTGCCGAGCGTCGGGGTACGACCTCTCGCTGGAACTGCCGCTGCGTCTGCGGTACCGAGCGAGCGGTGGTGGGCCGATCCCTCGCCACGGGTAGGTCCTCCAGTTGTGGTTGCTGCAAAGGTGATGCCCAGCGCGCCACCCGCGCCTTCGACCCGCCTGAGCGGGTTCGGTTGGCGCTGGATGACGCCGACCACCGCAGCCCCAATGTACGCGACCTCACCGGCCACCGGTTCCACGGCTGGCGCGTGCTGGCCTTCGTGGGCCGGGACACACGCCGCCAGTCCCGTTGGCTGGCCCGGTGCGAGACTTGTGGGACCCAGCGCGAATTTCTGCCCCAACGGATGCGCGAGGGCAAGCCCCTTTGCCGGTGCCTGCCGCCTCGCGCCCGGGATCTGACGGGCCAGCGCTTCGGTCGATGGACGGTGGTCCGTTATGCCGGGGGCACCGGCCACGGCGCGGCCTGGACCTGTCGCTGCGACTGCGGTACCGAGCGCACCAAGCGGGCAACCGCGCTGACCGAGGGCCGGTCGAAAAGCTGCGGATGCGCCGGAAAGACGTTGAAATCACTTGACTTTTCGGTGAATTCCTGCGTTAATTAAACCATGTTCAATTAATAGGATGCCTCGTGAATATCGAGATCGATTTCGGGTATCTGCCCACCGAACACCACGCCGAACCCGCCATGTTTCTCCGTCGCGGGGCCGCCCTCGTGGCGGTGGGCTTGTCGGTGGCGCACCGCTTCCTCGACGACGCCGAGGCCGTGCGCCGGGGTACTCAATACGCCGTCCAGTTGTACGGCGCGCACGGGTTCACACGCGGCGAGGTCCTGGCGCTCATTCGCAAGGTGACCAACGAATTCCGCACCCTGCTGGCGATGCCCCCGGCCCCGGTCCCCGATCTTATGAAGCAAGCCGAACGCGATCACCTCGTCGTCCGGGCCAACGGTGAGATTGTGTTCGATGCCCGCTAGCGTCACGTCACCCACTTGGGTTGCCCAGCCGTCGATCTTCACCGGCAACAACGCCGCCGACATCCAGCCCGACCAGAACGGCGAGCCGGTCGATGTCAAGGCCCTGGCGAACTGGTGGCACCAAGCCCGCGCCGCCCACGCGGACAACCGAGCCGAGCAGGCCACGGACGAGGATTTCAGTGACGGGATTCAATGGTCTCCCGACCAGCGGCAGATCCTGGAACAACGCGGCCAGGTGCCGCTGACCTTCAATGAAATCAAGCCGGCGATCAACTACTTGCTGGGACTGGAGCGTCGAAACAAGGTGGACTTCGCGGTTCACCCCCGCGAGCCGGGCGACGCCGATGCGGCCAACGCCAAGCAGCAGTTACTCAAATATCTGAGCGACGTCAATCGATTCTCCTTCGTGCGCTCGCAGGCCTTCAGCGACGCGGTTCGTGCGGGTGTGGGTTGGCTGGAAGTTGGGGTCCGCAACGATCCCACCGAGGAACCGATTTTCGTCCGAGCCGAGTCCTGGCGCAGCGTTTGGCTGGACCCGCATTCGGTGGCCCCCGATCTTGGCGACGCCCGCTACCTGTGCCGGTCCAAGATCCTCGATCTGGACACCGCCATCGCGATGTTTCCGCAGCACGAGGGTTTGCTCAAGCAGGAAGCCGGCGAATTCCAGCGCCTGCAAGCCGATGCCGAGTTCTACGACACCCTCGTCACGCCCTACCAGCAGCCCGAGTTCTTCCCGTTGGCCAGCGTCCTGCAAGGTTACGACACGCGCAAAGCCGTCCGGCTCATCGAGTGCTGGTACCGCAAGCCGATGGCGGTGCAGCGCATCACCGGTAAATTCACCGGTTTGTATGACCCCAACAATGCGGCCCATCAGCGTGCGGTGATCCAGGGCCTGGCTTCCCTGCACGACGCCATCGGCATGGTCATGCACGTCGCCTTCTTTACGCAGGGCGAGCAGCTACTGTTTCACGGCAAGTCGCCCTATCGGCACAACACCTTCCCATTTGTGCCGCTGTGGGCCTATCGCCGGGGCGCCGATTCCATGCCCTACGGAGCCGTGCGCAATGCCCGCGACGCCCAACTGGACTTGAACAAGCGGCGCTCCAAGGCGCTGTTCCTGCTCTCCACCAACAAGGTCATTATCGATCGGCAGGCGGTGGAAGATCCCGAGGCGTTTGAAGCCGACGCCGCCAGTCCCGATCAAATTGTTTGGATCAAGCCGGGTTCCCGCGTCGAGTTCCTCTCCAACGCGCAACTGGCCGATGGCCACGTCCAAATGGGTCTCCAGGACGGCGAATACATTCGCCAGATCACGGGTGTCACCGCCGAGAATTTGGGGTTGGAAACCAACGCCATCAGCGGCAAGGCGATTCTCGCCAAGCAGACGCAGGGCACGGTAGCCACGGCGGACCTCTTCGACAATCTGCGCCTCGCCACCCAATTGACCGGCGAGATTCTGCTGTCCCTGGTCGAGCAGTTCTACACCGACGCCAAGGTGTTTCGAATCCTCGGCGACAAGGGCGCTCCCGACTTCGTGGCCATCAACCAACCGGACGGTTACGGGCAGACGCTGAACGACCTTACCGCCAGCCAAGCGGACTTCGTGGTGGCCGAACAGGATTTCCACGAGACCCAGCGGCGGGCCAGCTTCGAGTTGCTGATGCAGACCGCCACCCAACTGCCCCCCGAAGTGTCGGTACAGTTGCTGGATTTGGTGATCGACAGTTCGGATCTTCCGAACAAAGCCACGCTGGTGGAGCGCATCCGCCGCATCACCGGCCAGACCGATCCGACCGATCCGCAAGCCGCCCAAGCGGCCCAGACCCAAGCCCAAGCTCAGGCGCAACAAGCCGAGCAAGACCGCCAACTGGCGGCGGATCGTCAGATGGCCGAGCTGCAAGAACTCTATGCCAAAACCCAGAAGCTGTTGACCGACGCCGCGTTAAGTCAGGCCAAGGCCGACGAACTCAATCAACCCGGTCAGCAGTATCGCGTGACCACCCCCTTGATCCGGTGACCCAATGACCGATGAAACCCAATTTTTGACCGCGTCCGAAGCGGAGATGCTGGCGGAAGTCGCCGCCGAGGGCGCCGAGACCGCCGAGCCCACGGAACCCGTGGAGCCCACCGTGGAGGCCGAAGCCACCGCGCCCGAACCGGCGCCGACGCCGGATGCGGTCGAGCCTGAAGCCGCCCCCAAGCCCGTGCCTGCGCCGGACCCGACGCAGCTCCAACAGGCCACCGAGGCGCTTCAGCGGATCGACACGCAGCGGGATGCCCTGGCCGCTCAGTACGAGTCGGGCGAGATCGGCTTCTCCGCCTACCGCGCCCAGGAACGCGCTTTGGAGCGCCAAGCGCGCGACGCCGAGGGTGTCCTGCTCCAATGGCAGATCGAGACCAAAGTCCAGCAGCGGCAGCTCCAACAGAACTGGGACGCCGCCGTCACCGAATTCCGCCAGGAGCCCGGCGCGGCGGCCTTCGAGTCGCCGGTCGTGCTGCCCATGATGCAGGCCGCCTTGGAGGCCATTCGCGCCAAGACCCCCGGCCTGGACGCCAAGAGCCAACTTCAACAGGCCAAGGATGCCGTGCAGGGCCAGCTCCGCGCCTTGCTGGGGGTTGACTCTCCCGTACCGACCTACACCGCCCAGAACTCGCCCGCCAGGCCCCGCGTGGCTATTCCCAGCCTGGGTAGTGTCCCGGTGGCCGAAGCCAATGATTCCGACCTGGAGTTCACCCACCTGGGCAAACTCAATGGGCTCGCTTTGGAGAAAGCCGTGGCCAAGATGAGCCCCGACCAGCGGGTTCGGTGGTTGCACAGTTGATTTTTACCCTGGATCGTCGGGAGACGACCCGTTTTCCATCTGAGTTGGATCGTCGGGAGACGACCCGTTTTTCCTTCGAATTGAGGACACGCAATTGAGCAACACTGTCATCGGCGTCAATGACGCCAAGGCCGTCCAGCGTTACAGCGCCGTACTGGCCACCGAGGCCACCAAGGCCAGCTATTTCACCAGCCGCTTCTCCGGAGTCGGCGCGGACGCCATGACTCCGATCCAGGTTTACAGCGAGCTGGATTCCGATGCCGGCGACCGGATCAACTACGACATTTCGGCCCAAATCGATGTCGAGGGTACGCAGTCCGACGACATTCTGGAAGGTTCCGAAGCGCCGCTGACGTTCTACAGTTCCAGCGTTTTCATCGACCAGGAGCGTATCGGTATCAACGCCGGTGGCGCCATGACGCGCAAGCGGACACTGCATGACTTGCGCTCGGTCGCCATGAAGCGGCAGGCGGATTGGTGGGCCAAGAACTTCGACGCCCAGTATTTCTGCTACCTGTCCGGCGCGCGCGGCGTCAATACCGACTACCCGTTCCCTACCACCTGGACCGGGCGGGCCAATAACGCCCTGACCGCTTTGGATTCCGACCACATCGTCTATGGTGGCGACGCGACGGTCAAGACCGATCTGGATTCCAGCGACGGGATCACCCTGAGCTTGGTCGACAAGATCGTGGCGAAGGCGAAGTCCATGGAAGACCTGCCGATCCAACCCGCCAAGGTGGATGGCGTCGAAGCCTTCGTCATGGTGATGGGGCCGTATCAGGAATGGAGCCTGCGAACCGCTACCGGTGAAGCGAGTTTCCTCGCTATTCAGAAAGCCGCCGCCGGAGCCGATGGCCAGGGCAATCCCTTGATGAAGGGCGCGCTGGGCATGTACGCGGGCGTGGTTCTACACGCGCACCCCCGCGTCGTGCGCTTCAGTGACTATGGCAATCCGGCCACCGTCACGGCGGCCCGTGCCCTGTTTCTGGGCTCCCAGGCAGCGGTGGCGGCGTTCGGGAGTGGGGATCGCAAGCAGCGCTGGTCCTGGAGTGAGCACCTGGACGACCGGGGCAACCAGTTGATCGTCACCTCCGGCGCGATCTACGGCATCCGCCGCAACGATTACAACTCCAAGGCGCTGGGCGTGATTGGTGTTGATACCTATAGCCCGGCTGCCTAAGGAGACCTGTCATGGCTACCGCATATACCGTAATTGACGCGTTCACCCCCGTCCCGGTCCCGCATCGCGTGGGCGAGGAGACCGCCGTTCGCGCTGAGTTCTCGCTGTCGGCCGCGCTGGTGATCAACGACACCATCGACCTGGTCACCATCCCCGCCGGTCACGCCGTAACGGACATCGTGCTGTTCGCCGATGACCTCGACTCCGATGGTTCCCCGGCCGTCACTTTGGACGTGGGGATCAAGGGCGGCGACACCGACGCCTTCTTCGCGGCCAGCACGGTCGCGCAGGCCGGCGGCGCGGTGCATCCGTCGGTCAAGACCGCCTTCCGCGATGTCGCCACCAGCGCTGACCGCGTGGTGCAGGCCCTGGTCAAGGCGGCGCCCGCCACCTCGGCCACGACCGGCAAGCTGGGCGTATTGATCCGCTACATGGCCAAGTAACCCCCGGCCCGGTGTGGGTGGGTCAGATATAAAAAGTGGTCCTAAATATATAGGGAACCCGTCGAATCTGACCCAGCCGCAACCTACTGATTCTGATGATGAAAGAGATCGTTTTTACGAACTCGACCGCCCCCCGCCCGGGGCCTCCCAGGAGCCCTCATGCCCAGACCATTGAAGCGCGTCGAACACCTTTCCAAGCCCCCCGAGCCCACTCCGGCCGAGTGCCCTGAGTTGTGGACGCACCGCCAGTGCCGAGCCTACGCTCAGGAGAAAGGGTTGATCTACAAGGACCGCGCCGCGCTTGAGCGTTATGCCCGCCGTTTGGGCATGGAGGTGCGACCGTTGATGGTGGCTCCCGCGTTGATTCGGGCCATAGCGATCCTTGAGTTGGAGCGGGGAGCCCCATGACGCTGCTCGATCTCGTGGTCACCCTGCGCCGCCGACTCGATGATTTTGGTGGAGATACCGGCCCCGCACCCCCGGGGTACACCTATTATTGGGAATACGACGACGGCGACTGCCTCTGGTCGAACGCGGATCTGGTCGACCTGATTAACGAGGCTCAGAACGAATTCTGCCGCCGCCGGCCGCTCCGTGGCGCCATGCAACTGGCCCTTACCGCCGGCACCACCGATTACGCCATCCAGGAGTCGGGTGGGCGGTTCGGGGCCAACGGCACCATCCTGTCCATTCAGGCGATCCATCGACAGGCGACCGGGCAACCGGTTCGGAAGATCGACAAGCGCCATTTGGACCCGGCGGTGGCCTACCCGCCGGTCAGCGTCTATCAGGAAGACGCTCCAGTTCTCAGTGACTATAGCCCGCCCTTCGGGGCCATCGTCGCCGAGCGCTCCATCCGCATTCTCGGGACACCCGAAGCCGCCGAAACCCTCGTGCTGACCGTCGAACGCCTGCCCGATGCGTGGTACGTCCCCGAATGGAGTGGCAGGAAGTTCGATGAGCCCGAGATCGCCCCTCAATTCCACCGGGTCCTGGTCGAGTACGCCGCGCATCTGGCTTTTCTGAAGCGTGATTTCGACACCTTCAACCCCGATCTCGCGGCCCAAGCCCTGGCGTTGTTCGACCGGACGGTCGGGCCACCGCAATCGGCCGTCGATTGGGAGTGGCGACGGCGGAAGGCCAATACCCGCCCTCGCGCCACCCCGCAATTCTTGTAGGAACCCCTCATGGCCATAAATCCTTACGAACCTGAATTCGAGTATGGCCCCGACGGGCGGCCCATTCGGAGACTTCCCTCTCGTGTACCCGTGGGTGAGCCACTGCCGGGCGCCGTGCCGTCCTTGGGGAATCCCACGCCCGCGCAACCGGCATCGCTGAACGCGCTGGCCCCGACCCCGACCCCGTCGGACGTGGGTTCCACGGTCCCGACATTCACCAACCGCTCAGTCCCTGATTTCGCCACTGCGCGGGGCGGTTACGTGGGAGCGACCACCGACGCCGAAGCCCTTAAATCCTTCCAGGATCGCACGGTCCAGGGTCAGGCGGCGGCTTTCAACGTCGCCCAACTCAATAAAGGCGCGGACGCGGAGCGTGACACGCGGGCGACTCGACTTGGGATCGACCGGCGGACCCTCGATGCCCTGGAAGGCCGTGGTCAGCCCAACACGCTGAACGCGCTCGCCCCCCAAGCCCCCACGTTCGATCCGTTGTCTCGACCGGGCGATTCGTTCCAGGACACTCGGGGTCGCAAGGCCGAGTTCGATACGATGCTCAAGGAAGCGGCTTCGGCTCGCGGTGGCTCGCGCAAGGCGCTGATCGACGGGGCCTTGGGGCTACTCGCACCCGGCGTGGCGCGAGATGCGGCGGCCACGAAGGTTTACGACACCCAGGTGACCGCGCAAACCGCCCAGGCCAAGAGCCTCAATGACCTCTTTCAACGGGACCGGTTGACCCCCTACCAGCAACAGACCCTCGACCTGCAACGGCAGCAATTGGGTCAGCGGCAGGTGCAAGGCCAGGTCAAGAGCCTGGAGGACCTGCGACAGGGGCTCTACGGCAGCCCGGAGTTCAAGAATTATAGCCTCTCGCAACCGATGCTGAAGACCGCCGAGGATCTGGCGGGGCAAAACACCGCCGCGTCGGGCAGTGCCCTGGCGGTCACCACCGCTAAACTGCGCGACCCCACCTCCGTGGCGATGCCCGGCGAAGTCGAGGCCGTCAAGAGTGGCTCGGGTAACGTGTTCCAGAAGGCCGCCGGTTGGTTCAATGAGAAAATCCTGGGTCGTTCGGCGTTTACGCCAGGCGTCACCCAGGACCTGCTCGCGGCTAACCGGGCTCAGGTTCGGAATTACGAGGAGGGGGCGATGCGGAAGATCGACTCCCTGGCGACGGAGGCGGCGCGGCGCGGCGTGAACCTTCAGGATATTCTGGACCCGTCCGATTACCAAAAATATCTGACCTATAAAGACCAACAACAGCCCGGCACGGCCTCCCAGTACCGCTGGGAGAACGGCCAGCTCGTGCCGGTGAATTGACATGCCCATCGTCGATTTCTCCGGTATCCGGGTCGAAGTCCCCGACACCCTGCTGAAGGACCCCGCCGCGCTGGGCAAAATCGCCGAGCAGGTGCGGTTCACCCACAACCTCGACACGACGACCGGCGCGGACGCCGCCACCCGGGCCGGACTGGCCGGCTTGGAGAAGCCCGCCGATCAGACCAACTTCCTACGGTCCAAGGGGTTCGAGGCGGCACAGACACCGGATGGCCCCGCGTTCATCAACCCGAAGACCGGGCGCCCGACGCTGGTCGATGAGCAGGGCCTATCCGCTCGGGATCTCATCGACTTGGCGCCCATGGGCGGTGAGCTGCTCGGCTCGACCCTGGGCGCTATCGGCGGGTTCGGCGTGGGCAACGTACCCGGTGCCGTGGTGGGCAGCGGCCTGGGCGCGGTGGCCGGGCGGGAGGCCGTCCAAGGGGCGCTGCGAACCTTCACCGGGGCGACCGATACCCGCTCCCTGGGTGAACACGCCCAGGATGCCGCCTACACGGGTGCCGTGGGGGCGTTGGGCGAAGGGGCGGGTCAGGTCGTGGGTGCGGGCGTGCGGGCTGTCAGCAGCCGCCTACGGCCGTCCGTGGCGGCTCTGGCCGACCAGGAGGTGGCGGATGCCATCCGCCTGCCTTTCACCGGCGGGATGCTCGGGTCGCGGGTCGGAGCGGCGGCGGAGCGGTCGGCGGGGGGCAGTCTGCTGGGACGCGGGACGCTGGAAGCCACGGCGGCGGCGCAGGATAAAGCCCTGCTGCAAGCCGTCCGGCCGAAGGCACCCTTCGTCCCCGGTACTCAGGATGATCTGCTGCGGGTGGCCGACGACCTGGGCCGGGAGGAGCGCCTGATCGATCGAATCCCCGACGCCGCCGACCTCGAACACCAGTTCGGGCAGGGTGGGATGGCGGATCATCTTCGCGCCGGGGGAGCGGACTCCCTGATGGCGAAACTCCACCTGGCGCAAGACGCGCCGCTGGAGGTTCGGCAGAACCTGGCTCGTAGCCACCTCGTAGAACTGGGGGGCGGCCAGGAGGCCTTCAACGCCGGGCGATTCCTGAAAAGTTGGGAACGCCTCGATCCGCGTGACAAGCACCTGCTCGGGGACGTCAGTTACGGTGGGCTGCGGGGAGAATTGAACGCCCTGGTGCCGCTGGTTCAACGCACCGCCGCGATGCAAGCCCGCGCCAAAGCCCCCAGAACCACACCCCTGGGCTCGCTGCTGCAAGTGCTGGGGGTCGGTGGCGGTTACGTCGCGGGTGGCCCGGTAGGGGCCGCCACGGCGGCGCTGGCCCCGGCGGCGGCGGCGAAGTTGATGACCTCACCGAGATTCGTGCGCTGGCTCACGAAAGTACCGGCGTCCGACGGAGCCCTGGCCCGCCACCTCACCCGCCTGGGCGCCATCGCCGAGGGCGAGGGGTTGAAGGACGAGATCGGCGGGTTGTTGGAGGCGGTGGGGCGGTAGTGTTGCCTGAAAATTAACCTCTTTGGCTAATCTTCAGAGTAGTACCAACCATCCTCTTCGGATCTTGCCGAATCTTCTCTATACGCCTCAATATCATCTAATAATTCCTGCTCCCATTCCTGATAGGGATTGTCGAAGGAGTAATCACTATCATAGTAAGGACTATAATCATAATCAGAAAGAGATCCAATCCTTAACCAGCCATCATACTTCGCGCGGAAACTATCCGATAATTTTAGTTGATTTATTTCCGGCCAGTCCACTTTTTTGAGTCCTTCAGTATCCAATGATGCAATAAATTCTTCGACAACACTAACAGGACCACGAAGAGAGTAACAATCTATATGATCCAAAAACTCTCTAATAAAATTTTCTGGCAATAACTGATATTTTACTAATGCATTCCAATTAACCTTATCTGAAAATTCTCTAATAAAACCTTCCGATAAGGTTTGGTATCTAGATATAGCCCCCCAATCGACATGGGTTGAAAATTCTCTAATAAAACCTTCCGATAAGGTTTGGTATCTAGATATAGCCCCCCAATCGACATGGGCTGAAAATTCTCTAATAAAACCCTCCGATAAGGTTTGGTGCGTAGAAATTAATCCCCAATTAACCTTATCTGAAAACTCTCTAATTATGCTTTCTGATAAGGTATTTCTAGAAAGGGTCTCCCAACAAAATTTATCAGAAAACTCCCTAATAAAACCATCTGATAAAATATATTCCTCAGGAAAAGCGTATCCCAAAGAGAAGTACGGAAACCTACGATATAGATCCTCTGTCAATACTTGGGGATCGGAAATAATACTCCAGTTTTCTGAGTCCAACCACTCCCAATAAAAGCTCTCTGAAACCGTTGCAATATCTTTTCTTCGCAGGAAACAAATACCAAACACACGCATTGTCGTATTTGGGACATTGCTTAATCTAAACATGCACGGTAAAGCACATACTGTCATATCAGGATGACCCTGATGAGTTTCAACAATTAAATCGTGGTAATAATCACGAAATTCAAAATATCTATTATCTTCATCTCTAATAAGTTTATCTTTATATGACTTACACAGGTCGATCGGTAATTCTAATGCATTATTGATAATTATTTCATAATGGCCATCTCTTTCCAAATATTTTTCTAATTGCGCAGCCTCAGTAGAAGTAAAATATATGTTAATATAATCTATCAACTCTTTAGTATGGGAAGCTAGCCCTACTACCTCTTCTTCTGTATAATAATCTGTAGTTGGCTCCAAAAAGAAATCCTTATCAGGTATGATTGTTTTTTCCCTGTCTATGAACCAAAAAATTTCAAGATAAATTGGGAATTGCTCACCATCAGGCGAAAGAATTTTTTTTTTGATTTAACGCTGTAAATCTTTTCAACTCCAAGCTGTAGGAGTCTTAATGTGATCTGTTCACGGCCTCTCAGATGCCTATTAGACAATTCATCAATATCGCATTCTTCATTATACTGCATCTTTAATATGGCATCTTCAGATTTTGTCCATGCGCAAAGATCTCTTGATTTAGCTGACATGACGCATACCTCTCTATTAATACATAGCTATAATCAGGAATTATTATCTATTTAAGTTTTGTTATTTATCCATAAATCATAATATTTTTAATTTTATCACCAAACAGGCGTGTTAAATCAAGTACACGTTTCCGAGGAGGAAACAAGGGCTTGTAGTGACAGGATGTCAGTTTAGAGGGTCACTTCGGGGGGTACTCCCAACTTCTCCGCCAACAACCGTGCGTCGAGCTGGGTGTAGCGCTTCAAGACGGCCCAGGTCTTGTGGCCGGAGATGGCGGCGACCTCGGCGACATTCAGCCCACGCTCGAACAGCCGCGAGACCGCTTCGCGACGCAGATCGTGGAAGCGCAGGCCCTCGATGCCCTCCTTCAGGCACAACGAGTGAAAGGCGTGGGAGAGCCCGCTGGCGGTCAGCCCCACGACCCGCCCTTCCGTGACCCCCAACGCTTCCAACGCGCGAGGTGACAGCGGGACCCACCGGCTCTCGCCATTCTTCGTGTCGGCAAGCCGCGCCACCCGGGCCTGCGGATCAATATCGGTGGCGGTCAGGCTGACGAGTTCTCCGGCGCGCATCGCGGTCTCCACCGCCAGTATGATGGCGCGGCGCAGGTGGGGCGATGCGGTGGCGAGAAGTCGCTCCTCTTCACCGGGGAGCAGACGCCGATCCCTCGGGCGGGGCAGCTTGGGGCGACGGATCAGGGCGACGGGGTTGGCGAGACTCTCCATCCGCCACTCCTTGCGGGCGATGGTGAAGAGGTGGCTCAGCACGATCAGATCGTTGTTGACGGTGAGGGGCGACAGCCGGCGCCCCAGTTGTTCGTCACGGTAGGCCGCAAGATCCGCCCCGCGCAGGGAGGCGAGGACCCGGCGGGCCAGGGGGTGCTTCAACAGCCGGCCGATGCGCTCGGCCTCACGCCGCGCGCCCTTTTTCGCGGGGGTGATCTCCCGACGGTAGCGCTCCAGAGCTTCACCCAAGGTGGTGCGTTCGGCCTCGGCATGGTCCACGAAGATCCCACGATCCATGGCGCTTTCCACGGCGCGCGCCCATGCCTCAGCTTCCGCGCGGGTTGAAGCCGTCCGGCTTTGTAGGGGAAACCCCTTGCGCCGAACCTGCGCGCGCCACTGCCCGGCGGCCCGTTTGGTGATCGTAGCCATGCCCTCTCCCTAGTGAAAAAGAGAGCGTGGTGTGCCAAAATTGCACCGTGGGGCGATGAGTAGCGGAACGCTGTAAGGCTAACCCATTGAAGCGACAGGAAGAGAATCCGACATCGACAACGGTCTTGAAAACCGTTGACCCGCGAGGGTCCGAGGGTTCGAATCCCTCCCTCTCCGCCAAGTTGCAATCCAGCCGCGCTGCATTCTCCCCGGCTCGTGGGCGGCAAGCGCGGGGTCGCCCGCACTGCCCAGCTACACGAGTACACCCATGAAGACCGTTCTCGCCATCCGTCATGTGGCCTTCGAGGATCTCGATGCCTTCGCCCCAGTACTGGCCGAGCGCGGCTATGCCGTGCGCTATCTGGAGGCCGGTTACGACGATCTGGCCGCGCTGGACCCATCGGCCGACGATCTGTTGGTGATCCTGGGCGGTCCCATCGGAGTCTACGAAGACGACGCCTATCCCTTTATCCACGATGAACTGCGCGTGCTGCGGGCGCGGTTGGATGCCGGCCGGCCGACGCTCGGCCTCTGCCTGGGTTGCCAAATGATCGCCCAGGTATTGGGGGCGCGAGTCTATCCGGGCGGACGGAAGGAGATCGGCTGGAAACCGCTGACGCTGACCGAAGCCGGTCGGAACGACCCGCTGGCGACATTCGCTGACGGCGCGCCGGTGCTGCACTGGCATGGTGACACCTTCGATCTGCCCGAAGGCGCCGAATTGCTGGCCTCCACCGACCTGTATCCGCATCAGGCGTTTGCGTGGGGCAACCACGCGCTGGCGCTGCAATTTCATATCGAAACCACCGCCCGGGGACTGGAGCGCTGGTTCATCGGGCACGCCTGCGAGATCGGCCAGACATCGGGCCTGAGCGTGGCGGCGCTGCGAGCCGACACCACCCGTTATGCCGCCGACGCCGCTGCGCTGGGCCGGCAGTGTTTCGCCGCCTGGCTGGACCGGGTTGGTCTGTGATCAGCCCGCGCCAGTCCGGTTATCCACGCGCCGCCGAGTAAGCGTCGGTCGCAAACGGAGATCATGAGCCGCTATTACACCGCCGACCGGCGGGATCTGGTGGATTTTCTGCGTCCCCATGGCCGCTTTGGGGCCGTGCTGGACATCGGTTGCGCTGGCGGTCGCTTGGGTCGGCAACTGCTGCAAGCCGGTCTGGCCGAATGTTGCGACGGGATCGAGCCTAACGCGGCAGCGGCGATCCGGGCGACGGATTTGCTTCACCGGGTATGGGTGGCCGACCTGGCGGCCATCGCGGAGCAGGTGCCCTGGACCGATTACGATCTGCTGATCATGGCCGATGTACTGGAACACCTGATCGATCCCTGGCAAGTTCTGGTGGAATTGCACCGTCGCGCCCGGCCCGGCGCGCGGTTGTTGTTGAGCGTGCCCAACGTGCGCCACAAGAGCGTCGTGCTGCCGCTGCTGTTCCAGGGCCGCTTCGACTACGCCGACGCCGGCATCCTGGATCGCACCCACCTGCATTTTTTCACCCGCTCCAGCCTGCTGGACGCGGTCGGTCGGGCCGGTTGGCGGGTAGAGGTCATCGCGCCCTACATCAAGCCCAAATACCGCCGCTGGTGGTATCCACACCGCTTACTCGGCGAGTTCCTGGCGGTGCAGTATTTTCTGCTGGTGGAAAAATGAGCCTGCCGCTGGTCAGCGTGGCGGTGCCCGCCCACAATCACGCCGCTTTCCTCGGCGCCTGTCTGGAGTCGGTGAAGAGTCAGAGCTATCCCCGGCTGGAACTGGTGGTGGTGGACGATGGCTCCACCGACGCCACCCTGGCGGTGGCTGAGCGCTTCGCCGCAACGCATGCCGAGCGTTTCGAACATCTGAGTGTGATCCATCAAGCCAATCGAGGAGTGAGCGCCGCTTCCAACCGCGCCATCGCAACCTGCCGGGGCGAATGGGTGCATCTGCTGGGCTCCGACGACCTGCTCTACCCGGACAAGATTCGGCTCCAACAGCAGGCCATCGAGACCTGGAGTGATCCCCGTCTGGCCCTGGTCTATGCCGATGTGAACTTTATCGACGCGGCGGGGCGGATATTATCCTCCGCGACCCGGAATCGTCGGCCACCCGGCCCCGATCACCGCGCCTATCTGTGGCTGCTGCGCTATAACGACATCGCCAATCCGACGGTGGCCTTGCGCCGGGAGGCATTTCTGGCTATCGGGGGATTCGATGAGTCTTTGCCCCTGGAAGATCTGGATTGCTGGCTGCGTTTGTCCGCGCGGCACGCCGTGGCGCGGGTGGTTGGCCTGCTAGCGGCGTATCGGCGGCACGACGGCAATGCCAGCCGTCGCCAGTTGATGATGTTCGAAGCCAACTGGGACACGCTGGCCAAGTTCGCCGAGCAACACGGAGATTTGATTCCACCCGCGCTCTGGCGGGCCTGCCTCCGCCGTCGGCTGCGCAGTTTTTTGCGCTGGGCGCGTAAACATGCACCTGCCTTGGTCCCGACGATTCTGGGCGACGCCTTGCTCGGTTTGATTCGTACCCCGGAACCCGCCGTCTGGCGCCGCTACGCCGCGCGCTGTCGTGCGCTGCAAGCCTGATATTTCCCCATCATGTAGTATGCCTTTTCGAAAAAACCGTCTTTAATTAAAATGTTATAATTTTAGCGATCATTGATTTGAACGAGACCGCCCCCAACGGCCCAATCTAGAACCCCGACCATTGCGAGAATCCTGCCCTCGGGGATGGTTCCCGCCACTGCCAACCAAAACTTGATAAGGAGTGACCGGTGGAACGCGAAAGTATGGAATATGATGTGGTCATCGTCGGTGCCGGCCCTTCCGGCCTATCGGCGGCCATTCGCCTGAAGCAACTGGCGGCGGAACAGGATCATGAAGTGAACGTCTGCGTGCTGGAAAAAGGTTCCGAAGTCGGCGCGCACATCCTGTCCGGCGCGGTGGTGGAGCCACGAGCCCTGGACGAATTGATCCCGGACTGGAAAGAACGAGGCGCGCCGCTGAATACGCCGGCCACGGAAGACCGTTTCCTGCTCCTGACTCGCGAGACCTCGTACCGCTTGCTGACGCCGCCGCAGATGAACAATCACGGCAACTACATCATCAGCCTGGGCAATCTGTGTCGCTGGCTGGCCACGCAGGCCGAGGAACTGGGCGTGGAGATCTACCCCGGTTTCGCCGCCGCTGAAGTGCTTTACGACGACAGCGGCGCGGTGGTGGGTGTCGCCACCGGCGACATGGGCGTCAGCCGGGAAGGCCAGCCGACCGATCAGTTCGCGCCGGGCATGGAGTTGCGCGCCCGCTATACGATCTTCGCCGAGGGCTGCCGCGGCTCGTTGACCAAGACCCTGTTCGAGCGTTTCAACTTGCGCGATGGCGTGGACCCGCAAACCTACGGCATCGGTATCAAGGAACTGTGGGAAGTCGATCCCGCCCAGCACCAGCCGGGCAAGATCGTCCACACGGTTGGCTGGCCGCTGGATACCAACACCTACGGTGGCTCCTTCCTGTATCACATGGAGGACAACCAGGTGGCGGTGGGCTTCGTGATCGGCCTGGGCTACGAAAACCCCCATCTGTCGCCGTTCGACGAGTTCCAGCGTTTCAAGACCCACCCCGACCTCCGTTCCACCTTCGAGGGTGGCCGGCGCATCGCCTACGGCGCCCGCGCCATTTCGGCCGGCGGCTTCCAGTCGATTCCCAAACTGACTTTCCCCGGCGGCCTGCTGATCGGCGACACCGCCGGCTTCCTCAACATGCCCAAGATCAAGGGCACCCACACCGCGATGAAGTCCGGCATGGTGGCGGCCGAGGCGGTGTTTGGCGCGGCGACGGCCGGCCAAGGCGCCGACGAGGTGACGGAGTATCCCGAACGGCTTCGTCAGAGCTGGCTGTGGGAGGAGCTTTATAAGGTCCGCAACGTCAAGCCGTCGTTCAGTTGGGGGTTGTGGGCGGCGATCGCCTATTCGGCGCTCGATACCTACCTGCTCCGGGGCAAGGCGCCGTGGACCTTCCACCACAAGCCGGATCACGCCAAGCTGAAGAAAGCGTCCGAATGCCCGAAGATCGAGTATCCCAAGCCGGACGGCGTGATCAGTTTCGACAAGCTGTCCTCGGTGTTCATCTCCAACACCAACCACGAGGAAGACCAGCCCTGCCATTTGACCCTGAAGGATCCGAGCGTGCCGATCCAGGTCAACCTGGCGCTATACGATGCACCCGAGCAGCGCTACTGCCCGGCGGGGGTGTACGAAATCATCCGCGACGGCGACGGTGGCAATCCACGCTTGCAGATCAATGCCCAGAACTGCGTGCATTGCAAAACCTGCGACATCAAGGACCCTACTCAGAACATCAACTGGGTGACGCCGGAAGGCGGCGGCGGGCCGAATTATCCGAATATGTAGTCCGGGATCAAGCGATCCCTCCCGCGCCCTCTTCCCGCTGAGAAGAGGGCGCTTGCTTTCCGACCTGTGTTTGCGTGCCAAGCGGCCACCTCCTCAGAATGAGAGGGGGTGGCCGTTCGCCAGCGCTTTCCGGATCAGGGTGAAGAACTCTTCATGCTAATGTCTTCCCGAAAATCAATGGTGGCCGATTGTTCGTTCGACAAGGTAACGCCATAGCGAGTTGAGCCCGATGCGGATAGGGAAGAGTCGCTATAGGAACCCTGCATGTTGAGAGTAGCCACAGCGGTGCCGCCGCTGTATATGGAGTAGGAATACGAAAAGCTGCCATTCGCCACGTTTGGGGTGTAGGAAACATCCCCGCTACGGGTCAGTGTCGCCTCTGTGCAACTCCCTCTTGAGTCAAAGTTATAGGTAAATGAAAAAGACGTCCGCGTAAGGGTTAGCGATTCGTTTTGCAGGGTTGCCGAGGCGCCCGCGGACGCGCAACGTTGGGGGCAGGATCCTTGAGCACCGTAATTCGCGGTCGCCGTGAAGCAGATTTCGCTTGAGCCAGAATACGACCTCACTGCATCTTCGTGTTTGGCATATCCATCGTCGGGGTTGCTGAAATCGCTGCACCCGGCGCTGTTGCAGGCTTTTACCCGATAGGCGTAGGTGGTGCCTGGTATGGCGGAGATGTCGTCAAACTGGGTTCCCGAAGTCGTGCCGATTCGAGTCTCCCGGCTGCTCGACGAATCGGAACGATACACTTCGTAGGTGGTGGCGTCAGCCACCGTCCGCCACACGATGCGAACCCGGTCAGGATAGGCGCCGTCGCTAGCGCTTACACCCGTTGGTGTACTTGGGATGCTTACCTGCGCTTGGGCGTAACCGCTATCCGGACTGCTAAAATCGCTGCACCCGGCGCTGTTGCAGGCGCGGACAGTGTACCAATAGGTGAGGCCAGGGTCTGGGGTAAAATCGTCGAAGCGGGTGGTGGTCACGTTGCCGTCGAGCAGGTCGCCGGCGGCGGTTGAGGCGGTCGAGCGGTACACCTCGTAGCGCGTGGCGCCCTCGACAGCATTCCAAGTGAGCACGACCCGGTTGGCGTGGTCGCCGTCGCTGGCGGTCACCGTGCGTGGCGCCTCCGGCGGGGTGGTGGGCTCCACCGGCGGTTCCGGCGGTTCCTCCCGAGGCAAGACCGGGGTTTGTTCGTCCTCGTCCTGACGGGTTTGCAACTGGCTGGCGACCGGTTCCAGGCAGGACACGCCGCCGCCGGCCGGACCACAGGGTGCCTCGACGACATCGGCGTCGGCCCGCAAGGCCTGCTGCACCAGCGGATCGATGCCGGACACGGGCGGTGCGGCCGCCGTGCCGCGCCGGGTGGCGGCCCGGGCCAGGAAGGCGGTGATCAGCGGCGACTGGCAAGCCGCCGGGGCGACCAGGCCGCTCACCCCGGCCTGATCGGCGGCGGCGCGCACGGCGCACAGGGTCTCGCCGGCGGCGACGCTGCCATACCAGTAGCTGTTGACCAGCAGCGCGCTCAGGGTAAAGCGCGACAGGGGGGTGTCTTGCGGCTGCCGGGCGGCTGCCGTGCTCACCGCGGGCGCCACTTGCCGGCCGGTGCTGGCCGGTGTGCTTTGCAGCGCCAAGCGCACCCGCTCGGCCATGGTTTGCAGCGCGCGCAACCCGGCGCCCTCGACCGGCACGGTCGCGGGGGTGCCCTGGGCGGCGCCGTTGCGGAAAAAACTCACCGTCACGCTGGACGCGGCATCGGTCAGCTGGTAATCGCTGAATCGCGCCTCGACGCCACTGGAATCGATATAGGCGTCGGGCAGACCATCGTCGGCCAATGACAGATCGGCGGACTGGCCGGTGGGACGGCTGGCCCAGGTGATGCCCTCCAGCCGCGTGGGCACGCCGTCGCCGCGCTTGGTGGCGATCACGCCGGTGCTTTCCCCCAGCGCCGCGCCGGTGCCGTTGCCGGCCACGGCCATCGGATTGAGCACATCGGTAATGGCGGCGATCAACGCCAGCCGGGAGGGCGTGGCGGTGCTGCGGGCCACGATGAAGTTCTGCTGCGGTTCGGACCATTCGGCGGTGGTGGTCTGGCCGGTCTCGGGGAAATTGTCGAAGACGTATTGGCGACGGAGCCCGGTCAGGTATTCCGCTCCCAGGGTGGTGACGGCGAAGTTGACGTTGGCGAATTCCACCCCGTCGAGATACGCGCGCAGGTTGTGGGTGCCCTCGCCGAGCCGGTTCCAGTTATAGGTAAAACCGAAACCGTTGTTGGTGTCGCCGCATACACTCTGGGTGTCGGGTCGGTCGGTGCCGTAGGCGATGGCTTGCCGCGCGCCGCCGTCGAGGCTGAACTCGACCCGCTGCCCTTCGCAGGCCCAGCCCCGGATCAACTCGACCCCGCTTTGGTACGAGCCTTGGGCCGGCGCTTCCAGCGCCGCCCGGGGATGGGTCGACGGCGGGGTGTTGGCCGGGATCGTCGCTTGGCGGGCGAACACGAAGTTCTGCTGCGGTTCGGACCAGCGCACCTGGGGTTCATTGCCGGCGGCGGGGAAGTCGCGCAGGGTGTATTGCGCCCGCAGGCCGGTCAGAAACGCCCGGCCCAGGGTGGTGACCGTGAAGTTGACGTTGGCGAATTCCACTCCGTCGGCGAAGGCGCGCAGGTTGTGGACGCCGTCGCCGATTTCGCCCCAGTTCTGGGTGAAGCCGAAGCCGTTGTCGCTGTCGCCGCAGAGGGCGGCGGTGTCCGGCCGGTCGGTGCCATAAGCGATGGCTTGCAACGATCCGCCGTCGAGGCTGAATTCGATCCGTTGCGCCGCGCAGGCCCAGCCCCGGATCAGCCCCACTCCGCTTTGTACGAAGGCTCCCGCCGCGGGGGATTCCAGCACGGCCAGGGATTGTGCGTTGGCAACCGAGCCAAACGCGGCAACCGCGATTGCCAGAATAAGACCTGGCAACGTTAAGGTTTGATGTTGCATAACTACCTCCCGACCAAATCGTCTATTACAGGTACGGCAATATACTTTCCATCTCTGCTTTTCGATGGGCATGGTTTATTAGATGCAACATATGAATATTAGCACAAAATAGCCACACTAAATTTACTGGATAGGCGAGGAGGCATGGGCTCAAACTATTTCTAATGCATTGTTTATAAATGAAATACCAAAAAGAAAAAGCCTTCGCTCACGCGAAGGCTTTTTGCTCGATCTCGATCCGCCTCGGATGGCGGGAGAATGCCGCTTAGACCGACTCTGTGGCGGTTTCGCCTTCCGGTTCGTTGTCGTCGTCGGGCACCGCAACCGTGATCCGCATGCCGTAAAAACTGCGGAACACGAACACCAGGTTGAGGACCAGGAACAATGCCGCCAGATTCAAAGTGAGAACCTGTTGACCCTGCGCGGCGAGGCCAACCGCCATCTCGACCGCCAGCAAACCGAACAGAGTGGTGAACTTGATGATCGGATTCATCGCTACCGAGGAGGTATCCTTGAATGGATCGCCGACGGTATCGCCCACCACGGCGGCGTCATGCAGATCGGTACCTTTGGCGCGTAGTTCGGTTTCCACGATCTTCTTGGCGTTATCCCACGCCCCGCCGGCGTTGGCCATGAACACCGCCTGGTACAAGCCGATGATCGCCAGCGAGATCAAATAACCGATGAAGAAAAACGGCTCGATGAAGGCGCAGGCCAAGGTGCCGAAGAACACGGCCAGGAAAATGTTGAACATGCCCTTCTGGGCGTAGATCGTGCAAATCTCGACCACCTTCTTGCTGTCTTCGGCGGACGCTTTGGTTACGCCGTCGAGTTTCATATGCCCCTTGATGAATTCCACCGCGCGATACGCACCCGTGGACACGGCCTGCGTGGAAGCGCCGGAGAACCAGAAGATCGTGGCGCCACCGGAAATCAGACCGAGCAGGAACGGTGGGTAGAGCAGCGAGAGCTTATCGAGATTTTCGGTCAGACCGCCGGTCAGCAGCATCACGATCGAGAACACCATGGTGGTGGCTCCGACCACGGCCGTGCCGATCAACACCGGTTTGGCGGTGGCTTTGAAGGTGTTGCCGGCGCCGTCGTTCTCTTCCAGCAAATCCTTGGCGACCTCGAAGTTGGGACTAAAACCGAAATCACGTTGCACCTCGGTCTCGATGTCGGGCCACTGCTCGATAGTGGACAGTTCGTATACCGACTGCGCGTTGTCGGTCACCGGGCCGTAGCTGTCCACCGCGATGGTCACCGGACCCATGCCGAGGAAGCCGAAGGCCACCAGGCCGAAGGAGAACACGGCGGCCATGATGGTGGCCTTGGCCGGATCGGGGTTGATGATGGCGGCCAGCTCGTACTGCGACACGATATTGGCGCCAGCCATCAGGCCGACGATGACCACGCCGATCCAGAAGGCGGAGAAGTTGCCGGCGGTCAGGCCCGCGAGGATGTTCAGGCTGGCGCCGCCCTCTCGCGAAGCGGTCACCACCTCGCGGACATGAGCCGAGTTGGTCGAGGTGAAGATTTTGACCACTTCCGGAATGATGGCGCCGGCCAGCGTACCGAAGGTAATGATCAGTGACAGCTGCCACCACAGATGGGTGTAGACCGTGCCGCCGATATCAATGCCGCCGATCAACAGGTACGACACCACGAAAGTGAGGACCAGCGACACGGCGGAGGTGATCCACACCAACGAGGTCAGCGGCGCCTCGAAGTCGAAGCGGGGTTGCCCGCCGTAGCGGCGTTTGGCGAGCGCTTCGTTGCCCAGGTAGGAGGCGCCGGAGGCGACCACCATCATCACCCGCATCACGAAGATCCACACCAGCAGTTGCACCTGCACGGCGGCTTCCGGCACCGCCAGCATGATGAAGCTGATCAGCGCCACGCCGGTGACGCCATAGGTCTCGAAGCCGTCGGCGGTCGGGCCGACCGAATCGCCGGCGTTGTCGCCGGTGCAGTCGGCGATCACCCCCGGATTGCGGGCATCGTCCTCCTTGATCTTGAAGACGATCTTCATCAGGTCGGAACCGATGTCGGCGATCTTGGTGAAGATACCGCCGGCAATACGCAGGGCGGCCGCGCCCAACGACTCGCCGATGGCGAAGCCGATGAAGCACTTGCCGGCCAGCATCGGCGGTACGAACAACAAGATCGCCAGCATGATCAGCAGTTCGGTGCAAATCAGCAGCATGCCGATGGAGATGCCGGATTGCAGCGGAATCGCGTAAACCGGATAGGCCTGGCCCCGCAACGCGGCGAAGGCGGTGCGGCTGTTGGCCAGCGTGTTGATGCGGATACCGAACCAGGCGACGCCCAGCGAACCGGCGATGCCGATCAACGAGAAAGCCAGAATCAGCAGCACCTCCGCCACATTCATCTGTTGGACCCAGCCGAAGTAGGCGACAATGATGACCGCGACGAACGCTTCCAGGATCAGCAGGAACTTGCCCTGCGTGAACATGTAGGTCTTGCAGGTCTCGTAAATCAGCTCGCTGACCTCGGCCATCGAGCTGTGGACCGGCAGCCGGCGGATCCGGGCCTGGATGACCGCGCCGAACACCAGACCGCCGACGCAAATGAGCAGACCCCAGGCAAGCAGGGTCCAGCCCGAGATGCCACCGGCAAAGCGGGCCAGCGCCGTATCGTTGAGATTGGGTAGCGTCAGATTGGCTTCACTGACGTGATGAACCGTTTCGGCGAAAGCGGGGAATGTGCTCATGCCGAGGGTGAACAGCAGTAGCAGCAACAGCGGACGTGCCGCACCCTGACGCCCTGCGAGTGCAAAGACTGAACTTGCAAATATCATACAATCCTTCCTTCAATGGCGACCTGAGCAGTGAACTCGTCAAGGGCGGACCGTGATCCGCCACCGTCCGGAAACGGACGACACCACCGCTACAAGCAACCGCCGTGCCTGAAGGAAAATAACTATAACCAATTATAAATAATCATAATTTTTATGCCGGCAATGACAAACTGTCGCAGATATCACCGGCTGGAGGCGGCAATTGTCAGCAATGACACAAGCCAACCTGGAGGAGGAGGCTCACATGAAGCAGCCAGCGCCCGCCCCCGAATCGGGAACCTACACGCTGCTGCTGCGCATCGACGCGGTGGGAGAAATCGCGGTCGGACGGCGCCGCCAACTGCGGCTGGAACCCGGTTGGGTGGTGTACGTCGGCAGCGCCTTCGGACCGGGCGGGACGGCGGCGCGGCTGGCCCATCATCGCCGGCCGGCGACCCACCCGCACTGGCACATCGATTACCTGAGAAGTCGTGCCGTCTTGCGGGCGGTCTGGTTCAGCCATGATCCGATCCGCCGCGAGTGCCTGTGGGCGACGGTGTTGCGGGAGGATTTGGGCGGCGCGCCGCCGCTGTTTCGCTTCGGCGCCTCCGACTGCCGCTGTCCCGCCCATCTCTATCGGTTCCCGGATCGGCCGGCGCTGGCCACGTTCGTAGCCACGCTGCGCGCTCGTTGCCCCGCTCACGCGGCGGTACTGGAACAGGCCGGGTAGAGACGAGGACGATGGAGGTTCATTCCATCTTCATTTTCTGCCCGTCGCCGTGGCCATGGCCATGCATGGGTGGCGACGTCGAAGGCTGCATCTCTTCGCGCTTGCGGATCGGAACCCGCACTTGCATCGCCCCGGCTTTTTCGAACTCCAGAGTCAGCGGGACGCTTTGGCCGGCGCGCAGCGGTTGCTTCAGGTCGATCAGCATAATGTGAATACCGCCGGGTTCCAGCACGGTGGTCGCGCCGCCCGGTACGTCGAGCACCCCGACCTTGCGCATTCGCATCACGCCGCCGTCCATGGTCGTCGTATGCAGTTCGACATGACCGACTCCCTCGGCCTTGGCGCCGAGCAGGCGATCGGCTTCGCCGCCGTTGACGATACTCAGGTAGGCGGCACCGGTATGGGCGGCCGGCGGCGTTTCGGCCGCCCAGGGCTGCTCGATACGCAGGGGATTGCCATCGGCCGCGAACACCGCGGCGGCGAATGCCAGCAGCAGGCCAAACAGAAAGGCTCGCATGGTTTTGCTCCTCACAGGGGTTCAATGGAGCCTATAGTTTATTCCTCGCCGCGCGATATCGCGCCCCGCTGCGCCATCGTTGCGCCAAAACCGTTTTCCGAGGAGCTGCCATGACTCTGCCCGATCTCAATCCCAATGTCGCCCTGGCGCTGGCCGAGGATGTCGGCGACGGCGATTTGACCGCCGCGCTGATCCCGGAGCACGCCCAGGCCGAAGCGACCGTCATTAGCCGCGAAACCGCGATTCTGTGCGGCACCGCCTGGTTCGACGCCGTGTTCCGCCAGCTCGATCCGCGTATCGCCACCGACTGGCGAGCGGCCGACGGCGACCGCGTCGAACCCGAGCAATTGCTCTGCACCCTACGCGGCCCGGCTCGCCCTCTGCTGACCGGCGAGCGCACCGCCTTGAATTTCCTGCAACTGCTGTCCGGCACCGCCACGCTGGCTCGCCGCTATGCCGATGCCGTGAGCGGTACCCAGGCCGTCATTCTCGATACCCGCAAGACCTTGCCGGGCCTGCGGCTGGCACAGAAATACGCCGTGCGCCGCGGCGGTTGCCGCAACCATCGCATCGGTTTGTTCGACGCCGTGTTGATCAAGGAAAATCACATCATGGCGGCCGGATCGATTGGCAACGCCATCGCCACCGCTCGCCGTTTGCATCCCGGCATCACCGTCGAAGTGGAAGTGGAGAATCGCCCCGAACTGGAAGAGGCGCTGGCCGCCCGACCCGATATCGTCATGCTCGACAACTTCGATCTGACAGCCATGGCCGAGGCGGTGCGGATCGTTGGTGGCAGCGTCAAGCTGGAAGCCTCCGGCAACGTCAATTTCGATACCGTGCGCGGGATCGCCGAAACCGGAGTCGATTACATCTCCATCGGCGGCCTGACCAAGGACGTGCGCGCGGTCGATCTATCCATGCGGTTCCGTACCTGGTGAAACGCGGATTTCACGCCGGTGTCATGCGGAGTTCACCCACTCGAAGTACGCTATGTTCGAATCGCGAAAATGACAACCAAATGAGGAGAAGCAAGCCATGTACGCCGATTTTGCCCTGAGCACCCGCCAAGGGAGCCGTGGCCATCCGATGGCCGATTATCGGGCCGTCGACTTTCTGCGCCAGGAAATCGCCTTTTTCGAGGCGCGTCTGCACGAAATGGGCGAAGCCGGCGACTGTGCCTACGAACATGCGCTCAGCCGTGCCTATGAAACGCTGTTGCGCGAACGTCGCGGCCAACTCACCCAACTGCAAGCCTGAACCCCGCCTAACGTGGCGATCCGTGGGCACGCGGTCGCCGGGAATGGTCTATCATGCGCGGTCATTATCCTTGAAATCGATTGCCGACCGTCGGGTCGGCGAGGATGCGCCGTCGCATGAAACGATCATTCCGCGCCATCATGCTGGCCGCTGGGCTGGCGCTCGGTCTCTCAACCTCCGCTGGCGGCGAATTGCCCGTCGCACCCTTTCAGACCCATTACGAAGTGTATGGCCAGGGATTCTCGCTGGGCGAAGCGGTCATGAGCCTGGCCGCGGACGGTTCGGGTGGTTACCAGATGAGTTCCGATGTCCGCCCCAACGGGCTGGTGGCGCTGCTGGCGTCGGCCAGTGTCCGCGAGCGGGCCAGCGGGGAAATCCGCGATGGCCGGATTCAGCCGACCCGTTACGAACGGCGGATGGAAACCGGCAAGAAATCCGGTGACGTGCAACTGCGCTTCGACTGGCCAGCCGGTCGGGTCGAAGCGCGCAGCGGTACGCGCCAGGCCACCCTGCCGCTGTCGCCTGGCGTGGTGGACCCCCTGAGTCTCAACATGGTGGTGATGCGGGATTTGCAACGCGACCGTCTGCCCGAACAGTACACGCTGGTAGACGAGACCGCGCTCAGAACCTTCCAGATTCGCAACGAGGGCGAGGAGATACTGGATACTCCGCTCGGCCGGCTCCGCGCGCTACGCATCAGCCACTCCAAACCGGGCAGCACCCGAATCACCACCTTTTGGTTCGCGCCCGAATTGCGCTATCTGCCGGTGCGGATTGCCCAGCACAAGAAAGGCAAGGAAGTGATGCGCATGGAGATTCGGACGGTCGAGCGCCAACCCTGAAGCTGGGTGCGCCCCGCGCCGGAACCACCCCATACACGGAAAAGACTTTCCCGCCCAACCGCCTGCCGCTCAGGAGGCCAACCGCATGAACCCCAGCGAAAGCTGTATTTTTTGCAAAATCATCCGGGGCGTCATCCCAGCCATCAAGGTTTGCGAAGACGAGCACACCCTGACTTTCATGGATATCCAGCCAGCCAGTCCGGGTCATGCGCTGGTGATTTCCAAGACACATGCCGCCAACCTGCTGGAGATCGCCGAATCGGACCTGTTGGCCGTGACCAGGACCACCCAACGCATCGCCCGTGCCGTGCATAAGGCGCTGGCGCCCGACGGGTTGCGCATCAGCCAGTTCAACGGCGCCGCCGCCGGTCAAACCGTACCCCATTACCATGTCCACATCGTGCCGATGCGGGAAGGGCAGCGCGCCGGCGCCCACGGTCGCGCACCCGGCGATCCCGGGGAACTCAAGGCGCTGGCGGCCCGGATTCGGGAAGCGCTGGAAGATTGAGCGCATGGTCGTCGCACCGTACCCGTGTCCGACAGTCTAAAATGATTGTTAGGTGACACGGTGATCGACGGAGGCTGTGGAATGCGCGTGTGGCGGGCGGTGATGGTGCTGGCATGGCTGGCGGCATGGGCGGGAAGCGCGCTGGTCGCCGCGTCGGCATCCGGCTCGGCGCTGCTGCTGGAGGTGCAAGGCGCCATCGGTCCAGCCAGCCGCGATTTCATCCTGCGCGGTCTTGGCCAGGCGCGCGAACGCGGCGCGATGGCAATCATTCTCAAGCTCGACACGCCCGGCGGCCTGGACAGTTCCATGCGTGACATCATCCAGGCGATCCTGGCTTCACCGATACCCGTGATCGGCTATGTCGCCCCGGAAGGCGCTCGCGCCGCCAGCGCCGGCACCTACATTCTCTACGCCTGCCACATCGCCGCCATGGCGCCCGCCACCAACCTGGGCGCGGCTACCCCGGTGCAAATCGGTGGCCTGCCGCTACCGGCACGGCCGACCGACCGGGATCAAGCCCGCGAACCCGACACCGACAAGTCCGCCGATAAACCCGCTGACAAACCCGCTGACAAACCCGCTGACAAACCCACCCCATCTGGTTCCGACATGGAGCGCAAGGTGGTCAATGACGCTCGGGCCTACATCCGCTCGCTGGCCCAGTTACGAGGCCGCAACGTCGAATGGGCCGAGCAGGCCGTGACCGAGGCGGCCAGCCTCAGCGCCCAGGAGGCCCTGCAAAAAGGCGTGATCGACCTGATCGCCGTCAACGTCTCCGATTTGCTGCAACAGGCCGATGGCCGATCGGTGGAGATCGCCGGTGACAAACGACCGCTGTCCACCCGCAATCTGACTGTCGAAACCCTTGCGCCCGACTGGCGGAACCGGCTGCTGGCGGTGGTGGCTCACCCGATGGTGGCCTACGTGCTGCTATTGATCGGGGTCTATGGCATTTTCTTCGAGCTGGCCAATCCCGGCACGGCGCTGCCCGGCGTGCTGGGCGGCATTTGCCTGCTGCTGGCGCTGTTCGCGTTTCAGGTGCTGCCGGTCAACTACGCCGGTCTGGCGCTGCTGTTACTCGGTCTGGCCTTCATGATCGCCGAGGCATTCGTGCCCAGCTTCGGCGCGCTGGGGCTGGGCGGGATCGTTGCTTTTGTCGCCGGCTCGCTGCTGCTGTGGGACGAAACCGGCCCAGGTTACGAGATTCCCATCGGTCTGATCGTCGGCTTCGCCCTGGCCAGCGCGGTGGTGCTGATCGGTCTGGCGACGCTGTTCGCCCGGCAGCGCCACCGGCCGGCGGTCAGCGGGATGGAAACCTTGCTGGGCGCGGTGGGCACGGTGATGGCGGACGACGACCGGGCGTGGATTCGCGGCGAATCCTGGCGCGTCCGCGCCGACCGACCGTTGCGGCAAGGCGACCGGGTCCGAGTCGCCGGCCGCGAGGGATTGATGCTGTGGGTGCAAGCGCTGGATTCCGACAAAGGGGAACCGTCATGATCTTCAATCCGATCTTTATCGCGCTGCTGGTACTATTGGCGCTGGTCGCCGCCTCGATCAAGGTGCTGTACGAATACGAACGCGGCGTGGTGTTTTTCCTGGGGCGCTTTCAGGCGGTCAAGGGACCGGGTCTGATCATTTTGGTGCCGGTCATCCAGAAAATGAGGCGGGTGGACCTGCGCACCATCGTCATGGACGTACCCAGCCAGGATGTGATTTCCCGCGACAACGTCTCGGTCAAGGTCAACGCCGTCATCTACTTCCGGGTGATCGACCCCGAGCGGGCCATCATTCAGGTCGAGGATTACTACGCCGCGACCGGCCAACTGGCGCAGACCACGCTGCGCTCCGTGCTTGGCCAGCACGAACTGGACGAGATGCTGGCCGAACGGGAGAAGCTGAACCGGGACATTCAAAATATTTTGGACAGCGAGACCGACATCTGGGGCATCAAGGTGTCCAACGTCGAACTCAAGCATGTGGATATCGACGAAAGCATGATCCGCGCCATCGCCCGCCAGGCCGAGGCCGAGCGCGAGCGGCGGGCCAAGATCATCAACGCCGAGGGCGAGTTTCAGGCCGCCGACCGGATTCGCCAGGCCGCCGCGATCATCGCCTCCCAACCGCAGGCCCTGCAATTGCGCTACCTGCAAACGCTCAACGACATCGGCATCCAGAACAACACCACCATCGTATTTCCGGTGCCGATGGATCTGCTCAGGCCGCTGCTGGATGCGGAACGGTTGTCGGCGGGAAGCACCGACAACCATTGAGCCGGTCGGTCCGGCGCGCGCGGCGCGTCGGATCACGCTTGCGGGATCGGCCGGGCGGTCGGCGAGCTTGGCACCGTCGCTCGAACCAGCAGTCATCGCCATGTTTCGCCATTCGTGGCGAGGCCGTAAAAATGTAGCGGATCCACACAAGATTTATGATAAAAATATCATGCAATTCGTCTCCCTTAGGTACAGTTCATTCCCTCCAGTAATGACGCTCTCAATTTACATTCAAATAAGCATATGACCATCGATATCAAATCTCATGCCAAGGTTGGCGTTTACGTAGACGCCGCTAATATTTCACGCAATGGCGGGCAACGCATGCAATACGATATCCTGCGTGAATTCGCCTGCCGCGATCACGCCGAGCCACTGCGCCTGAACGTTTACCTGTCCTACGACGAGGAACGCGCCGAAACCAACACGGTCTATCGTGACAAGGCCCGCGCCTACCAATCCGCCCTGCGCGAACTGGGGTACAAGGTCATCGAAAAGCGGGTCAAATGGTTTCAGGACGAAGCCGGCAACCGCTACGGCAAGGCCAACGCCGATCTCGACATGGCCGTGGACGTACTGTTGCAATCGGAAAATCTGGACCGGGTGCTGCTGGCAACCGGCGATGGCGATTTCGTGCAGGTGGTCCGCGCCCTGCAGAACAAGGGCTGCCGGGTCGAAGTGCTGGCGTTCGACAACGTGTCGGAGGAACTGCGCCGGGAAGCGGACATGTACGTGTCCGGCTATCTGGTGCCGGGTTTGTTGCCGACTCGCGGCGATGATTACGCCGCTCCCATGTGGGGCGCGATGGGTTCGCGGGTTCGCGGCTACTGTTATCATCACGACGACAACAAAAGTTTTGGCTTCATGCGGTTTCTGGTCAAGCTGTCGCAGTATCTATGGAAAACCGATTCCCGCGACCCCGACTCTCCTTACCGGACGGCGTTTTTTCATGACTCCAGCTTGCCGGAAGGTTTCAACGTCATGAAGCTGCCGTCCCGCAACCACCTGTTCGAGTTCACCCTGGCCGAACCGAACGGCAAGCAACCGGTCGCCACCGACATCATTCTGGTCCATCCCATCTCGTCCTGATGAGGAAGCATGGCGTTCGAGGGCCGTTTTCGTCGAGAGATAGCATGCACAACATTCGCGCTCTGAAGTTTCTGATCCTGCTGCCGCTGGTTCTGTTGCTGGGTTCTCCGGGGGCGTTCGCCAAATCGGCCGCTCCCAGCGGGGCCATCGCCATCGGCGACCTGATGCCGGCGGCCCGTCATGCCTCGCTGGACCGGACCATCGCCGAACTGCTGTCCCAGCACCATTACCGGCAAAGCAGCCTGGACAACCGGTTGTCCGCGCTCATCCTGACCACGTATCTTGATGATCTCGACTTCAGCCGTTCCTATTTCCTGGCCAGCGACATTGCCGGTTTCGAGCGGTATCGCGATACCCTGGACGATGCCTTGAAGAAAGGCGACCTGCGCCCGGCCTACGCTATTTTCAACGTCTATCTGCGCCGGTTGGCGGAGCGGACCACCCGCATCCAGTCCCTGCTGGAGCGGGGGTTTCGTTTCGATGTGGACGAATCCCTGAACGTGGATCGCAAGGACGCACCCTGGGCCGCCAACCCGGCCGATCTGGATGAAATCTGGCGTAAAAAACTGAAGCACGAGATGCTGACTCTGATCCTGTCCGGCAAGGATCAGGCTGCCGCCCGCGAACTGCTGAGCAAGCGCTACGACAACCGCTTGCGCCAGGCGCAACAATCCAGCAGCGACGACGTATTCCAGTTGTACATGAACGCGGTTGCGCAGGCCTTCGACCCGCACACCGCCTACTTCTCGCCACGCAACACCGAGAATTTCAACATCCAGATGCGCCTGTCGCTGGAAGGTATCGGCTGCGTGCTGCGCATGGAGGATGAGCAGGTGACGGTGGTCGAACTGGTGGCCGGCGGCCCGGCCGATCTCAGCCAGCAAATCAAGGCGGCCGACAAGATCGTCGGCGTGGCGCAGGGCGACAAGGGTCCCTGGGTGGATGTGGTCGGCTGGCGGCTGGACGATGTGGTCGAGCGCATCCGCGGCCAGCGCGGCACGGTGGTGCGTCTGAAGGTACTACCCGGCAAGGCCGGCGTGACCGCGGCCGAGAAGACCGTGCGCTTGGTCCGCGACACCATCAAACTGGAGAAACAGGCCGCCAAGAGTGAAATCAAGACGATACGGGGTCCCGATGGCCGCGAGCTGCGGATCGGCATCATCACCGTGCCGGCGTTCTACAGCGACTTCGAAGCCGCCCGGCGCGGAGTCGAGGATTACCGCAGCACCACCCGCGACGTCCGGCGGTTGCTCAAGGACCTGGATGGCAAGATCGACGGACTGGTGCTGGATCTCCGCGAAAACGGCGGTGGCTCCCTGCAGGAAGCGGTGGATTTGACCGGTCTGTTCATCGGCGATGGGCCAGTGGTGCAGGTCAGAAACGCCAGTGGTCGAGTGGAAGTCGAGCAGGACAGCGAAGGCAACCGGCTGTACGGCGGGCCGCTGGCGGTACTGGTGGATCATGCCAGCGCCTCGGCTTCGGAAATCTTCGCCGGCGCCATTCAGGACTACGGTCGCGGCGTCGTCATCGGCGATCCGACCTTCGGCAAGGGCACGGTGCAAACCCTGGTCGATCTGAACCGCTTGACCCGGGCCAAGGATCCGCAGGGCCAGTTGAAGCTGACCATCGCCAAGTTCTATCGCGTCAACGGCAGCAGCACTCAGCATCGTGGAGTCCGGCCGGATCTCGCCATTCCCTCGGTGGTGGACAGCGAGGAAATCGGCGAGAGCGCCCAGAAGAACGCGCTGCCTTGGGATGAAATCGCCGCCACCCGCTATCGGGCTGACCGGAATCTGGCGGTGCTGGTGCCGGAACTGGCGCGGCGGCATCAGGAGCGCGCCACCAGCGACTCGGATTATCAGGCGTTTCTGCGCGACCTCGATTTCACTAAGGAGCAGCAGGACAGAACCACCGTTTCGTTGCAGGAAAAACAGCGTCGGGCCGAGCACGAGCGCATCGAGAATTGGCAGCGCGACCGGGAAAACCGCTACCGCGTCGCCAAGGGCTTGCCGCCGCTCAAGGCGGATGACGAGATCCCGGCCGGCAAGGACAGCGCGATTCCAGACGCGGCCCTGGACGAAAGCGCGCGCATCGTCGCCGATCTGGTCGTGCTAGCCAGCGCGCCTCCTGCACAGAGTGCCGTGGTCATGGGACACTAGCGCCCATGCCGTCGGTGACGCTATCGCTTGAGCGGGCGCTGGCTGAACGGCTGGCGTCCGCGCTCGAACGGTTGGAGCAAGGCTTGCCGGCGATGCCAGCGCCGCCGGACTGGAAATACGACCGGGCATTCCGCTGGCGGCGACTCGGCCAGCGTGGCGCCCTGCGACCGGTACGGCATCCTCATCGCCTGCGGTTAGCCGATTTGCAGCGAATCGACCGGCAAAAGACGGCACTGGATCTAAACGTGCGGCAATTTCTGGCCGGACGGCCCTGCAACAACGTGCTCCTGTGGGGCGCGCGCGGCACCGGTAAATCGTCATTGATCAAGGCCCTGCTCAACGAATACGCCGAGCGCGGCCTGCGCCTGATCGAAGTAGACAAGCAGGATCTCATCGACCTGCCCGATATTGTCGATCCCCTGTTCGAGCGGCCGGAGCGGTTCCTGCTTTATTGCGACGATCTGTCGTTCGAAGCCGACGACCCCAGCTACAAGGCGCTCAAGGCGATGCTGGACGGTTCGATCAGCACCGCGCCCGACAACGTATTGCTCTGCGCCACCTCCAATCGTCGCCATCTGCTGCCCGAATACCGGCGGGAAAACGAGGACGCCCGTCTCGTCGACGGCGAGTTGCACCACGGTGAAGCGGTGGAGGAAAAAATCTCGCTATCGGAGCGGTTCGGGCTGTGGCTGTCGTTTCACCCATTCAGCCAGGATGATTATCTGGCCATCGTCGGCTACTGGCTGGAGCAGTTGAGATGGCCGACGGGCTTGAACGAGGCCGCCCGCCAGCAGGCGTTGCAATGGGCGTTGCAGCGCGGCTCGCGTAGCGGCCGAGTGGCTTGGCAGTTCGCCCGCGACTGGGTCGGTCGGCACAGTCTCTGAGCCGCTCAGTGGCTACGGTGCGGAGCGAAGGCGATACGGTCGATCACCGCCATCAGTAGCGCCGACAGCACGAAGGTCATGTGGATAACCACCAGCCAGAATAATTGATGGTTCCATACAGGCTGATCGCCATTCTGGGGTGGGACGGTCATGAACGCCTTGAGCAGATGAATGGACGAAATGGCGACGATGGCGACCGCCAGCTTGATCTTGATGGTCGCCGCGTCGATCTTGCCCAGCCAGGGCGGTTTTTCCTGCCCTTCGCGCACGTCGAGATTGGATACAAAAGTCTCGTAGCTGCTGAGCACCACCATCACCAGCAGGTTGGCCACCAGGGCCAGATCGATCAATGCCAGCGCCGCCAATACCAGATCGCTTTCGGTAAGCGTGGCAATGGTGGCGAACAGATGGATTACCTCCTGGTAGGCCTTGACCGCGAATAGAATCAGGATGGCGATCAGCGCCAGATACAGCGGCGTCAGCAGCCAGCGGCTGAGCAAGATGAAGCGTTCGAGAAGCAATTCAATCGTTTTCATCGAGTGATGTCGGTATGGTGGGTAATGGGGCCGGCGCCACCGGATGACGGGCCGGAACTGAATGGGGCTGGTATCAAACCGGCCGGGCTGGATGCCGGCCACTCCTTAAGGTAGAGATCCTGTTGCGGGTAAGGAATGCGGATTCCAGCCTCCTTGAACCGATCCCAGACCGTGAACAGAATCTCGTTGTGAGTTTTCAGCAGATGATCCCGGCCCAGATCGATGAAATACTGGACGCGGAACTTTACCGATGAATCGGCGAAATCCCAGAGCAGGGCCAGCGGTTCCGGCTCCGCTAGTACCGCCGGATGTTCCCGCAGGATCCGTTCGATGATTTTCTGCGCCTGATGAGGGTCGGCGTCGTAGCTGATGCCAACCCACAGGATGGTGCGGAGCACCCGGTCGCCGTGCGTCCAGTTGGTGAAGGCGTTGCCGATCACCTCGGCGTTGGGAATGATCACCGACTCGTTGTCGAAAGTCTGCACGGTCAGCGAGCGCATGCCGATGCTGGTCACTTCGCCCAAGTGAGTGCCGACCTGGACGATATCCCCGGTGCGCAGCGGCCGCTCGATCAGCAGCAGCAGGCCGCTGACGAAATTGTTGGCCAGACTCTGCATGCCCAGCCCGATGCCGACGCCCACCGCCCCGGCGAACACCGCCAAGGTGGTGAGATCGATGCCGACCACCCGCAGGATGAACAGCAGCCCGACCAACACCACGGCATACTGGGTGAAAACCGACAGGCTGTGGCGCACGCCCAAATCGCTGATGTGGGAGAGCACCCAGCGATAGCTGATCGCCCGACTCCATTGCCCCAGCCAGATCACCACCAGCAGGATGGTGATGGTGATCAGAATGCGCCAGGTGGTGATTTCCGCCGCGCCCATGGTAAACAGCGGCCGCTCCAGGAAGGCCCAGATGGAGGTGACCACCGCGGATTCGCCGGTCCAGCCGTAGGCGCGGAACAACACGACCCATGCGCCCAGGAAAAGCAGTAGGTTCAAAATCCGGTGCAGGGGGGTGATGATGTCCTGAGTCCACAGCAAACCGTAGCCGGAATGGGTCACGGCAAAGTTTTTCAACGCCACCACCAGATCGTTCAGCAGGCTGCGCGCCAACAGCCAGCCGACCAGCACGGCGATGAAGACCAGCAGGTAGCCGGCGACCAGCCAGGCCAGTTGCAGGTAGCCGAGCAGCCCCAGCACGGCGGCGCCCAGCAGCGACAGCGGCAGCAGCAGGCTGCCAAAACGCAGTACCACGAACCACAGCCGTCCCTCCTGCCGGGCGCCGAGCAGGTCCATGACCAGCCGGCGAATACGCAGCACGGGTAGAAACGCCCAAAACCAGTACAGCATGAACAGGCGATCAAAGGCGTTGACCACGATGGCGGATAAATCGCTCAGATGCGCCAACACCACCAGGGCGACCAGCGCACCACCGCCGATCAGAGTCCAAAACAGTTGGCGGTACAGCGCCGGTTGCCGCTGTTCGGCCAGCAGGCGCGGCGAAACCAGCAGCAGCCAGGCCAGGCTGACCGGCAGCTTGATCGCCAGCCACGCCAGGGCCAGCGTCATCAGGATACCAAACCCCGGCTGGGGGACCTCGACCAGCCACAGCAGCCACAGCAGGGCGGCCGCGAAGCCGGTACCCCCCAGGTTGGCTCGGGCCAGCAGCAGCGCGCTGGCGACCAACTGGCGCAGAAAGCTGTCGCCCTGTACCCGCTGCTCGCCGAGGCGGCGCGAGGCCCGCCGCAGACCGCGCACGGTCGCCACCAGTCCCCAGAGCAGCATACCCTCCAACGCCACCAGAATGGCCCAGCGCAGCACGGTCGCATCCAGCAGGGCCCGAATGGTCGATTCCAGGCTGAGCCGGATCTGGTAGAACAACACCTGGGGCGCGGCGGCCATGGCCTCCAGGAGTTGCCGCCAGGCCTCGGTCGTATCTGGGTAGGGTTTGCGGGTGAACAGATCCCGCCGCAGACGTTCCCGGTAATCGTGGTCGAGCTGTGCCGCGATCCTGTTGACTTGGAGCGACTGGTCCTGCGCCTGGCCGGCGCGCTGACTCAAATCGTCCAGCAACTGGCCGGTCAGTTGCAGTTCCTCGCCGCGCAGCCGCCGGTCGTTCGCCGTCGTCGCTTCGCGCCGTTCGATCACCTGGCGCTGTTGCTCGTAGACGGCGCTTTTTTGTTGTAGCAGATCTTCGGTGCGGCGCAGGTCGTCGCGCATCGCGGCAAGCTGTTCGAGCGCGTCCCGCAGGTCGTCCGGGTCGACGCTGGCGTTGTTCGGCAGATCCTTCAGACGGGCCAACATATTGGCGGTCTCCGCCAGATGGCGGTCCAGGCTCAACAGGTTGATGTGCTCCTCGACCGTTTGCAGCTCGGTGACCAGGCGTTGCCAGAGCACCAGCGGCAGCGTGCCCTGATTCTGAGACAGTCGCTGGCGCAGCGCGTTGGCTCGGTCCTGTTGAGTGACAAGGTCCGCTTGCAGCCGGCCAACCAGTTCGGCTTGGGCGCTCTGCCGGCCTTGCTCCTGGCGCTGCTGGAAGCGCTGTTCGATCCATTCCCGCCACTGTTCGGCCAGTTTCAAACGCAGCTTGGCAATTTCGAACTGGTCGCGCAGATTAGCCAGATTGAGATTTTCCAGCTCCAGATCCGCACGCTGCTGGGTCAGAGCCTGGCTGGTCCGCCGCAGTTGCTCGGCGCGGTCAGCCGCCCCCTCGGTGGCCTCCTTGGCGGGATTTTTCAGCAATTGCTCGCGTGCTTCCAGTTCGCCGATCCCCTTTTGGAGATCTTCAATACGCCGCCGACTGTTGTTCAGTTCCGACAGCGCGCTTTCCTGGCGCAGCCGCGCCGATTCCGCATCCACCCGGGTCTGTTCCAGCATCGCCTCGTCGATCTGTTCCGGGCGCGGCGTCTCCATCTGCCGCGGCAGATCGGCGAGCCGCGCCTGCAAGTCCTGGCGGGTGCGTTCGATGGACTGCCGGTCGTGCTCCAGAGACTGCCGGCGCGCCGCCTGCTGCTCGGCGATCTTGGCGGGATCGACCGGTGGCGTCACCGGCGCGGTCGGCTGCGCTCGGACGACCGTCGCCAGCATGATCGATAGCAGCAGAATAAGGGTGAAATTTCCGGCACGCGACGCAATGCCGGAGGAAGACAGAAAATACGGGATCATACGGATGGTGGGGATCCGAAGGAGAAATGGGTCAGGTACCGGTGGTTGGGGTCACGCGCAGCCAGAAAGTCACCGGGCCGTCGTTGCTCAGGCCGACCCGCATGTGAGCGCCGAAGCGGCCGGTGGCGACTGGCGTATGTTGGCGTTGCGCCCGTTCGACCAGATAGCCGAACAATCGTTCGCCTTCGTCCGGCGGCGCGGCCGGGGTGAAGCTGGGACGCAGTCCCTTGCGGGTATCGGCCGCCAGGGTGAACTGTGGTACCAGCAGCAGTCCACCGCCGACCTCGCGCAGGCTTCGGTTCATTTTGCCGTCGGCGTCGGCGAATACCCGATAGCCAAGCAGGCGCTCCAGCAGCCGGTCGGCCTGGATCTCGGTATCACCGCGCTCGACCCCGATTAGCACCAGCAAGCCGGCGTCGATGGCGCCCACCGTGTCGCCGCCGACCGCGACCCGTGCCTCGGTCACCCGTTGCAACAGCCCAATCATCCCAGCCGATCGGCGAACGCCTGGGTGGCGGTGATCAGCGCATCGACGATGCCCGGTTCGCTGGCGGCATGCCCGGCCGGCGAGACGATCCGCAGATCTGCTTCCGGCCAGGATTGGTACAGCGCCCAGGCATTGTCCAGCGGGCAAACCACGTCGTAGCGGCCGTGGACGATGACGCCGGGCATGGTCCGCAGCCGGTCGGCATCGCGCAGCAACTGCTCGGGTTCCATGAAGCACTGATTGACGAAGTAATGGCACTCGATGCGCGCCAGGCTCAGCGCCCGGTGAGCTTCGCTGAAGTGCTCGACCATGGTCGAGTTGCTTTCCAGGGTCAGGGTAGCGCCTTCCCACACCGACCAGGCTCTGGCCGCGCGCAGTCGCTCCAGTTCGTTGGCACCAGTCAGCCGCCGGTGGTAGGCGTGGATCAGGTCGTGCTGTTCCGCCGCCGGAATCGGTGCCAGAAAATGTTCCCACAAATCGGGGAACAGGCGGTTGGCGCCGTGCTGGTAGAACCAGTGGATATCCTGGTCGCGGCACAGGAACACTCCGCGCAGGATCAGACCCAGTACCCGATCCGGGTGGGTTTCGGCGTAGGCCAACGCCAGAGTCGAGCCCCAGGAACCACCGAAGACCACCCAGCGGTCGATGTTGAGGTGTTCGCGCAGTTTTTCGATGTCCGCCACCAGGTGCCAGGTGGTGTTGTCGCGCAGTTCGGCGTGCGGGCTGGATTGACCGCTGCCGCGCTGGTCGAACAGCACGATACGGTAGCGTTGCGGGTCGAAGAAACGCCGATGCATCGGTTCGCAACCGGCACCGGGGCCGCCGTGCAGGAACAGGACCGGCAGGCCATTGGGGTTGCCGCATTCCTCAATATATAGAGTATGCAGTGAGTCCACCGCGAGGCGTTGAGTAGCATAGGGTTTGATATCGGGAAACAGGACGCGCATGAAAACTCCGATTCGGTGCGAAAGGGGGCGAGTCGGCCAATGATTTTCCGGAACCGCCAGCAGAAAAGGGGTTGAAAACGAGGGCGGATTTTACCCGCAATAGCGGCGCTTCAAAGAATGTAATCGATTACCGCATCAAGGTCGTCGAGTACCCGGCCGCCGTGAGGCACGACCTTGGCCTCGTCGCCCGGACGGTACTTGCCGGTGCGCACCAGTACCCCGCGCAGACCGGCCGCCAGCGCGCCGCATACATCCATTTCGGCGTCGTCGCCGACCATCACCACATCCTGGGGCGGCAGGTTGAGGCTGTTGACCGCCGCCAGGAAGAACTCGGGCGAGGGTTTGCCCAGCACCACGGCTTCCATCTCGGCGGCGTACTCCAGCGCGGTCATGAACGGACCGATATCCAGGCTCAACTGACCGTTTTCGCGGAAATAGCGATTGGAACCCATCGACAGCAGTGGCAGGCCGCCCAACAGCAGCCGGAAGCATTCGTTGAGCGTCCCGTAACCGAAAGCATTGCCGGCGTCGCCGAGCAGGACCGCGCCGGGCGGTCCGCCCAGCAGGTCGGCGAACTCGCCCTGGATGTCGGCATGCACCAGCAAATGCGGCGTCAGTTTCCGAGCGATCAGATAGTTGCGCGCCGCGACCACCGGGGTAAACAGGTGTTGGAGCGAAACCTCCAGTCCGATCCGCGCCAAGCGGTTAATGATCGCGCCGCGCGTCAGGCGGGTGGAGTTGGTGACGAAACGGGCCGGAATGCCGGCCGCGCGCAAGCTGAGCAGGGCTTCGCGGGCACCGGGCAGAGGGTGTCCGCCGACGTATAGCACGCCTTCCAGATCAAATAACACACCATGAATCATGCTGCCCTCACCGGATCGATTTCGCGACCGTGCCGTGGGTCGTTGTGGCGCGGAGGACTCCTAGACACCGCATCTACCGAGTCAGTATAGAAGGCGTCAGGTCCGATGGAGGGCGAAATCGCCGGCAGGCCGGACCCATGAATTTCCCGCGACTTGGCGCGTCCGGCGTGGCGGACCGTGGCGGTCCGCTGGCGACTCGGGTTAAACCCTCGCACCCATGGCCAAGGCGCGGGCCTGCCTGGCGACCCGTTCGGCGGCGGTGGCGACCGGGTCATGGTCGGGGTCGAATTCCGGCCAGCCGGCCGCGTGCCGGACGATCAGTCGGGCCAGCGCTTCGATGTGGGCCGGCGCGTCGTTCAGAGCCGGGATATAGCGGTAGTACTCGCCGCCGGCCGCCAGAAACACTTCCCGGTTTTCGAGAGCGATTTCTTCCAGCGTCTCCAGACAATCGGCGGCGAAACCGGGGCACACCACATCCACCCCCTTGACCCCGGCCCGCGCCCAAGCGGCCAGCAGCTCGCTGGTGTAGGGTTGCAGCCATTCGGCGCGGCCAAAGCGCGACTGAAACGCCACCGCCCACTGATCCTTTTGCAAGCCCAGCCGTTCGGCGACCAGCCGGGCGGTTTTGTGACACTCGCAGTGGTAGGGATCGCCAGCCAGCAGGTTGCGTTTGGGCAGGCCGTGGAAGGAGAACAGCAGCCGTTCGCCGGACTGTTCGGCGCGGGCGGCGCGGATGCTGGTGGCCAGCGCCTCCAGATAAGCGGGATCGTCGTGATAGTGGGTGATCAGCCGCAGGTCCGGTAGCCAGCGCCAGCGTCGCAGTTCGGCGGCAACCGCGTCGAAGGTCGAGGCGACCGTGGTGGCGGAGTATTGCGGGTACAGCGGCAGCACCAGCAGCCGGCGCGCGCCGGCGTCCCGCAGGTCGGCCAGCGCCGAGGCGATGGAGGGATTGCCGTAGCGCATTCCCAACGCCACCTGTACCGGACCCAGGCACTGTTGGCGCAGCGCCGCCGCCACCGCCATCGCCTGCCGGCGGCTGATCGCCAGCAGTGGCGAGCCGTCCTCGGTCCAGATGGTCTGGTACTTACGGGCGGACCGGGCCGGACGGATGCGCAGGATAATGCCGTGCAGGATCAGCCACCACAACGGCCGGGGCAATTCCACCACCCGCGGGTCCCAGAGGAACTCGGCCAGATAACGACGCAGGGCGGCGGGAGTGGGGGCGTCGGGGGTGCCGAGATTGGCCAGCAGTACACCGGTGCGGGTGGGCTGATCGTGGGAGAAGCAGGTGAGGGTCGCTTGCATCATGATGCGGTCATGCCTCGGTGTCTTATAATGAAACGAATCGTCCTCAAGGGGTTCATCGCCATGCTGGGTGTCTTTCTCGACCGGGATTCGCTCGATTGCGGCGATCTCGATTTTAACGGCATCGACCGCATCCTGCCGGATCTGCGCTATTACCCCGCCACCGTGCCCGATCAGGTCGCCACGCGCATCGCCGAAGCTGAAGTGATCATCAGCAACAAGGTGATGCTGGACGCGGCCGCGCTGCGCCATGCTCCCCGACTGCGGCTGATCTGCATCGCCGCCACCGGCCTGAACAACGTCGATCTGGCGGCGGCGACGTCACGGGGCGTAACGGTCTGCAACTGTCGTGGTTATGGCACCGCGGCGGTGGTGCAGCATGTATTCGCGCTGCTGCTGACGTTGGTCACCCGGCTGTCCGACTACCGGCGGGCGGTGCGCGACGGTCGCTGGCGGCAAGCCAACCAGTTTTGTCTGCTGGATTTTCCAATCCGCGAGCTGGCTGGCAAGACGTTGGGCATCGTCGGCCATGGCGAGCTGGGCCGGGGCGTGGCCCGGGTGGCCGAGGCGTTCGGCATGCGGGTGCTGATTGCCCAACGCCCCGGCGTGGTGGAGGAGGAGCAGGAGGGGCGAGTGCCGCTGCCGCTGCTGCTGCCGCAGGTGGACGTGCTCAGCCTGCATTGTCCGCTGACGCCGGAAACCCGGGGCCTGATCGGTGCCTGGGAACTGGCGCTGATGCGCCGCGACGCGATCCTGATCAATACCGCGCGTGGCGGCTTGGTGGACGAGGCGCTACTGGCCGATGCCTTGCGCCAGGGTGCGTTGGGTGGGGCCGGCGTGGACGTACTGAGTCTGGAGCCACCCGTGGCGGGCAACCCATTGCTGGCACCCGATATCCCCAATCTAATCGTCACTCCGCACTGCGCCTGGGGTAGCCGCGAATCGCGCCAGCGGCTGGTCGGGCAACTGGCGGAGAATATCGCCGGATTTTTGAGTGGTGCGCCGGTGCGGGTGGTGGGATGACGCCGTGAATGCTGAATATCCCTGTCCGATCCGTCCAACGCCACCCTGTCGGTCATCCATGAAAATAAGGTTAACGATGCAGTAATAGAACTGCGTGACCCGGTACTGAAAGGCGACGAGCTGAGCTACAACGTGCGAGTGCTGGAGGGTGAGATGCCCGCCAAGGGCGGATCGGTCTCGCTGTTCATCGATATCATTGGCATGCCGCTGCCCCCGCCGTCCTACGCTGGTGTCGCGCGCCGGTCATACCGTCGGGCGTTTTACCGCTAGTATACCTGCCGTTTCCCAACAGTGCTTGAACCGCGGAGCCCTCTTTTTTTAAAGGGAGAGATGCTATAGTAGCATTGCTAGCAAAATCGTTCAGCCTGTCAAAACGCTTGGTGAAACAGGCCGACGTGGTTTTTAAGATGGCAACATTTACTTAGGAGAGACAATATGAAGAAGTCTTTTATTGCCGCGAGTGGCTTGGCTTTATTGATGGGGTCCGGTATTGCCATGGCGCAATGGAACAATGAGAGCTTTCCTCCTTTTGAGGAAGTCGATGCCAACCAGGACGGCATGGTCAGCATGGATGAAGCGAAAGCGCATCCGGGCACGGTCGCCGCGGTGACGAAAGGAAACTCGGCCACCGTCGAGGATTCCATGAAGAGTTTTTTCAGCGCGGCCCATGAAAAAGACAAGAATAAGCCCTACGACTCTCCCATGACCAAGGAGGAGTGGGAAGGCGTAACCGGCAATTAAGCAAACATTGGCGGCAGGGAAGCCGCCGTCATTCGAGCACGGTCGGTCACGCTGGCACTGAGATCAAGCCGCTGCAAGCCACCTTTCTACCCACAGAACTCGAGCAGTCGTTTCGTGGCCAACATTTCGAAGGCGCGCTGATTACGGCGGCCGTTGCCCTCGTCATCGCCAACTTGGTACCGCTGGAGGCAATAGCGACCATGGGCAGCGCCGGTTTCCTGCTACTCTTCATAGCGGTCAATATCGCCAACCTACGGCTGGCTCGTGATACCGGGAGTCGTTCCTGGATATCCGGACTGGCGGCACTGAGTACGGCCATCGCCCTGATCGTGCTGTGTGTCGAGGTAGACGAAAATCCAGCGACCCGCAACCATCCGTGGATCTTGGTGGGTATGATTCTGCTGTCGGCCGGAATCGAGTTTATCTATCGCTGCTTCACGGGCCGAAGCCCGCATCTGGTCCGGAACGGTGTGAAAGATCGCGCCGAAACCAGCGGTGCTGATCACCAGTACAACATCGAGCATCTCCCGCGAGCCCCCATGCACGGTTGACCCTGATCGGTAAGCCCCGCTGTCTTGCCACGCAAGAATGGGGCGGAGGGTGAGGACCGCGCAACTTGGCCTCAATCTTCCAACACGAGGATAAATACAGTTGAAAGAACAACTTCAGGCCATCGTGACGGTGCTGTCCCTGGTGAACCCCGCGATCTGTGCGATGATATTCGTGCAAGCGGAGGCGGGGCGTTCTCTTGGCGGGCAGTTGATCGACGCCACGAAGGCGGGGCTGGCCATACTGGTAATTCTGGTGGGTACCGCCCTCGTGGGGACCCAGTTGTTGCATTTGTTCGGCGTATCTCTGGACGCCTTCATGGTGGCGGGCGGCGGTGTGCTGGCTTGGATGGGATTCTCCATGCTCAGCAGTCAGTCGGCCGCATCGACCTCAACTGTTGCGCATGCGAACTCGGAGCCATCGCTCACGCCTTTGATCCTTTTCGCCGCCAGCCCAGGGACCATCACCGGAGTGATCACCCTCTCGGCCGCCCACACACAATTGAAACCGCCGGTCACAGCCCTGGTAGCCATCGCCGTGGCGGTCATGGCTACATGGCTCGTTATGTTGCTCTTCGCTCGTTTCTCCGGCAAACAAGACGGTGGCGGATTCATTCGGGACACAATGACACGCCTGATGGGATTAATTGTCCTTTCCATGGGAGTTCAGTTTGCCCTCACGGGATTCCACGCATTCACGATCTAAGAATCAAGCCCTGCTCGATCCCGTTTGATTCAACATTGGAACAGATTAATGCAAGAGGAATAGGCTCATGCAGGATTTATTCGATGTACTAAAGAACCTGGAAGGGACTGGCCTGCTTTATATGCTCATCTTGGCGATAGGTTTTTTGGGGATTGTCATCTATGTGTTCACTGGAAAACAGCGAGCCAAACGCTTTAACCAAGATGCTGGGATACCATTTCTTGATGATGAGAGTAAAGGGTCCAAGCGGTAATTCGAGCAGTTGGCGATTCGATCCTGAGCGACTTGCAAGAATCGACACTCTTACGGGTTCAGCAGCAAAAATATCAACCTGAGAGTGCAAACATGCTGAAGCGACAAGCGAGTCAATTGACGGACGAACGATCCAAAAAAACCATTTATTACAGCCAAGCCAGAAAACGCTAACAAAACGCTAACGCTATGGACGAGATTGTCGCCATCTTCACGCGCGTATGGACCGATATCACCAGTGGCGCACACGCACCACTATCATTCCGCTTGATTATCCAGCCATTGGTCGCCGTTTTCTTTGCGATCCGCTCCGGGATACAAGACGCAAGAGCTGGTCGGCCGCTGTTCTTTTGGGCTGTCGTCATGAGCGATCCAGCGCACCGGCGAGATCTCCTGCAAGAAGGCTGGAAACATGTGGGGAAGGTCTTCATCGCAGCTGTCGTGGTCGATGTCATCTACCAAATGATCGTGCATCACTGGATTTATCCGTCCGAAGCATTGATGGTTGCCGTGATTCTTGCCGTATTGCCCTACTTGGTGATGCGTGGTCTCGTGAACCGCATCCTTCGCCGCGGGCGTGGCGGCAATGGGGCAGCATAAAACTTAAAAACATGGACGAGATTACTCACTATCCTTTTCTGGTTTTCGCGCTCTCTCTCGTCGTGCTATGGTTTTCGGCATGGATCGGAAGATTCTTTCTCAGGCACAGAAAGCAAGGCAAACTGGACCCTGAGGTACGTGAAGATCTTAATATTATCTTGGCCGCAACGCTGACCTTGCTTGGACTGATTATCGGATTCAGTTTTTCGATGGCGATAGAGCGGTATGATCAACGCAAGAACTATGAGGAGGCAGAGGCTAACGCGATCAGCACCGAATACGTCAGGATCGACCTACTGTCTGCGGCGGATGCGGTAAAAATACGCATACTGCTACGGAACTACCTCGATCAGCGGGTCTTGTTTTATAGGACTCACTATGATCGACTACTTCAACAGAAGGTCAATATCCGTACCGCCCAATTACAGAACGAGCTGTGGTCCGCAATTCAGGCGCCAGCGGCGGCGCAGCCGACACCCATTGTCGCCTTGGTCGTTTCGGGCATGAACGATGTGTTGAACTCACAGGGATACACCCAGGCGGCCTTTTGGAATCGAATTCCCACTGAGGCATGGGGTCTGATGGCGGTGATCGCCATCTTTTGCAACGTATTGGTCGGTTATGGTTTACGAGACGCTACAGAGAAAGCCAAATTGCTTCCGATTCTCCCGCTGGTGGTCTCCATCGCGTTCATGCTGATCGCGGATATTGACGCTCCACGCCACGGCATCATTCATGTAGCCCCCCAAAATCTGATCAGTCTTGCCGAATCCATGCATGCACATTGAGTGGGCAGTTTGCCTTTTCCAACTGAGATCTGCCACGAAGCCGAGAAAGACGGCTGGACGGTCACCCGCATGAAGAACATCCAAGAATTAAAATAGGATGTTGATTTTTAAGTATCGATAATCAACAAAAGGAAAACCACATGACAGATAAAGCCTTGCCTTCCTGGTTATTCGCAGCACTGTTCACCGTAGTGCTGGTCGGGTGCGCCGCGATGCAGAAAGATAATACTCAAACGACCGAACAAACCCTGTCTGCCGCTGGATTTCAGATGAAACTGGCTGATACGCCAGCAAAACTGGCTCAGTTGCAGAGTCTGCCACAGCGCAAACTGGTACCGCAACAGCAAAATGGCGCTATCCGTTATGTCTATGTTGACGCCCAATATTGCCAGTGTGTGTATGCGGGAACTGAGACTAATTATCAGGAGTACCAGAAATTGGCTTTGCAACGCCAAATTGCTCTGGAAGAGGTGTCGGCGGCGCAGATGAATACCATGGACTGGGGAATGTGGGGACCGTGGGGCTGGTAATGGTAGTACTCAGTGTTTAGACCTATCTCCTCAGTGAGAATGGAGAAAGGAAAAGTCTCAAACCCCATTTATCGACGAGGCCGGACCGATGTTGAGTATAGTCTATCTTGTTTGACCAACGGCTGAAGCAGGTCCAGCGAATATGAATGCCTTTCCACTGAGAGTAACGATGATGAATATCTGTTTTGGTCGACGCAGTCGCCTACGTTCGGCGCTTGTGGCAGTCAGCCTTCTTGGCTTTTCCGCGTGCGGCACCATGCAAGCGCCCCCAACAGCGCAAAACATTGCCGGTTTAACACCGGTCGGCACTGTGACCATGACCGAGACCGTTGCGGTGGGCATGACGGGAGGCAAAGGCTCATTGACCTTCCAGGGGCGTAGCTATCCGTTCATTCTTATCGGCAGTGTCGTCGGTCCGGGCGGCGCATCCGAGATCAATGCCGTAGGCAAGGTGTACAAGCTGAACAAGCTGTCGGACTTCGAGGGCCTCTACTCCGAGGGAACCGGGCAAGCTGGGCTGGATACGTCGAATCAAGCCGATCTGTGGCTGCAAAACGAGACGGGTGTGATTATGCATCTGACCGGCACCAGTGAAGGGGCCGTACTCTCGCTGGGGCGTAGTGAAGTTGAGATCAAGCTGAGCAACTGACGCTTATGGCAGGAAACAGTCAACAAAAGCTGGTTGGGCGTAGTGAAGTTGAGATCAAGCTGAGCAACTGACCCCCTTGCATTAGGGGCGCATGGATAACCAAGCAGCACGCTGTTTCTAACCCGAGGAGAAATCTGATGATGAAGAATATTTGCAAAATAACCGGTCACACCCTGCTGGCCACGACGCTCTTGGTGGGTAGTCTGGCGTTGGCGGCGGATGTGAAACAGCCGGTCGGCAAGGTCTCGATTGAAGAGAAACAATTCGGATTAATTCTGGGCGGTAGCACCGGCAGCGGGACGCTGACGTTCCACGGCAAGAAATATCCGTTCAAGCTCAAGGGCCTGAGCGCCGGCCTCAACGTGGGTGTTTCGAAGATGAGCGCCGTCGGTGAAGTGTACGATCTGCGGAAGACTGCCCAATTCCCCGGCACCTTCACCAAGTTCGAAGCGAGCGTCGCCTTGGGCGGTGGCGTGGGTGGCCTGCGCTTGCAGAACGAAAACGGGGTGATTATGAACCTTCGCTCGCGAACCAAGGGATTGGATCTCAATCTCGGCAACGTGACCGGCATTACAGTCACGATGGAGTAGTGATTTGCACCTATAGCTCTCCTCAATCAGTTGTGGTCGACTCAAGAACGGAAATCCCCCAAGCCTCCCTTTTTTCAAAGGGGGGCGCCGCGTCAGCGGCGGGGGGATTGATCTCGGAAGTCCACGCTTCCATAACTCAAAGAGGGTTGCCATAGGTTCCGGCAAGCCTGACTATCCCGGCCTCCACCGGCTGGCGGAGGCGCTGGATTCAGCCGGCGCGATAGAGCCCCGGCTCAGCGTGAATACCCGCTAGCGGTGGCGGCCGCCGCGCGCGCCCTGCGCCCGCTCCTCGTTGACCTTCAGGCGCTGGCCGCGCAGTTCCTGGCCGTTGAGCGCGCTGATCGCGGCGCGCGCCTCGTGGCCTTCCATTTTGACGAAGCCAAAACCGCGGCACAGGCCGGAAAAGACATCCCGCGTCAGCCGGAGTCCGTGAACCCGCCCGTAGGCTGTAAACATATCAGTGACTTCTTGATCGGTGGTATCCGAGGGTAGATTACCGATGAAGACGGTTTTCATGCACGGTCTCCTGTAGTTGCGACCCGCCGGGTCTGATGGTGAGCTTTATTTCGCCGCCGGGACGCATCATGCGCCGCCGTTTCCGGGCGAGCGGGCCGGTGAGCGGGTCGTTCTCCGGCCGGCGCGGCCCCAGCGGCGCGGTGGGCGTGGTGGTGACGCGCACCGGCCGGGGATGCCGCCGGCGCCCGCGACCGCTTCGCGGCGCTGGGCTCGAACCCTTCGACCACCGACGACGGCAATTTACGGCCCAGCAGCCGCTGAATGGCGTGCAGACGCGACATCTCGTCCTCGCTGACCAGCGAGATCGCCAGTCCGGCGCGGCCGGCACGACCGGTGCGGCCGATGCGATGGACGTAGTCCTCGGGCACATGCGGCAATTCGTAATTCACCACTCGCGGCAACTGGACGATGTCCAGACCACGGGCGGCAATATCGGTGGCGACCAGCACCTGAATCCGACCCTGCTTGAAATCGTCCAGGGCGCGGGTGCGGGCCGACTGGCTCTTGTTACCGTGCAGGGCGGCGGTGCGGATGCCTTCGCGTTCGAGCTGGCGGCTCAGTCGGTCGGCGCCATGCTTGGTGCGGGTGAACACCAGGGTCGCATCCCGCTCACCGGCGCTCAGCAGGCGCCCAAGCAGCGCGGCTTTATCGGTCTGCTCCACCGGATGCACCTGCTGCTCCACCAGGTCGGCGGGCGCGTTGCGCGGAGCCACGTCGATCACCACCGGCTCGCGCAGGAAATCGCCGGCCAACTGGCGGATCGGATCGGCGAAGGTGGCCGAAAACAACAGCGTTTGCCGCTGCCGGGGCAATAGCGCCAGCAGGCGACGGATCGCGGGCAGGAAGCCCAGATCCAACATCCGGTCGGCCTCGTCCAGCACCAGAATTTCGACACCGGCCAGGCTGACGGTCTTCTGACTCAGGTGGTCCAGCAGCCGCCCCGGCGTGGCCACCAGAACATCCACCCCGCGCCGCAGCGCGTCCAACTGTGGTTTCATGCTGACGCCGCCGACCACCAGCGCGGTACGAGGCGCGATATGGCGGCCGTAGACGCGCACGCTATCGGCAACCTGGGCGGCCAGTTCGCGGGTTGGGGCCAACACCAGGGCGCGCGGCCGGCCGGCTGGCATCCGTGTTTCGGGGCGAGTTTGCAGGCGCTGCAACAACGGCAGGGTGAACGCGGCGGTCTTGCCGGTACCGGTCTGAGCGGCGGCGAGCAGGTCGCGCCCCGCCAGAATGACGGGAATCGCTTGAGATTGAATGGGGGTTGGCGTGGTGTAACCGCGGGCAGCAACGGTGCGCGCCAGGTCGTCGACCAGGCCAAGAGAAGCAAACGGCATTGAATACTCCTGAATCCGCCTGCCCATGCGTGGCATGGAACCGGTCCAGGCAGAATGAAATGAGATTGAGGGTGATCGAGGCGCGCCCAGCCAAAGGGTGGAACACGACAGGTTTGCGGGAGGAACGGGAATCGGAAAACCCGCGGGCGACAATTCCGAGAGGAACGGCTGGAACCTCGGGGCGCGCACCGGACCGCGCCGCGACAAACTTACCCATGACTTTAACACGATCCGCACGGTTTGACTAATTCGCGCCTCGGTCGGCATCCCTGCCCGCCATGTGGCGTCGTTCAGCCGCCCACCAGCACCACGATATGTATGTCCAGCAAGAAATTCAGCGTGGTCGGACTGTGCGGAACACGCCCACTAGACAGGTGACGAACCGGCCAACCCGAGGATTGGAAGGACAGGATGGCGTTGCGTTCATCACAATTCTCCCTATTCTTCCTGAATGCGCAGGGTAACGCTGAACCGTTCGGTCACCGAGCCGTCGCCTTCCCAAAGCCGCCAGTGCTTGAGCTTGAGAACAACCTCGCCGGGTTGGCGGGCGGTAAAGGTGAAGGTGCGCATGCCGCGCGCTCCGATGAAACCCTCTGTTGAGTCTTCGAAGTCAGTGCCGTCCAGCGCCAGCAATTGTCGATTGGTTTCATCGATGGCCCAGACATAACCGGTGCCGTGGCTTTCCGGCAAGCGCACCCTGATTTGTTCCCCAACCCGGACTTCGGCGGTGCGCTGGTCATCGACGCGGGTGAGTACCAGCACGCCGTCCTCCCGCGTGCCGGCAGGGATGGCCGGGGCTTCACTGTCGGGTTTGGAGGCGCAGCCGACCACCAGCAGCACGGCCAGTGCCAGTAGCGCTGACGTGAGACGCGCGAGGAGGAAAAGGCGCGGTTTAGGCGTTAAGGGCATGCGATTTCACCGGTTCGTTGGCGGGCGGGAGTAATTGAGAATGGATGTCGCAAATTGTAGGCGAGGCGCAACCAGGTCGGAAAGTTTCAAACGATGTCCCAGCCTTCGCCGGTCGTTTCATGCCCGCATCGCCGCTCCCCGGCATGACAGCATCCCGTTTCGCAGCCATACTTTGGCCTGAATCCGATTGTTGGGACCGTCATAATGCTGGATATTGTCGCGCTATTGGTTACGTTGACCGCTCTTTTCAGTTACATCAACCACCGCTTCATTAAACTCCCCACCACCATCGGGGTCATGGTGCTGGCCATGTTGCTCAGCCTGATCCTGATGAGCCTCGGCGAACTGGGATATGCGCCGGTCGAGCAACGGGCCGAAGCCATTATCGGCGGTATCGACTTCAATCAGGTGCTGATGCAGGGCATGCTCTCCCTGTTGTTGTTCGCCGGCGCCCTGCACGTCAATCTGGAGGATCTGGCCCAGAAAAAATGGCCGATCGGCATCCTGGCGACCGTCGGCGTGGTGGCGTCCACCTTCCTGGTGGGCATCGCTTCCTGGCTGGTGCTCAACTTCTCGTTCGGCATCTCGATCTCCCTGCTGTACTGCCTGCTGTTCGGCGCCCTGATTTCGCCCACCGATCCGATCGCCGTGCTCGGCATTCTGAAATCCGCCAAGGCACCCAAGAGCCTGGAGATCAAGATCGCCGGGGAATCGTTGTTCAACGACGGTATCGCGGTGGTGGTATTCGCCATCCTGCTCGGTCTGGCCGCGGGTGGCGCGGAGGTGACACTCGGTGGCGTCGCCCTGCTGTTCGCCGAGGAAGCGCTGGGCGGCATCGTGTTTGGCCTGGCGATCGGTTATCTCGCCTACCAGTTGCTGAAAAGCATCGATAGCTACAATGTCGAGATTCTGATCACCCTGGCGCTGGTGCTGGGCGGCTATGCGCTGGCCATTCACCTGCATGTTTCCGGACCGATCGCCATGGTGGTGGCCGGCCTGATGATCGGCAATCACGGCCGCAGTCTGGCGATGTCGGATACCACAAGAGAGCATCTGGATACCTTCTGGGAACTCATCGACGAGATTCTGAACGCCATGCTGTTCGTGCTGATTGGTCTGGAAATGATCATCCTGACCTTCGAGCGCGATCATCTGTTGGCTTCCCTGCTGGTGATTCCGATCGTGCTGCTGGCCCGGCTGGCGTGCGTGGGCGTGCCGGTGAGCCTCATGCGGCGCTGGTTCGGCTTCACGTTTTCGCCCCATGCCATCAAGATCATGACCTGGGGCGGGTTGCGCGGCGGTATTTCCGTGGCCCTGGCGCTGTCGCTACCGCTGGGACCGGAACGTCAGATCGTACTGGTGTTGACCTATATCGTGGTGCTGTTCTCGATTTTGGTGCAAGGTTTGACGGTGGGCAGGCTGATCAAAGCGACGGTGGCCCCCGCCAGCGCTGGCGCGAATGACCCGTGAACCAATCGGTTCGTCGTCGTGCTTTCGGGAGGATCGAACATGAAACCCGCGCTGACCTTTGCTGTTGTGCTGACACTGGTCCTGCCGGCTCGGGCGCAGGTCTATAAGTGGACTGACGCCAAGGGGCAAGTCCATTATGGTGGGGCGCCGCCCGCCACGGATCGACCGGCGCAAACCCTGGATATCCAGTCTCAACCCACGCCGGACGGCGAGGTGGATAACGTCGGGTCGATGCGGCGGGCCACTCGGGAGTTGCGCGAACTGCGCGCGGTGAATCGAGGCATCCCCGTGCGTGAACTCGATCGCCCCAAGACCTCGCGCCGTAAGAAGAATACACCCGTACACATTGGCCATGGAGATCAAGCCAGGATCGATAATCTCAACAGCGACATCCGGCGTCTGTCTTCCTCGACCCTGGGCAGCGCGCGCGGTCGCGCCCGGGAACTCCGCGCGGCCAAGCGCGAACTGCGGCAGATTTATCGCAAGTACGGTATCAAGCCGCCGTAAATCAAAGCCGGGGTTGGCGGAACCCGTCCCGGCCACGACGGCGACCGGCGGAGTTTCCACGATCAGGCGGCGCGGCCCGCCGTGACGATGCCGCGCGCCGCCGCCCATTGAGCGAGATCGCGCCGCGCAACGGCGGCGGCCATCAGATCGGGAAACTGGTCCGGCGTACAGGCGAATGCCGGCGCACCCATTTCGGCCAGCGTGCCGGCAATGCCGTGATCGTAGGCGGGCGCGCCCTGGTCGGACAACGCCAGCAGCACGATCAGATTGACCCCGGCGGCGACCAGGCTGGCGGCGCGTTTGAACAGTTGCTGGCGGTCGCCGCCTTCGTACAGATCGCTGATCAGCACCAGGATGCTGTCGTTGGGCGCGCGCACCAGCCCCTGACAGTAACCCAGCGCCTGCTGGATGTCGGTCCCGCCACCCAGTTGGGTACCGAACAGCACCTCGACCGGATCAGCCAACTGCTCGGTGAGATCCACCACGGCGGTGTCGAACACCACCAGCGACGTGCGCACCGATCGGATCGAAGCCATGACCGCCGCCATGATGCCAGCGTAAACCACCGAGGCGGCCATCGAACCACTCTGATCCACGCAAAGAATGATGTCGCGCAGGGCGGCGCTACGGCGACCGAAACCAATCCGGGTGGCGGGAATGACGGTGCGATACGCGGGCTGGTAATGGCGCAGGTTGGCGCGAATGGTGCGATCCCAGTCGATCTCGTGGTGACGCGGCCGGCGGTTGCGGGCGCTGCGGTTGAGGCTGCCGGTAATCGCCTGCCGCAAGGGATTGGCCAGCTTGCGCTCCAGTTCGGCGACCACCTGGCGCACCACTTGGCGCGCGGTGTCGCGGACCTTGGCCGGCATAACCCCGCGCAGCGCCAGCAGGGTGGCGACCAGATGCACGTCCGGCTCGACCGCCGCCAGCATCTCCGGCTCCAGCAGCATGCGCCGCACGCCATGACGGTCCAGGGCGTCTTTTTGCAACACCCGCACCACCGAGCTCGGAAAGTAGCGGCGGATGTCGCCCAGCCAGCGGGCGATCTTGGGCGCGGACCCACCCAGCCCGCCCGCGCGCTCCTCATCGTAGAGATTTTCCAGGCAGCGATCCATGCCCAGATCGGCCGCCGCCAACTCGCAGCCGGTACCATCGGCCGCGCCGCCGCCGAGAATCAGCCGCCAACGGCGCTGGCGTTCGTCGCCGGATTCGGATTCGGATTCGGATTCGCCGGCGGATGAGACATCGAAAGATAGGGTTTTCATACCGGAAATGGTCAAATAGTTCGTTGTCAGAATCAAGAACCCGTTGAACAAGGAGCCCGTTCCATGAAATTCTGTAGCCAATGCGGCGCCCCGGTCATCTTGCGCGTCCCCTCGGGCGATAACCTGCCCCGGCATATCTGCGACGCCTGCGACACCATCCACTATCAAAATCCGAAAATCGTCGCCGGCTGCGTTCCCGAATGGGGCGACCGGATCTTGCTGTGCCGGCGGGCCATCGAACCTCGTTATGGATTGTGGACCCTGCCGGCGGGATTTATGGAAAACGGCGAATCAGCAGTGGCGGCGGCGGCACGCGAGACCTGGGAAGAGGCCAACGCCATGGTCGAAAACCTGACTCTGTACGGTCTATACTCTTTAACTCATGTCAATCAGGTTTACCTGATGTTTCGCGGCCAAATCAAGGATGGCGCGGCCAGTCCCGGCGAGGAAAGCCTGGAGGTCGGATTGTTCGCCGAGGAAGAGATTCCCTGGGAGCAACTCGCTTTCACCGTGGTCCACGAAACCTTGCGCCAATACTTCACCGAGCGGCGAACCGGTGTGTTTCATTCTCATGTCGGCGATATCATCCGTGAATCCGACAACCGGTTTCGTATCCATCGCTACTATTGAATGCCAAGCCCGAAGGAACACTCATGAAACCCTATCTCATCGTCGTGGAAGATCCGAGTTCCGACCATCTGATCGACGTGGCGCTTATCGAGGCCGAGAGCGAACAGCAGGCGGAAACCACGGCCCAACGGCTTTTTCCCCACTTACCCGGTCAGGATCTGTGTGTATACGACGTCCATGACTTGAACCACGACCATCCCGACGGTTGGACTTATCGGGATTGAACAAACACCCGTCGCGCCACCGCTCGTTGGTCCGCGCGGTGGGTTGAGAAAAAACCCCTTCGGAGCCCCGCCGCGTGGAGACCAGTCGCCCCCCTCAACTTGACGAAGCCATGCTCGCTGGCATGTCGCATGTCCTCAAGGAAGAAGATCTGTTGGCGAAAACCTGGAGCGCTCAAGATCGCGCCGAACATGCACAGAGCGTGAGGGAAAGCGTCGAGCAGACCGGTAACCTGCGCCAACGCCTGGGAAAGCTGCGCGCGCGAACCGACAGTGTCTGGGAACGGTTCGTCACGCTGACACTGGAGCGGGCGCTGTCCGGGCAACTCCGTCAGTTTCTCGATGAGATCGACCTGGAAACGCAGGAATCGAACCAGCAACTGGTGGAATTGGATTGCGAGATCGACCGGTTGCGGGCTCGCGTGCAGGAGCGGCGGCGGTGCTTGGAAGAAAAGATCACGGTGTTGGAACCGCTGGCGCATCGTACTTCCACTCAGAACCATCTCAGCATGATGCTGGCCCGGGTGGAGGGTTTGGAAGCCTATTTATTGGGTAAACAAGACGTGGCGCCGGAAGCCGGCGAAACCCATGGCAAGCGCCAAACCAATGTATCCAGCGACTTGCTGTATCTGCGAGTGCGCCTGCTGACGACCCGCATCGCCATTTTCGCGTCCAGCCGCGGCAAGCAGATCAGTGACTGCGATACCGAACTGGTCACCCTGCTGCCCGAGATCGAACGGCTCAAGGCCGATTTCGCCGCGCTGGCCGCCCGGATCGACAGCATGAACGAACTGTCCCGCTACTGGCTGGCGTATCTCGATATCGCGGTCCCGGAACGGGAGCCGTAAAATCCGGAGTTCGGGGGACTCGCTGGAAAACCTGTCCCCCGAACCCTGAATCCGCTGCATCCTTTCTACAAGACCCGCACGCTCAACACACCCTGGACACCGGCGATCTGCGCCATCACCTCGGTCGACACCGTACTGTTGGTATCCACCAGGGTACAGGCGATCTCGCCGCGCGATTTGTTGAGCATATCCAGGATATTGATGCCCGCTCCGGAGATCGCCTTGGAAATACGCTCGATCATGTGCGGGACGTTGGCGTTGACGATCACCAGGCGCGGGCCGCCGTTGCGCGGCATGGCCACTTCCGGGAAATTCACCGAGTTGTGGATCGTGCCGTTTTCCAGATAGTCGCGCACCTGATCGGCCACCATGATGGCGCAGTTGTCCTCGGCCTCCGCCGTGGAGGCCCCCAGATGGGGCAACATGATGACGCGCGGGTGATCTTTCAGCCGGTTGGTGGGAAAGTCACAGACGTAGGTTTTGAGCTTGCCGACTTGCAGTGCCTCGAACAGCGCTTCTTCATCCACCACCCCCTCGCGCGAGAAGTTCAACACGGTCAATCCCGGCCGGATGTTTTTTAGAAACTGGGCATTGATCAGGTGGCGGGTGGCGTCGTTCAGCGGGACATGCAACGTGACGAAATCAGCCTGCGCGGCCATTTCGTTGACGCTCAGCACCTGTTCGACCTGCGAGGAGAGCTGCCAGGCGTTGCTGACGGTGATGTGCGGATCGTAGCCGATCACCCGCATCCCCAGCGCGCGGGCGGCATTGGCGACCCTGACGCCGATGGCGCCCAAACCGATCACGCCCAGGGTGCGGTTGGGCAGTTCGATACCGACGAACTGCTTCTTGCCGGATTCGACCTGCTTGGACAATTCGGCATCGCTGCCTTGCAGCTTGCGGGCATAGTCCCAGGCGGTGCAGATGTTGCGCGCCGACAGCAACATACCGGCGACAACCAGTTCCTTGACGGCGTTGGCGTTGGCACCGGGCGCGTTGAACACGCAAATACCCTTGGCGGTCATCTGGGGCACGGGGATGTTGTTGACACCGGCGCCGGCTCGGCCCACCGCCTTGAGGCTGGTGGGAATGGGCCAGTCGTGCATCTTGAAGGAACGCAGCAGCACGGCGTCGGGGTTCTGGATTTCCGAAGCGATCTCGTAACGATCGCGCGGGAGGCGTTCCAGGCCGGAAACGCTGATGTTGTTCAGGGTCAGGATCTTGTACATCGTCTTGCTATCAGGTTGGATAAAAAAACGCCCTCCCCCTGGTGGGGAAGGGTGGAGGCGGGGGGTGTAAATCAGCCGTGCCGCTTTTGGAAATCGGCCATGAACGCCACCAGTGCCTTGATGCCTTCCAGCGGCATGGCGTTGTAAATGCTGGCGCGCATCCCGCCGACCGAACGATGGCCGGCCAGGGTCAGCAGACCGGCGGCCTTGGCCTCGGCCAGGAACGGTTTGTCCAATGCCGGATCGGCCAGGGTAAACGGTACGTTCATCCACGAGCGATAAGCGGGATCGACCGGATTCTTGTAGAAGCCGGACTCGTCGATGCTTCGGTACAACAGCTCGGCCTTGGCCTGATTGCGGGCCGCCATCGCATCCAGCCCACCCTGCGCCTTGATCCACTGGAACACCAGTCCGGCGATGTACCAGGCGTAGGTCGGTGGGGTGTTGTACATCGAGCCCTCCTTGGCCATTGCCGCATAGTCCAGCAAAGTCGGCGTGCCGGTCAGGGTCTGACCCATGAGGTCCTCGCGGACGATGGCGATGGTCAGGCCGGCGGGGCCGATATTCTTCTGGGCACCGGCGTAGATCACACCGAATTTGCTGACATCAATCGGCCGCGACAGCAGGGTGGACGACAGGTCCGCCGCCAGCGGTACGCCGACATCGGGAACCCGGTGCATTTCGACGCCGTTGATGGTCTCGTTCGGCGTGTAGTGCAGGTAAGCCGCTTCCGGGTCGCACTTCCAGCTTTCGTGCGCCGGCACCGTGGTGAAATTAACCGCCTCGGAGCTGGCGACCACATTGACCTGACAGAATTTTTTGGCCTCGGCAATGGCCTTTTTCGACCATTGTCCGGTGTTCAGATAGTCCGCCTTGGTCTTGCCGCGCAGCAGGTTCATCGGGACCATGGCGAACTGCGCGGAAGCGCCGCCCTGCAGGAACAGCACCTTGTAGCCGGCGGGAATGTTCAGCAGCTCGCGCAGATCGGCCTCGGCCTGCTCGGCGATGGAGACGAACTCCTTGCCGCGATGGCTCATTTCCATCACCGACATGCCGGAACCGCGCCAGTCGAGCATTTCGGCCTTGGCCTGTTCCAGAACCGCCTCGGGCAGCATGGCGGGACCTGCGCTAAAGTTGTATGGGCGTGGCATCTTGGACATCCTTCGTGACCGCACTGAAATGCGGCGCATAGTAGCAGAAACGCCCTTTTCGGATAATGGATAAAGTCGCCACGACCCAAGCCATATCGACTCCAGCGCCTCCAAACGACCCTCCACCAGCGAAACCAGAATCTTTCATGAAACGCATCTATCCGTTTCTATTCGTTTTTTTGTGGAGCACCGGCTTTATCGGCGCCCGGTTTGGCCTGCCGTATTCCGAGCCTTTGTCCTTTCTGCTGGTCCGTTATCTTTGCGTTATCGTCCTGATGACCACGATTGCCGTGCTGAGCCGCGCTCCGTGGCCGAAACAGTCAAGTCAATGGTGGCATATCGGCATATCTGGATTGTTGATTCATGCCATTTATTTGGGAGGCGTGTTTCTGGCGATCAAGCACGGCTTGCCGGCGGGCATCACCGCTTTGGTGGTCGGCATGCAGCCACTGCTGACCGCCGTCAGCGCCGGTTGGTTGCTTGGAGAACGGGTGAGCGCGCGGCGCTGGGCCGGGTTGGCGCTGGGCTTCATCGGGCTGGTGCTGGTGGTGTCCGGCAAGTTCGGGGTCGGCGCCGAACTCGGACCGATGCTCGTTCCGGCTCTGGTGGCGTTATTGGGGATTACCGCGGGGACTTTGTATCAGAAGCGGTTTTGCACCGGATTCGATCTACGTACCGGCTCGGTCATTCAATTTGTCCCGAGTGCTATCGTCACCGCCATCGCCATCGCCCTGTTTACGGAATTCCAGATTAGCTGGACCGGCCAGTTCATGTTCGCGCTCGGCTGGCTGGTGCTGGTGCTGTCCATCGGCGCGATCAGCCTGTTGAATCTGCTCATTCACAGCGGTAGCGCCGTGAACGTCGCCAGCTTGTTTTACCTGGTGCCCTTGAGCACCGCACTGATCGCCTGGGCGGTGTTTGGCGAGACGCTCCCCCCAATCTCCCTGGTCGGCATGGTGTTGGCGGTGGGGGGCGTCTATCTGGTGGTCAAGCGTTAGGGAACGACAGCCCATGGATTGGAGAGCCGTCCTCTCCGCGTGGGCACCAGGTTCGAATCATCGTTCCCCATCACACCATGTTCAGTTCCAGCTTGGCGCGCATGGACATCCGCTCCGGTGTCCACGGCGGTTCCCACACCAGTTCGACATTGACCGATTCCAGCCCGGAGGCGTGGCGGGCGGCGTTTTCCACCCATTCCGGCATTGAGCCGGCGACCGGACACCCCGGAGCGGTCAGCGTCATCTGAATGTCGGCGTGATTGCCCAGCGGATCGACATTCACATCGTAGATCAAACCCAGGTCGTAGACGTTGACCGGAATCTCGGGGTCGTAAACGGTTTTCAATGCCTCGATGATTCGGGCTTCCAGTTCACCGGCGTCCGGCAGATCGGGGGATGTGGGAATTGCGCTCATGTTCACGCCTCCTGAAGGGAGAAAGGGTTATTCGCTCGCCACGGGTTCCTGGCGTTGTTCCAGGGCGGCGCGCACGGCGTGCCAGGCGAGAGTGGCGCATTTGACCCGGCTCGGATAGTCGCGCACCCCGGCCAGCACGCCGAGCTTGCCCAACCCGCGCGGGCATTCGCATTCGGTGGTGACCACGTTGTGGAAGGCTTCGAACAAATGTTCGATTTCCTTGACCGGCTTGCCCTTGAGTGCTTCGGTCATCAGCGAGGCCGAGGCGCTGGAAATGGCGCAGCCGGCGCCTTGAAAAGCGATGTCCTTGATCACCCCGTCATCGATATCCAGAAAGACGCTGATCCGATCGCCGCACAAGGGGTTGACACCGTCGGCGTGATGGGTCGGTTGTGGCAGAACCCGAAAATTGCGGGGCCGCTTGTTGTGATCCAGGATCACTTCCTGGTAGAGATCGCGTAAGTCGCTCATTACTCGAACAACTCCTTAACTTTCCAAAGGGCCGCGACCAGGGCATCCACCTCGTCGCGGGTATTGTAGACGGCGAACGACGCCCGCGCGGTGGCGGGTACGCCGTAGCGCTGCATGACCGGCTGGGCGCAATGATGGCCGGCGCGGATGGCGACCCCCTCGCGGTCGAGGATGGTGCCGATATCGTGAGGATGAATCCCCTGCATGGTGAACGCCGCCAGCGCCGCCTTGTCGCGGGCCGTGCCCATGATCTTCAGGCCGGGAATCTCGGAGAGCCGGGCGGTGGTGTGTTCCAGCAGCTCGTGCTCGTGCGCGGCGACTGCGTCCAGGCCAATGGCGTTCAGCCAGTCCAGCGCCGCGCCCAAACCGATCACGCCGGCGATATTGGGGGTACCGGCCTCGAACTTGTTGGGCAAATCGGCGTATTCGGTCTTTTCGAAGGTCACCATCTGGATCATGTCGCCGCCGCCCTGATACGGCGGCATCGCTTCCAGCAGCGCCTTCTTGCCGTAGAGCACTCCAACCCCACTCGGCCCGTAGATCTTGTGGCTGGAGAAGGCGTAGAACTCGCAATCCAGTTCCCGCACATCCACCGCCAAATGCGGAACCGATTGCGCGCCGTCCACCAGCACCGGGATGCCGCGGGCGTGCGCCAGTTCGATCATCGTCTTGATCGGGTTGATGGTACCGAGGGCGTTGGACAGGTGCACGAACGCCACCAGCTTGACCCGGCCACTATCCAGCAGTCGCTCGTACTCCTCCAGGATCAACTCGCCGGCGTCGGTGAACGGCACGACTTTCAACGCCGCGCCGCTGCGCTCGCACAGCAGTTGCCAGGGCACGATGTTGGAGTGGTGCTCCATGCCGGTGATGACGATCTCGTCGCCGGCCTTGATCCGCTGACCGCCGAAGCTGCTGGCCACCAGATTGATGCTTTCGGTGGCGTTGCGGGTGAAGATGATTTCCTGGACGCTGGCGGCGTTCAGAAAAGATCGTACTTTCTCCCGCGCGCCTTCGTAGGCGGTGGTGGAGCGTTCCGACAGCAGATGGACACCGCGATGGATGTTGGCGTAATAGCCGCTGTAACACTCGTCGATAGCGTCGATCACCGCCTTGGGTTTCTGCACCGAAGCGGCGTTGTCCAGATAGACCAGCGGCTTGCCGTGGACCCGCTGGCGCAGGATGGGAAAATCGGCGCGGATGCGGGCAAGATCCAGCTCCGACGCGGCCACCGGGGCGGCGGAAAGCGCGAGCGGGGCATTCATGTCACTGTTCCTCGATGTTGCCCAGCGCCAGACGGGCGGCCAGAGAACTGGCCAATCGTTCGCGCAGGGGCGTTAGCTGAATCCGGTTGAGGCTGTCGTTGGCGAAGGCATGCACCAGCAGGGTCCGCGCCTGCGCGGCGGGAATGCCACGAGCGCGCAGGTAGAACAAGGCGTCGGGATTCAGAAAGCCGGTGGTGGAGCCATGGCCACACTTGACGTCGTCGGCCAGAATTTCCAAGCGCGGGTTGGCATTGGCCTGGGCCTGTTTGGACAGCAACAGGTTGCGGTTGGTCTGGCGGGCATCGGTCTTCTGGGCGTGCGGACGGACATGGATCATGCCGTCGAACACCGAACGCGCCCGACCGTCCAGTACGCTCTTGAACAGTTGTTCGCTGCTCCCATGCGGCTGGGCGTGCTCGACCCGGACATGGTAATCACCCATCTGCTGGTCGTGCGCCATAATCAGGCCGTTGAGCGTGCAACTGGCGCCCTCGCCATCCAATAACGCGTCCAGATCGGTGCGCGCCAGTTGGCCGCCGAACGACACCAGGTTCAGCTTTGCCTGACTATCGCGATTCTGGCGAAGCCGGATACCACCGAGATGAAAGGCTTGCGACGCCTCTTCCTGAATCTGGTGGTAGTGCAGCACCGCGCCCGCGCCCACTTGCAATTCGGCAACCGGCGCGTTCAGGTAACGGCCTTCGCCGCGCTGCTCGACCACCACCGTCGCCTGGGCGCCGTCCTCCAGCACCAGCAGCAGGCGCGGATAAACGGCGATGTCGCCGCCGGTGGCATGGAAGATCAGATGAATCGGCGTTTCCACCACGGTTCCGCGTGGCAGATACACGAACGCGCCATCTTCCCAGAACGCGGTGTTGAGCGCGGCGAACGGGTGTTGGCCCAGGCCCGGCAGCCGTTCCAAATGTGGCTCGATCAATTCGGGATGGGTGAGCAGAGCCTGGCCGAGGCTGGCGATCAGCGCTTGGCCAGGCAGTTCCCGCAACCGCGACAAGCCCGGCGCGAAACGGCCGTTGACGAAGGTCAGCCGGTGCGCTGGGAGATCGAGCGTCGGCAAGGCTCCGGCATCGACCGGCGCATCGGTGGGCCGCTGCAAGTCGATCTGGGTAAGCGCGCTCAGGTCGGTCAGGCGCCAGGCTTCCCGCTGGCGGGTCGGCAGGCCGAGTGTCTCGAAGCGGGTGAACGCTTCGCGGCGCAGGCGGGCGATGGCGTCCGGTTCGCGGCGATTGGCCGTAAACTCGATGAAGGCCGGGCGGTAGCGATCCTGGAACACAGGGGCGGCGGCGGTCATGGCATCGCCTCTCAGGCCGCGGCCCGGCGGGCACGGCCGGGCTCCTCGTTGTACAGCGCGTAACCCTGTGCTTCCAATTCCAGCGCCAGTTCCTTGCCGCCGGAACGAACGATGCGGCCATTGAACAACACATGCACATGATCCGGCACGATATAATCCAACAGGCGCTGGTAATGAGTGATGACCAGGAAGCCGCGTTCCGGGCCGCGCAGGGCGTTGACGCCGTCGGCGACCACTTTCAGGGCGTCGATGTCCAGGCCGGAATCGGTTTCGTCCATCACCGCGAAACGGGGTTGCAGCACGGCCATCTGGAACACTTCGTTGCGCTTCTTTTCGCCGCCGGAGAAGCCTTCGTTGACCGAACGCTTGAGCATGGATTCATCCATCTTTACCAGGCTCATGCGCTCCTGCACCAGTTCCCAGAAATCCATCGCGTCCACCGGCGGCTCGCCGCGATACTTGCGCACGGCGTTGACGGCGGCTTTCAGGAAGTACAGGTTGGCGACGCCGGGGATTTCCACCGGATACTGGAAGGCCAGGAACAGGCCCTCGCAGGCGCGGATTTCCGGGTCCATTTCCAGCAGATTCTTGCCATCGAACAGGATCTCGCCCGCGGTGACTTCATAGCCTTCGCGGCCGGCGATCACATTGGCCAGGGTGCTTTTACCGGAGCCGTTCGGCCCCATGATGGCGTGGGTTTCACCGGGGCGAACAACGAGGTCGATGCCCTTGAGGATCTCCCGGCCTTCGACGGTGGCGTGCAGGTTGCGAATTTCCAGCATGGTTCGTGTTTTCCTATAGCCAATAGCCTGTGATGCTTACGTCAGGTAATGATTTTTACCTTGTGAGGAAACTCAGGGATCAAAATAGATGCTTTTAACTGCCCGTTTTCATCAAAAAAAGCCATGTTTCCGTTTTCATTGCAAACCCAGAATTCGATAGCACCCGCCGAGATATACAGCGCTCCCTTTTCTTCCATTTCACTGCTCGTGTTACTGGATGAAAGCACTTCTATACAAACTTCCGGGGCGACGGAGCACTCCGCTTCTCGTTCGATCCTTGCGAATCTCTCCTCTGAGCACCAGGCAATATCGGCGACCTTGGTTCCTTTTGAAGTTTTGATGGCACATTCAGCTAAAACAACGCCTTGCTTCGGTAATAATTGAGTAATTTTCCCCTGAAAAGCGGAGTGATGGACTTTTACAGGAGACATTAAAATTTGTCCCTTTTCGTTTAGCTCAATCTTAAAGGGCAAATCCTGCAAACTGGGATGTTCGCAAACTTCTTGCCATTGCATAAGACCATCTTTCCTTGCAGACTGGGCAGTTAAGTTGAGGAGTCACGGTTGTAGGGCATGCCTTGTGTATTTTGCGTCCACCACACTCAGATGGACGCCCCGCTTTTTTATTAACCCACGCTGCCTTCCAGCTTCAGTTCGATCAGCTTCTGCGCCTCGACGGCGAACTCCATCGGCAGTTCCTTGAACACTTCCTTGCAGAAGCCGTTGACGATCAGGCTGACCGCGTCTTCGGCGCTGATGCCGCGCTGCTTGCAGTAGAAGATTTGGTCTTCGCTGATCTTCGAGGTGCTGGCCTCATGTTCCACTTGGGCGCTCGGGTTCTGTACCTCGATGTAGGGGAAAGTGTGCGCGCCGCAACGGTCGCCCATCAGCAGCGAATCGCATTGCGAGTAATTGCGGGCGTTCTCGGCGGTCGGCAGCACTTTCACCAGTCCCCGGTAGGCGTTCTGGCCGTGGCCGGCGGAAATACCCTTGGAGACGATGGTGCTACGGGTGTTCTTGCCGATATGGATCATCTTGGTGCCGGTGTCGGCCTGCTGATAATCGCGGGTCAGGGCCACCGAGTAAAACTCGCCCACCGAGTTTTCGCCGCGCAGCACGCAGCTTGGATATTTCCAGGTGATGGCCGAGCCGGTCTCGACCTGGGTCCAGGAGATCTTGGAGTCGCGGCCTTTGCACAAACCGCGCTTGGTCACGAAGTTGTAGATCCCGCCCTTGCCCTCGGCGTCGCCCGGATACCAGTTCTGCACCGTGGAGTATTTGATGGTGGCGTTGTCCAGCGTCACCAGTTCCACCACCGCCGCGTGCAATTGATTTTCATCGCGTTGCGGCGCGGTGCAGCCTTCCAGGTAGGAGACGTAGGCGCCTTCGTCGGCGACGATCAGCGTCCGCTCGAACTGGCCGGTGTTGCTGGCGTTGATGCGGAAGTAGGTGGATAGCTCCATCGGGCAGCGCACGCCCGGCGGGATGTAGACGAAGGAGCCGTCGGAAAACACCGCCGAATTCAGGGTGGCGTAGTAATTGTCGCGATACGGCACCACCGTACCCAGATACTTGCGCACCAGTTCGGGATGCTCGCGCACCGCCTCGGAGAACGAGCAGAAAATGATGCCGTATTCCGCTAACTTGCCCTTGTAGCTGGTCGCCACCGACACCGAGTCGAACACCGCGTCCACCGCCACGCCGGCCAGGATGGCCTGTTCCGCCAGCGGAATACCGAGCTTTTCGTAGGTACGAAGCAACTCCGGATCAACTTCATCCAGACTTTTCGGGCCGTCGCTCTTCTGCTTGGGCGCCGAGTAAAAGGAAAGCGCCTGATAATCGATGGGCGGATAGTGAACCCGTGCCCATTCGGGCTGTTTCTGGGTCAGCCAGTGACGATAAGCTTGCAGCCGCCATTCCAGCAGCCAATCCGGTTCCTCCTTTTTAGCCGAAATCAGCCGGATGACCTCCTCGTCCAACCCCGGCGGCACGGTGTCCTGTTCGATGTCGGTGACAAAACCGTACTTGTAGTCGCTGGTGGCGAGTCGTTCGAGGGTTTGGGTGCTGTCGGTCATGATGGGGATTCCTCTTCCAGAAATGCTGGCAACTCAAACGGGTCGGCCGACGATACCGGCGGTCGCTGTCCGCTGCGACGGGTGAAAGTGCAGCGGGCGTGGCGGGTCGGGATGACTCATTTCTTCCAGACTGATGCTCTGCAACGCGGCATAAATGGCTTGATTGATGCGTGGCCAGTGGCTACTGACCTCGCAATGATCCTGACGCGAACAGCCGTCGTGCATGTCGGTGCTGCATTCGGTGATGGCGAGAGGACCTTCCAGCGCGCCGATGATGTCGGCCGCGGAAATGTGTGTCGCGGGCCGCGCCAGGTTGTAACCGCCCTGCGCGCCGCGCTGCGAATTCAGCAAGCCGGCCCGCGCCAGAGCCTTGAGAATCTTGCTGACCATGGGTAGCGGCAGCCGGCGTTGCCGCGCCAAGGCGGCGGCGCTGCACGACTGGCCATCGGCACGGGCCAGACAGCTCATGAGCACGATGCCGTAATCGGCTTCCCGGGTAATACGAATCATGAACGCTCCACAAGACTCATCTAATCAGTACTGTATTGGTTCTATTTGTGGGTAGGATAGTTCCAAACGCGGCGCTTGCCAAGAGGGAAGCGCCGCGCGCCGACTGGAAGCTGGGGGCGAGAATGGAATCGCGAGGGCGCCGCGGCGCCCTCGTCGGAGAGATCAGGCCGTGAGCCGGGCTGGCAGCACGCCCTTCAGTTTAGCGTGAGCCTCGCGCAGCGTGGTTTCGGTGGTTGCCCAATCCACGCAGGCATCGGTGACCGACACGCCATATTTGAGCTGGCTCCGATCCGCGGGGATGGATTGGTTGCCCGCGCCCAGGTTGCTTTCGATCATCACCCCGACGATGGAACGATTGCCTTCCATGATCTGATGCACGCAGTCCCGCATCACCAGCGGTTGCATGGCTGGGTCCTTGAAGGAGTTGGCATGACTGCAATCGACCACGATATTGACCGGCAACTTCTTGTCGCGCAGCGCTTTCTCGCACAGGGCGATGGATACCGAATCATAATTCGGCCGGTCGCCACCGCGTAGCACCATGTGGCCGTAGCGGTTGCCCAAGGTACGGATCACCGCCGACTGGCCGAATTGATTGATGCCGAGAAAACTGTGAGGGCTAGCCACCGATTGCAGGGCGTTGATCGCCACTTCCAGGCTGCCGTTGGTGCCGTTCTTAAAACCGACCGGGGTGGACAGGCCACTGGCGATTTCGCGGTGGGTTTGCGATTCGGTGGTGCGGGCGCCGATCGCGGTCCAGGCGATCAGGTCGTGGATGTACTGCGGAATGATCGGGTCCAGCGCCTCCGTGCCGGCCGGCAGGCCCAGTTCGGCCAGCTCCAGCAGCAAATCGCGAGCGACCTGCAAGCCTTCGTCGATGCGGAAGGTGTCGTCCATGCGCGGATCGTTGATCAATCCCTTCCAACCGACGGTGGTGCGCGGTTTTTCGAAGTACACCCGCATGACCAGGAACAAAGTGTCCTGAACCTCATCAGCCAAGGCTTTCAAGCGCTGAGCGTAGTCGCGTGCCGCCACAACATCGTGGATGGAGCAGGGGCCGACCACCACGAACAGTCGGGGGTCCTGACGGTCGAGGATGTGCTTGATCGTTTCTCGCGCCTGGAATACGGCGTTCGCCGCCGTTTCGCTCAGCGGCAAACGCTGCTTGATCTCCTCCGGCGTGGGCAGAACTTCCAGGGCGGCGACATTGATATTGTATAAGTTGGGCATGGGCATGGCACCGACGGTGATAAATGGAATGGATTGAGTTCAGTCCCGTAGACTGATGATTGGCCAGCCGCGTTCGCGCGCGTGCCGGGCCAGGGTGGCGTCCGGGTCCACCGCCACCGGATGGGCGACCCGGCCAAGCAACGGCAGATCGTTGTGCGAGTCGCTGTAAAACCAGCTATCGGCGCAATCATGGCCGGTTTCCGCCAGCCAGGCCTCCAGCCGTTCGACCTTACCATGCTGGAAACAGGGAATCCCGCTCGGTCGGCCGGTGTAGCGCCCATCGGCAAACTCGACTTCAGTGGCCAGCAGATGCGGCACACCCAGCCGTTCGGCGATGGGTCCGGTGACGAAGCGGTTGGTGGCGGTGATGATCAGCAGGGTATCGCCGGTCCCACGGTGCCGCTCCAACAGATCCGCCGCTTTCGGCAACAGGATCGGTTCGATCTTTTCCGCCAGGAACCGTTCCCGCCACGCCAGCAGCTCGGCCAGCGGCTTTTCCGCCAGTGGCCGCAAGCCGAAGGCCAGAAACTCCTGGATGTCCAGCGTACCAGCCCGATACTCGTCGTAGAAGCGCTGGTTTTCGCGCTCGAAGGTTTCGTCGTCGACCAGTCCCCGCTCGACCAGGAATCGGCCCCATAGGTAATCGCTGTCACCGGCCAACAGAGTATTATCGAGATCGAAGATCGCCAGGCTCATGTCATCGTCATCCGTCCGGGCATTCAATCCAGGCCGTATCGCCGGAGTTTTTTGCGCAGAGTGCCGCGGTTGATGCCGAGCAGCTCGGCCGCCTTGGTTTGATTGCCGCGAGTACGCTGCATCACGATCTCCAGCAACGGCGGTTCCACTTCCCGCAGTACCAGATCGTACAGATTGCTGGGTTGCTGGTCGCCAAGATTGTGAAAATAAATGCGCAAGGCTTCGTAGACCTGATCGCGCAGCGGGGTGGCGGGTAACAGATCGACGGGGGGTTCGATGTTCGTGCTCATGCGGCCAGAGGCTCCTCATTGGCCAGGCGCTCGAAAAAATCGCGGACCAGCATCAGTTGCGCGCGACCGCTTTCAGCCGCGTTCGCCCGTGCCCGGAACCCCGCGCTCTCGGGCCAATGCTGGCTGTACCAGATCAAATGCTTGCGGGCGATGCGCACACCGGCGGTTTCGCCGTAAAACTCATACAGTTGGGTCAGATGCGCCGCGACCCAGTCGCTGATTTGCAGCGGGGACGGTGGCGCCAGCCGCTCGCCGCTGGCCAGGAAGTGGGCGATTTCGCGGAAGATCCACGGCCGGCCCTGAGCGCCGCGGCCGATCATCACCGCATCCGCGCCGGTGTAATCCAGCACACGACGGGCTTGTTCCGGGCTGTCGATGTCGCCATTGGCGATGACCGGAATCGTCACCGCCTGCTTGATGGCGCGGATGGCGGCATGGTCCACCGGGCCGCTGTAGCCGCAGGCGCGGGTGCGCCCATGCACGGCCAGCGCCTGGATGCCGGCCTGTTCGGCGATGCGGGCGACGGCGGCTCCGTTGCGCTGCGTCAGATCCCAACCGGTGCGGATTTTCAGGGTGACCGGAACGGAAACCGCCCCGACCACCGCTTCCAGGATGCGCTCGACCAGCGTCTCGTCGCGCAGCAGCGCAGCGCCCGCTTGCGCGCCGCAGACCTTTTTGGCCGGGCAGCCCATATTGATGTCGATGATCCGGGCACCCTGCTCAACGTTGAAGCGAGCCGCCTCGGCCATGGCGCGCGGATCGGCGCCAAGAATCTGCACGCTGCGCGGGTCGGGTTCGCCAGCGTGATCCAGCCGCAGCCGGGTCTTGCGACTGTCCCACAGTCGCCGGTCGGCGCTGACCATCTCCGAAACCGTCAGCCCCGCGCCCAGCCGCCGGCACAATTGCCGGAACGGCCGGTCGCTGACGCCGGCCATCGGTGCCAGCACGACGGGCGAAGAAACCAGGTAGGGACCGATGTGCATGAATGGAAACTGTGTGGGTAAAAAAGGCGGTTATGATACCGGAATGTGGCAGTTGGATGAAGCACCATTATATTTGCACGGATTTTGTAACCAGCCCAGGCACCCGCCGAAAAAATGACTTGACAGAGCAAGAAGCCGTCTAAAAATTAACTTATTGATTATAATAAACAACTTGCCGACAATGATCGACCAAAATCGTCCGCGAGCATGTTCCTGCGTCAACAAGACCTTGATTTTAATCGGGCAGTTTTTCGACAGCCGCTAAAACCCAGCCTCATGCATCGGTTCCAGCATCGAGGCTGGTCTTTGTTCTCTCCACGAGCCTGTAGATCAGGAACGAATTGAAGTGGACCTGGATCAGGATGGGATGGAGCCCGAGGGCAACGGGCTATTCATGCAACAACGCCCCGATAGTCCTTAAGATTCGCTTAAGCTAAGCACTCTATCATTCTCGATATGCTGAGGTCGTGATCCCGAAAGACACTGGATGCTCGACGAAGAGAAGTCAAACTATCCAGTGAGGTGGTTCCGATGGGCGAACATAGACCGTTTTCACCTCAATTCAAGGTGGAGCGGGTGTTGGAATTGCTGAACGGGACCCACCCGGCGACGGAAGTGTGCCGCACACACGGGATCACGCCGTCGCCGCCGTTGGCGTGACGGAAGCGACGGGTGGAACAGGCCGCAAAACTGTTCGAGCGAGAAAGCGAGCGGGATCCGGCCCAAACCCGGGGTGGTTCACGAGTTCAAGCTGAAGCAAGAGAGCATCCACTCGATTAAAGCTTGAACTCGCCGTTTCCAAACCACATCGAACGCCGGCATTTTGCGAATCGAGCAGGTACTTTATATTTCAAACCACGAAGGACGCCATGAACGCCGACCCACCGCCGCAAGCTTCGACAACTTCTTCGGTTCTCTCGGATATCAGAGACTTACTTGATTACCTGAACCGACGAATTCTCGGCCAAGAGGCATTGAACACGCGGCTGTTGATTGCCTTGCTGGCCGACGGGCATCTACTGGTCGAGGGTGCGCCCGGGCTGGCCAAGACGACGGCTATCAAGACCTTGGCCGCGGGATTGGAGGGCGATTTTCATCGCGTCCAATTCACGCCGGATCTGCTCCCGGCGGATTTGACCGGTACCGAGATTTATCGGCCACGGGAGGCCTCGTTTCAGTTTCAGAAGGGACCCATCTTTCATAACCTGCTGCTGGCCGACGAGATCAACCGGGCACCGGCCAAAGTACAATCCGCCCTTCTGGAAGCCATGGCTGAACGCCAGGTGACGGTCGGTCGCACCAGTTATCCGCTGCCCGAGCTGTTCCTGGTGATGGCCACGCAAAACCCTATCGAGCAGGAAGGCACCTACCCGCTGCCCGAAGCGCAACTGGATCGCTTTCTGCTGTATGTGCGTATCGGCTATCCCGATTCGCAAACCGAGCACGCCATCCTGCGGCTGGTTCGCGAGCAGGCGTTACAAAACGGGACCGCCGCCCTCGAAAAAACGGTGCGAGTTTCCCAGCAGCGCGTGTTCGCGGCGCGACGCGAGGTGCTGGCGCTGAACCTGGCGCCGGCTCTTGAGTCGTACATCGTGGCTTTGGTGATGGCGACCCGCAATCCGGCGCCTTATGGCGCGGAACTATCCGGTTGGGTTCGGTATGGCGCCAGCCCACGGGCAAGTATCGCGCTGGACCGCTGCTCCCGCGCCCATGCCTGGCTGCATGGCCGCGATTACGTCAGTCCCGAGGACATTCAGGCCATCGCCCCCGACGTGCTGCGCCACCGCGTGTTGCTGACTTTCGAGGCGGAAGCCGATGGTATCGATACCGAGCGATTCATCGCCGAACTGCTCGATCACGTGCCCGTGCCTTGAGAAGCGCCAACGCCGCAAATCGAGCCAGCGACCGCGCTTCCCTTTCCGCCTCCGGTTATTTCCGATGTTAAGAGCAATCCGCAAACGCATTCAGCAAGGTTTCGTATCGAACGGTTCGACATCTTCGCAATCCCCCGTTCCGCCATCGCCGAGCGAAACCCGAGGATTCGCCGTTTCCATCGAAGAACTGCTGCGACTGCGCGCGCAAGCCACCGGACTCGGTTTTTCTCCTCAGCGCCGAGTGCTATCGACTCAGGCGGGGGAGTATGTCTCGCCGTATCGGGGTCGCGGCATGGAATTTGAGGAAGTGCGTGCCTATCAACCCGGTGACGACATCCGCAACATGGATTGGCGGGTGACGGCGCGTACCGGTCGGCCGCATACCAAATTATTTCGGGAAGAGCGCGAACGACAGGTGTTGTTCCTGGTGGATCTGGGACCGAGCATGGCTTTTGGGACTCGGGTTGCCTTCAAATCGGTGGTGGCGGCCCGAGCCGCCGCTCTGTTGGCCTGGGCCGCCTGCGACAACGGCGATCGCATTGGCGGGATCGTGTTTGCCGGGAAGCCGCATCGGGAATTGCGACCTGCCGGGCGGGAACGGGGTTTGTTGCCTTTTCTCAAGGCACTGGTCGACATGCAGCCCACTGATCTCATGCCCGCGGAGACGGAGAACGGCCAATGGGTAGAAATTCTGCGGCGGCTGACCCGTACCGTTCGCCCCGGCAGTCTGATCTTTTTGCTGAGCGATTTTCGCGGACTGGCGCAACAGGCCGCGCAATCCTTCGCTCGTCTGGCCGCTCACAACGATGTGATCTCCATTCTGATCTTCGATCCCATCGAAGCCGCCGCGCCACCGGCCGGTCGTTACCCGTTAAGCGACGGTCAACGTTTTGCCGTCCTGGACACCGGCGATCCAAGCCTGGCCGATGCGTATCGTGACCGCTTCGCTTCCCATCGCGATGCGGTTCGCGCCTTGTGCCATCGTCACGGTGGTCATTTCCTGACCTTGGCCACCAACCAGCCGGTGCCCGAAACGTTGCGTCGTGGTTTGATCGTCCATCATCGGCGGCCCGGCGCCCGCGCGACTCGCCCCTAATCCCATGCCTGCGCCAAACCCTTTAGCGGATTTGCGGGATATTCATCTCCCGGAACCGGTTTCCTGGTGGCCACCCGCTCCGGGGTGGTGGCTGCTGACCGTGCTGTCGCTGCTCGTCGTCGCTGGCTGGCTGTGGTGGTGGCGCCATCATCGGCGGCAGACACCCCGGCGAGCGGCATTCGCCGAACTGGCGCGGCTTCGAGACGATTTTCAGCGTCATGGCAATGGAGCTGCCGTCGCCGCCGGAGTCTCCATATTATTGCGCCGTTTGGCACTGGCCCACTTTCCCAGAAACGAGGTGGCGGGTCTGGTCGGCGATGCCTGGTTGCAATTTCTGGATCGAAGCGGTGGCGGTACCTCGTTCAGCGCCGGACCTGGACGCGCGTTGACCCAAGCGCCCTATCGGCTTGCCGAAGCGTTCGAAATCGAGGAATTGCTGAACGTGGCCGAGACCTGGATCAAACGCGTCAGCAAACGGAGGACGATCGCCTCATGATTCATCTGGAATGGCCTTGGGCATTATGGGCCTTGCCCTTGCCCTGGTTGGTGATGCGATGGTTGCCACCCGCTCCCGCTAATGAGGGTTCGGCGCTGCGCGTTCCATTTCTGGACGAGGTTTTAGCACTAGACGCCGGATTCGGCGAACGTAAAGCCTCGCGGCGCCGCTGGCTGAAAATGGCGCCGTGGCTGGCGTGGCTGCTGCTGGTGCTGGCGGCCACCCAACCCCAGTGGCTGGGCGAACCGGTCGCCTTGCCGGTCAGCGGGCGCGATCTGCTGTTGGCGGTCGATGTCTCGGGCAGCATGGCGTTGGAAGATTTCATGCTCGACGGGCATTCGGCCAACCGCCTGCAAGTGGTCAAGGCGGCCGCCAGAAGCTTCATCGAACGACGCGCGGGCGACCGACTGGGTTTGATTCTGTTCGGCACGCAAGCCTACCAGCAAACTCCATTGACCTTCGATCGCCATACCGTCGCCACCTTGTTGAACGATGCGGTGGTCGGGCTGGCGGGCGAGCAAACCGCTATCGGTGATGCGATCGGGTTAGCGTTGAAGAGGCTGCGGGCGGCCGATGCCAAGGACCGGGTCTTGATTCTATTGACCGATGGCGCCAATACCGCCGGTGAGGTGACGCCGCGCCAGGCAGCCAAATTGGCCGCCGCCGAGGGTTTACGCATCTACACCATCGGGCTCGGCGCCAAGGCGATGCGCCAAGACAGCTTTTTCGGTTCCCGGATCATCAATCCTTCGGCTGATTTGGATGAGGCGACGCTGAAAGACATCGCCGAAATCACTGGCGGTCGCTATTTCCGCGCCACCGACACGGATTCCCTGGAATCCATCTATCAGGAATTGGATCGCTTGGAGCCAGCCACCCGCGATAGCGAGTATTTCCGTCCGCATCAATCACTGTTCGTCTGGCCATTAGCCCTTGCTTTAGTCATTTCAGTCTTCCTTGCCGCCCGCCGTTTGCCCTGGTGGATCAAGGCGCGAGTCAGCGACGACGAAAGTCAACTCAAAGGTGGAGTCAGTCGATGAATGCCTTGTCGGATTTTCATTGGCTACGCCCGGAGTGGTTGTGGGCGTTGTTGCCGTTGGCTGTTATCGTCTGGCGCTTGCTGCATCAGGCGAAAAAAGCGTCTGCCTGGGAAAAGCAATGCGATCCCCATCTCTTGGAGAAACTGTTGATCCGGCGCGCTCGCCATCAACGCTGGCCACTCGTGTTATTGGCGGTCACTTGGATCTTGGCGGTGATCGCCTTGGCCGGCCCAGTTTGGCAAAAACTGCCCGAGCCGGTTTATAGGACTCAGGCGGCTCGTGTCATCGTGCTCGACCTTTCGCCGTCCATGAATGCGCCCGATCTTCGTCCATCGCGGATCGCCCGTGCCCGTTTCAAGGTATTGGACCTGTTGACTCGCTATCGAGAAGGGCAAATGGCGCTGGTGGTCTTTGCCGGCGAACCCTTCGTCGTGTCGCCCCTGACCGACGACACCAAAACCATTGCCGCCCTGGTGCCGGCGCTCAGCCCCGATCTCATGCCAGACCCCGGCGATCACGCGCACACGGCGTTGCGGATGGCCGACGAATTACTGCGTCAAGCCGGCATTCAGAATCAGGGGGAGATCGTCTTGGTCACCGATGGCTATGACGACCCGGCCGCAACTCTGGAAGCCGTGACCACCTTACGCGCCCACGGGCGGCGGGTCTCGGTACTGGCGGATGGTACCGAGGAAGGCGCGCCGATTAGGCTATCCAACGGCGGATTCCTGAAAGATTCCACGGGCGCCATTGTCGTACCGCGCCTCGACTTCGCGGCTTTAAGCGAAGTGGCCCGTCAAGGTGGCGGACATTTCGCCCGTCTCAGCGCGGACGACCGCGACATCGATTCCTTGTCGGCCGACACGATGGCCCGACCTCGCGAAGTTCGAACCGAATCATCCCATCAAAGATCGATGGATCGCTGGCGGGAAGAAGGGCCGTGGCTGCTGCTGATCCTGTTGCCGTTAGCGGCTCTCGCTTTTCGGCGCGGGTGGCTGGCGGTGGTGGTGCTCGGGGTATTGACGGCACCGGACCCGGCCGCGGCCTTCAGTTGGCAGGATTTATGGGCGCGTCCCGATCAGCGGGGAGTCCAAGCCTTGCAGGCGGGTGAAGAAAAAAAGGCGGCTGAACTGTTTCAAGATCCCGCCTGGAAGGGCTCGGCGCATTATCAGGCCGGCGATTATGAAAAGGCCCTGGAAAATTTCAGTCAGTCGGACGGCGCCGATGCCCTTTACAACCGTGGCAATGCCTTGACCCATCTGGGACAACTGCAAGAGGCGATCGCGGCCTACGATCAGGCCTTGAAAAAAGACCCGACCAACACCGACGCACGTAACAACAAAGCCGTGGTGGAAAAATTGCTCAAGCAACAGCAACAGCAACAGCAACGGCAGCAATCGAAGAATGACTCGCGGAAGAATCAGCAAGGCCAGAATGGCGAGCAGGATAAGCAAAGCTCGAAGGACTCATCTACCGATTCACCCAAACCATCGCCGGCCGATCAGAAAAACCATCCGGAATCTCAGAACCATAAGCAGCAGGCGGGTCAGCAGAAACAACCCGAGAGTGGAAAATCCGCAAACGGCAGCTCACCGGAGAACCAGGCCAACGCCCATCAATCCCAGCCTGAATCGGAACAAAAGCAGTCGAAACAAAATCAGTCCCGATCACAGGAAAAGCCATCAGATTCCACGCCGTCCACTGCACGATCGGAACCACCGAAAGCGGACGAGAATCTGCCGGAACAGCCTGCCACTCAGTCGAAACCGGACGAAAATTCGCAAGAAAACTCAGCGGCGACCGCCCAGACCGAATCGCAAACCCCACGGAATTCCGATCAGCAAGCCGCTGCCGCCCGCGCCGCGGAATCGCCGGAGCAATCGGAAGACCAGCAAGCCATGGATCAGTGGCTGCGGCGCATACCGGACGATCCGGCTGGCTTATTGCGGCGAAAATTCTTGCTGGAACATCTACGTCGCCAACAACAGGCCGCGCGGAGAGGAGAATGATGATGAAGCGCTGGATTTGTATCCTGTTGCTGGGTTTGGTCCAGGGTTTGTGGGTGTTTCCGGCCTTGGCGCAGGACGTCAATGCCTCCGTGGATCGCGATACGGTCGCCGAAAACGAAACCTTGCGCCTGGTCATCGAAGTATCCGGATCCGCTCCCAGCAGTGACCCTGATCTGTCGCCGCTGTCGCAAGATTTCCAGGTTCTGGATACGGCCAAGAGCAACCAGTTCAACATGATCAACGGCACGATCGATGCCAAGACCCGCTGGACCGTGAGGCTGGCGCCACAAAAAGCCGGATTGCTCACCATTCCAGCGTTGACGGTGGGCGATCAACAAACACAACCGATCGTGATCAAGGTCACCGAAGCGGGTACGGCTTCCTCGACCGGCGCGACCCCCGACATCTTCATCGAGTCGGAAATCAAACCGGATACGGCTTATGTGCAGCAACAATTGACTTATGTGTTGCGGATTTATTATGCGGTGACGCCACATGGCCCTCAGCTTAGCGACCCCAAGGCGGCGGATGCGCTCATCGAACGTTTGGGTGATGATCGGCAATACACGACTCAGCGTGGTGATCGGCGCTATGGAGTCATCGAACGGCAATACGCCATCTTCCCGCAGAGCAGTGGCACACTCAGCATCGAATCGCCGATTTTCTCCGCTCAGGTTCCGGACAGTCGCCAGCAATCGGCCAACCACCATTTCTTCGGGCAAGGCGGTTTTCTTGGTCCAGACCCGTTCAACTCCCTGTTCCAAACCATCCGCCCGGTACAAGTTCGTGGTCAGTCATTCCAGATCACGGTGAAGCCGCGTCCACCAAAATCCGGTACGGGAGCCTGGTTGCCAGCGCAAAATCTGACGGTCACCGAATCCTGGTCGCCCGATCCACCGACTTTTCGGGTGGGCGAACCGGTCACCCGCACCTTGAGCCTGAAAGCCCAGGGATTGACCGGCGCTCAGCTTCCAGAGTTGCCGTTGCCATCATCAGCGGATTTGAAACTCTATCCGGATCGCTCGGCGACCGATACCCAAGCCAATACCGGCGTCGTGGTGGGACAGCGCGAACAGAAGATCGCCCTTGTTCCCACGCGCCCCGGTACGTTCCCGTTGCCGGAGATCCGCATTCCCTGGTGGGATACCCAAGCCGATGCACCGCGCGAAGCCATCGTCCCCGCCCGTAAGATCACCGTCACCGGTGCGCCGACCCCATCGACTCCAGCGCAATTGGTTCCAACGCCGCAAGCGTCGAAAACGCCCGCCATCCCCGTGGAGCCAAGCGCGGATGCCAAGCCCACGCCTCAAAAATCGCCATCGCCGGTCTCCAAGGAGCCGTTGCCGCAACGGCTATCGAGCGGCGCATTGTCCGGCGGCGCTTCCTATTGGCCTTGGATCGCGCTGGCGCTGTTGGTCGCTTGGATCGCGACGTTGCTGCTCTGGTGGCGGACGCGTAGTCAGGCGCGAACCGTCGCGCCGGCGGCGGACGAACGCGACATCAGCATCCAATCACAACGAGAAGCACTGCGCGCATTGAAACAGGCTTGCCAGGCCAATGACGTGGAGCGGACGAAAAAAGCTCTTTTACACTGGGCAAAAAGACAATGGCCGAAACATCCGCCGCGATCGGTGTTGGGCGTCGCCAAACGGATCGACCATCAGAACGCCTGTCATGCGCTGGAAGCGTTCGATCGCTGCTTGTATCAGGATGGCGGGCATTCTTGGAAGGGCGAGGTGTTTTATCGGGAAATTGCAAGTGTGTTGAACGCAAAGACAGAGCGGATGAAGAGTGGACCGAAAGGACAGGCATTGCCGGAATTGTATCCGGCATAAATCCTCGCAGAGATACCGGCGTTTCAGCGCTTGGCGGACACCAGGATAAATCCAGTGCTTCAAGCCCATTGCCCCTGGGCAGTTACCGGATTGTATGGCAAGACGTTTCCGCCCGTTCCGGCCACGGCACCGTGGATTCGACCCTGGCCCGCGCCGATCTTGCTTTGCTATTCCGATGCGAAGGCGAGGCGCGACGGGGAACCGTTCAATCCGGTCGGCGCACGCCTTCGAGTAACATCCAGTCTTCTCGCTGCCTGGAAGGCTCAAAGCTGAAATCGGCACTGAAGGCGGCCCGCACCGCCTCGGCGTGCGGTTCGAGAATGCCGGACAGCACCAGCCGGCCACCGGACCGGACCCGCCGACCGAATTCCGGCGCCAACCGTACCAGCACGCCGGCCAGAATGTTGGCCAGCAAAATATCCACGCTCAGCTCGGCCGGCAGTTCGGTGGGCACGACCAGATCGATGCGATCCTCGACCCCGTTCTGGTCGGCGTTGTCGTCGCTGGCCAGCAGCGCCTGCGGATCGATATCCACCGCCCAGACCTTATGCGCGCCCAATTTGGCGGCGGCCACCGCCAGAATCCCCGATCCGCAGCCGTAATCCAGGACGCTCCGGCCGTTCAGATCCGCGCCGTCCAGCCACTCCAGGCACAGCGCCGTGGTCGGATGGGTACCGGTGCCGAAGGCCAGTCCCGGGTCCAGACGGATGTTGACGCCGGCCGGATCGGGCGGCGTCTGCGTGGTCGGGCAGATCCACAGCCGTCGGCCAAAGCGCATCGGGTGAAAATTCTCCATCCAGGCCCGCACCCAATCGCGCTCTTCCAATTCGGTGAGCCGGCATTCCGGCAGGATGGGCGCGTGCAGGAACCGCCGCAACTGCCCCTTGATCACTTCGATATCGGTCTGGGCGTCGAACAGCCCGGTGACGCGGGTATGGGTCCACAACGGGGTTTCGCCGGGCGCCGGCTCCAACACTGGTTGATCGCCGGCATCCTCCAGCGTGACCGCCAGCGCACCGGACAGCAGCAGGGCGTCTTCCAGTTGTTCGGGGCTGTGATCGATGGCTTCCAGGGTCAGTTGCAGCCAGGGGGCGGTTGCGGCGTCGCTCATGGGATGGATGTCTTTGCGCGGTCGGCGGAGATAATCAAACAGCCTAGCGTATCCATCGCCGGACCGCCAACGACCCGCTGGAATCGCTGCCGTCAGCGGGTACCCAGCAGATGTTTTTCCAGATAGTGAATATCGGTGCCACCGTCCAGGAAGCGGGCGTCGCCGAGGATACGTCGGTGCAGGGGTGCGTTGGTTTTAATGCCGTCCACCACCAGTTCGGCCAGCGCCCCACGCATCCGGGCGATGGCGGCTTCGCGGGTTTCGCCGTGGGCAATCAGCTTGCCGACCATGGAATCGTAGTTGGGCGGCACCCGGTAGCCGTTGTAGATATGGGAATCCACCCGGATGCCCGGCCCACCCGGTGCATGATACTGGGTAATGGTGCCGGGCGAAGGGGTAAAGGTATCTGGGTCCTCGGCGTTGAGCCGGCATTCCAGGGCGTGTCCCCGGACGTGGATGTCGTCCTGACGGTAGCCCAGCGGCGCGCCGGCGGCAATGCGCAACTGTTCCTTGACGATGTCCACCCCGGTGATCAGTTCGGTGATCGGGTGCTCGACCTGGATGCGGGTGTTCATTTCGATGAAGTAGAACTCGCCATCCTGATAAAGAAACTCGAAGGTGCCGGCGCCGCGATAGCCGATACGCTGGCAGGCCTCCACGCAGGCTTGCCCGATCCGGCGGCGCTGCGCCGGCGTGATGCCGGGCGCGGGGGCCTCCTCGATGACTTTCTGGTGACGGCGCTGCATGGAGCAGTCGCGCTCGCCCAGATGAATGGCGTGGCCGTGGGTATCGGCCAGCACCTGGATCTCGATATGGCGGGGATGATCCAGATACTTTTCCATGTACACGGTCGGATTGCCGAACGCCGCATTCGCCTCGCTGCGAGTCAGATCCAGGGTAGTGAGTAGCGCGGCCTCGCCGTGAACCACCCGCATGCCGCGACCGCCGCCACCGCCAGCCGCCTTAATGATGATGGGGTAGCCGATGCCGCGGGCGATCCGCAGGATCTCCGGCTGGTCGTCGCCCAGCGGGCCGTCCGAACCGGGTACGCAGGGTACGCCGGCTTCCTTCATCGCCCGGATGGCCGAGACCTTGTCACCCATCAAACGGATGGTTTCCGGCCTGGGACCGATGAAGATGAACCCGCTCTGCTCGACCCGTTCGGCGAAATCGGCGTTTTCGGACAGGAAGCCATAACCGGGATGAATCGCCACCGCGTCGGTGACCTCGGCGGCGCTGATGATCGCCGGCATGTTCAGATAGCTTCCGGCGGCGGGCGGCGGGCCGATGCAAACGGTTTCGTCGGCCAAGCGGACGTGTTTGAGGTCACGGTCCACGGTGGAATGCGCGGCCACGGTGCGGATACCCAGTTCCCGACAGGCACGCAGGATGCGCAGGGCGATTTCCCCACGATTGGCGATGACGACTTTTTCGAGCATGGCGAGGGTTATTCGATGATCAGCAGCGGCTGGTCGAACTCGACCGGTTGGCCGTTCTCGACCAGGATGCGGGTAACGGCGCCGGCGTGGTCGGCCTCGATCTGATTGAACATCTTCATCGCCTCGATGATGCAGACCGGGTCACCGACGTTGACGCGCTGACCGATCTCGACGAACGGCTTGGAGCCGGGCGCGGCCGAGCGGTAGAAGGTGCCGACCATCGGCGAGCGCAGCACATGGCCATGGGGTGTTTCCGCTTCGGCGGCGGGCGCGGGCGCTAAGGGAGTTGGCGCGGCGGCGGGCATTGGACCGGACTGGGGGCCGTAACCGTAACCGTGCCCGGCCCAGATCGGCGGCATCGTCAGCGGGGCACCGCCGTGCGCATGGCGGCTGATCCGTACCGAATTCTCGCCTTCCTTGATTTCGATTTCGGCGATGCCCGAGGTTTCGAGCAGCTCGATGAGTTTCTTGATCTTGCGGATGTCCGTGGGCATGACGGTGGCTACCGGCGTGGGGTGGCGAGGTGGCGGTCGGCGGCGCGCAGCGCCAGTTCGTAGCCCTGTGGGCCTAATCCGCTGATGACCCCGACGGCAATGTCGGACAAGTAGGAATGGTGGCGGAACGGCTCGCGGGCGAACACGTTGGACAGATGCACCTCAATAAACGGAATGCCGACACCGAGCAGGGCGTCGCGCAGCGCCACGCTGGTGTGGGTGAAGGCGGCGGGATTGATGACGATGAAGGCGATGCCTTCCAGAACGGCGGCGTGGATGCGGTCGATCAGGGCGTGTTCGGCGTTGCTTTGGAAACAGGCCAGGTCGTGCGGCCCCAGTTCCTGGGTCAGCGCCACACAGCGCTGCTCGATATCGGCCAGGGTGTCGGCGCCGTAGATTCCCGGTTCGCGGGTACCGAGCAGGTTCAGATTCGGTCCGTTGAGTAACAGCAGTTTTGCCATGGTTCAGGCAGGGTCCTCATAAAGGGCGCGATTTTGCGTGAAGGTCCATCGGTTGTCTAGCCAGAAATACCCTTGTTCTATCACTGATAGGGTGCGCGGACGACGGATTTCGGGTACCTCGCGTCAACCCCGCGCGGTCAGCAGCGCCCGCAGATGCGCGTCGAACGCTTCGGCGCTCAGGAATCCCACCACCCGGTATTCGCGACGCTCCCGCCCATCCGGGCCGAAAAACAGGATGGCCGGCGGGCCGATAATGCCGAATTTTTTCATCAGAGTTTGATCGTCGTCATCATTGGCGGTCACGTCGGCCCGCAGCGTCACCATCCCGGCCAGCGCCGTCCGCACTGTGGGATCGGCGAAGGTTTCGCGCTCCAGTTCCTTGCAGCTCACGCACCAGTCGGCGTAGAAATCCAGCAGCACCGGCCGCCCGGCCGCCCGTAGCAGCGCCTGATCGACATCGACCGAAGTCTTGACCGGGCGGAACAGCGGGCTTTGCGCCTCGGTGGCCGCCTGCGCGACAAACCCGACCCCACGCAGCGGTTGCCAGGGATCGCGACCGCCGGCGGCGACGCCGATCAGCAGCAGCACGCCGTAAATCAGCAGCACCATGCCCAATCCCTTGACCAGCGTGCGCCAGGCCGGAGCGCCGTGCGTCACCGCTTGCAAGGCGCCCATGTAGGTGGCGGTGACGATGAACAGCGTCGCCCACAGCACCATGATGGCCGCGGCCGGCAGAATCCGCTCCAGCAACCACAGCGCCACCGCCAGCAACAGCACGCCGAACACCGTCTTGATCCGCTCCATCCAGTGACCGGCGCGCGGCAGCCAATGTCCGGTGGAGGCACCAATCACCAGCAACGGTACCCCCATGCCCAGGCTCAGCGCGAACAGCGCCGCCGCGCCCAGCGCCAGATCGCCGGTCACGGCGATGAAGGTCAGCGCGCCGATCAACGGCGGCGCCACGCAGGGTCCGACGATCAGCGCCGACAGGAAGCCCATGACCGCCACCCCGGCGAGCTGGCCGCCGCGCTGGCGGTTGCTCAGCTCCGCCAAGCGGTGTTGCAGGTAGGCGGGCAACTGCAAGTCGTACAGGCCGAACATGGACAGCGCCAGCAGTACGAACATGCCGCTGAACACGGCGATGACCCACGGATTCTGGAACCACGCCTGGATGTTCTGCCCCAGCAGTGCCGCCAGTACCCCGGCCACGGTGTAGGTCAGCGCCATCGCCAGCACGTAAACCAGCGACAGCAGGATCGCCCGCCGGCGGGTCAGCTTCGCGCCTTGCCCGGCGATCAGGCTGGACAGAATCGGCACCATCGGAAACACGCAGGGGGTAAACGCCAGCAACAGGCCGAAGCCGAAGAAGGCGGGAATCGCCAGAAACCGCTGCTCGCCCAGCAAACGCGCCAACCGGTCCTGCTCCGGCTCCGGCGCGTTGAGGGCGGGAACCGGCGTTGCCCGCCTCTCCGAAACTCGCTCTCCAGCCGGGGCCGGCGGAGTGGACACGGGCTGGTCGGCGGTCAGCGCCAGCGAGCTCAGCGCCGGCAAGGCGACAACCACGGTCTGGCTCAGCGGCGGATAGCAGACCCCGACTTCGGCGCAACCCTGGTAGTCGGCCTTGACCCGCACGGTTTGCGAGCCACCCGGTTCGCGCCGCAGGTGGGCAACCAGCACCGCTTCGTGGTGAAACACCTCTTGGCGACCGAAATACGGGTCTTCCTTGGGCTCGCCGGCTGGGATATCGGCACGGGCGATGGTCGTTTCCCCGCCATCCATCAGAGTGAGCTTGAACTTGTCGCGATAGAGGTAGTAGCCAGGCGCGATAATCCAGCGTGCTTCCAGGGTGACGGGATCGCTGGCGCCGATGGTCAGTTGGAACGCCTGATCGGCGTCGAGAATCCGCTCCTGCGAAGCACCGCCGAAACGGTCGAACAGCCCGGCGGTGACCGGACCGACCAGCAGCGCCAGCAACAATACCAGCCAGGACCTGGCCCATCGGCGATGCCTCATGCCGATGCTTCCGTGTTGGCCGCGATCCAGTCCAGATACGCCGACGATCCCATCCGAACCGGCAAGGCGATCACTTCCGGCACATCGTAAGGATGCAGCTCGCGGATGCGAGCCTCCAGTAGCGAATAGACCGCGCCCTGGGTTTTGAGCAGTAGCAGCAGTTCGGTATCTCGTTGCACTTGTTCCCGCCAACGATAGACCGACGTCAGGCCCGGCAAAATATTGACGCAGGCAGCCAGCCGCTCCTCGACCACGGTCGCGGCGATGCGCTCGGCACTGGCTTGATCCGGGCAGCTGCAAAAAACCACCAGCGGTTGGCTGTCCATGACGGCTCCTGTTCGAAAAAGCTGAAGGTGAGAAAACTCGCCGCAAGGGCGGTTCGGACCCGCATTGCTCCGGTGAGCCTAACGATAGACTCCGGTCACGGCAATTTTCTTCCCACCGCGCTCTTGAAATTTCCCTACGCCGCCCCACTTCAGCGACAAGCCCTTGACAGGGTGTTTTCGCTGACTATGATTAGCACTCATTCAAGTCGAGTGCTAACAAAGCAGCGTTAGCCTCAAGTCACCGAACCTTAAATCCCCAGGAGATTTCATCGATGAACATTCGTCCGCTGCACGATCGGGTGCTGATCAAGCGTGTTGAAGAGGAAACCAAGAGTCCGGGCGGCATCGTCCTGCCGGGCAGCGCCGCCGAGAAGCCCTCGCGCGGCACGGTGATGGCGGTGGGCCGCGGCAAGATGCTGGAAAATGGCGACGTGCGGCCGCTGGACGTCAAGGCCGGCGACCTGGTCCTGTTCGGCAAGTATTCGGGCAGTGAAGTGAAGGTGGACGGCGAAGATCTGATCGTCATGCGCGAAGACGAAATCATGGCGATCATCGAGAAGTAAGCGTCTCCCTTCCCGAATTTCCGCATTCGAATATCTCAAACCGGTTTCAGAGGAATTAGAAAATGGCTGCAAAAGAAGTCAAGTTCGGTGATGACGCCCGCTCGCGCATGGTGCGCGGCATCAATGTGCTGGCCAACGCCGTCAAGGTCACCCTGGGTCCCAAGGGCCGCAACGTGCTGCTGGACAAGTCCTTCGGCGCCCCCACCGTCACCAAGGATGGTGTGTCGGTCGCCAAGGAAATCGAACTGGAAGACAAATTCGAGAACATGGGCGCGCAGATGGTGAAAGAGGTCGCGTCCAAGACCTCCGACGTGGCTGGCGACGGCACCACCACCGCCACCGTGCTGGCCCAGGCCATTGTCCGTGAAGGCATGAAGGCGATCGCCGCCGGCATGAACCCGATGGATCTCAAGCGTGGTATCGACAAGGCGGTAGCCGCCACGGTCGAAGAGCTGAAGAAGCTGTCCAAGCCCTGCACCGACGACAAAGCCATCGCTCAGGTGGGCACCATTTCCGCCAACTCCGACGATGCCATTGGCCAGATCATCGCCAACGCCATGAAGAAAGTCGGCAAGGAAGGCGTCATTACCGTCGAGGAAGGCAAGAGCCTGGACAACGAACTGGATGTCGTGGAAGGCATGCAGTTTGATCGCGGCTATATCTCGCCCTATTTCATCAATAACCAGCAGAGCATGAACGCGGAGCTGGAAACCCCGTACATCCTGCTGTACGACAAGAAGGTTTCCAACGTCCGTGACCTGCTGCCGTTGCTGGAAGGCGTGGCCAAGGCCAGCAAGCCGCTGCTGATTGTCGCCGAGGATGTGGAAGGCGAAGCACTGGCGACTTTGGTGGTCAACACCATTCGTGGCATCGTCAAGGTCGCGGCCGTCAAGGCGCCTGGCTTCGGCGACCGCCGCAAGGCCATGCTGCAGGATATCGCCATTCTGACCGGTGGCCAGGTCATCTCCGAAGAAGTCGGGCTGACTCTGGAGAAAGCCACCCTGTCCGATCTGGGCACGGCCCGCAAGATCGTGGTCGGCAAGGAAAACACCACCATCATCGACGGCGCCGGCAAGACCGACGAGATCCAGAGCCGGGTCGAGCAGATTCGCCGCCAGATCGAGGAAGCCACTTCCGATTACGACAAGGAGAAGTTGCAGGAGCGGGTGGCCAAGCTGGCCGGCGGCGTGGCGGTGATCAAGGTCGGCGCGGCCACCGAGATCGAGATGAAGGAAAAGAAGGCCCGCGTCGAAGACGCGCTGCACGCAACCCGCGCGGCTGTCGAGGAAGGCGTGGTGGCTGGCGGCGGCGTCGCGCTGATTCGCGCCCTGCAGACGATCAAGGGACTGAAAGGCGACAATGCCGATCAGGATGTGGGCGTATCCATCGCGTTGCGCGCCATGGAAGAACCCGCGCGCCAGATCATCGGCAATGCCGGCGACGAGCCTTCCGTCATCATGGACAAGATCCTGCAGCAGTCCGGCAATTACGGCTATAACGCCGCAACCGGCGAATATGGCGACATGATCGAGATGGGCATTCTGGACCCGACCAAGGTGACCCGCTCGGCGTTGCAGAACGCGGCTTCCGTGGCGGCCCTGTTGATCACCACCGAGGCGATGATCGCCGAACTGCCGAAGAAGGACTCCGGCGGTGGCATGGGCGACATGGGCGGCATGGGCGGCATGGGCGGCATGGGCGGCATGGGCGGCATGGGCGGCATGATGTAAATCAGCGCCTCACGCGTCCGGCTGAAAAAAGCCCCGCTTCGGCGGGGCTTTTTTATGCGCGGACCGGCGGCGGGACGACCGTTACCTCTTATGGCCGAAATAGGCACGGAACAGGTCGAATTCCACATCGCAGCCCGCTTCGGCGAAGCCGGCGTCGCGGATAGCCTGGACGATGGTGTCCGGGGGGACGCAATGTTCGATGGTGTCCCAGTAATAACGCATTAAGGTTTGCATCTCCCGCTGGCCGGTGCTCAAGCGGCCAAGCAACGGAATCACCCGACCGAGATAGAACTTGAGCGCGGCGCGCTTGAGCGGCGCGGTGGGCCGGGCGATTTCCAGGATGAGGAGCACGCCGCCCGGCTTGAGCACGCGCTGAAATTCGCGAAAGGTGGCATTGAGATCGACGACGTGGCGCAGCGCATAGCCCATGCTGACGAAATCAAACTGCTCATCGGCGACCGGCAATTGCTCCATTTGCCCCTGCACCAGTGGAATATCCAGCAGGCGACGCACTTGCTCCAGCATCCCCGCGCTGACATCGAGTCCGACCACCGCCCGCCGGTCCTGGGTAATCGCCAACGCTTGCCGGGCCACCAGGCCAGTGCCGATGGCGACGTCGAGCACGCTCATGCCAGGCCGCAGGCCGGCGCGGGCCAGCGCGTGGCGGCGATACCAACTGCCCGATCCCCATGACAGCAAGCGGTTGACCCGATCGTAATAGCCGGCGGTACGGTCGAACAGCCCGCGCACGAAAGCGGGGCGCTGGGCCAAATCCGGATAGTACTCGGGCAGCACCGGATGCGGTTTCAACGGTTGGTCGGGTTTCACAAGGCATCGTCCTGGAGCGGATTTACGGGGTGGGGCTGACCGCCAGCCCTTCGATTTCGATCAGCAGATCCCGGCGGCAAATCTCGGCTTGCAGGAACAAGGTCGGCGGATCGGCGTCGAGCGCCTGGGCGATCCGCTGTCGCAATGCCGCCAAGTCGAGATCCGGTCGGCAGTAGACCTTCAGCAGCGCCGGGCACAACGGTTCCGGCGTCAAACGGTTGGCTTGGGCGAGCAGCGCTTGCAGATTGAGCAGCGTCTCGTCCAGTTGCGCCATCAGGTCGAAATGTTGGCTGGCGTGGCCGACGATGCTGGCCGTGCCGGAAAGATAGAGATGGTGGTATCGCTCTCCCCAGGCTTTCAGCACGGCGCGCGAGAACGAGGGACTGCGCGGCCCGTACTGGCGTGGGTAGTGAAAGGCGCTGGTTTGTCGCGGATTTTCAATCTGGATTCCCGCTGTCCGGCCGGCCAGCGCGTACAATCGCAATCCAGGCTGGTCGGTGCCGATGGCGCAAGCGGCCGGCAGGTGCGTCTCGAATTCCGTCAGTTCCGCCACCAGCGCCTGATGCCGGCCAGCACAAAACGCGCGATAGCGTTCCAGGCCACTGCATTCCCGGTTGATGGCGGGAAAATAATTCCAGACCCGCAGCAGGTATGGGTAGCCCAGTTCGCGCGCCGCCGCGAACAAGCGCCGGTAGAGCATGGCGGTCAGGGGCTGCAAGGCGTCGGGAGCGTACTCGTCCAGGTGGCACTGGAGAAAAAGCACGGTATCGTTGCCGGCGTGGCTGACACCGTGGGTGACCCCGGTGCGCACCGGCTCCGCGCTGAGCCAGACCTCGGCGGTCGAGCTTCCGCCCAGTTCGGACAGGGGGATGACGCCGGATCGCGGATCGATCATGGGGGCGGCCGGCTCCCGAAACCGGATCAGCGCCAGCAATCGCTCGCCGTCCAACAAGTGGGCGACTTGAGTTTCGTCGCGATAGACGACCTGGAAAGGAAACATGCGCGTCGTCTTGCAAGCGCTACAAATATAAGAGGTTATCGCTGCTCATCAATGCGAGAGACCGTGTTGGGTTCGAGCCGTTCGGGTTTTGGGAAAGAAGTTTTTTGGGTAAGCCATGGTATAGTTTATGCTCGAATTCACAAGCTTCGATAGCGCCGTTGCGCCCACATCCCCCATCTTGACGAGGTCACCCATGGATGTTCTCTCGCCGTTCGAGTTGGAGGTGGCTCGGCTGTTGGTCGAGACCCTGCACCTGGAAGATATCCGTCCGGAGGAAATCGCTCCCGAAGAACCGCTGTTCGGCGAAGGGCTCGGCCTGGACTCCATCGACGCTCTGGAACTGGCGCTGGCGATTTCGAAAACTTATGGCTTTCAATTGCGTTCCGACGACAAGGAAAACCAGCGTGTGTTCGCCTCGCTGCGTGCCCTGAGCGCGCATATCGCGCAATGCCGCGCCCGTTAAGAATCGATCGCCGCGAGGAACGCTGTTTCCGCACCCGTCGGTCCGGACCGATGGGCAAGTAAAATCATCCGGTTGTTGCTGATCTGATCGGTAGCGATGAGTCGATTTGCGTGGAGTACCGCCTGGGTCATGAGCGCGTTTGGCCTGACCCTGGCCTTGGTGGACGCCAGTCCGGGCCGAACCTGGTTGCTGACCGGGCTGGCGGGATTCTACATCGTGCTGCTGGCGGTCGGCGCGTTGGTGCCGTGCCTGGATTTCTACCTGCGGGCGGTGTGCCGCGGTTCGGCTGAGCAACCCTGGGTGGCCTTGACCTTCGACGATGGCCCCGATCCCGCCATCACTCCACTGCTGCTCGAACTGCTGCGACGCGAACGAATCCGCGCCGTGTTTTTCTACGTGGGCGAGGCGGCCCGACAATATCCGGCCCTGGTGGCGCAAGCCGCCGCCGACGGTCACCTGATTGGCAATCATTCCAACCGGCATGGCCATGATTGGGCGTTTTCATCCACCCAGCGGATCATCGCCGAATTCGAGGCGGCCAACCGCGCCTTCACCGAAATTCTGGGTTATGCCCCGCGCTTCGCGCGGACGCCGGTCGGGGCATCGTGCCCGGGTTTGGCCAAGGCACTGGCGCGTCTGCGCCTTGGCAACATTGCCTGGGACGTGCGGGGTCTGGAAGGGCTGTACCGCGACCCGACGCGCATCGCGACCCGTATCGTCCGCCGGGCACGCAACGGTTCGATCATTCTGTTGCATGAACTCTACTATGGCGTGTCGCGCTTCGATCCCCAGCAGGTGCTGGAGACCGCGCAACTGACGATCGACGGGCTGCGCGCGCGGGGCTTTTGCTTCGTTCGTCTGGATCGCTTGCTGGCACAGCCGGAGAGCGCGCCTTGGCCGGACGGCTGGGAGTCGTCGCCGGAAACCGGCGCGCTCCTGACCGAAAATGGCGCGAGGGAATCGATGATGGAGGAACGCGCCGCGCCCGTCGTGTCGAGAGCGGGTCGTGCATGAGCCGGCAGTGGGCACGGTTGCCGGAACGAGGCAATCCGCTGGCACTGCGACTGATTTGCTGGATCGCTCTGCATATCGGCCGATCCGTGGGAGGTGTTCTGCTCTATCCCATCACCCTGTATTTTCTGGCGACCGCCACGGCGGCGCGGCGTAGTTCCCGGCATTACCTGCGGCGGGCACTGGGTCGCGAGCCGGGCTGGCGGGCGTTGTTTCGCCACATCCACTGCTTCGCCGCCACCATTCTGGATCGGGTCTATTTCCTGACCGGGCGCCTGGAGCAGTTCGAGATCGAGATTTTCGGTGGCCAACGCATTCTGGATCAGGCGGCGTCCGGGCAGGGTTGCCTCCTGCTAGGATCGCACCTGGGCAGTTTCGACGCCTTGCGAGCGCTCGGCGTAAGCTTGCGCCACCTTCCGATCAAAATCTTGATGAACACCACGCACAATCGGGCCATGACCCAGTTGTTGGATGCCTTGAATCCGGCGCTGGCGCAAACCATCATCCCCATCGGTACGCCCGATACCCTGTTGAAAGTCCAGGAAAGCCTGGAGCAGGGCTATATGATCGGCGCATTGGGGGACCGGGTGGCGCGAGGCGAGAAAACGGTGCGTTGCCGCTTCTTCGGCCAGGAAACCGCCTTGCCGATCGGACCCATCCTGCTGGCGGCGCTCATGAACTGCCCGGTGATGCTGTGCTTCGGCCTGTATCGGGGTGGCAACCGCTACGACATCCATTTCGAACCGTTGGCCGAGCGCATCGTTCTGGACCGGCGCCAGCGGCGGGAGCAACTCGGCGTTTGGGTACAGCGCTATGCCGACCGACTGGAGCATTACGCGCGCCTCGCGCCCTATAACTGGTTCAATTTTTACGACTACTGGGAAGAGGACGGATCATGAAGCCGGCCGCGACACCGGCCCGGCGCTTCGTCCGCCAACGCGGCATGGGTTGGGACGGCCTGACCACCCTGCTACTGTCCAACCTGCTGCTGCTGGCAACCCTGGGCCTGAGCGGGCTGTGGTGGCTGCATCGAGTCTGGCGTGTCGCCCGCGATACCCCGTGCACCCCCGCAGGCACCGGCGGCGATTGGGTGGTGGTGCTGGGCGCGCGCCTGCAAGGCGACCAGGTAGCTCCCGGTTATGCCCGCCGGCTGCACCGCGCCGCCGCCTTGTACCGGGCCGATCCCCGGCGACGTATCCTGCTGGTCGGCGGCCGCACCGGCGGTCGCGTCAGCGAAGCGGAACGCGGCCGGGAATGGCTCCTTGAACTCGGCATTCCCGCCTCCCGCCTGGCGATCGAGGATCAATCCCTGAACACGCTCGACAACCTGCGCCACGCCCGGCAACTGCTGGTCGATCTGCGCGAACGCCCCTTCGTGCTGGTGACCAGCCGCTACCACCTGGCCCGCGGTCAGGTACTGGCGCGCGGTCTGGGTCTGCAAGCGGTGTTGTGCGCCGCCGAGGAGCGCCTGCGCCGCGATCCCTGGACTTTCTGGCGCTTGGCGCTGGAGACGTACTACCTGCATTGGTACGCGGTGGGCAAGACCTGGTCGCGCTGGACCGGCAACCGCCACAGTCTGGCCCGGATTACCTGATGCATTCCGAAACCCCGTTGATCGACAAGAGCCAAATTCAAACACTGATTCCGCATGCCGGCGCCATGTGCCTGCTGGAGACAGTGACCGCCTGGGACGAGCAATCCATCACCTGCCTGACCCAAACGCATCGCGATCCCGTCAATCCCCTGCGGCGACAGGGTCGGCTACCGGCCGTGATGGCCTTCGAGTACGGCGGCCAGGCGGCGGCGATTCACGGTGGCCTGCGCGCCCGCGCGGTCGGCCAGACGGCGACGCCCGGCTATCTGGCCGCGCTGCGCGACGCCCGCTGGTTCGTCGCCGACCTGGATGGCATCGCCGAACCCCTGGAAGTCGCCGCCCACCTGTTGCTGGGCGACGGGGCTCATTGCCTCTATGCGATTCAGGTCAGCGCCGCCGGCCGCTTGCTGGCGGAAACCCGCATCACCATCGTGCCGCAAGCGACGGCTGGAATGGCGTCATGAAGCGCTGGGCATGGTTATGGTTACTGTGGTGGCCGCTGGGGCTATCGGCCGCCGATGAGGCCTTGGATCAGGTCATGCGGGCGCTGGCGGCGGTACCGACGGTGAAAGCGGTCTTTCGCGAGGAAAAAACGCTCGCCATCTTGCAGGAACCCTTGGTGAGCAGCGGGGTGTTGACCTACCGCGCGCCGGCCTATCTACGCAAGCAGACCTTGCGGCCACAGCCGGAGGAATACGAGGCCGACGAGCATTGGCTAACGGTGGAAACGCCGACCGACGGCCGCCGGCAATTCGATCTGAACGGTTACCCGCAACTGCGTCCCTTTGTCGAAGCGATTCGCGCCACCCAGGCCGGTGACCGGGCAACGCTGGAGCGCCACTATCGGCTGGATTTCCAGGGAACGCCCGCTGAATGGAGCCTGCGCCTTACTCCGCGCGAGCCGGGATTCGCCCGATATCTGACCGCCATCGTCATCCGGGGCCGCGCGGCCTGGATCGACAGCGTGGAGACGCTGGAAGCCGACGGCGACCGTAGCCTGATGACGGTGAGTCCACGGTGAATTCCCTTCCTTCCGGGGGTGTTCCCGCAAGCGAAAAGAAGAACCGACACCGCGGGTGGATTCCGCTGGTCTGGCTGCTGGCCGCGCTAGGCTGCGGCTGGATCGTGGCGACCACCCCAGTGACCGCCGACCTGACCGTCTTCGTGCCCCGCGCCGATCCGGTCGCGGATTTGTTGCTGGAACAATTGCGCAGCGGCCCGACCACCCGCCTGATTCTGGTCGGTCTGGCCGGCGACTCCGAAGCGGCGCGCGCCACCGCCAGTCGCCGGCTGGCTGAAAATTTAAGAGATAACAAGTTGTTCGCGCGGGTCGCCAACGGCGCGGACGCGCTGCCCGAGACGGAATTGCAAGCATTGTTCGCCCACCGCTACCGGCTCAGCCCGACCGTCGCGCCGGAACGCTTCACCGCCGAGGGTTTGCGCGCCGCGCTGGAGCAGCGGTTGCGGGAATTGCAATCGCCGCTGGCGGTGCTTCAGAAACGCTGGTTGCCGGGGGACCCGACCGGCGAATTGCTCACCCTGCTGCGGGTGTGGCGGGGAGGGGTCGGCGAGCCGGCCAAACGGCTGGGAGTGTGGTTCTCGCCCGACGGCGCGCGCGCGCTGTTGCTGGCCGAAACCCGTGCCTCCGGCTACGACCTGGCCGGCCAGCGCGAGGCGGTGGCGGCGATTCGCGCCGGCTTCGCCGCCGCCGGCGTCGGAACCGGCGTGACTGTCACCATGAGCGGTCCCGGCGTGCTGGCGACGCTGGCCGAGGACCAGATCAGCGCCGAGGCGGAACTGCGCAGCACGCTGGCCATGGCGGCGATGGTCCTGATCCTGATTGGGGTCTACCGGTCGCCGCGCACGGTCTGGGCCGGCGCGCTGCCGATGCTGGCCGCCCTGCTGGCCGGCGCGGCGGCGGTGGATCTGCTCTTCGGCAAGATGTACATGATCACGCTCGCGTTCAGCGTGACCCTGCTGGGCGAAACGCTGGATTATCCCACCTACCTGTTCAGCCACCGGCGTGCCGGAGAAACCGTCGAAGAGACCCAGCGCCAGTTGTGGCCAACCCTGCGGCTGTGCGCGGCGACCACCCTGCTCGGCTGCCTGGCGATGATTACCCCGGATTTTCCCGGCCTGAGTCAGTTGGGCGTGTTCACCATCGCCGGTATTGCCGCCGCCGTGGCGACCGCGCGCTGGCTGTTGCCGGCCCTGCTGCCACCGGACTGGGCACCGCCGCGTCCCGGCGAGGTCGGCGCCTGGGCGGACTGGCTGCTCGAACCACGGCCGAAACTGGCGCTGGCATTCGGCGCCCTGGGTCTGCTGTTACTGGCGGCTTTGATCATCCGGGCGCCGCCGCTGTGGGAGGACAATATCGCCGCGCTCAGCCCGGTGCCGCGCCAGTTGCTGCAATTGGATCAGGAATTGCGCGCCGCCCTGGGTGCCCCGGAGGTCGGCCGCCTGATCGTCATCACCGCGCCCGACGCCGAAACGGCGTTGCGCCACGGCGAAAGGGTCGCCGCCTGGCTCGACGCCCGCCAGGCGGAAGGCGCGCTGGACGGCTACGACGGCCCCATGCGCTATCTGCCCAGCCAACAGACCCAGTGGCAACGGCAGGCCCAGCTACCGGCGCCGGAGACACTGGCAGCCCATCTGGCCACCGCCACGATGGAATTGCCGTTCAAGCCGGGCTTGTTTCAGCCTTTTCTCGACGCCGTCGCCGCCGCGCGCACCGCGCCGCCGTTGCGTCCCGAGGATCTGCGCGGCACCCTGCTGGGCGCGCGGGTCGATGCCCTGCTGTTGGCCGGCGCACGCGGTTGGACCGCGCTGTTGCCGCTGAGCGGGGTGCGGGACGCGCGCGCCTTGATTGCCGACCTGCCGCAAACCGCCGACAGCCAGGCGTATTACCTGGACCTGCGAGCCGAAACCAGCCGGCTGGTGGCGGATTTCCGCGATACCGCCCTGCTCCGGTTCGGCTGGGGCGCCGCGCTGATCGTGGCGGTGGTCTGGATCGGACTGCGGTCCTGGCGGGGTGTCGCCGCCGCGCTGCTGCCGGTGCTGCTGGCGCTGGTCGTGGTGGTGGCGGCGCTGCTGGCGTTGGGTGAACGGCTGTCGCTGTTCCATCTGGTGTCGCTACTGCTGGTATTGGGCATCGGTGTCGATTATGGTTTGTTCTTCAGCCGGCCCGGCACCGATCCGGCCGCGCGCCGCCGCACCCTGCACGCCCTGCTGGTGTGCTGCGGTTCGGCGCTGACCGTGTTTGCTCTATTGTCCACGTCCGCGCTGCCGGCGCTGCATGCCATCGGCCTGACGGTCAGTCTGGGCGTGGTGGCCAGTTTCGCCGCCGCCCTGGCGCTGGCGCGGCCGTTGCTAACCCGGATGAGTTGAAGTCGAACCATGGCCATCAAGCCGCTGGCGATTGCCGCCTATACCGTGACCAATGCCCTGGGGCGGGGCGTCGCCGCCGCGCTGACGGCGCTGCGCCGTGGGGAGAGCGGGCTGCGTCCCTGTGATTTCGAGGACGCCGCCCTGTCCACCTGGATTGGGCGGGTCGCCGGCCTGGAAGAGGCGCCGTTGGCGGGGGAATTCGCGCCGTTCGATTGCCGCAACAACCGCCTGGCGCGACTGGGGCTGGAGCAGGACCGCTTCGGCGCGGCGGTGCGCGCGGCCCGTGAACGCCATGGCGCCGACCGGATCGGCGTCTTCATCGGCACCAGCACCTCCGGCATCGGCGCCACCGAACACGCCTACCGCCAACGTGATCCCGCCACCGGCCGCCTGCCGGATCACTTCGATTACCAACATACCCATAATCTGTTTTCGGCGGCGGATTTCACCCGCCGCTGGCTGGCGCTGAGCGGCGTGGCGCTGGCGGTTTCCACCGCCTGCTCGTCCAGCGCCAAGGCCTTCGCCTCCGCTTATCGGCATCTACGGGCGGGGTTCTGCGACGCAGCCGTGGTGGGTGGGGTGGACAGCCTGTGTCTGACCACGCTATACGGCTTCAACGCCCTGGAGTTGGCCTCTTCCCAGCGCTGCCGGCCGTGGGACGCCGACCGCGACGGTCTCAACCTCGGCGAGGCGGCCGGATTCGCGCTGCTGGAATGGGCCGAACCGGACGACGCGCGCCCCCTGCTGCTGGGTTATGGGGAAAGCAGCGACGCCCACCACATGAGCGCCGCCCATCCCGAGGGCGCCGGCGCGGCCCTGGCCATGCAACAGGCGCTGGCGCGGGCGGAACTCCGTCCCGAGCAGGTGGATTACATCAACCTGCACGGCACCGCCACGCCGTCGAACGACGCCGCCGAGGACCGGGCGGTACTGCGAATATTCGGCCCGGATACGCCGTGCAGTTCCACCAAGGGCTGGACCGGACATACTCTGGGCGCGGCCGGCATCACCGAAGCGGTTTTCGTCTGGCTATGCCTGGAGCACGGGCTGATTCCCGGAACGCTCAACACCCGCCGGATCGATCCGAATCTGGGCGCGGGCGTCGTGCTGGACAATCGGGAACAACCGCTGCGCGTGGCGCTTAGCAACTCCTTCGGTTTCGGCGGCACCAATTGCAGCCTGTTGTTCGGACGGAGGGTCGCGTGAATACACTTCAGGTGGAAGGCGTGGGCCTGATGGCGCCGGGGCTGGCGGGCTGGCCGAATGGTCGGGCGGTGCTGGCCGGCGAGCGGCCGTATGCCGCCGAGCCGATGCCCGCCGCCAGCGCCGCGCTGCTGCCGGCCAACGAACGGCGCCGCACCACCGCCACCGTCAAACTGGCGCTGCACGTTACCCAGGAAGCGGCCCTGCAAGCGGACATCGATCCAGGCATCTTGCCAACGGTGCTGGCCTCCTCGGGCGGAGACAGCGAGGTGGTGGACAGGATCTGCGCGGCACTGACCCTGCCCGAACGGCCGGTCTCGCCGACTCACTTCCATCACTCGGTGCACAATACACCCGCCGGTTACTGGTCGATCGCCACCCGCTGCACCGCGGCCTCGCTCAGCCTCTCCGCCTACGACGACAGCTTTGCCGCTGGTCTGATGGAGGCGGCGGCACTGGCCTGGACGGATCGGACACGGGTGCTACTGGTCGCCTACGATCTGCCGCCGCCGTTTCCGCTGTCGGAACGCCGGGTGATCGTCGCCCCGTTCGCCGTGGCGCTGGTGCTGAATCCGGCGCCGACCGAGCGGCGACTGGCGACACTGCGGCTGGCACGGCGCGCGGACCGGCCGGCAAGCCGCTTGGACGATCCTCAACTCGAAACCTTGCGGCTGGGCAATCCGGCCGCTCGGAGTCTGCCGCTGCTGCGGGCCATCGCCCGCTCGACCGCCAGCCGGGTGACTGTATCCACCGGCGCAAGCGGATGGCTGGAACTGGAGATCGAACCATGAAACGGGCGCTAGTGACCGGCGGCAGCGGCGATCTCGGTCGGGCCATCTGCCAGCGCCTCGGGCGCGACAGCCTGCACGTCATCGTCCATGCCCGCCGGCATCCCGAACGGGCGGCGGCGGTGGTCGATGCCATTCGAGCGACGGGCGGTTCGGCGGAGGCGGTCGCCTTCGACGTCGCCGATGAGGATCAGACTCGCCAGGCACTGATGCGACTGCTGCAAGCCGGGCCGATTCAGGTGCTGGTCAACAACGCCGGCGTTCACGCCGACGCACCGATGGCCGGCATGTCGAGCATGCAGTGGCGGCAGCCGATCGAGGTGTGCCTGCACGGCTTCTTCAACGTGACCCAACCGCTGCTGCTGCCGATGCTCGGCACGCGCTGGGGTCGCATCGTCAACATCTCCTCGCTGACCGGCGTCACCGGCAACCGTGGCCAGACCAACTACGCCGCCGCCAAGGCCGGGCTGCACGGGGCGACCCGGGCGCTGGCGCTGGAACTGGCCTCGCGCGGGATCACCGTCAACGCCATCGCGCCGGGCATCATCGACAGTCAGGTCGCCGAGGCGGCGTTCGACGCGGCGACCATCCGGCGGCTGGTGCCGATGCAACGGGCGGGAACGCCGGACGAAGTGGCCGCCCTGGCCGGTTTTCTGGCTTCCGAAGAGGCGGGCTATCTGACTGGGCAAATCATTGGCCTCAACGGCGGGATCGCCTGAGTGCCGATCATGCCGGTCGCCATCGTCATTCCCGCCTATAACGAAGCCACCACCATCACCGGCATCGTCCGCCGCGCCCGGCGGCAAGTGGAGACGGTGATCGTGGTGGATGACGGCTCCAGCGACGACACCGCGCCCCAAGCCGAAGCAGCGGGGGCACAATTGCTGCGCCAGCCGGCCAATCAAGGCAAGGGCGCGGCCTTGTGGCGCGGGATGGGGGAGGCGCTGGCGCAAGGCGCGGACGCGGTTATCACTCTGGACGCGGACGGTCAGCACTGTCCCGAGGATATTCCGAAACTGCTGGCCGCCGCCCGGTGCCAGCCTGACCGTCTAATCATCGCCGCCCGGCTGGAACGCCGCGAGCGCGCGCCCGGCTTGCGCCGCTTCGCCAACGGCATGGCCGATTTCTGGATTTCCTGGGCGGCTGGCTATCCGATCCGCGACACCCAATCCGGATTTCGGCTGTATCCGGCCGCATTCCTGCACGCCGCCGCCGCGCCTGGCAACGGACGGCGCGGTTTCGCCTTCGAGAGCGCGCTGCTGATTCAGGCCGCCCGGCTGGGCTGCTATCCGGCGACGGTGGCCATCGAGACGATCTATCACGCGCAGGGCCGTCCCAGCCATTATCGGCCGTGGCGCGACACCCTGCGCATCGTCGCCATGGTGGCGTGGGAACTGCTCGGACGCGGCCTGTATCCGACAGGTTTACTCCGGTCGCTGCGGCTACTACCCTTACCGGTATCCGATCATGAAGCTTTGCTTAAACAACAGGATACGGGGGGAAAGACATGATTTTTAGAGTGTTGGTCCCGCTGGTGGTCCTCTTGGCCCTGGTCTTGGTGGGCTGCCGCGGCAACCCGGTCTACGACGTCGCGAACATGCCGGTGACAACCAGCACCCGCGGCTATTCGCTGGGCGATGTGCGTGGCGCCATCCTGCGAGCGGGAGCGGCACAAGGCTGGCGGATGAAAATCGTCCGGCCTGGCCTGATCATCGGCACGCTCTACCTGCGCAGTCACATGGCGCAGGTCGAAATCCCCTATGACCGGGTGACCTACAGCATCCTGTACCGGGACAGCAACAACCTGGATTACGACGGCGTCAATATTCACAGTAACTACAACGCTTGGGTGCAGCGCCTGAGCGCCGAGATCAACGCCCAGCTTAGCGCCCTGTGACGCCGGGTGACGCTTCGCGTGGGTCGGGTTACGCCGTCCCACCCCGCGCAATCCCAAGCCAGGCTAATGCCGTACCGCTATACTCCGCGCGAGTTTTGCTTGCAATCGCGCCAGGCGACCGCAACACTCTCCAGGCAAGCGATCAATCCGCTTTGATTTCCCAACAGTGTTTATTCGAGGGAACCAACCCCTCGTCAAGGAGAAAAGCATCATGAAAGAGCGCATCGTGGCCATCTTGGGCATGGTGAGTCTACTAACGACCGTGGGCTGCGCTAACTTCAACAACCTGCTGGGCCATGACAAAAACAAGGCGGAGATGGAGAAAACGGCCGCCGCCCAGCAGGAAACAGCACCGGCGCCGGCGCCGACGATCGCCGACAGTGAAACGACTACCATGACCGCGAGGGTACAGGCGGTCGATCTGAAAAGCCGGACGGTGACGCTCAAGCAGAAAGGTGGCGAACCCTTTACCATTCATGTAAGTGAGGAAGCACGCAACCTGCCCCAGGTCCGGGTGGGTGACCAGGTCGTGATGAAGTACACCGAAGCCATGGCGGTACAGATTAGTCGAGATACCACCGGTGGGATCACCTCGCGCAAGGAAACCCTGAGCGGCGACCGCGCCGCGTTGGGACAAAAACCGGCGGGCAGCGTGCGCAACACCGTCGAAACCATTGCCAACGTCTTGGCCATCGACCGTCAAACCCGCAAGATCACCTTTCAGGGTCCATACAAGGCGTTGACCGTAAAAGCGCCCGCCGACGTCAACATCAGTCGGCTCGATATCGGCGATCAAGTCAAGCTCACCTACGTCGAAGAACTGGCACTTTCCGTGGAACCGGCCTCGTCCAGGAAGTCCGCCAAAAGAAAATAGACGCCACTCGTCTGGGCGTTCCTTGAAAAACCCGCCGGCCGGCGGGTTTTTCTTTGCCATCGGGCACGGGTCTCACCGCCGACAAGCTGGGTTATACTGCTTTCCTCAAACATCCAACATCCCGACTCCGTGATTCCTGGCGGCTACGTGCCCGCCGACCCTCCGAACAACCGATGACAGCCATGGACAAGACCTACGAACCGCACGCGATCGAACCGCGCTGGTACGCCTTCTGGGAGGAACGGAACTATTTCGCCCCCAGCGGCCAGGGCGCACCCTACTGCATCATGATCCCGCCGCCGAACGTCACCGGTACCCTGCACATGGGGCATGCCTTCCAGGACACCATCATGGACGCGCTGACCCGCTATCACCGAATGAAGGGCCACAACACTCTGTGGCAGCCCGGTACCGATCACGCCGGCATCGCCACTCAGATGGTGGTCGAACGGCAACTGGCTGGCGAGGGCCGAACCCGCCACGATTTGGGCCGCGAAGCATTCATCGAACGGGTCTGGACCTGGAAGGCGGAATCCGGCGGCACCATCACCCGCCAGTTGCGGCGGATGGGCGCCTCGGTGGACTGGAGCCGCGAGCGCTTCACCATGGACGATGGCTTGTCCGCCGCCGTGCGCGAGGTGTTCGTCCGCCTGTACGAGGAAGGGCTGATCTATCGCGGCCAGCGGCTGGTCAACTGGGACCCGGTGCTGCACACCGCCGTCTCGGATCTGGAAGTGGTCAGCGCCGAGGAAAGCGGATTCATGTGGCACATTCGCTATCCGCTGGCCGAGGGCGGCGGCGATCTGATCGTCGCCACCACCCGCCCGGAAACCCTGCTCGGCGACGCCGCCGTGGCGGTTCACCCGGACGACGAGCGCTACCAGCATCTGATCGGCCTGCATGCCGTTCTGCCGCTGACCGGACGCCATATTCCCATCATCGCCGATGAGTACGTGGACCCGACTTTCGGCACCGGCTGCGTCAAGATCACCCCGGCCCACGATTTCAACGACTACGCGGTCGGCCAGCGCCATAAGCTACCGCTGATCAATATCTTCACACCCAGCGCCCGCATCAACGAGAACGGCCCGGAACCCTATCGCGGTCTGGATCGCTTCGAGGCCCGCCGGCGCATCGTCGGCGATCTGGAAGAACTGGGGCTGCTGGAAGAGACTCGCTCCCACAAGCTGATGGTGCCGCGCGGCGACCGCAGCCATGCCGTCATCGAGCCGCTGCTGACCGATCAATGGTATGTGAAAACCGGACCGCTGGCCGGCCCCGCCATCGCCGCGGTCAAGACCGGCAAGATCAAATTCATCCCGGAAAACTGGGAGAAGACCTATTTCGACTGGCTGAACCGCATCGAGGACTGGTGCATCAGCCGGCAAATCTGGTGGGGCCACCGCATCCCGGCCTGGTACGACGCCGAAGGCAAAGTTTACGTCGGCCGCGACGAGGCGGAGATCCGCGCCAAACACTGGCTTGGCCCGGATGTGGCGCTCGAACAGGACCCCGACGTGCTGGACACCTGGTTCTCCTCGGCGCTGTGGCCGTTCTCGACCCTCGGCTGGCCGGAAAACACCGACGCGCTCAAGACCTTCTATCCCACCAGCGTGCTGGTCACCGGCTTCGACATCATCTTCTTCTGGGTGGCGCGGATGATCATGATGGGCCTGAAGTTCATGGACGACGTGCCGTTTCGCGAGATCTACATCCACGGCCTGGTGCGCGATCAGGACGGCAACAAGATGTCGAAATCCAAGGGGAACGTGCTGGACCCGCTGGACATCATCGACGGCGTCGATCTGGATGAGCTGGTGGCCAAACGCACCAGCGGGCTGATGCAGCCGCAGATGGCGCCGCGCATCGAAAAGGACACCCGCAAGCAATTTCCGGCCGGTATCCACGCCCACGGCACCGACGCGCTGCGCTTCACCTTCGCCGCGCTGGCGACGACCGGGCGCGACATCGTGTTCGACATGGGCCGGGTCGAGGGCTACCGCAACTTCTGCAACAAGCTGTGGAACGCCGCCCGCTACGTCTTGATGAACACCGAGGGCAAGGATACCGGACTGAACGGCGGCCAGATCGAACTCAGCCAGGCCGACCGCTGGATTCTGGCCCGCCTGCAACGCACCATCGACGAAGTCAACATCGCGGTGCGGGGCTACCGTCTCGATCAAATGGCGCAGGCGATCTACGAGTTCACCTGGAACGAGTTCTGCGACTGGTATCTGGAGCTGTCCAAACCGGTACTGACCGATCCCGCCAGCTCCGAGGCGGCGCAACGCGGGACGCGACAAACACTGACGCGGGTGCTGGAAACCCTGCTGCGCCTGCTGCACCCGCTGATGCCATTCATCACCGAGGAAATCTGGCAACGAGTCGCGCCGCTGGCCGGAAAAATCCCCCCCAACCCCCCTTTGTCAAAGGGGGGTGCGAACGACGTGAGCGGAGGGATTTCCATCATGTTCCAGCCCTATCCCGAAGTGGACAGGACGCTGATCGATGAGGCGGCGGTCGCCGACATCGAATGGCTGCGGCAGTTTCTGCTGGGTGTGCGCCGCATTCGCGCCGAGATGAACATCGCGCCGGGCAAACCGCTGCCGGTGCGGCTGCAACACGGCTCGCGCGACGACCGCGAGCGGCTGGAACGGCATCGCCGGGCGCTGAGCACCCTGGGCCGGCTGGAAACGATCGACTGGCTGGACGATGGCGCGCCGGCCCCGGAAGCCGCCACCGCGCTGGTCGGCGGCATGAACATCCTGATCCCGATGGCCGGCTTGATCGACAAGACGGCGGAAATCGCCCGCCTCGACAAGGAAATCGTCAAATTACGCAAGGAGGAGGAACGTGGCGCGGTCAAACTGGGCAACGCCGATTTTCTCGGCCGCGCCCCGGCCACCGTGGTCGAAAAAGAACGCACCCGCCTGGCGGAACTCCAAACAGCTATCCTCAAGCTGGAGGAGCAACGAACCCGAATCCGGCAGATGTGAACGCCTGGAACCCATTCCGACTAGCGAACCAAGGAATACGAAATGGACCCGCAAGACTCCGCATCCGCGAAAAAATCGAACCTGGGCAGCAAAGTCACCAAGGTGGCGACGTACTACAATCCTCGCACCTGGAAGGAAAAAGGGCTGTGGTGGACCCTGGGCCTGTTCGTGGTCACCTACCTCATCGTGGTGATCGTGCTCGGCTTTATCTGGTCGCGCTCGCCCGGCGAGTTCGATGTGCGCGAAAGCGCGCTGGCCATGGCCAACAAGGACGAAAAAAAGCTGGTGCCGGGCTACGTAACCACCGCCACCGCCATTCGCATCGCCGAAACCCTGCTGGACAAGCCCGGTGGCTACCTCAGCAACGACGTTACACCGCCGGGCATTTATCTGGACAATATCCCCAACTGGGAATTTGGCGCCTTGACTGAGTTGCGCGATCTGGTGCGCTCAATGCGCAACGATTTCAGCCGTTCGCAGACCCAGTCGGTCGAAGACAAGGACTTGCAAGTTGCCGATCCGCAATTCAGTTACGATTCGGAATCCTGGATTCTGCCATCCAGCGAGTCGGAATACCGTAAGGGAACCATGGCGTTGTACCGCTATCTCGAACGACTGGCTGACGACAAGGTCTATGACGGCCAGTTTTTTGCCCGTGCCGATAATCTGAGCGCCTACCTGCAAGTGGTCGAGAAGCGGCTGGGCAGTCTGGCGCAGCGGTTGGCGGCCGGCGTTGGCCAGGTTCGCTTTAACTTGGATCTGGCCGGCGATCCCAACGCCCGCCAATCGACACCGACTCCAGCGCAATCTCAGATCAAGACGCCCTGGACGAAGATCGACGACAACTTCTTCGAGGCGCGCGGCTATTCCTGGGCGCTGCTGCATACCCTGCGAGCGCTGGAGGTGGATTTCGCCAGCGTCCTGGCGGACAAGAACGCCGTGGTTTCACTCAAGCAAATCATCCGCGAGTTGGAAAATACCCAGGCATTCATCTGGAGTCCGCTCATTCTCAACGGCACCGGTTTCGGGCCGATGGCCAACCATTCGCTGATCATGGCGTCCTATATCTCCCGCGCCAACGCCGCCATCATCGACCTGCGCAACTTGCTGTTGCAGGGTTAAAAACGTGAGGCGTGAGAGCTAAGGCGCAGGGATGGCGAATTTCAACACCCACCTGATGGGGGCGGCGGTGGTCAGCGGTGTGACCGCCACCGCGCTGGTGATGACCGGGATGTTCCCCCATCAGGCGGTGATCGGCTATTTCGTGCTGGGCGTGATCGGCGGCCTGCTGCCCGATATCGATTCGCCGCATTCGATCCCGGTCCGCATCGCCTTCATGGCGCTGGCGGTGATAACCGGGTTCCTGCTGGTCTTCGCCTTCGGCCGGCGCTATTCGCTGGTGGAACTGCTAGCGCTGTGGCTGGGCTGTTTTCTGCTGCTCCGTTACGGCGTGTTCGTTCTGCTCGACCGCCTCACCGTCCACCGCGGCTTGATCCATTCGATTCCGGCGAGCATCGGTTTTGGTCTGACCACCACCCTCATCGCCTATTACGCCTTCAATGCGTCCGTGATCCATGCCTGGCTTTGCGGTGCCTTCGTCACCCTGGGTTTCATCGTCCATCTGCTGCTGGACGAGTTCTACAGTGTCGATCTGTTCGGCAAGAAGTTGCTGAAAAAATCCTTTGGCACCGCGCTCAGCCTGGGCAGCCTCAATCAGCCCATCGGCACGGTGATGCTGTATCTAACCGTTGTCGGACTGTTCCTGCTCTGCCCATCGCCTCGACCTTTCGTCGCACTGGTCCTGGATGGCGCCACCTACCAAGGCGTGACCCAGCGCCTGCTGCCCGGCGAGGTGTGGTTCCCAGGCTTGTCGCGCCACTTGTCACCGCCGAGTCTGCCCAGCCGTTAACTGCGGCGAATCTGGGGCGAAAAGCTCCAGATTTTGCTCGCTGTCATCGGACGATCATCCCGGCTTCACAAAAGTTTTGCGCGAACCGGCCATAGTGCCGGCATGATCGCTATTCCTTCCCCACTGTTTCCCAGCGCTGGTTCACGCCGGCTGCGGGTCGGCATCGTCACGGAAACCTATGGCCCCGAGGTCAATGGGGTGGCCATGACCGTCGGCCGGTTGGTCGAGGGTTTGCTCGCGCGTGGCCATTCCGTGCAGTTGATCCGCCCGCGCCAGCATCCGCGCGACGATCCCCGCCGCGACGGAGCGTTGGACGTATGGCCGGTGGCCGGCGCCGCCATCCCGTTCTACCGGGAAATGCGCATCGGGTTCCCCGCCGGTCGCCTGCTGCTGGAGCGCTGGCGCCAAGCGCCACCGGACATGGTGCATATCGTGACCGAAGGTCCGCTGGGCCATTCGGCGCTGGCGGTGGCCCGTCGTCTGCGCCTGCGGGTCTTTTCCGGCTTTCACACCAACTTTCACGCCTACAGCCGGCATTACGGCATGGGCCTGCTGGCGCGCCCCATCGTTGCCTACCTGCGCCGTTTCCACAACCGGACCGACTGCACGCTGGTGCCGACCGAGGAGCTGGCGACGGAACTGCGGACCCTGGGCTTTCATCGACTGCGGGTGCTGGCGCGCGGGGTGGATACCCGACTGTTCGATCCAGCTCATCGTGATCCGGCGCTGCGCCGGAGTTGGGGGGCGAGTCCGACCGATCCGGTGGCTTTGTACGTGGGCCGGCTGGCGGCGGAAAAAAACCTGCAACTGGTATTGGCGGCATACCGGGCGTTGCGCGCGATTCGCCCCACTACACGCCTGGTGCTGGTCGGCGACGGCCCCCTGGCGGCGCGGCTGCAAGCCCGTCATCCCGAAATCGTGTTTTCGGGCACCCGCACCGGCGCGGATTTGGCGATGCATTACGCATCGACCGATCTCTTTCTATTCCCCAGCCTGACCGAGACCTTCGGCAACGTCACCCTGGAAGCCATGGCCAGCGGGCTGGCGGTGGTGGCCTTCGACTACGCCGCCGCTCACCGCCACATCGTCCATGACCAAAGCGGTCTGCTGGCACCGTGCGACGACCAGGCCGCGTTCATCGAGTCGGCGAGCCGGCTGGCCAGTGACCCCGCGCTCCGCCGGACCTTGGGGCAGGCCGCCCGCCAGGCGGTGCTGGCATTCGACTGGGAGCGCATTTGCCAGCGGTTGGAACAATGGTATCTGGAGTCGGCCTACGAGGAGCAAGGTCCATGAACAGAGCCCATGAAGCAATGCCGCTGCGGTGGTTGGCGGAACTGGATCTGGCCTGGTGCCTGCGGTTCAACCGGGCCAGCCAGCGCCGTGGCTTGGAACGGCTGTTCGCCGTGGTCAGTCGCCTGGGCGACGGCGTGTTCTGGTACACCTTGATGCTGGTATTGCTGTGCGTTCTGGGCGAAACGGCCCTGCCGGTGGTGACACGGATGCTGGTGGCCGGAGGATTGGCGTTGGCGCTGTATAAGTGGCTGAAATCCCGTACTACCCGCTTACGGCCCTGCGCCCGCCACGATGATCGCATTCGGACTTCGGTGGCGCCACTGGACGAGTACAGCTTCCCCTCGGGCCACACCCTGCACGCGGTGTCGTTCAGCATCGTGGCGGTTTGCGCCTACCCCGCGCTGGCCTGGCTGGTGGTGCCGTTTACCGTGCTGGTGGCGCTGTCGCGGGTGGTGCTGGGCCTGCACTACCCCAGCGACGTGCTGGCCGGGGCACTGCTGGGCAGCGGCCTGGCGACGCTGGTCTTGCAGTTCTAGCCGGCCAGCGGCAGGGTGACAATCGTCACGCCGGGATCGTCGGGGCAGGCCCGGACGGTGAAGCCCATCGCCCGGCACAGTTTCAGCATCGGCTCGTCGATTCCTGCTCGTCCTGACGCTCAAGTACCATCCGAACCACCCGATCCTGTACTTCAGAGGAACACTTTGTCGATATTCATGGTTCCATCCTCTCAAGAGTTGGAGCCTCCGAGAAAGTCGAGGTGGTTCAGGCGCCTGATGTTTAGCCCGTAAAAACTACACCTGATTCCATTCGGTATACAGGAATCGCTCCACATCCAATAACCGTACCGGGTAATCCTTCAAGAGCTGCGCAAGGTGCTGCTGATCATAGAGAGCGACATGGTTGTTCTCTGCATGGCGTTGGGTTGTGGCATTGAAAAACTGATTGGTCACACAGACTCTTTTGAACGTGACATCCGGGTGGCGTCGTTCATAGGTCGCTGCACCGGTGACCACATCCTTGATCGCGTCCCACCCGAGTCGCGCATTTTCAAGGGAAGAGGTCTTGCACTGGATCAGCTCGCCCTGTGGCCGGCGAATGGCCACCACATCAATTCCATGATCGCCACTGGTTGGAGTGCGCTGAACCTCCAGAAACCCCCGCTGTTGCCAGAGCGCCGCAACCAAGCCCTCGAAGTAGTCCGGGCGCATTTGTAACGCATCATCCAGTGTTAATTTGGCATCAAAGGGAAGGCCATCGCCTATCGGGATTACGTCGGCAAGATCAAAATCACTGGGGGTAATTTCCCCCGTGCCATTCAACATATCCCGCGCCAGTTCCCGTTTACGCTGAAGCAGTTCATGCAACTTCATATCGAAGGTCGTGAAATCGCCGGCATGGATCACCGGGTAGTAAACATGCACATCTTTGGTCGCGCCAATTCGATAGGCCCGATCGGTGGCCTGATCCTCTTTAGCGGGGTTCCAGTGCCGCGTATAGTGGATAACATGATTCGCCGCCTGGATGTTCACACCGAAGCCGACCGCGACCGGCGATAGAATGATGGCGCCAAACCCGGTTTTGGCCTGAAAAGCCTTGAGACGTTTTTGCCGACTATCCATCGCCTTACTGGAGGCTTTCGTATCGCCATTGATGATGTCTGGGGAAAAGCCAAACATCTGCTCAATGTAGTATTTGAGTAACCGCTGGATCGTTCGGAATTCGCAGAAAATGATGACTTTCTCGGCGTGTTGCTGAATGGGTAATAAGGTTTCCAGTAACCAATGTAATTTAGGTGCTTTGTCGCGATATTCCGCCAAAGGTTCTGGTTTGAAGACATCCATTCCATGACGACGTGGATCGGTGCAAATCAGTCTCAGGTAGTGGAGCAAACCCAAGTGATTCTTGAAGGGTACGACAACATTGGGGTTATCGCGCTGGCGGAACAAGTCTATTGCATTGGCGTACAACGCCCGTTGGTGGGTCGAAAGTGGAATGCGGTAATCCCGTTCGATCTTTTGAGGCAGATCTTTAGCAACTTGTGCTTTGGTGCGTCGGATGACTTGTGGATCGATCCGTGTTCGCAACTCCTCAACCCGCGCCAATTCTTCGTCGGTTTTTGCCTCAATGGGCCGGCGATAACGGCGACCAAAGTCATTGAGCGCTCCGAGCAAGCCCGGTTGAATAAAGTCAAATAGGCACCAGAGATCAGCCAAGGTGTTTTCTACTGGGGTACCGGTGCAGGCGATTTTGAAGCGGACCTTCTGCTTTTTAGCAGAGCGGGTCATCAGAGTATTAGGATTTTTAATCTTCTGTGCTTCATCACAGACCATGATCGACCAGTCTTCTTCGGCAAACGAAAATTCAAAGTCGCGCAAGGTTTCATAAGTGGTCAATACCAGTCGTGCACCTTGCCGCCAACCGGGCCGCAGAAACCTCACCAGTCCCTCTTCTGCCAGTTGGATGTCGATGCTGGCGCGGGGGACCCGCAGCGCCTGGATGGATGATCCATACAACGTCAGCACTGGCAAACCGTTGGGCTTAAAGAATTTCTGGGTCTCTTCTTCCCAGTTTTCCAGCAAAGACACGGGGGCTACGATCAGAGCTGGTTCCAAATCAACTTGTTGTTCAAAGGCCCATGCGATGAGCGTTAAAAGTTGCAGCGTCTTACCCAAGCCCATATCGTCGGCCAGAATCACCCCCCGGCAGTATTCGGGCGACTTCTGAAACAGATGTTGAAGTCGGGCCACGCCCTCACACTGGTGATCGAGGAGTCGGATATCCTCACGCAATGCTTTGGGGAGTGCTGGAAGTGTTGAATAAGCCTGCAAAATATCCCGACGCGCCTCTTCATAATCAATCCCTTGAATGTTGCCCTTGAGGATAAGCCGCCTTTCTTGGCGTTCACTGGAAGGCCGTTTGACTTGGGTCGGATCGAAGCTTGCTTGGCGAGCATCACTCAATACTTCGGTGAAGGTTTGCAGAATAGCCTCGGCTTCGCGGACCGGGATCGGTTGTGGAAAGCCCTTGATCTGGAAGCTGGTCTGACCGCTGGCCTTGGTTTCTTGAAGCTTGGTTTCAAACAGTTCCCGTACTTGCGAGGTCAACGGGATAATCACCGGCTCGCTGGCGCCCTCCGGCAGAAATGAGAGCAGCGGAAGAATGTTGTCGGGAAACCAACCTTCATCGTCGTTCTTTTTGGCGATATAAGGCGAGTAATAAGGCTTCTCGATGCCAATATCCTCGATGCGGGCGCTGTAGCGGCTCAGATCATAAATATGGGCATAGTTCACCAAAATCCGCGGGGTTTGCCGCTCCATCAGGGCCGCACGCAGCCGTGCAATCTCGCTGGGCGTATCGCCCAACAACTCGAACTCAAAGCCGCTCCAGGCGCAGACTTGGCGTTGCTGGTTCAGCGCCTGCTCAACAGTGCTGATAAAGGCTGCGAGTTCGGCATCATCGCGGAACAGGCGGGTTTCACTCTCGGTGGCGTTGGTGCGCTGTGCAGCTTCAATACGCAACCCTACTTGTTCGGGATAGCCCACGGCATCCGTATGGATGTCCGCAAAGAAGCGGTCGAACACCAGTCCCGCACGTTCGCGTTCACGCTCGAACTGTTCGGGATCGATGACGCGGGCGGCGTCTTCGCCTAGCGCCGCAAACGGATTGACGACAAAGGCTTCGGCCCGACTGCCTGTCACTCGTCGCCGGTCCAACCGTTTGATCTGACTCAGTACGGTTTTGACTTCGGGCATGACCAGTACCTGAAGGATGCCTTCCGGGGTGGGGAAATCGTACCGGTTGGGAACTTCCCGGTAGGTGTCAAAAACTTCCAACCAGTTTTCTGGCGCCCCGAAAAAACTCGGCGAGACTTCCACGACCCGCGTACCGCTGACGTCGGTGTGCCGCAAGCCAATGTCGAGCTTTTCCGGGGTGATAACGACGGTTCGGTAGAGAAAGTCATCGAGTCGCGCGTTCGCTGCCAAGGCCGCTTGGCGAATGATGCCCCATTGCCGCCGATGAAACAGGTCGGTGCGCTCGGTTTCCGCCCGATGTTGGAAGGTGCTGATGTGATGGAGCGTAACCCAGGCGGCTTGAGACAAGAATCCCTCGCCGTCCGTGGTTTGAATGACGGCACCGTGAACCTTTTTGATGGGGAGGGTGCGCCCGAAACCGTCGTGCCAACCGCCCACGGTGATGGCGAAATGTGGATCGGCCAGGGAATGGTGCGATTTCAGGACTGGACTGGCAGAGGTCGCCGGCGGAAGTTCGAGTAGGGGGAGGCTGTCAGCAAAACCCTGATGTGCCTGGAGAGCGTAAACCTGTTCCCAAGAAATCAGCACTCCGCCCTCCATCGGCCAAGCGAAGCCTTCATCTTCCAGTTGCTCAAGCAAGCCTGCCAAATCGGGCGCATCCAGCGATTGTGCGGTTTCCAGCCCTGAAGTCAGTGTTTGCCGGTCGCGCACCACGGCGACGCCATCCGCTGTCCAGGCGCGATACCAGAACCTTACCGGTTCATGAGGGGCTTTGCGGCGAAACCAGGGTAGTTTCATGGCTTATTCTCCGATGCGAAACCAGCCGCGACCGGCACGATAGCTAAAACCCCAAGCCCGAAGTTGTTGATTGATAATCGAGGTTTGGTCATTGGCTTTAATCCACAAATAACCGCCAAGCGGTCGGGCCTCTTCTGTCGTGAGCTTGAATGCTTGGCAAAAAATTTGAAGGGTAGTGTCGTTGCGGGTCGTGTAATAGGAACCGGATCGCCATGGTTCGGGAATCTCTCCAGGACTTGAAACACGGATGCCAAATTGCTGATAGAGATGGGCATTGAAACGTTGCTCCCAATGCTTGTAATTATGCACGTTATCCTTGTGATAAAGTCGATCACCTGCATGGGTATCCTTCAGTGCTTTCAAATGGATGTCACGCACACCGTCTAATTCAAAAGGAAGCTCTGATAAGGGGTAGACATAGGCGGCATTTCCTTGCATTCCAAACTCGACAAATACCGTGTTACCCATCGTCATAATGAAGGCGTTATTCTCCCGCCCCGTGCCGGATAAACGCAGCAAACGTCCGGCCATTTTTTTACGAATAGCGACAAACGAAGCTTCCTGATTTTTGGTCGCATAACGTCCCAGCGCAAAATACATATCGTTAATTTCATCGATATAGCGAATCCAGAAATCGAGCCGTCGGCTATCATTGCTACCGTCAGCAGAAAGTAACTCAAAAAAGCTTTTCATCAAATCGAGCTTGAGCCAACTGCCAACCATCTTTCGGGTCAATTCGGAAACCAGCGCCCAGCGGTTTTCATTGATTGGGAGCCAGGGGTTTTTCCAGTGTTCAACCGCAAAGTTACGTAATTCGTGGTGGATCACCACGGGTTGCGTATGTGCATAGCGCTCAAGCAATTGGGCCAACCTGGCATTTAGTAAGGAGGCATGGCGGGGTTCATTCAGCAACTTGAGCAATTCCGGCAAATACGCTTTGAATTCGTGATCAGAGCGACGGACAGCAGCCTCGATACGGGCAGCGACGACCGCACGGGTCACCCATGAGGTTCCCGAAAAGCCGAGTTGTCGCCCCGCTTCCTCGAACGCATCGCTGGCCCCATCCAACAATGCTTCGCCGTAACGGCTGCACGGATCATCGGTCAGCAGATTGCGGTGCTCTTGGAGAACCGCAATCCAGTCGGGGTCGATCCCTGCTGTCTGCAAGCCGTCGATATGATCATTCAGATACTGGCGCAGGCGCTTCCAGTGATTAGGGCCGGCGTCTTTGGCATAGGGGGCTTGTGGGTCATACTGAAAGTAACTCGCCAGCAGGCCACGATAGAGCCGTCGAAAGGCTCTCGGTCGGTCGCGATAGTGATCGATGCTGTTTAACAACTTCGGAAAATGATCTTTTTTTTCGATCAGGCGGATTTGATAGGTTCCCAATGGCGTGGCAGCGCCGAAACTGATAACGCGAAGATCACGAAAGTCGTCCAAATGCCCCGTCGAAAGTAACTTTGCCATCGCTTCTGCGATTCGATCCAGTGGTGGACTGGCATCGGGCTGGTTAACCCGTGATTCCAGCTTTTTGACTTCCTGCTGAATCGGGCGATGATCAAAATACAGACCTTGAAATGCAGTATCGTTGATAGAGCGTAACGCTTGCCGGAGGTCTTCGATGGGTTCCATGTTAATTTCCCAAGGCGCAAGGACCGAAATTGCCACGGGCAATCCCTTCGTTGGAGGGACGCTCCTCGCCGATACTCAGAAATTCCAGTCGCAGTTCAATACGACGGCTTTCCTCGAAAGAGGCTTTGGCCGAATTGAAGGAATAACCGCCCACCAGAAACAGTTCGCGAATCTGCTCCAATTGGTCTGGCGTCATGGGGACTTCATCGGGAAACGGGGGTGCCAGCAGGACGCACAACACGCGCTGGCTGCGTTGCAACGAAAGGTTGAGGTTGTAAAGATAAGTGCCCCGTTGGTCGGTAAATCCCTCGGCCACGATGCGTTTGAGCCAGCGGCGGCCCAAGTCATCCTGGGCGATGGCCAACACTTCTGGCACAAAAGCGCGCAGGAGTCGGGCCTGTTCCGGATTGAGCTGATGGCTGGCGGTATCGAAGCGGGCGCGGTCGCCAAAGTCAATGACATTGCGGTTCTTATCGACCATGACCCCCGGATAGCGATCGGTGGCCTGTTTCACTTTTTCCAGCAGGGCGTTGATGTCGCGCTCCCGTTGCGCCTTGAGGCGTTCGATTTCGCTGACGGTCTTGGTGACGGAAAGCAGTGCGACGCTCATCACCACCAAAAACAACACCATCAAGGCCGTCATTAAATCGGCGAAGGAAATCCAAAAGGGTTTTTCCGCCTCATCCCGTCTGCCCTTTTTGAGGACGATGCGTGCTCCCAGCATGGTCGGTTATTTCCGGGTGGAGACGTTGCCCAACACGAGATCGAGTTCCTCAATGGAACCTCGCAGCAGCGCGGTGGCATCGGTCAGATGTTGGAAGAATTGTTGGTTAGCCTCTTTAAGCGTACCGCGCATACTGGAAGCAAATGTTTGATGTGTTTCTTCCAGTACTTCACTCACTTGGCCGAGATAGTGATCTGCCTGATTTTGTGCGGTCGCCAGCTTCTGGGTGGCGTGATCAATCCGACTCAAAATATCGGCGGTCAAGGAGGCTTCCTTGCGGGCCGCTTCGACGGTGCCTTTCAACGCCTGGAGCATGTCGTTCAATTGCTGGCGCACTGCGCTGTAATCGCCCATCAGGGTTTCAATCCCCTCCGTTGCGGTCGAGAGGGCGTCTGCGGATTGCGCCAGTTGGTGGGTGATGTTTGCGGCTTTGTCTAATACGCCTGCGACACTTTGCCCGGCTTGGCTAAAGTCGCGGGTGGCGTGGATCAAATTTTCAGCGCCCTGGTTCATCCCGGTCAGAGCGGAGGTGGTGACTTCGCTCATTTGGGTAATGACGGTCTGGATGGAGTGCACCGCGTCAGCGGCGGCCTGTTGGTGACTTTCGACCAAAGCGGTTAGCTTGATGAGCATCCCGGTCGTTTCAATCGAGACTTTGCCTAGCGTGTCATTGACGCTAGCGGTTAAGGTTTCAATCGCCTTTTGTTGATGTACGGTTAACTCGCGTTGTTGCTGCTGTTGATTAGCCGTGGTGTTCTGGGTCTGCTGTTCCAGATGATCCAGCATCCCGGTCAATTGCCCCTGCATGGTTTGCAACGAAGTCTCAACCCCGCTAGATAACCGGGTGATCGCGGCAATGGTCGCTTCGGCCATCTGCTGTTGCCGGCCTTGGTGATCGTCATTGGCCGCCCGACTTTGTGCTTGGAGTTCCGCCATCATCTTGGTCACTACATCGGCAATCGTGGCTTGCTGGCTTTCCACGGTGCTCGCCAATTTCGCCAACATATCGGCGGTCTGTTCAGAAACCTTGCTGACGGTCTGATCGACGCTACTGGTTAAAGCTTGCACAGCCTGTTGATTCTGTTGCGCCAATTGCCGTTGCTGTTCGGTATTTTGGGCCGTGGTGTTCTGGGTCTGCTGTTCCAGATGATCCAGCATCCCGGTCAATTGTCCCTGCATGGTTTGCAACGAAGTCTCAACCCCGCTAGATAACCGGGTGATCGCGGTAATGGTCGCTTCGGCCATCTGCTGTTGCCGGCCTTGGTGATCGTCATTGGCCGCCCGGCTTTGTACTTGGAGTTCGGCCACCGTGCGAGTCATTTGTTGGCCTAAATCATCGAGTAGTGTCTGAAGTTTTTGCTCGGTCTCAGCTTGACCCGTCTGGCTCATCGTCCGGATCTGTCCGATAAACTCCATCATGCGTTCATTCATCGCTTGTTGACGCGATTCCATCGCCTTCATCGCTTCGGCCAATGTTTCAGTCATGGTGCTGGTTGTATTGCGACCGGCCGCATCAATTTGAGTGGTCATCTGTTGAAACTGCTGCGCCGTCGCTTGCAGGGTTTCAACTGTTTGCTGTTGTAGCTCGTAGATGCCGGTCGTTTGTCCGCCAAACAGATCTTGTAAGCGCTGCGTGAAAGCAGCAAATACGTCATTTAGGGCGCTACTGAGATCATCGCCCGTCCTCTTATGTTGATTATTGAAGCCATCAGCAATTTTCTGGAGAGGTTGGCTGATACCTGCTTCAATGCTTTCCTTAAATTGGTCATTTAATTGTTGCTGGCTAATCAGAATGCTTTCTCTAAATTGCTCGCTTAATTGTTGCTGATTGGTCAGAGTAGATTGAATTTGTTGTTGAGTAATTTCACTCAAGATTTCTTTGAGGTCTTTAACCAAAGCATCTTTAATGATGCTTGCTTGGCTGGCAGAATTTTCAGAAGATTTAACAAGTCGTTCAAGATATTCTTCGCCAGATCCTGATGCATAGAAGCTATCAATAAGAAAACAAAGATCTTCAGTTTTTCGGTAGAGTGTAGAAAGCAGCAATTTTTCAAAGAGTGTTACGATCATTGCTAAAGCAATAGCTGCCATCGAAACCATGAATGCTTCATAAACTCCACGCAACAATTGATCAAGGCTTTGACGAACGATTTCAGTGTCTTTGTCAACATGAAAAGCTTGCAGACCGTGGATGAGACCAAGAAAAGTACCAATAATACCCAAACCCGTTAGAATTCCTGGCAAATGCTTGAAAAATTCAGTATGTAATTGTCCATCCACTAAAGTGGTTGAGCCAAAAAATACCTCTGCGGGGGTCGTGGAACGAATGGCTGCGATTTCTTCAATGCCTGTTTGAGGGTTGATTGTGCGTTGTTCATGTAGAGTTTCTTGATACTCAGCCCATAGATGCTCGAATAGACTACTTTGTTTGAAAAACTCAACTGGATACTCTAATAAATTGTTCTTTTTGAATAGCATTAAATTTTTTCTTAATCGCCATAATCTAAACCATAGCAATAATGCAGGGACACAATAAAAACTAATAAATGCTAAAAAAAGAACAATAATAAAAATAGCAATAATGATTGCATGAAATGGAAGCTGAATTCCAAAGCTCGCATTCGTATAGGAATTAATGTATTCAAAAAAACTGGGCATAGCTTATAGCCTTTTTTGGTTTTTATCTGGGTAAAGGGTATCGGGTTCGAACAGTCCCAATAATGACCTGTACCCGAACTTCAGGTCGTCGTGAGGGCTTCCTATTAGGCAAAACAGGCACTCAACCAACGCGACAGATGACACCACACCAGTCGTCCAGTGAGGACACACAAAAGGGTGTTCTTGTACACATTCAGCACGCACGCCGTGGCGCGCAACCCCAGTCCTTCATCGCGACCGTCGCCACTTTGCTCAGTGGCGACTTCAGTGCCGCCATCGGCGGCCCCGTGGTTTTAGAGAACACCAGCCCACAGCACTGACGCTGATGGAGGAGCCGGGAACCGTTGTAGACGGTTGCTCGAATTTAGTGGCGCTAGAGATTGCCCGTACTTCGGGCAAGACCGTGGTGAGGGTGGTTTCATGCCCTTAGGATACCCGTTTTCGGTGGTCGAGCGACTTGCTTTGGAGCCGTTGAAGCCCAGCACCGCTCAAGCTAACGCTTTAAAAAAACAGATAACCTTCAATTTGACGCAGATCAAACCGATCAGCGCTCCAGACGGCGGTCATGCGCCGGCCAGCGGCAGGGTGACAATCGTCACGCCGGGATCGTCGGGGCAGGCCCGGACGGTGAAGCCCATCGCCCGGCACAGTTTCAGCATCGGCTCGTTGTCCCGCAGGACTTCCCCGAACAGCTCGCGGATACCTTGACCGCGGGCATGCTCGATCAGCCGGCGCAACAACAAGCTACCGAGGCCGATGCCGGTGGCGTCACGCAACAGTACGATGGCGAATTCCGCCCGCGCGCGATCAAAGCCGTGGCTGAATCGCGCCACGCCACAGATCCCAGGCGCTTCCCCAACTCGTTGACGCAGCGCCACCAGCGCCATTTCCCGATCGTAGTCGATCCGGGTCAAGCGGGCAGCATCGACATGGGTTAATTCCTTGACCACATACATGAACCGCATCCGTACCTCTTCACGCGACAACCGGGCGAAGCCGGCGATAAAGGTCGATTCGTCCTCCGGTCGCACCGGGCGAATCCATAGCGTGGAGCCGTCCGGCAACGACAGGGTTTCCTCCAATTCCCGAGGATAGGGTCGAATCGCCAGCCGGTCGTGAGTTGGTGGTGCCGTGGCTGTCGCGATGCGGACCCTGGCGGTGCCCACCGTCACGCCGACGGCGGTGACCGAGATCGGGTTCAGTTCCCATTCGACGATCTCGGCCAGATCCACGATCAGTCGCGCCACCTTGACCAACAACAGGACGACACCGTCCAACAAGCCATCCTTGCCCGCGTCGGCGCTTTGCAACAATCGCTGGACTCGAGTGTGCGCGATTGCTGCCTGTGCCAATACCGGATCGAGCGGTGGCAGCACGGCGACGACCTCGTCGGACAAAGCGGCGGCGCTGCCGCCCAGTCCCAGCAGCAGCACCGGCCCGAACACCGGATCGACGACCACATGCACCGCCAGATCCAGCAGTGCTGGCACGGTGGGCTGAGCAGTCGAACCCGATTCCGCCGTTTGCGACGAGATGCCATACATCGTCAGCAACGCCGAAGTTTCCGCAGCGCTCAGGCTTTCGCGACCTTCCGCCAGCGCTTGCCGAAGAATCCGGCGCGCGGTGGTGGGGTCGGCATCGAACAGCTCCGAGCGATCCGGTGGCGTCTCCAGCAACGCAATCCGGTTTTGCTCGTAATGCCAGTGTTGCATGAAAGCCCGGATCGCATCGTTCGGCGTGTCGTAGGCGGGAATGCGCGCCGCCCGCAGGCGTCGTCGAGCGGCGTGGGCACTGTCGCTACCCAAGCAGCAGGCCAACACGCCCGGCCCTTGGCCGCCGCCGGCACGGTACCGGTCGATGGCCTCGATCACGGCGGCGGCGGCGTCATCGGCCGAAACCAGGGCGTTCGGCGCGTGTAGCACCAGCACACCGTCGATCTCCGCTGTGTCCAGCAGGATGTCCAGAGCGGCGGCGAACCGGGAACGGCCCGCATCGCGGCCCAGATCGAGTGGGTTATCGGGCGTGGCGCCGGCCGGCACGATCGGGCGCCACGCCGCCTCGGCCGCGCTCCCGAACCGGGCCAGTCGCCCGCCTTCCGCCAGCAGGGTATCGGCAGCCAGTAAACCCAACCCTCGGCTATTGCCGACGATTGCCAGCCGGTCGCCGCGCACCGGCAGCTCGAACGCCAGCGTCTCGGCGGCCCAGCACAGCTCGCGCAACGATTGCACTCGTGACATTCCGGCCCGGCGAAAAGCGGCGTCGTACACGGCGTCGGTCCGATGCGAGGCCGTATCGTCGCCGCGACCGGCGCGCACCACCAGCACCGGTTTGACCCGCGCCACCGCCCGCGCCGCCGACAGGAAGGATCGGGCGATTTCCACTCCCGTTCCTGTTGCGCCCACGGGGAAGCTTTCCAGATACAGCAGGATGGCCCGAGTATCGGGGTCGTCGGCGAATCCATCCAACAATTCGGCGAAACCGACATCGATGCCGGCGCCCAGCGCGACCATGCTGGAGATACCGATGCCTCGGTTGGCCATCCATTCCAGCACCGGCGTCAACACCATCCCCGACTGGGCGACCAGGGCTAGATGACCGGACGGCGGGAAGCACTGACCGAGCGAGGCGTTGAGGCCGACGCGCGGCGCCAGGAGGCCGAAGCTGTCCGGGCCAAGCACGCGCAGTCCATGCGGCTTGGCCGCCGCGAGCAGGGCGGAATGCGGGTCCGCCGCCCTATGGGTTTTACCCGAATCGGCGGCGCTGACGACCACCGCGACCCCGGTGCCGCGCCGGCCCAACTCGGCCAGTAGCGCGGGAAAAGTGCTCGCGGGCGTGGCGAGGATCGCCAGTTCCGGGGCGCGCGGCAGCTCGGACAGATGCCGGAAGGCCGACACGCCCTGCACGCGCCGATGCCGGCGATTGACCAGGAACAGATCGCCCTTGAAGCCGCCGGCCAGCAGATTGCGGGTCAGGGCCGCAGCCGGCGAGCCGGGCCGCTCGCTGGCGCCGATCAGCGCAACCGAGGCGGGTTCGAACAAATACCGTGAAAGATGGGTCGGCATCGTCGTAACTCCTGGCCTGGATGGTCCGGGTATACGGCGTGGTTACGCGAAATGCAACGGTGGCGGATGCTCATCCCGGTAAGCGGCCGGACGGCGGTGGAACCCTGATGAAATCCCGCAAGGTGAGCGAGGGTTTCGTTCAATGGATATAATCGTTGCCGACAGACATGAGTCTGTCATGACTGTTTATCCAAAATCATTCAATGAGGAGGCATGGATGAAAGCGTTACAAAATCTGCTGGTCGTCGTGGCGCTGCTGGTCGGCGGTATCGCCGCGCCGGCATTCGCCGGAGACACGGACCCACTGTTCGTGAACATGACCACCGACGACGCTCATCGCGCCAACATGGCGATCACCTTCGGCAAGGCGCAAATGGAGCGAGGACACCCGCTGACGGTTTTTCTGAACGATAAGGGCGTTTTCGTCGGCGCCAAGGCCAACGCCACGAAATACGGCGAACCACAAAAGAAGCTGGGCGAAATCCTGAGCAAGGGCGGCGTGGTCATCGCCTGTCCGATGTGCATGAAACATTACGGCGTCGCGGAAGCCGACCTGCTACCGGGAATTCAGGTGGGCAAGCCCGAGCTGACCGGCGGCGCCCTGTTCAAGGACGACACGAAAACCCTGACCTGGTAATCCTGGCCAGCGCTTGCCGTAGCCAGTTGCGCGGAAGGATCGAGCCAAACCATTCGATCCTTCCGCCGCCGTCCGCGAACCATTTCCCATTGAACACCGCCTCACGGCAGGCCGTCGCGCAGAGCGGCGAGCAGCCGGGCATTATCGGCGGACCGGCGCACCGCCACTCGGAAGAAGCGGCCCGGCGCCAGTCCGTGAAACGAATCGCCGCAACGGATCAGGATGCGCCGCGCGGCCAGGCGCTCCGCCAGCTCGGCGACCGGCGGCCCGGCCATGATCTCGACCAGAATGAAATTGGCGGCGCTGGGATACGGTCGTAATCCGTCGATCATATTGAGTCCGGCAAGCAGGCGCACTCGCGCTCCGGCGAGGCGGCGCAACCCTTTTTCCAACGCCATCCGCGAGTCAGCGGCCAGCATGATCTCGCCCCAGGTTTGAGCCAGACTGCTTACGCTCCAGGGTGCTTGCAGGTCCGCCAGGCGTTCCAGCCAGGGGCGCGAAGCCGTGGCGAGAAAGCCGATCCGCAGGCCCGGCATGGCGAAGCTCTTGGTCAGGGAACGGGCGATCAGCAGACGAGGCAGCGCCGCCAGTTGCGGCAGCAGGGAATGCGGCGGGTCCGCGCCGGCAAACTCGCTGAAGGCTTCGTCCACGATCCAGGCGCAGTCATGAGCGTGGATGAGTTCACCCAGTTCGCGGGCGGAAATACCGTGACCGGTCGGATTGTTGGGGTTGCCCAACAGCACGCAGGCCGGGCGGTGGACGGCGATGGCGCGATCAAGCCGGGCGAGGATGGCCGCGGGAGCGCCGTTGGCGCGCGGGTGAAAGAGATCGTGAAGAACGGTCACTCCGCCCGCCGCCGCCACCGCCCGGGCGTAATCGCTAAAGCCGGGTTCGGCCACCAGCACGGTTTCGCCCGCGAACAGCCGCGCCGCCAGATACAGCGCCTCGCTGCCGCCGGCCGTAGGCAACACGCAACGAGGGGGCACTGCATAATACCGGCCCAGGCGCTCGCGCAGTTCACGCGCCGCGGGATCGCCGTAGCAACCGGCGGCGGCGCCGATCCGCCGCCAGTTTTCCGCGCTCAGCGGCGGCGCGTAGGGATTGAGGTTAACGCTGAAATCGAGCCAGTCCCGCGCTTCGCCGCCGTAGGTCCGGCACGCCAGGTCGATTCTGCCGCCGTGCGCGGCCTGACTCACAAGGCACCCCCCTTAAGCGGCATCGGTCGTTCGCTCACCACGGCAGCAACACGCGCAGCGGAACCAGTGTCAGACCGATGGCCACCGCCAGCAAATCGCAGACCCGAATCAACCGCAAGGCCCGACGCAGATCGGCGCCGTCCAGGTCGGCGGGCCAGGCGGGATCGCCCATGTACACCTCGGTAACCAATATTCCCCCGTAGCGAATCGGCCCGAGCAGCCGCACCCGCAGAGCGCCGGCGCAAGCGGCTTCGCTCCAACCCGAGTTGGGACTGGGCAGCAGGGCGTGATAGCGCCACGCGGCCCGGAACGCCGATCCTGGATGCAAGCGCAGCAAGGCCGCCGCCGCCGCGACCAGCGGCACCGACAGGCGGGCCGGCAGCCAGTGCGCCAAATCGTCGGAACGCGCCCCGGCCCAGCCAAAGCGCTGGTAACGGGCATTCTTATGCCCAACCATGGAATCGAGACTGGACACCGCCTTGACCACGATCAGCCCCGGCAGGCCGAACAGACACAAAGCCCACAGCGGGGTCAGCACGCCGTCGGTCAGGTTTTCCGACAGGCTTTCGATGGTGGCGCGCACGATGCCGTCGCGCGGCAGCGCCGCCGTATCCCGGCCCACCAACATACCCAAGCGTCGCCGGGCGGTGGGAAGATCCTCCAGGGCATCGAGCACCCGCCGGCCGTGAACCAGCAAATCGCGCATGCACAACAGACTGTAGGCCAGGAACACATCCCAGACCCAGGCCAACCAGGGATGAAACCAGCCCAGACCACACCGCACCCCCCACCAGGCCACCAAGGCACCGCCGACCACCAGCAACCAATGCAGGAGGCCGCCCAGATAGCCGTTCAGGCCGGCGGCGAACAGTCGTCGCTCCCACGCCAGGCTCCAAACTCCCAGCAAGCGGATCGGGTGCAGCGGGTAAACCGGATCGCCGAACCCGGCATCGAGCAGGCAAGCGATCAGGACGAGCGCGAAGTGGGCGCCTACTAGGTCCATTTACGCGCGAATCCCCGCACCACCGCCAACGCCGCCAGCGTGCCCGGCTCGGCGTCCCGCCGCCCGCGCAGTACCTCGCGGAACTCGGCGAATCGCTCCGGTTTCACCGCCACCGTCGCGGCGAGTAGCGCGGCCTGATTGAGAATCGCTTCCCGCGCCACTTCCAGGTGCAGCACGCCGGCCCGCGCCAGATCCACGCTTTCGGCCAGACCATACGCGGCGGCGGCGCTCTGCGGGTCATGCAGCAGCGCCGGCAGATTATCGGCGAACAGTTGGGCCAAACCGGCGTCCAGTTCGGCCACGGCACAGGCGCGCAGGGTGGTTTCGTCGCAACCATGGCGGCTCAGGGCGCCGCAGATCGTGCGCCGCAGTTCCGGGCACAGCCCGTTCTGCAACAACAGGCAGCGAGTGACCGCATCGTGGGTGGCCCGCCCCAGCAGTTCGCCCAAGGTGTTGTGCCCGCTGGCCCAGTGCCGCTCCCACTCGCCGGCGCGCGCCAGCGGCGCGGCGATGGCCAGTTGATCGGTGCCGGTGCCGGTGGCCAATCCCGGCGATTGCAGGCTGGGCATTCGCAGGTCGAGCAGGGCCGTACTTTTGCCCTCGGTGACCACGGATACCGCCTTGACCAGACAGGCCGCCGTGCAGGGTTGGTTGATCAACACCAGGGTGACGATGGTGCCGGAACCGGCCTCGGCGGGCGGCGCTTCGGTGACGGCCCGTTCCACCCGCACGCTGCCGTCCGGGCATTCGTGCCAACCGGCTGGGTCGCCGGCGCGGGTGGCGTTGCCGAGCACCCCGGCGGTGGCGGCGACATGCACCGCCAGCTCCGCGTGGGCGGCGCGCGCCACCACCGCGCATTGCATGTTGGCGGCGGTGCTCATCAGTGCCGTGGTGGCGGGGGGCAAATCGGCTTCGGCGCAGGCCAGGTCATGGTAGGCGTCCGGACCCTGGCCGAGCACCGAGACATGGCGGACGGTGTGGGCGACAGCCTCGCAGCTTTGGTGATTGGCGATGTGGGTCAGGTCTTCGCGCAGCCCGCCGTTGATCCGGCAGGTGCTCAGCACCCGGTGCGGTTGCTTGAAGGTGGCGAACAGGAAGCGGCCTTGCCGGCGCAGGGCATGGCGGTCGGTTTCGTTGAGCAGCATCCCGGGTCTCAAGCGCAAAGGCGGGGCGGAAAGCGTCACCCTTGGGTGATCGGATCACCGGTGCCCGTCAGGCCCGGCAAGCCGTTATGTTCGCCGATCCGCGGATGGAAATGCCAGCGCGAAAGCCATGCTCAAGGAAATTTCGGCGCCGATGGCCAAAGCGCAGCTGTTCGGCTTATCGTGATCGAGTTCGGTGATCCAAGCCGCGTAAACATGATCCGTCAGACATGCTCGTGCAGACCGCATTCGCGCTTGAGGCCGAAGAAGCGGGTTTCTTCCTCGCTCATGCCGTCCAGCAAGCGTCGGGTGGTATGAGTGTCGCCGATAGAGACATAGCCCTGATGCCACAACGGGTGATACGGCAAATGGTGCTGGCTCAGGTAGCGGTAGACATCGCGGTCGGTCCAATCGATCAGGGGATGGAGCTTGCAGCGGCCGTTGCGCCATAACAGCACGTCGAGGTGCTGGCGGCTCTTGGCCTGCTGCCGGCGCAGCCCGGAAATCCAGGCCGCCGCCTCCAGTTCCCTGAGCGCCCGCTGCATCGGCTCGACCTTGTTGAGCCCGTTATAGCGCTCGATCCCCTCCAAGCCCTGTTCCCACAGCTTGCCATAACGGGCTTCCTGCCAGGCCGCGCTGAGTTCGGCACGGTAGATCTGGAGATTCAATGACAAGCGTTCGGACAATTCATCGATAAATTGGTAGGTTTCCGGGAACAGGTAACCGGTATCCACCAATACGACCGGAATATCGGGCTGCTGACGGGTGACCATGTGCAGGCAAACGGCCGACTGGGCGCCGAAGCTGGAAGTCAACACGACGCGGCCGGGAAAGTTCTCCAGTACCCAGGCAACCCGCTGCTCGGCGGGCGCGGCGGCCAGTTCGCGATTCATTTCCGCTAGATCGAACCACGGGTGCGCGGCAGTTCCCTGAACATGAACGTCCGTCTGCTCCTGTGCCTGATTCATCGCGTGTTTCCTTGTTCGTTCCGACTAAGGATAGGGAAGCGCTTGCTCGCATGCCCGACTTTTCGTCGATAAATTAGCAACAAACTCTATAAATCCAAAAGGAATTAATATCTATATATTTATTCCCTTTTTTTATAATGAGTCGCGCCGGTGATCACGCCACGGCCAAGATTTTCTGAACCCGACCGCACACCTTGACCGCCTTACAAAACAAGTTGAAGAATGACCGGTCCGCGCCATGGCTCGCATCTTGCGAGCCCTCCTGAATACTGGAATCGATCAATGATTGGATGGGATGAATGACATGTCAAAAGCTGTTCGCGCCTTGCTGTTATTGCTTGGGTTGACTGTTCTAGCACTAGCCGCCCGAGCCGCAGACCCACCCAGCGCCGCCAAGAACAAGCTCATCGTGATGCTCGATCAGTTGGTGAATCCCGACCATGCCGCACTGGTGGTGGCGCTGGAAAAAGGCTTTTTCGCCGCTCAGAATCTGGAGGTCGAACTACAAACGCCGATCGACCCCAACGACCCGTCCAAACTGGTCGCCGCCAACAAGGCGGATCTGGCGCTGAGCTCCCAACCGCAGTTGCACATCCACGTCAACGCCGGCCTGCCGCTCAAACGCATCGGCACGCTGGTGGCCACGCCGCTGAACGCGCTGGTCGTGTTGCAAAAGGGTCCAATCAAAACCCTGGCCGAGCTCAAGGGCCGCAAGCTCGGCTATTCGGTAACGGGATTCGAGAAGGCACTGCTCAAGACGTTGCTGGCGCAAGCGAAGCTCCAACCGGAGGGGGTGACCCTGGTCGATGTCGGCGCCTCGCCGTCGTCGGCGCTGCTGTCGGGACAGGTGGATGCGGTGATCGGCGTATCCCGCAATGTCATATTGAACCAAATGGACCTGGCCAAAAAACCGGGTCGGGCCTTCTATCCGGAGGAAGAAGGCGTACCCTCCTACGACGAACTGGTGCTGGTGGCCGCCCGCGACCGGCTCAACGACCCTCGGCCGCGGCGCTTTCTGACCGCGCTGGAGCAGGCGACGCTCTACATCGTCAACCACCCCGACGACGCCTGGCACGCATTCATCGCCAACCATAAGGACTTGGACAACGAATTGAATCGACGTATCTGGCGCGATACCTTGCCGCACCTGGCGCGCCGGCCAGCGGCGCTGGACGAAGTCCGTTACAAGCGCTTTGCCCACTTTCTCGCCAAGGAGGGCGTGATTACCGTGGCGTTGCCGGTGTCCAATTACGCCGTGCAACTACCACTGCCGGAGTGACCGTCATGCATTACCCCGAACCCTTCGACGTCATCGTGATCGGCGGCGGCCACGCCGGCACCGAAGCCAGCATGGCCGCGGCACGGATGGGCCTGCGCACCCTGCTGCTGACCCACACCATCGAAACCGTAGGCGCGATGAGCTGCAACCCGGCCATCGGCGGCATCGGCAAGGGTCACCTGGTCCGGGAGGTCGATGCCCTCGGCGGCGTCATGGCCCACGCCGCCGACCGGGCCGGCATTCAGTTTCGCATCCTTAACAGTCGCAAAGGGCCGGCGGTGCGCGCCACCCGCTGCCAGGCCGACCGGGCGCTGTACCGGGCGGCGGTGCGGACCCTGATCGAGAACCAGCCGAACCTGCATGTCTTCCAGCAGGCCGCCGCCGACCTGACGCTCGAAGGCGAACGGGTGACCGGCGTGATCACGCAGACCGGCATTCGCTTTGCCGCCGGCGCGGTGGTGCTCACCGCCGGCACCTTTCTGGCCGGACGCATCCACGTCGGGCTGACGAACTACGAGGGTGGCCGTGCCGGCGATCCGCCAGCCAACGCTTTGGCGGCCCGGCTGCGCGAACTGCCGCTGCGGGTCAGCCGACTCAAGACCGGCACCCCGCCGCGCCTGGACGGGCGAAGCATCGATTTCTCGCCATTGACCGAACAGCCGGGCGATGACCCTTGCCCGGTGTTTTCCCATCTCGGCACGGTGGACGAACACCCGCCGCAGGTGTCCTGCTGGATCACCCAAACCAACTCGCGCACCCACGACATCATCCGTGGCGGCCTGGATCGCTCACCGATGTACACCGGCGTGATCGAAGGGGTCGGGCCGCGTTACTGCCCGTCGATCGAGGACAAAATCCACCGCTTCGCCGACAAGGACTCGCACCAGATCTTCCTGGAACCGGAAGGCTTGCAGACTCACGAGATCTATCCCAACGGTATCTCCACCAGCCTGCCGTTCGACATCCAGCACGCTCTGGTCCGCTCGATCCGGGGCCTGGAAAACGCGCATCTCACCCGGCCCGGCTACGCCATCGAGTACGATTTTTTCGACCCGCGCGACCTCGACCATTCGTTGCAAACCCGTTCCATTCAAGGTCTGTTCTTCGCCGGCCAGATCAACGGCACCACCGGTTACGAGGAAGCCGCCGCGCAGGGGCTGCTCGCCGGCCTCAACGCCGGCCTGTTCGCGCGCGGCGAAGCGCCGTGGTGGCCGAACCGCGACGAAGCCTACCTTGGTGTGCTGATCGACGATCTGATCACCCGTGGCGCCAGCGAACCGTACCGGATGTTCACCAGCCGCGCCGAATATCGCCTGCTGCTGCGCGAGGACAACGCCGATCTGCGCTTGACCGCGATCGGCCACCGCTTGGGTTTAGTGGATGACGTGCGCTGGCGAGCCTTCGAAACCAAACATGAAGCGATCGAACGGGAAAGCCAGCGGCTGCGCGAAATCTGGGTGCGGCCTGGCCAGCTTGCCGAAACCGATGCCGAATGGCTGCTGGGCGGGCCGCTGGCCCGGGAAAGCCGCGCGGCCGAACTGTTGCGCCGACCCGAGGTGAGCTATGAAAACCTGATGCGCCTGCCCGGTATCGGTCCCGGCGAACCTGATCCCCAGGTCGCCGAACAGGTGGAGATCCAGGCCAAGTACGCCGGTTATATCGAGCGGCAACGCGAGGAAATCGAACGCCAGCGCCGCCAGGAGCACCTGAGCTTGCCACCGACGCTCGACTACGCCGAGGTGCGCGGCCTGTCGCGGGAGGTGCGGGAGAAACTGGAGCGCCACCGGCCTCACACCTTGGGCCAGGCCGGCCGGATTCCGGGCATGACCCCCGCCGCCGTTTCCCTGCTGCTGGTGCACCTCAAGCGTGGCCGGGGCCGCCAAAATGCCGCTGGCGACGGCTGAGAGATCGACTTCGCTCTGTGGGACCCAACGGAAAGTTGCCCGCGCCTCGTCCGACCGGAAGACCGGGAACGCTATTCCTGCTATTCTTTCCCAGAATTCAGTAGTCCGCCTCCATACTCAGCCTTCGGTGGCGAGACCCGCGATCCCGATGCACGAGGAAGCCTCTCGATGAAAGTCAATGTCAGCGTTGAAGCCACCGCCCAGGAAATGCGCGAGTTTCTGGGCTTGCCCAACGTCCAACCCCTACACGACGAGATGATGCAGGTCCTGCGCGACAACGTGCAGCGTGGCGTGATCAACTTCGACTCCCTCGGCCTGTTAAAACCGCTGTTACCCGCCCAGTTCCACTCGATGGAAATGGTGCAGAAATTCTGGGAAGCGGTTGCCAAGGCCAGCGCCGTTCCAAGCAAGGACGAACCCAGCAAGAAGACCGACCCATCGCCGGCGACCCGAGAGAGCGGCGTGACGCGTGGCGGCGCGGAAAAGCCATGAATTTGGCGATGGCGAACTGAAAAAGTCCTGGTTGCTCAGGGGAGCGGATATGGCGAACAAGATTTTGGTGGTGGACGATGAGCCAAACATCGTCCTCTCGTTGGAATTCCTGATGAAACAGGCGGGGTTCCAGGTACGGACCGCCGCGGACGGCGAGGCCGCGCTAGCCGCCATCGCCGCCGAGCAACCCGATCTGGTGTTGCTCGATGTGATGATGCCGCGCAAGAACGGCTACGAAGTCTGCCAGGCCATTCGCGCCAACCCGGACTGGAAGAGCGTCCGCATCGTCATGCTGACCGCCAAGGGCCGCGAGGTCGAACGGGAAAAAGGGCTGGCGCTCGGCGCGGATGACTACATCACCAAGCCCTTCTCGACCCAGGAAGTGGTGGAACGCGTTCGCGAGTTGCTGGCGGAAGCAGGCTAAAAATCATCATGCGCTATCGGACCAAGCTCTGGCTGTTGTGGCTGGTTCCGGTCGTCCTGACGCTGGCCTCCCTGACTTGGCTGGGCTGGCAAATTCATCAAGTAGTGCCGGACCCCGGCCAGCGCGATCAGACTCTGCTATGGCTGATGCTGGCCGTCTTCGCCATCGTCGGCGTGATCACGACGATTTGGGCGATGCTCGACTGGTATTGCTTTATCCCCCTCGGCGCCATGGCCCGCGGTGCCCGAATCATCACCCGCAGCAATCCCGGTTATGTGCTGGAACTGCCGCGCCAACACTGGTTGGGCGCTTTTCCGACCATGCTGCTGGAACTGGGCGAGGCGCTGCACAAGGCCCGGCGCGAGGTCGCCGCCGCCACCGCCATCGGCACCCAGGAAATCGAAGAGCAAAAAGCCCGACTGGAAACCGTGCTACGGGAATTGTCCGAGGGCGTGCTGGTCTGCGACGGTGAGGCGCGCATCCTGCTTTACAATCCAGCGGCGGTGAAACTGCTGCCCAACCGCGAGGCGCTGGGGCTGGGCCGGCCGCTGTACGACCTATGGACCCGCGCGCCGCTCGAAAGCACCCTGCAACTGCTGCGCTTCCGCCAACAGAACAGCAGCGACGGCAAACCGCCCGGCGACGCCGAATTCGTGTGCGCCACCGTCAACGACGAGACCCTGTTCCACTGCCGGATGAGCCTGCTGCCGGGCGCCGGCGAGCGGGGCGCCGCCTTCGTTATCACCTTCCGCGACATCACCCAGCAGATGGACCGCTCGCTGCTCAAGACCCGCACCGAGGACCTGCGCCAGCCACTGGCCAACCTGCGGGCGGCGGCGGAAAACGTCATGAATTTCGCCAGCATGGGCCCGACGCAGCGGGAAGCTTTCCAGCGGGTGATCGTCGAAGAGAGCGAGCGCCTCAGTCAACGCTTGCAGGAGCTGACGCTTGACCTGCGCAAACTTTATGCCAGCCGCTGGCCGATGAACGACGTCTATTCCGCCGATCTGATCGGGGCCGTCATCCATCACTTGGAGCAGTGCGCGGGTCCGAAGGTCAAGATGGTGGGCATACCGCTGTGGCTGAACGTGGACAACCACTCGATCATGCTGCTGCTCGAACACCTGCTCGAACAATTGCGCACCCACGAACTCGGCGATGATTTCGAGATTGAATGTCTGCTGGGCAACCGCCGCGTCTATCTGGACATCATCTGGCCGGGTCAGCCGGTGCCCACCAATCGGCTGGAAGACTGGCTGAACGAGCATGTTCAGGATCTGGTGGGCGAAACCACGGTCGGTGAAGTGCTGCGGCGGCACAACAGCGACCTGTGGAGCCAATCCCACCGCCGGGCGGGCCACGCCCTGCTGCGGATGCCGCTGCCGGCATCCTCGCGCCAGTGGCGGGAACCGGCCGAAGCCCTGCCGGACCGGCCGGAGTTCTATGATTTCTCCTTGGCCGAGAACCTGGAAGAATGGGGCGACTTGGTCAATTATCCGCTGGCGGCCTTGACCTACGTGGTCTTCGACACCGAAACCACCGGGCTGTCGCCCTCCAAGGGCGACGAGATCATCCAGATCGCCGGCGTGCGCATCGTCAACCGCCGGATGCTGGCGGGCGAGCACTTCGACCAATTGGTCAACCCCGGCCGGCCGATTCCCAAGGCCTCCATCCGCTTCCACGGCATCACCGACGACATGATCACGGACAAGCCCGGCATCGAGATCGTGCTGCCCCAGTTCCGCTCCTTCGTCGGCGACGACCGCACCGTGCTGGTGGCGCACAACGCCGCCTTCGACATGAGGTTCCTCAAACTGAAGGAACGGAAAACCGGCGTGCGCTTCGGCAACCCGGTGCTGGACACTTTGCTGCTGTCCGGCTACCTGCACGATTACACCGACGATCATAATCTGGACGCCATCGCCGACCGGCTGGGGGTGGACATACACGACCGTCATACCGCGCTGGGCGATTCGCTGGTGACCGCCCAGGTGTTTCTCAAGCTGCTCGATCTACTGGAAGCACAGGGCGTCCAAACCCTGGGTCAAGCGCTGGAAGCCTCCGACAAGATGGTGGAAATCCGCAAGACCCAGGCGAATTTTTAACAGTCACCGGGGACGGGCGCGGGGTGCGAAAACGCCATCCTCCAACGTCCGCCTCCAAACCCTGAAACCCTGAAACCTGTCCCCTTACCATGCGACAACAATCCAGGGAACACATCGTTATCTTGTTCGTCGGTGGAGTGATCGCACTCAACTATCCGCTATTGGATCTGTTCGATCGGGCGTGGGCGCCGTTCGGCATCCCGCTGCTGTATTGCTATCTGTATCTGGCGTGGCTGGTTATCATCGTCCTGCTGATCGTGGTGGTGGAACATTCGGAAATCCGCGAACCGGGCGAACCGCCCAAACCCCTGCCCCCCTCGCCGAAAAATACCCCGTCGTCGGATGCCGCCGCTCATTCGCGGGATTCCGGTGGCACCGGAGTGAAGGAGCCACCCTGACATGCTAGGCGACGGGATCATCATCGCCAGCGCGCTGGCCTATATGGGCATACTGTTCGGGGTCGCCTATTACGGCGACCAGCGCGCCGATAGCGGCCGTTCGATCATCGCCAACCCCTATATCTACACCCTGTCCCTGGCGATTTACTGCACGGCCTGGACTTTTTATGGCAGCGTCGGCCTGGCGGCCACCAGCGGCGTGGATTTCCTGCCGGTTTATCTGGGTCCTACCCTGATGGCGGTGCTGTTCTGGTTTGTGCTGCGGCGCATCGTGCGTATCACCAAGGTCCATCGCATCACCTCCATCGCCGATTTCATCGGCTCGCGCTATGGCAAGAGCGGCCTGCTGGCCGGGATGGTGACGGTGATCGTCATACTCGGCATCCTGCCGTACATCTCCATCCAGTTGAAAGCCATCGCCGCCAGCTTCAGCCTGTTGCGCCAGTATCCGGAAGTCACCCGGTTGGCCGCCTCGGCTCAGCATCCGGTCTGGATGGACACCACGTTGTACGTGGCGCTGGTGCTGATCGTGTTCAGCATCCTGTTCGGCACCCGGCATATCGACAACACCGAACGCCACGAGGGAATGGTGGCGGCGGTGGCGTTCGAATCCCTGCTCAAACTGTTGGCCTTCATGCTGGTCGGCGTGGTAGTGACTTTCGTCATCTTCAGCGGCCCCGGCGATCTGTTCCAGCAAGCGGCGGCGCAACCGGATTTGGCGACGTTGCTGCGCTTCGAGGTAGTGCCAGGCGGTTACGGCGGCTGGCTATCGCTGACTTTTCTGTCGATGATGGCGTTTCTGTTCCTGCCCCGGCAGTTCCAGGTGCTGGTGGTGGAAAACGTCAACGAAGCGCACATTCGCAAGGCGATCTGGCTGTTTCCGCTCTATCTGTTCGCCATCAATCTGTTCGTGCTGCCAATCGCCCTGGGAGGACGACTGATTTTCAGCGACGGTAACGTGGACGCCGACACCTTCGTGCTGGCGCTGCCAATGGCCGAACACATGCCCACTCTGGCACTGCTGGTGTTTCTCGGGGGGCTGTCGGCCGCCGCCAGCATGATCATGTTCGAAACGGTCACCCTGTCCACCATGGTCTGCAACGATCTGGTGATGCCGATCCTGCTGCGCGCCAATCCCCGCTGGCTGGCCGGTCGCACCGATCTGTCCGGTCTGCTGCTCGGCATCCGCCGTGTCGGCATTGCCGTGATCATCTTGCTCGGCTACCTGTATTTCCGCTTTATCGGCGAGAGCTATGCGCTGGTCGCCAGCGGGCTGGTGTCCTTTGCCGCCGCCGCCCAGTTCGCGCCGCCGATTCTGATCGGCCTGTACTGGAAGCGGGCCAATCGACTGGGGGCACTGATCGGGTTGAGCGGCGGTTTCCTGATCTGGGCCTACACCCTGCTATTGCCCGCCATGGCCCGCTCCGGCTGGTTCGATACCGGTTTTATCGAAGCCGGACCATTCGGTATCGAACTGCTCAAGCCCTACGCGCTGTTTGGCCTCGAGAACCTGGATGAGTACATGCACGCGGTGTTTTGGAGCATGCTGGTCAACATCGGCGGGCTGGTGACCGGCTCGCTGCTGAGCCGGCCGGACCCGCTCGAACAGGTGCAGGGCAGCCAGTTCGTCGACGTGTTCAAGCGCGAGCGCCACGACGGCGACGCGCTGCTGTGGCGAGGCGTGGTGGAAACCGCCGAGCTGTACGATCTGTTGGCCCGCTTCCTGGGTCCGGCGCGCGCCAGCGAAGTGTTCGACCGTTACGCCCGCGATCACGGCGGTTACCCGCTGCAAGCGGATTCCCGGTTGATTCACTACACCGAACGCTTGCTGGCCGGCGCGATCGGCGCGGCGTCGGCCCGGGTGATGATCTCGTCGATCGTGATGGGCGAGGTGCTCAGCATCGAGGAGGTGATGACCATCCTCGACGAGAGCACCCAGGTCATCGAATACAGTCGCCGGCTGGAACAGCAATCGCGGGAGCTGGAAGCGGCCTCGGCCGAACTGCGGGAAGCCAACAACCGGTTGCGGGAACTCGACCGCTTGAAAGACGAGTTCATCTCCACCGTCACCCACGAACTACGCACGCCGCTGACCTCGATTCGCGCCTTCTCGGAGATCCTGCTGGCGAACCCCGGCATGGAGGTGGAGCAGCGCAGCAAATTTCTCAGCATCATCGTCAAGGAGAGCGAGCGCCTGACCCGCTTGATCAACCAGGTGCTGGACATGGCCAAAATCGATTCCGGCCGAATCGACTGGTCCATCGACGAAATCGACCTGCGAGGCCTGATCCAGGACGCCATCAACTCCACCAGCCAGCTGTTCAACGACAAGGGCGCCACCCTGCACGAGGACTTGGGTAATGAGGAGGTCATCATCGCCGGCGATCATGACCGGCTCACCCAGGTATTGATCAACCTGCTGTCGAACGCCGTCAAGTTCTGTCCGGAACAGGGTGGCGAGGTCGCCATCCGCCTGCGGGCGGTGGTGGACCGCTGGCGCATTGAGGTGATCGACAACGGCCCTGGCATCGCGCACGACCAGCACAAGCTGATTTTCGAAAAATTTCACCAGGTGAACGACGCGCACGCCGGCAAGCCGAAAGGCACCGGCCTGGGGTTACCGATCAGCCAGAAGATTGTCGAGCACCACGGCGGCCATATCTGGGTGGAAAGCGAGATCGGCCAAGGCACGACCTTTATCGTGGAGTTGCCCAAGAAAGTGTAAAACGGGACCAGGCGACCGAGGACCGGCCACGACCGGTTGCCTCAACCCAGCGAGTTGGCCTGAAGCAGCGTTTGCGTGGTTTCGATGTGGACGACGGGCTGCGGGCAATAACCCAAGCGGGCGGAAATCTCGGCGGCGGCTTGCAGGACCCAGGGAATCCAGGCATCCCGACGGCGCTTGATGGGCGCGGATACCGACAGCCCCGCCACCAAGCGGCCGCTGGCGTCGCGAACCGGTGCGCCGATGCAACCGACCCCCAGTTCGGCTTCCTGGTCGTCCAGCGCATAACCCTGGCGGGAGATGTCGCGCACCGACCGGCACAGCCGATCCGGGTCGGCGATGGAGCAGGGGGTACGGGCCGACAACCCGGTGCGCTCGATGTAGTCGCGACAGGCCGCGACACCGTCGTCAGCCAGGAAAAGCTTGCCGGCGGCGGTAACATGCAGCGGCGTCCGTCCGCCGATGACCTGTTCGACCCGCATGATTCGCGGCGTGGTCGCCCGTTCCACGTCAACCACCTCGTCGCCCTCGCGCACGCTCAGGTTGACGGTCTCGCCGGTCTGATCGCGTAATCGTTCCATGATCGGGCGGGCTTCGCGGCGCAGGTCGAGCTGACCGTGCACCCGGCTGCCCAACTGCAGCAGCCTGACTCCCAGCCAGTAGTGACCGGCCGTGCTGCGCTCGACGAAACCATGTTTGATCAGGGAAGCCAGAATGCGGAACGCGGTCGAGGGATGCAGGCCGGTGGCGTCGGCCAGCGCCTTGAGATTGACCGGTCCGTCATGAGCGGCCAAGCTGTCCAGCAGTCTGGATACTCGGGCAATCACTTGAATCGAAGAGGTCGCTTTGGCGGCCATTTATTATCCTGATATGTGCTAACTCATTAATAAAAAATGAAATTGAGTCTACTATATTGCATTGCACAATAAATTTCCATTATTTTGGAGAAGGATTGAACCTGGGAGCGCGTCGGTGATGAGAACCTACCTCGATTTATTGCGACGCGTGTTGGACGAGGGAACGCGCAAGCAGGACCGCACCGGCGTAGGGACTTTGAGTCTCTTCGGCGCGCAACTGCGTTTCGATTTGCGAGCCGGGTTTCCGCTGGTGACCACCAAGAAACTACACTTGCGTTCGATCGTGCATGAACTGTTATGGTTCTTGCGCGGCGATACCCACCTTCGCTACCTGCACGAGCAGGGCGTGACCATCTGGGATGAATGGGCCGACGCCAATGGCGATCTGGGGCCGATTTACGGCCAGCAGTGGCGGAGCTGGGAAGCGGCCGACGGCCGTCGCATCGACCAGCTCGCCAACGCCGTCGAGCTGTTGCGACGCGACCCGGATTCGCGGCGGATCGTGGTGTCGGCGTGGAACGTCGGCGAGCTGGAGCGGATGCGATTGTTGCCCTGCCACCTGCTGTTCCAGTTCTACGTGGCCGATGGTGAACTGTCCTGCCAGCTTTATCAGCGCAGCGCCGATCTGTTTCTCGGGGTCCCCTTTAACATCGCCAGCTATGCCCTGCTGACCCATCTGGTCGCCCAGCAGACCGATCTGGCGGTGGGCGAGTTCATCTGGACTGGCGGCGACTGTCATCTGTATCTGAACCATCTGGAGCAGGCTCGCACACAGCTTGGCCGCGAACCGCATCCGCCACCACGACTGGCGATCCGGCGCCGGCCGGAAACCTTGTTCGAGTACCGTTACGAAGATTTCGAGATCATCGACTATCAGGCGCATCCAGCCATCCGGGCTCCAGTGGCGATTTAGCCGATGGACCGGTCGTGCGGCCAAGACGCCGGATAAGCGTTTGGCGGCGTGACTTCCCATTCATCCAATCGGCTTGACGGGCTACCCAGATTGTGTTGCGATGCACAATCATAGAGATTGGCGTGGGGTTTTCGAAATGAACATCGACGAGGTCATCGGGCGGAATCAGGCGGTGGGTTTGCTGGCATGGCAGTGCATGCTGCGCGCGAGCGGGTTGATGAGTCTTGGCGCCATCAGTTCGGCGCGCAAGGCGATGGACACCTATCTGTTATGTTTGCGGCACGGTGCGGAATATGCCGAACAGGCCCGGCTGAGCGATCCCCCCGAGAAACTGGTGGTGGTTTACGTGGATGCCCTCAGCGACTTCGTCGAGAAGTCCTGGCAGGACTTTCGCAACAGTCTGCAAATCCTGCTACTCACCCAGGATGAGATATTGATCTGGGTGGCCAGGATCGACAGGACGCTGGACGAACGGGGTAGGAAGCAGTAGTGGACCGGCGCCCACGACTCGCCGCCGCCCGATCATGCGGTCGCGGGTTGCAGCACCCAGGCTGGTAGATACGCCCGCGCGTTGCGGAGTGCCGTGCTGATTTCTCGAGCCCGCGGTTCGAAGCGCTGGACCAGGTCCCAGAACCGAAGAGAGTGGTTCAGTTCGACGGTGTGGCACAACTCGTGGACCAACACGTAGCGAACCCACTCGCGCGGCAGAAACAACAGCTTGTAATTCAAGTTGATGCCGCCCTTGGCCGAACAACTGCCCCAGCGGGTCCGCTGCCCCTTGATGGCAACCCCGCCATACCGCAGCCCAGTCTCGCTGGACATCCGCTCCAGCCACGGAATCAGCGTGTCGCGGCCTCGGCGGGCCAGCCAGCGATGCAAGGCGGCGTGACAGGCCGCCGCATTCTCCACTGGGCCAGCCACGACAATCCGACCGGGGCCGGCGTCTCGGGCGATCATGACCTTGGCCGGCGCTGCCTGATACTCGACTCGCCAGGTTTCCGCCAGCGCCAGCAGTCTGAATTCCCGAGGAGGCGCGGGCGCGGTGCTGGCCGGCGGCGGGTTGGCCGCTTCGAACCGCTCAAGATGATGGGCCACCCAGTCCCGCTTGCCGTCGATGATCGCACCCAGACGGGATCGATCAAACCCACGCGGAATGGTCACGACCAGCCCGCTCCGCGCGCTCAGCCGGAACTGAATGCCCTGGCTGCGAGACGAGACGGCGACACGGTAGGGAAGCCGCCGCCCGTCGGCCAGTTCGAGCACCGCGACGGCCCTGTTCAATCCTTGCCGGTTCCCGGCGCCGCCGGCGCTGGTTCCGCAACCATCGCTTCCCGCGCCGGTTCCATCCACGCCCGAAATCGGGTCAGCAGCCACAAGCCGGGCACGGTGGCCACCATGCAGAACAGGAAGAAGCCTTCCCAACCCAGCCACTCGGCCAGATAGCCGGTCGGGGTGTTGACGATCACTCGCGGAATGCCCATCAGGCTGCTGAGCAGCGCGTACTGGGTAGCGGTGAATTTCCGGTTGGTGAGAGTGGCCATGAAGGCCACGTAGGCGGTGGTCGCCATGCCGCTGAACAGATTTTCGCTGGCGATGGCCAACGCCAAACCGGGCAAACTGTGCCCCAGTCGGGCCAGGATAACGAAACCGATCAGCCCGATGGCTTGCAGCACCCCGAAGGTCCACAGCGCGCGGTACATGCCCAGCCGCAGGATCAATACGCCGCCCATCAGACCGCCGATCACCGTCGCCCAGAAACCGAACAGTTTGACAACCGTGCCGATCTCGCTCTTGCTGAAACCGAGGTCCAGGTAAAAAGGCGTGGTCATCTGGCTGGCCATCATCTCGCCGACCTTGTAAAGCAGCACGAACAGCAGGATCAAGCTGGCATCCTGGCGCGAGAAATACTCCACGAAGGGCTGCACCACCGCCTCGCGCAAGGTGCGGGGGGTGCCGACCGCCACCAGTGGTTCGACGCAAAACAGCGTGGTGATCAGGCCGGGCAGCATCACCGCCGCCATCACCCCGTACACGGCGGAAAAGGGAATGAGGTCGGCGAGAATCAAGCCACCGCCGGAAGAGATCAGCAAACCCACCCGGTAACCGTTGACGTAGAGCGAGGCGCCCAGACCCTGCTCGTCGTCGGCCAGTGACTCGCGCCGATAGGCATCGATCACGATATCCTGCGAGGCGGAGAAAAACGAAACCAGGAGCGCCGCCAGCGTGACCAGTGGCAGACTCCGCGTCGGATCGGTCAACCCCAATCCCGCAATCGCCGCGATCAGCGTGACCTGAATCAGCAGCAGCCAACCGCGCCGCCGGCCCATGCCGGCGATGGGCGCAAAACGGTCCAACAGCGGCGCCCACAGGAATTTCAGGGTGTAGGGCAGACCGACCAGGGCGAACAGGCCAATGGTGCCGAGATCCACGCCGGCTTCGGTCAGCCAGGCTTGCAGCACCGAACCGGTGGCCAGCAACAGCGGCAAACCGGAGGAAAAGCCCATCAGCAGCGCCGTCAGCATCCGGCCGCTGAAGAAAACGCGCAGGATGTCCCGACCGGAGCGGTGGGCGGGGTCAGAAGGCATAATCGTAATCCAGGGTCAGGGGCGCGTGATCGGAAAAGCGCTGCTCGCGGTAGATGGCGGCGGAGCGCGCCTGCTTCGCCAAACCGGGCGTGACCACCTGATAATCGATCCGCCAACCGACATTCTTGTCCCAGGCCCGGCCGCGATTGGACCACCAGGTGTATTGATCGGGATTGGGATTCACCGCCCTAAAAGCGTCCACCCAGCCGAGCTTCCCAAATAACTCATCCAGCCAGGCCCGTTCCTCGGGCAGAAAGCCGGAATGGTCGCGATTGGCGCGCCAGTTTTTCAGGTCGATTTCCCGGTGAGCGATGTTCCAGTCGCCGCACAGGATGACATCGCGGCCGCTGGCGCGCATCGCCCGCAACGGTTCCGCCAACCGCGCCATGAAATCAAATTTCACCCCCTGCCGCTCCGGCTTGGCGGAACCGGAAGGCAAGTACAGGGACACCACGCTGAGCGAACCGAAGCGCGCTTCCAACCAGCGGCCCTCGCGGTCGCATTCCGGCCAGCCCAGCCCGGTTCGCAGCTCGTCCGGCTCGCGGCGAGCGTACAGTGCCACGCCGCTGTAGCCTTTGCGTTCGGCGTCGTGATAATGGCAATGGTAGCCGAGCGGACGATAGACCTCGGGCGGCAACTGGTGCAATTGGGCCCTGGTTTCCTGAAGGCAGACCACATCGGCGTTTTGTTCGGCCAGCCAGGCGAAAAAACCCTTGCTGGCGGCGGAACGGATGCCGTTGGCGTTGAAGGTGATGACACGCATGGTCGGGGGCAACTCTCCGGCGGTCGGATGGGTCTCGAAGCGCGTTATGATACCGGCATTCATCTTTTTCACAGCCGGAATCTCGAACCATGCGGGACTATCAACGGGAATTTCTCGACTTCGCCATCGGCCGGGGCGTGCTGCGTTTCGGTGAGTTCACCCTCAAATCCGGGCGCGTCAGTCCGTACTTCTTCAACGCCGGACTGTTCGACAGCGGCGCGGCATTGGCCCGGCTGAGCCGCTATTACGCCGCCGCGATTGTGGAGGCCGGACTGGAATTCGACATGCTGTTCGGGCCGGCCTACAAGGGCATTCCGCTGGCGGCGGCGGTATCCATCGCCCTGGCCGATGGATATAACCGCGATCTGCCCTGGTGTTTCAACCGCAAGGAAGCCAAGGACCACGGCGAGGGCGGGATGATCGTCGGCGCGCCGCTCAAGGGCCGGGTGCTGATCGTGGACGATGTCATCACCGCCGGCACCGCCATCCGCGAGACGATGGCCATTCTGGCCGCGCATGGCGCGCCGCCGGCCGGGGTAGTGATCGCCCTGGACCGGCAGGAACGCGGGCAGGGCGCGCTGTCGGCGGTGCAGGAAGTCGAGCGCGCCCACGGCATCGCCGTGACCGGTATCGTGACCTTGGGCGATGTGGTGACCTATCTGGCGGAACGACCCGAGTATGCGACGCATCTGGAGGCGATGCGGATTTATCGGGCGCGGTATGGGGTTGATGCAATGCTTGCGGTTTGAGCGTTCCCCATCCGTTCAACCGGCACCGGTATAAACGATCCGCTGGCACAGCACACCCGCCGGATTCTGGCTCAATTCCGCCAGCACCCGCGGCAGATCGGTGAACGCACATTCGCCACTGATCAGATGGTCCAGCACCGGGTCGTCCAATAGATCCATCACCGTGGACAAGCGCCGCCGATGATCCCAGCGTCCGCGCTGCGCGGCGGCCACGGCGCCGACCTGGGAACTTTGGATGCGCAAGCGCTTGGCATGGAAATCCTCGCCCAGCGGCAGGCTGACCGGCCGCGCGCCGAACCAGCTCGCCTCCACCACCGTCGCCTCAAACCCGGCCAGACGCAACGCCACCGCCAATCCGGCGGGCGCGCCGCTGGCGTGAATCACCACATCCTGTTCGTCCGCCGCCTGGTCTGGCGTGGCAAAGCATACCCCCAATCGCGCCGCGACCGCCGCCTTGCTCGTATCCACGTCCAGCAGTTGCACCGCGCAGCCTGGCAAGCGTCCGGCCAGCCGGGCGATCAGACAGCCGACCGTGCCGGCGCCGATCACCGTAATCCGGTCGCCCAAGCGGGGCGCGGCGTCCCAAAGCACGTTGAGCGCCGTTTCCAGATTGGCGGCCAATACTGCCCGGCCAGGCGGAACGCACGCCGGCACCGGCGTCACCGCCGCCGCTGGAACCACGTAGCGATCCTGGTGTGGATAGAGACAAAACACGACTCGACCCCGCAGCGTCGCCGGACCGGCTTCGACCACCCCGACATTGCAGTAGCCATACTTCACCGGCGCGGGAAAATCGCCTTGCTGGAACGGGGCGCGCATGGCCTGATGCTGGCTGGGCGGCACCTCACCGCGAAAAACCAGGCTTTCGGTGCCGCGGCTGATGCCGGTGTAGAGCGTGCGCACCCGCACTTCGCCCGGACCGGGAGGCGGCAGGGATTCATCGAGAATCTCGCCGTGGCCGGGCGTTGTCAGCCAAAAGGCGCGTGCCGTGAGGACTTGATCGACTTGCATGGACTTGGAAGATGGACGGATGGATGGGCGCAAGCTCTTCGGCTTAAAACCCCTGGTGGGGATCGCATTTTCGCCAAAGGCTAGGTCGTGTTCACAAAATTGCTAGCGGAGCATGATCACGATGAGGGCGAGGGTGACGAAAGCCAGGAAGTGGGCTTTGAGTTTTTCATAGCGGGTGGCGACTCGGCGGAACTGTTTGAGTTTATTAAAAAGGCGTTCGACTTTGTTGCGCTGTTTGTCGCGTTCCTTATCGTAACCGATACGATCCCAGCGGTTCGCCTTGGGCGGGATGACCGGGGTGATGCCCTTGGCGTCGAGCTGGGCGCGGATGGCGTTGCTGTCGTAGGCTTTGTCCATGGCGGCGTGCTGGATGCCGTCGCAAGGATCGAGGGCATCGACCAGCGCCTCGCCGACCGGGGCGTCTCCCGCCGGCCCCGCCGTGAGGCGGATCTCGATCCCATCGGCTTCGGAGGCACACACGGCATGAATTTGGGTGCTGAATCCGCCCCGCGAGCGACCGAGGGCCTGATCGCCTTTTTTTAGCGGCGCCCGCCGCGTGCTGATGCGCCCGCACCACGGTGGAATCCAAAAACACGAGGCTCAGGTCCACGCCCTTGAGTCGCTTCAGCAGCCCCAGAATGTCCCCCCAGACCCCTCGCGCGATCCAGCGTTGCCAGCGCATGTAGATCGTGTGCCAGGGACCGTAGGCGTTCGGTAAATCCCGCCACGGCGTACCCGTGCGCAGGACATGGAGAATCCCTTCCAACACCTCGCGGTTCTTCACCGTCGGTGGCCGTCCCCGGCGACCCTGTTCGGGCGGCAGCAACCGGTTGATCTGCCCAAATTGCTCGTTCGTGAGATAATACAAACGATCCATGCTCAACGTCTCTGGCCGTGGATGACAGCTAACAGTCTCGCACACGAAGCATGATTTTGTGAACACGGCCTAGCACTCGGGCCGTCGCCCGCGGCCCCAGCCCTTCGCCGCGCAATCGCAGCGCGGCCGCGACCTTGCTGATCGGCGTCTTGATATCCTGCATCGGGGTGCCCGTCGTTTCCGAGAAGACCGTCCCACAGCTCGTGCAGGCGCGAAGGCTTCGGGTCCCGTTGTGAACGGTCTCGTAGTGACCTTGGCCCGTGGTGTCAGGGGAACCGCAGGCTGGACCAATCAGCGTCGTTGGCGTCTTCATCGTTCCAGTAAAACGCGCTAAACCATCGGATGCAAGAGTAAATTCAGTGGGTTGAGCCCAGTGCCTTAACGGTCCCCCCGGATATACTCATGCGGGTAGCAGACCGGTTCGCCGATCGGTTGCCAACTGGCACCGGGTTGCGGAATCGCTTGATACGGCCCGGCTTCATCCGCGCACCAGACCGCCAATCCCCACTGGCTTCCCTCCCGATAGGCCTGCTCGATCAGTTTTTTTTGGCCTCGATATCGGGATCGGTCACCGTCACCACGACGGTCTGACCTCCCTTCTTTCGCGGCCGCTGAGCCGTACCCGTGTCACACCACGACCGATGCTTTTGCCAGCTCAAGCCCGCATCGACCAAGACGCGCCAGATCGTATACGTGCTGACTTGGGGTAACCCCTGCCGGCGCAAGGTCCGCCGCAAGGTCGACAGCGACCACACTGCCGTCCCATCCCGCTCGCGATCCGGGGGCCGACGCGCTTCCGCCAGAATCCGTTCTCGCTCCACGGGCGTATAATCGCGCGGGTGACCACCCCCATGCCGGGGGACCACCGCCGCCAGACCTTCGGCATTGAAGCGCGCCACCAAGGCCGCCACTGCATCGCCCGATTGGCGACCCGCCGCCCGGGCCGCTTCGGTATAACTGTCGCCATCCGCCACCGCCAGCACCGCTTTAGCGCGCGCCACTGTGCTGGCCGCAATCGCTTGGCCTCGACTCAAGCGGATTAGTTGTTGACGCTCCTCTTCAAGGAGCGGCCGCAGCGGGTTCTTGGGACTGCGGGCCATGGCTACCTCCTTCTTCGCTATCAACTCATAGCTTATCCCTCTTGAATCAGTAATGGCGACAAGCAAAGCAAGTGACCCACTAGCGTTGAACAGCCCTGGTACCAAGTCAAGATACTACTCATTACACGTATCCTGATCAGACCCGTATTTTATTCCGTTCTTATCTAAGAATCAGCAGCTTGCTGCGGGGCAATCGAGCAGAGAAATATTGAGTAACAAAATGCATCATGTCGTATAAAACCTGGTTTGTGAACCCAGCAACTTTGTAAATTCATTTGCCGAGATGGGAGGACTAAATAAATAACCTTGAATCTCATCACATTCATGATTGCACAGGTAATCAAATTGTTCTCTTGTCTCCACTCCTTCAGCGACGACATTCAATTTCAGGCTGTGTGCCAAAGTGATAATCGATTTCACAATAGCGGCATCTTCAAAACCGATATTGAGATTACGAATGAATGATTGATCAATCTTGAGAGTGTGAATAGGAAAACGTTTTAAATAGCTTAACGAAGAGTAGCCTGTCCCAAAGTCATCAATACTGAGATGGAGCCCCATACCTTTAAATATATTCAGTGTTGCAATGGTTTTATTAATGTCTTCCATTGCAGCGCTTTCCGTAAGTTCGAGTTCTATTTTGCTAGAGCTAAGCCCTATGACATTTAGTGCATTCTCGACCTGCCTGATCAAATCAGGCTGCCGAAACTGTAAAGGAGAAAGGTTGACAGCGATACGACATGACGAAAAACCTTGATCTTGCCAGATTTTGGCCTGCATGCACGCGGTATGAAGTATCCATTCCCCAATCGAGATGATTAAACCAATTTCTTCGCAGAGAGGAATAAACTGCGCCGGCGAAACCCGTCCTTTTTGTGGATGATTCCAACGTATAAGGGCTTCAGCTCCACAAATCCGTCTACTTCGAGTTTCTATTTTTGGCTGATAATATAGCTCGAATTCGCACCGCTCTAATGCATGGCGAAGACTATTTTCCATATCTAATCTTTCCAAAGCCGCGGCGTTCAATATCTTCGAATAAAATTGATAATTATTCTTGCCAACGGATTTTGCGTGGTACATAGCAGAATCTGCATTCTTAAGAAGCTCGTTGGTTGTTTGCCCATCAGTTGGATAACAAGCAATGCCAATACTAGCCGTTGAATAAATATCACGATTATTAACATCGAACGGCGTTGATAAATCGACCATAATTTTTTTAGTAATTGTAGTCGTTACTGATAATGATTCTTGAATATTGTTATAGTGCGAGATAACAATAACAAATTCATCACCTCCAAGTCTGGAGATCGTATCTTCACTCCGTAAATTCCTACTTAGCCGTTGCGCCACTTGGCATAATAATATATCACCCGCTATATGTCCTAGGGAATCATTAACATGTTTAAAGCGATCTAAATCAATAAATAAAACGGCCACAAAAGACTTTTGCCGTTCAGCCTTGACTAGAGCTTGCTGTAATCGATCCTTGAGTAGCAGTCGGTTAGGTAGTCCTGTCAAAGCATCATAATGCGCCATATAGTACAGTTGTTTTTCCCAACTTGCATTGGATAACGCAACGGCCACACGATTCGTAAAATCGCGAGCTAGAAGGATATCTTCTTCCGCAAGGGTTAATACCTTTCGATATCCAAGACATATCATCGCAGACACTTCATTCTTTAGTACAATAGGAAGTATCAAGAACGAAAGAGTGCCTAGTTTTTGCAAAGACAAAAGATAACCTGGAAGATTTTTTTGATGAGTTATAAATATATAATTTTGATTTTCCAAGAGAGCTTGATGCTCCAGTAACGTTATTTCTAGCACACTTACGGTTATCTTTTCTCTAAATAGCTCATTGAGGGTATAAGTACGACCTAAGTTGTTATGATTGCGATCGATAACTGTCATGCTTATATAATCGCAAGGAACAATTTCATGTGTTCGGGTCAGTACGATTTTAATGATATCCTCGATTTTCAAGGTCGATAAAATAAGCTGATCGATATCCGCCATTGTGGATAAGGTGTGAAATTGCTTATCTATTTGAACCGCCATATTGTTAACAGAAGTAGCCAACTCTTCAAATTCATCACCACTGCTCACCTCTATGGGTTTATTAAATTTTTTATTAGAAATATACTGAATTCCCTCCATTAGTTTTTCAAGTGGAATTAGGTTTCTACGAATTTGATAAACACTCAGCAAGGCCACGATGGCGAGCGTTAACGTAATAACAAAAGCAAAGATATTTCTGAAATCAGCTATAGGTACTAATATATTGGCCTTCGACTGGCTAGTAATTATCGTCCACTTTGATATTAGGAAGTTAGGTGCTAGAAAAAGAGACCAGTAGTTGATCAAAAACTCTTCATGATTATGATCGTACCACGTAAATTTCCCTGAAGATGATGTATTCAGTTTAACTAATTGATCAGAACTAAGTTCGTATTCCTGGTACGAACAAAATAATGCTCTGTTTGATTGATAAAAAACACATAGTTGTGTTTCTTGCTCAAGTAAATCAGTATTTCCCCACAAATAAGATTGGTCAATTTCTCCAATTAATATACCTTCTTTCGGATGCTGTGGATCAAGCATCCGAAGTAGAAATATTCTTAATAAAAAACGGGATTGATAGTCGATTTTAATAATACTATTGCCTGCTTGGAGATGGTTTTTTTCTGCTTGAGTAAATGTTGCCATTTTTTCAATATTTCCCCATGAAAATGTAAGTTGGTTCGTATTATTAATCAATCTTATTTGTTTAAATCCTTGACTCGTTTTTAAATTAAATTTATCATTTCCTATCGAGTTAATCGACAAATTATCTTGGCGAAAACTTTGAGCAATCCAGCTAATTTTCATTTTTAGAAATAACAAGCGGTCAAGCACTGCTATACCGTATTGCTTACTCGTATATCTGAGTTGTTCATATTGCTGATTTAAGAGCAGATTGTTTATCTGCCAAAAGGATAAGAGCGTTAATAATATAATAGGAATTGCAGATGAAATAATGAACAGCAAGAATGTTCTTTGTGCTACTTTACTCCGGAGAAAAACCATTTCTATTTTCATGAGTTAAGCGGTTTTATCTATCAGTATTCGGAAGCTAATCCAATAAATCCCCCATTATTGGCTCTGACAATATCATCTCGACTTGCCTTGGCCGTTAGTGGAGATACACTTTTCCCATCTTTACCCATGCTGTATAGATCATAATCGGTATTTAAAGGAACCAAATTGTGATCTTTACGTATCTTACCTTTTCCTTTCGTAGTGGTAATGTTCAAGTATTGATAGGGATTTCCCCATGGATCTAACTGAGGAATTTGCTCTGTCAATTCACCAAGAGATTCAGGATGCTTAAACTTAACAGTATAATAACGCTGGATCACTAATTGAATATGTAGAATATCATTCCTTGCCTGCATTGTTTTTAAACGATCCATGTATCTACTGTATGTGTTTAATGCAAGAGTTGCTAAAATTCCACTTACAACAAGCGCTAATAATAGTTCGACTAGCGTAAATCCGCAGTACTTTCTTGTCACTTTTTGTGTGTCTTCTATTAACCGAGCAGTATAATTAACCATGATTCTTAAGTTGCTATTTATTTATATTAGGAGTATTTGACGATGGGCGTAACCCGTCGAGCGCGCCCCTGGGTCAAGCCACGAGGCGGAGCCGAGCAGATTGGAATTGGACTGGGTAATGGGCATGGAGCCGAGTGGTTTCCTGTTGGATGGAGTGGTTCATGAAGTAGCCGTTCATTCCCCTCTACTCTACTGGGGTAAAGGGGCGAGAGGCAGTCCGGCGCGGCGGTCGGCGATGGCGCGTTCGAGAGTGCGCCAAGGGGAGTGGCCGCGCTGGCGACAGGTATCGATGACGCTGGCGAGCAGAGCGAAGACCCGCGAGCCGACCGGGGTGCGGGTGCCCAGACTGATCTTGCGCGCGATCACCCCATGCCGCAGGGCGCGCTCGGCCTCGTTGTTCGTTAAGGGGTGTTTCGGGTACCGCAGTACCTGGAAGATGGGTCCCAGTCATTGAGCCACTCCACCGCCAAGGCGTGGGTTTTAGCCCGAATTATTCATAAAAGAAGGGCGAACCTCGTTCAACTTATTGATATAATGAGTGTTATGCCAATAACGCTTCGGAGAAGCCAAACGAGGTCGCCCATGTCCCATTCTACCCCGGAGCCATTGCGTTTTCCCCCGGTCGCCGGCCTGACCGTGCGCGCCGAGTTCGACGGCGGGGCGATGTCGTCGGACATTGGCCCGCTGATTCTGCGCGGCATCGATCCGCAGATCGGGCTGATTGACCGTCTCACCTCAGCGGTCGATGACCAACGCCATCCGTCGTACATCACGCACCCCTTGCGCGACCTGTTGGCCCCACGGATTTTTCAGATCGCCTGTGGCTACGCCGACGGCAATGACGCCAATACGCTACGGACCGACCCGCTGTTTAAGCTCGGCGTGGACCGCCATCCCTTGGCGCACGCCCTGGATTTGGCCAGCGGCCCCACCTTCTCCCGGCTGGAGAACGCCGTCTCGACCCGGGATCTCTATCGCCTGGCACGGGCCTTCGTCGAGCCGTTCATCGCCAGCGACCCCACGCCCCCGGCGGTGATCGTGTTGGATCTGGATCATTCCGAGGATCCGACGCACGGGCAGCAGGAATTCAGCTTCTACAACCCCTATTACCGTCATCACTGTTATCTGCCGCTGTTTCTCTTCGAGGGGCTCTCGGGCCAATTCATCACGGCCGCGCTGCGCCCCGGTAAGCGCCCAACCGGCGCCGAAAACGCCATGATGGTGAGGCGGGTCATCAAGCGGCTGCGCGCGGCCTGGCCCCAGACCCGCATCGTACTGCGGGGCGATGCCCACTTCGCCAATCCCGAACTGATGCAACTGGTGGTGGCGGATCCGCAACTCGACTTCATCTTTGGGCTAGCCGGCAACCGGACCCTGTCGCCCTTGGCCGAGCCGTTCCTGGCCGCTCACCGCCGCCGCCTTGAGCACGCCCGCCGGGTCGGGTTGCTCCCGCCGACCCCGACCCGAACCTACCATGAAATCGCCTACGGGGCCGACACCTGGCCGCAGGCGTTTCGGGTCATCCTCAAGGCCGAGGTGATGACGCTGGGCGATAACCCGCGCTTCGTCGTCACCTCGCTGAACCTGCCCACCCCGGAATGCCTGTACCGCGATCTCTACAGCGCGCGCGGCCAGGACGAAAATTTCATCAAAATGGTCAAGAACGACTGGGCCAGCGATCGCACCTCGGACCACCGTTTCCTCGCCAACCCCCTGCGCCTGTTCTTCTCCTGCGCCGCTTATGTCCTGCATCAGGCCCTGCGGACCGAGGTGCGGGTCCATACCGAACTGGCGAAGGCCCAACCGGCCACCGTCATCCTCAAGCTGTTCAAGTTGGCGGTGCGAGTGGTGGCCTATAAGGACCGGATCAAACTGCACTGACCCACGAGTTGCCCGGTCAAGACCCTGCTGCGCCGGGTCACCAACCTCCTGTTCTTGACCCGACCGCCACCACCGCTCCCCGCTTGACTCCGCGCGGTCAACCTCCACGCCGGTAGATACTCAGGCTCGTCGGGGTCGGTGGCGTGCCGCCCGTCTGGCGGCCACTGCCCCAGTAGGCGTACCTCGATACCCCATCAACCGGCGTAACCTCGATTCCGTCACCGATTTCCCTATGGATAACCGGTCCATCCACCCAGTCACGCCCTGAATCTGATTACGCGGGGTAACCTCTGGCGCCAATCACAGTTTTATGAAACATTCGGGCTAACAGTCTCGCACACGAAGCATGATTTTGTGAACACGGCCTAGTGTAGCGCCGTTTCAAGCAACATGGCGTTTTCATGGGGATTGGCCTTAAATAGCCAGGATGAAAGATTCGATGTGTGTCACCCATTGAGGAAGCTATTATGGCGACCGCCCCGACAACGGTGCCCTCCCTGCTGCACGAATTAAGCTCCCCGCTGACCGTTTTGATCAGCACCGGCGATCTGCTGCGCGATAAAGTGCCCGATACGATAGAGCCCTGCATTCGCCGCCTGGGTGAGATAAGCCATCAATTCGGGCGGGAAGTCGTGGATCTGCGCACAAGCCTGGAGGGGAAAATCGATCTGCAATCGCCCACCAGGGCAGCGGCGCAAATCCGGCAACTGGCGGCGGATTGGCGGCGCTATCAAGCGGAGTTGTCCGATTTGGTCGTTGCGATTCAGGTGGCGCGGGTCAGCCTGGAAGATCCGCTGTTGGATCGGATTCTGAACCAGAACCTGTCGAACGGTCTGAGCGGACTCACCCGCAACCTTGCCCGCCTGGAAGCCATCCAGCCCGAAGATCTGGCCCTTCCAGAACAGGGATAAGCGCGCGTTGAGAGCCACCGCTTTTTCACCGCGCGGCGATGGCCCGTCATGACCGATACCGCCGAATCTCCGCTCCAGCCGCTGCTGGCCAGCACCCTGCGCAGCCTCGTCCCGGCGCTATTATTGGTGGCGGGGCTGGCGTCGCTCGCCACCGACGCGCTTCGTCTCCCCAACGGCTATATCGTCCAATGTCTCGCCGTATTTACCGGACTGCTGCTCGCCCTGAGCCCGTTTTTGCCCCAGCATTTACCGCTGCTCACCTTCGGCGCGGCCAACCAGGTGACCCTGTCACGCGCCGGCATGGCGGCGCTGGCGGCGGGTCTGATTGGTCGACCCGAGATGACGCCGGACCAAAGCTGGTTCGTCGCCGCGCTGGCCGGGCTGGCCCTGGCGCTCGATGGCATCGACGGTTGGCTGGCGCGACGTGGCGGCCTGCAAAGTCGGTTCGGGGCCCGCTTCGACATGGAAGTGGACGCCTTCTTCATTCTGATCCTGGCCGCTCTGCTCTTCCAGTCGGGCAAGGCCGGTGCTTGGGTGCTGCTGTCGGGCCTCCTGCGCTACGGTTTCGTCGCGCTGGGTTACGCCTTGCCCTGGCTGAACCGGCCGCTGCCGCCGCGCTGGCGTCGGCAGGCTGTCTGCGTGCTTCAGACCGCCGTGCTGGCGCTATGCCTGGCGCCGCCGCTGATTCCCCCCTGGACGACGGCGCTGGCCGCCGCCGCGCTGGGACTGCTGGCGCTCTCGTTTGCGGTGGACGTTCGTTGGCTGTGGCGGACCCACCGCTCTACCCTGGAGGAGGATGCTCGATGAACCGTCGTCGAGCCTGGCTTGCCCTCATCGAGTTCGCGGCGCGGCGACCGTAAGCGGCGCTGGTTCCGACGAGCCATGCGACCGGCTATCCAGCGTCCGCAGCAACAGCGGTCCCAGCGCCTCAATGCCACCCAGCGCGGCTGGACCCGGCATGATGCCCGGCCGAAACCCCGCCTGCTCGAACGCTTCGATCAGCGCCGGGTCGCGCGAGAACAGATGAACCGGCACCTGCCAGGGAATTCCTTGACCACCGACCACCGCCGGCGGCTGGTGATCGCCCAGCACCAGCAGCAGCGCGTTCGCCGGCGCGTACCGGCGCAGATAGCCCCCCAGCACCTCCAGGTTGTAGCGAATGCTTTGCAGGTAGGCCGAAGCCAGTTCCCGACCATCCAGTCGATGATTCAACTCCACCGCCTCCGCGACCACGGCGGCGGTGGGAGCCGCGTCGAAAACGCTCCAGTCCGGCTGGTACGGCGGTAGCGGTGCGAACGGCGCATGGCTGTTGATGGTCGGGTAAAACACCAACAGCGGCGCACGGCCGGCCGGCGCGACCTCGGTCTGGTGAATGTGGTACAGGCTGTATTGATCGGGAATGACCCACCAACCGTAAGCGGGACCGGGGTAATTCAACCGCCCGGCGTTGTGGATTTGATCGAAGCGATAAAATTGTCCTTCCGGCCAGGCGTACTTAAGGCCGGGCATCACCGAGATCGTGCGATAGCCCACGGCGGCCAGGCGGCTGGCGAGCGTGGCCCGGTCGGAGGCCAGCAAGTCCTGGTAGTCTCCCTGATCGGCGATGCGCAACCCGGACAACAGGCTGGAATGCGCCAGCCAGGACGACCCGCCGAAGGTGCTGGACTCCACCCGCGCCGAGGCCACTCGCCAGCCGGAAGCGTCCAGCGAGTGCTCGAAAGCGGCAAAATCGCCGGCGAGCGGAACAGCGAAGCGGGGATCGTCGAACACCAGCGCGCCGTAGGACTCGAAAAAGATCAGGAACAGATCGCCCCCACCCAGACGCCCCAGATCCGAGACGGGCAACGGCGACTGGGCGGCGATCCGACCATGATCCCTGAACAGCGTGGCGTCCAGTACCAGCCTAACCTGCTCGACCAGCATCCTGCTGACCGGCAAGGCAAACTCATGTTCCACCGGCAGGCGCGGGCTCAAGCGGCCGGCGCCGTACACCATCAACAGCGCCAGCCCCAGCGCGCCGAGCCCGCGCCTGCCCGCCGGTTGTCCCAGCGCGGCCACGACCGTATGAAACGCCCAGCGCAGCACGGCGACCAGGGCCAGCAACAGCGCCAGCAGCGCCAGCAGCGCCAACAGCCATTGCCAACCGGCAATGCTGTCCAGAAACATGGCGGCTACCCGCGGCAGATGCTGGCTATCCCAGTACAGATTGATGGACCGTCCCATCAGCGCCGGCACGGTAACGTCCAGATAGCGCCCCAGCACCAGCAGCAGGAAGCCCCCGAACAGGATGTTTCGCACGGTGCGTCCCGGCACACCCCGCCAGGCGGCGAGCACCGCCAGCGCCAACAGCAGGATCGCCAGTTCGAGGGACAACTCCGGCACCCAGCGCACGCCGACGGTCGGCCAGCGGTTCTGAAAGGTCAGCGCCGAGTTCAACAGCAGCAGCGCGAGGAATATTCTTAGCAAGTTCGGCATCAACGATTCCTAAACCGTCAAACACAACCTCCCGTCGCGGTTTCCAGCGCGAATGGCACGGAACGATCACGGACCCTACATCCCCCATGCATGATCATCCCCATACTCACACGCACACCCATCACCACCACTCCGAAGCCACCGGCCGCATGCTGTGGATCGCGGCCGCCATCACCCTGGCGTATGCCGGGGTGGAGGCCGGGGTAGGCTGGTGGGCGGGATCGCTGGCACTGGTGGCCGACGCGGGCCACATGGTCAACGACGCCGGCGCGCTGGTGTTGGCCGCCGCCGCCGCCTGGTTGGCCCGGCGACCGGTCTCGACCCGACACAGCTACGGATTCGGTCGCGCCGAATTTCTGGCGGCGCTGATCAATAGCGGCGCCATGCTGGCACTGGTGGTCTGGCTGGCCGTCTCCGCGACGCAACGACTACATGATCCCCAAGCCGTCATCGGCGAGGCCGTCTCGCTGGCCGCCGCTGTCGGGCTGGCGATCAACCTGCTGGTGGCCTGGCTGCTCAGTCGCGGGGAGCGGAGTCTCAACACTCGCGCGGCGCTGCTGCACGTCCTGGGAGACTTGCTGGGCTCGGTGGCCGCCCTGCTGTCCGGCATCGTGATCGCCTTCACCGGTTGGACGCCCATCGACCCGCTGCTCTCGCTGGGCATCGGCGCGCTGGTTCTGCTCTCCAGCCTGCGCCTGCTGCGCGAAGCCCTGCACGGACTGATGGAGGGCACACCGTTCGATCTGGCGCTGGAGGATGTGGGCCAGTCCCTGGCCCGCCTGCCCGGCGTGATTTCGGTGCATGACCTGCACATCTGGAGCGTGGCTCCGGAAAAGGTCATGCTCTCCGCTCATCTGGTGGTGCGGGATCTGTGCCAATGGGAGACGGTGCTCGATGCCTGCCTCGTCCTGCTCGACGAACGGTTCGGCATCCACCACGTCACCTTGCAACCGGAACCCATGACGCGGACGGTGCACTGGCTGGACGCGCGGGGCAGGCAAGCCGCCGTCTCCGGTGGTCCGGGAAAAAACCACCATGCCGTCCAGCCACCCGCCAGCGCCGGCTAGATATCCAGATTGAGCACGTCCAATGCGTTCTGCTCGATGAAATCCCGCCGTGGCTCGACCTGATCGCCCATCAGGGTGGTGAACACCTCGTCGGCGGCGACGGCGTCCTCAATGCGCACCCGCAGCAGACGGCGGGTCTCCGGATTCATGGTGGTTTCCCAAAGCTGATCCGGGTTCATTTCACCCAGACCCTTGTAGCGCTGGATGTGCTGGCCACGTTTGGCTTCCTCCTGTAACCAGGCCATGGCCTGGCTGAAACTCCGCACCGACTGGCCGCGCTCGCCGCGCCGCACTTCCGCGCCCCGCTCGAACCCCCCCGCCAGCTTGGCACCGAACCGGGCGAGACTGGCGTACTCGTGGGAAGCAAAGAATTCCGCGGTCAGCGGGATTCGCCGTTCCAGACTATGGGTGCGACGGGTGATGGTCACACTGTGAGTCCCGTCCTCCTCCGGCGCTTCGATGGTGGCTTCGTAAACCGAGCGGACTCCCGACCCGTCGTTCAGCCGCGCCACCAGCCTTTCGGCCCATTCCCGCAAGGAATCGCCGTCGCGCAACCGCTCGCCGTCCAGCGCCGGCTGGTAAACCAGTTGCTCCAGCAGCGCGCCGTCGTAGCGCCGGGACAAGCGCTGGATCAACGCCATGACCCGCATGTGGTCGCGAGCCAGTTCTTCCAGCGCACCGCCGTCCAGCACCGACGCATCCGATCCGACCGTCAGCGCCGCGCCATCCAGCGCCGTTTGCAGCAGGCTGGTCGAGAGTTCCCCCTCGTCCTTGACGTATTGCTCCTGCTTGCCCTTCTTGATCTTGTACAGTGGCGGCTGGGCGATGTAGATGTGCCCGCGCACGATCAATTCGGGCATCTGCCGATAGAAAAAGGTCAGCAACAGGGTACGGATGTGAGAGCCGTCCACATCGGCGTCCGTCATCAAAATAACACGATGGTAACGGAGCTTATCCGGATTGAACTCCTCGCGGCCGATGCCGCAGCCCAGCGCGGTGATCAGCGTGCCGACCTCCACCGAAGCCAGCATCTTGTCGAATCGGGCCTTTTCCACATTCAGGATCTTGCCCTTCAGCGGCAGGATCGCCTGGAAGCGCCGGTCGCGACCCTGCTTGGCGGAACCGCCGGCGGAATCGCCCTCGACCAGAAACAGCTCCGACAGCGCCGGGTCCTTTTCCTGGCAGTCGGCCAATTTCCCCGGCAGGCCGGCGATGTCCAGCGCACCCTTGCGCCGGGTCATCTCGCGGGCGCGGCGGGCGGCCTCGCGGGCGCGGGCGGCGTCGATGATCTTGCCGGTGATGGCCTTGGCCTCGCTGGGGTTCTCCAGCAGAAACTCTTGCAGCTTTTCCGCCACCACCGCCTCGATCACCGGCTTGACCTCGGACGACACCAGTTTGTCCTTGGTCTGCGACGAGAATTTGGGGTCGTGCAGCTTCACCGACAGCACGGCGGTCAGTCCCTCGCGGGCATCGTCCCCGCTGGTCTCGACCTTGGCTTTCTTGAGAATCCCTTCCGCGTCCATGAACTGATTCAGGGTGCGGGTCAGCCCGCCGCGCAGGCCGGCCAGATGGGCGCCGCCATCGCGCTGTGGAATGTTGTTGGTGAAGCAGAACACGTTTTCCTGGTAGGAATCGTTCCACTGCATCGCCAGTTCGACCTGGATCTCGTCGCGGGAGGTGTTTAGATAAAATACATCGTCGTGCAGCGGTGTCTTGTTACGGTTCAGATGTTCGACGAAAGCCTTGATGCCGCCCTGATACTCGAAGCTGTCTTCCTTGCTGGTACGCTCGTCGCGCAATCGGATGCGGACGCCGGAATTCAAAAACGATAGCTCGCGCAGGCGCTTGGCCAGCACGTCGTAGTGGAAGTCGATGTTGCTGAAGATGGCGCTGGGCTTGAAACGGATTTCGGTGCCGGTCTGGTCGGTCTCGCCGATCACCCGCAGCGGCGCCAGCGGCACGCCGAGGTGGTAGTCCTGCTGGTGGATTTTGCCGTCGCGACGGATGGTCAGACGCAGCGACTCGGACAGGGCGTTGACCACCGACACACCGACCCCGTGCAGGCCACCGGAAACCTTGTAGGAGCGGTCGTCGAACTTGCCGCCGGCATGCAGCACGGTCATGATCACTTCGGCGGCGGAGCGACCCTTCGAGTGCTCGTCGGTGGGAACGCCGCGGCCGTTGTCCGTCACCGTGACCGCTTCGTCGGCGTGAATCGTCACGCTGATCTCGGTGCAATAGCCGGCCAGCGCCTCGTCGATCGAGTTGTCCACCACCTCGAACACCATGTGATGCAAACCGGTGCCGTCATCGGTATCGCCGATGTACATGCCGGGCCGCTTGCGGACCGCGTCCAGCCCTTCCAGGACCGTGATGCTCGATGAGGTGTACGACTGATTCATGACTCCCGCTTCCCGAATGCCGCAAAAGACGCGGGATTATATCATTTCGCGTACTTCCATTTCGCGTACTTCGCCGCCCACCAGACCGAAGGTCTTTGCCGCGCGCCAAGGCGCGATATCCAACAGTCCCGGCTCAATGGCGGTGATGAACAACTGCGTGTCCAGTTCCGCCAGGGCCCGCGACACCCGCGCCCGGTTGCCGGGGTCCAATTCCGCCGGCAGATCGTCGATCAACAAAATGCAGGCATCGCCGAGGTGGCGGCGGTACAGCTCCGCCTGCGCCAGCAGCAGCGCGATCACCAGCAGCTTCTGTTGGCCGCGGGAAAGCGCCGCGCCGGGTGGATGACCGGCGACCCGGAGCACGAAATCAGCCCGATGTGGCCCCGACCGGGTATGGCCCTGCTGGCGATCCGAGCCGCGCCCCACCCGCAACCATGCCGCGAAATCCCGCTCTAACGGCTCCAGAGGCCAGCCACGGCGATAATCGACCTCCACCCCTGCCTCACCCAGGGTCCGGGCCGCCAACGGCTCCAGGACGCCTTCCAGGGCCGTACAGAAGGCATCGCGCAGCCGGTCGAGAGTCGCGGCCGCCGCCACCAGTTCGCCATCCCAGGCATCCACCGCCCGGTCGGCGGCTCCGGCCCGCAAGGCGGCGTTGCGGTGGCGCAGGGCCGTCTCGTAGCGCCGCCAGGCGTCGATGAAGGTCGGTTCGGCGTGAAACAGCCCCCAGTCCATGAAGCGTCGCCGCTGACGTGGCCCGTCTTCCAGCAGCCGGTGGCTGTCTGGATTGAGCAGCAATACCGGCACCTGCCGGGCCAGCTTCGCCAGCGAGCGGGTCGGCGCGCCGTCGATGCGGAGGGCCAGCTCGCGCGGGCCGCGTTCGATGCCGACCGGCCGCCGCCGCCCGTCGCCGCCGTCCAGCATCGCCACCACTCGAAACCAGGGCGCGTCGGTTTGAATCAACTCTCGCGGCTGGCGGGCACGGAACGAACGGCCACGGCCCAGAACGTACAACGCCTCCAGCAGGCTGGTCTTGCCGGAGGCGTTGGGACCGACCAGCAGGTTCAGGCCGGGCGAACAGTCGATCCGAACCGGCCGCAGGTTGCGAAATCCGGTAATGTCGAGGGTGGCGACCCGCATGGCTGGCCTTAGCGCGCCGCTCCAGGAGCGGCGCTCACCGGCCCCTGACCCCGATACCCTGCATCAGAGCCGCATCGGCATGATGACATGCTTGCCACCGCGGCCGTCGGCTTCCTCGATCAGACAACTGCTGGCCGAGTCGGAAAAGGACAGCTTGGCCAGCTCGCCGCCCAGCGCGCCCAGCGCGTCGAGCAGATACGTCACGTTGAAACCGACCTCCAGCGGGCCACCACTGTAGTTGATTTCGACGTCCTCCTCGGCCTCTTCCTGCTCGGAATTTTGCGCCTGCGCCCGCAGGATCCAATCTTCCAGTTGCAGGCGCACGCCCTGGGTCTTGTCGTTGAGCACGATACCGGCCCGCGCCAGCGCGCCGCGCAGCACCAGCCGGTCGGCGATCACCACCCGATCGCCCTCGCTGGGGATCACGCGCTGGTAGTCGGGGAACTTGCCCTCGATCAGCTTGGAGGTCAGGCAAACGTCGCCCAGCACCAGCCGGATGTGGTTGGCGCCGATCCGGATCCTCGCTTCGAGCTCGTTGTCGCCCAGCAAGCGCAGCAATTCCAGCACGCCCTTGCGCGGCACGATCACCTGGCGGGTTTCCGCCACATCGACTTCGGTTCGCAATTCCTGGAACGCCAGCCGGTGGCCGTCGGTGGCGACCAGTCGTAGCACGCCGGGGCTGACTTCCAGCAGCAGGCCGTTGAGGTAGTAGCGCACGTCCTGCTGAGCCATGGCGAAATGGGTGCGCTCGATCAGGCCACGCAGGATGCCCTGCGGCAAACGGATATCGCCTTCGAACGGCAAGTCCTCCAGGGTGGGGAAATCGCCGGCCGGCAGGGTGATCAGGGTAAAACGGCTGCGGCCGCAGCGCACGGTGGCCTTGTCGCCCTCGACGCTCAGCGTCACGGTGGCCTCGTCCGGCAGGGCGCGCAAGATGTCGTGTAGCCTGCGGGCCGGGAGGGTGGTCTCGCCTGGCGTCTCCACTTGCAGTTCGACCCGGACCGACAGTTCCATTTCCAGATCGGTGGTGGTCAGGGTCAGTTCCCGTTCCCGCGCCGACACCAACACATTGGTCAGGATCGGCAGCGTCTGCCGACGTTCGACCGCGCCGATCACATGCTGCAACGGTTTGAGCAGTTGCTCGCGCTTGGCTTCCAGTTTCATCGAAGTTCTCCGATAGGCCTGTTCGTTCGGTCTTCACCGTGCTTGGGTGGGTAGCCCCAATTTCCTACTTGAGTGTATGGTAAATAAAATTTTGTCTGTCGGCACGACCTGCTTTTCGCGTCGCCCCAACAATAAAAGAAGATCTTATATATATTAAAAGATTATTATTATTAGGGAGGCCGTTTTCTGTGGATAACTTTTTTTTATTGTTAAAAATAAATAAGATACATCGGTTTTTCCTGTGGATAAGTCTGTGGATGAAATGTGGATAAGTCCATTTTCCTGTGGATAACTTTTTGAGGGTCAAAAGTTATCCACAAAGTTATCCACAGATTTTGCCGACTTATCCACAGAAATGGCCGACTTATCCACAAAGTTATCCACAGGCTATTTTCCGCTTTTATAGGCAGTTCGTGGTGAAATTATCAGTCATATGGGTTTAATCCACTAAATAACTTTTAATAATTTGATTTTCTGAAAATTATTGCGAGTAATTATTTAAGTTAACTCGCCAGTCGCCGAGCGTTTGAAAGTTATTCAACTTATCCACAGAGCTTATCCACAGGGATTTTCTAGTTAGTCAGCGTCGACAGCAAATTAGTATAATCGTCGCGGATCTGCGGGTCACTGTGCCGGAGTTCCCGCACCCTCCGACAGGCGTGCAGGACGGTGGTGTGATCCCGCCCACCGAACGCCTCGCCGATCTCCGGCAGGCTGAGCACGGTCAGTTCCTTGGTCAGCGCCATCGCGATCTGCCGGGGGCGGGACAGGACGCGCAGCCGACTGTTGGACAGCAGCTCGCCGATGCTGATTTTGTAGTAATCCGCCACGGTTCGTTGGATATTTTCGATGGTGACCAGCTTGTCTTGCAGCGTCAGCAGGTCGCTCAAAACCTCCTTGGCAAAAGCCAGGGTAATGGGCCGGCCGGTGAACTGGGCATTGGCATAGACTCGCCGCAGCGCGCCTTCCAGCTCGCGGACGTTGGAGCGGATACGCTGGGCGATGAAGAAGGCGACTTCGTCGGGCAGACCAAGCTGGATCTGTTCGGCCTTGCTCTTGAGGATCGCCACCCGGGTTTCCAGTTCCGGCGGCTCGACCGCCACGGTCAGACCGGAGCCAAAGCGCGACTTGAGCCGGTCTTCCAGGCCGGCGACTTCCTTGGGGTAGCGGTCGCAGGTCAGGATCACCTGCTGGCGGCTTTCCAGCAGGCTGTTGAACGTGTAGAAAAACTCTTCCTGCGAGCGCTCCTTGCCAGCCAGAAACTGTACGTCGTCGATCAGCAAGGCATCCAATACCCGATAGCGGCGCTTGAACTCGTTGATGGCGTTGTGTTGCAGGGAGCGCACCATGTCGGCCACGAAATACTCGCAATTTTGGTAGACCACCTGGGCGCTGGGGTCGCGTGCGCGCAGCATGTTGCCGACGGCGTGGATAAGGTGGGTCTTGCCCAGGCCGGTGCCGCCGTAGATGAACAGTGGGTTATAAGCCTTGCCGGGATTTTGCGTGACTTGCAGGCAGGCGGCCCGGGCAATCTGGTTGGAATTACCCTCGACGAAGGTGGTAAAGGTGAAATCCGGGTTAAGCGCTCCGCTCTTGAGCAGCTCGCTGGCGTCGATGGCCGGTCCGGCGGACGGCTCGGCCGGAGGCGCTTTCTCGTCTTGAGTCGCCGCCGGCTCGACCTGGGCGGCGCCGCTGCCGATTTCCAGCAGCACTTCCGGCGATTGTTCGGGTCGTAGCTGTTCCAGCACGGTCTTGATCTGTGTCAGATGGTGTTTCTTGACCCAGTCGAGTACGAAGCGATTCGGCGCGAGCAGGTGTAGGCCGCCGTTGTCCTCTCGGGCATGCAGCGGTCGAATCCAGGTGTTCAACTGGGGTTCCGATAATTCGCGTTCCAGACATTTCAGGCACGCTTTCCACAACTCATGGTCCACAGGCAGTCCTCCCGGCGGCACCTTAGGCGGAATTGCTCAGTCTAGTGGCTCGCCGATGGCTTATCCACCACTTATCCACAGGCGCGGCGCTGATGGCAGGCTGCGTAGTGCTTGACAAATTTATCTCTTGATCAGTAAGTTTCGCGTTTGCGATAAAAATCGCAAACCGGTTTGCCTCGCAAGCACCTTTAAGGAACCACGACATGAAGCGGACTTTCCAGCCCAGCAATATCCACCGCAAGCGTACCCACGGGTTTCGCGCCCGCATGGCCACCCGGGGTGGTCGTCAGGTTATCAGGGCACGCCGCGCCAAGGGCCGCGCCCGGCTGGCGCCCTGACTCCATGGCTGGTGGCGCGCGCTTTCCGCGCCGCGCCCGGTTGACCGGCCGGCAAGCCTTTACCGGCGTGTTCGCCCGGCCGGTCAAATCCAGCGACCGCTATTTTACCGTGCTTGCCCGCCCCAACGATTTGCCTCATTCCCGCCTGGGCCTGGCCATCTCTCGTAAGGTCGCGAAATCCGCCGTGGCGCGCAACCGCCTCAAGCGGGTGGTGCGTGAAAGCTTCCGACACCACCAGCCAGGGATCGGCGGGTTGGACTGCGTGGTGATGGGCCGCGCCGGCGCGGCGGAGCAGGGCAATGCGATCCTGTTTGCCTCGCTGCAACGGCACTGGCGGAGGTTCGCGCGGCCATGCGCGCCATCCTGATCGTCCTGATCCGCGGCTACCAACTCTTGCTCAGCCCATTATTGGGCAACCACTGCCGTTTTTATCCGAGCTGTTCCCAGTATGCCCGCGAGGCCATCGAACGCCATGGCGCCCTGCGCGGCGGTTGGCTGGCGATCCGGCGCGTGCTGCGCTGTCATCCCTGGCATCCGGGTGGCGTCGATCCTGTTCCCGAACCTGTCCCGAAGGACCGATGATGGAAAACCAACGTTTGTTGCTGATCGCCGCCATGGCGTTCGTGCTGTTTCTGCTATGGCAGAACTGGCTGGAATTTCAGGCCAAGAAACATCCGCCGCCGGCCCCGCCGGTCGCTTCGGCGCCGGCCAGTTCAACCGTCCCGGCCGGCCCCTCATCCGTCCTGCCGGCGCTGAAGCCCGGTGAGGACGTGCCGGCCGCCGCGCCGGCGATAAGCGCGGGACCCCAGGCCCTGGGCGGCGGCCAGCGGGTGCGGGTCGTCACCGACGTATTCGAGGCCGAGATCGATACCCTGGGCGGCGACCTGCGCCGGGTCGGGTTGCGTACTTATCCGGAATCGGTGCAGCAGCCGGACCAGCCCTTTCAGTTGCTCAAGGATAGCGGGGCGGACATTTTCATCGCCCAGTCCGGGCTGCTGGCGCTGAACGACGCGCCCGCCCCCAATCATTACGCCCAATTCAGCGTCGAGCAGGACGAATACCGGTTGGCGGATGGTCAGGATACGCTGGAAGTGCGGTTGAACTGGTCGGACCCGTCCGGCCTGAAGGTGATCAAGACCTACACGTTCCGTCGCGGCAGCTTCCTGGTTGAACTGAACCAGCGGGTGGAAAACGGCAGCGCCGCCGACTGGCAGGGTAGTCAGTACCGCCAGTTCCAGCGCACCCCGCCGCATGTCAGCCACAGCTTTTTCGGCAGTGGCGTCATCACCTATACCGGCGCGGTGATTTCCACGCCCGAACAGCGCTACGAAAAAATCTCCTTCGACGATATCGCCAAAAAGGAGCTGAACCAGCCGGTCAAGGATGGCTGGGTGGCCATGATCCAGCATTATTTCCTCGGCGCCTGGGTGCCGAATCCGGGTGAGACCGACGATTTCTACACCCGGGTGGTCGGCGGCAACCGCTATATGGTGGGGATGCGCGGGGCGGCGCAGGCCGTGCCGGCCGGCGCGACCGGCGATTTTCGCACCCGCCTGTACGTGGGTCCCAAGTTGCAGGGTGTGCTGGCGGACATCGCTCCCAACCTGCAATTGACCGTGGACTACGGCATGTTGACCATCATCGCCGAGCCGCTGTTCTGGCTGCTGAAATGGATCCACAACATTATCGGCAACTGGGGTTGGTCGATCATTATCCTCACCCTGTTGATCAAGCTGGCGTTCTACAAGTTGTCGGAGACCAGCTACCGTTCGATGGCCAACATGCGCCGGTTGGCGCCGGAATTGACCCGGCTCAAGGAACTGTACGGCGACGACAAGCAGAAGATGAACGAAGCGATGATGGGCCTGTACAAAAAGGAAAAGGTCAATCCGCTGGGTGGTTGCCTGCCGATTCTGGTGCAGATTCCGGTGTTCATCGCCCTATACTGGGTGCTGGTGGAAAGCGTGCAGTTGCGCCAGGCACCGTTCATGTTCTGGATCAGGGACATGTCGATCCCGGACCCGTTCTACGTGCTGCCGCTGGTCATGGGCGTCACCATGTTCGTCCAGCAGAAGCTGAGCCCGGCGCCGCCCGATCCGATCCAGGCCAAGGTGATGATGGCGCTGCCGATCGTGTTCACCTTCATGTTCCTGTGGTTCCCGTCCGGGCTGGTATTGTACTGGGTGGTGAACAACATGCTATCCATCGCCCAGCAGTGGGTCATCACCAAGCGGGTGGAGTCGGGCGCCGACGCCGCGGCGCTCAAGGCCAAGGCCGGATCGGGTCTCGGCGGACAGGCCAAAAAGCTGTTGACGCTCGCCAAGCAGGCCTTGCCCGATTCGAAGAACTCCGGCAAGCGCAAGAAGTAATGGTGGCGTAACCCTTTGCTTCTTACCCTAACCCTTCCTCGCAAGGAGGGAAGGAGTGCCGTTTCCTCTCTCCCTGAGGGAGAGGGTGCATGACCGATACCATCGCCGCCATCGCCACCCCGCCCGGTCGGGGTGGCATCGGCGTGATTCGGGTGTCCGGGCCGGCGGTTCCCGCCATTGCCATGACCGTGTGCGGCATCGTGCCCGCTCCGCGGCAAGCTGCCTTTCGCCGGTTCCACGCGGGCGATGGCGCGGTGCTCGATGAAGGCATTACCCTCTATTTTCCCGCGCCCCATTCCTTCACCGGCGAAGATGTGCTGGAACTTCAAGGACACGGTGGGCCGGTAGTCATGGATTTACTGCTGGCGCGGGTGGTGGAACTCGGCGCGCGGCCAGCTCGACCCGGCGAATTTTCCGAGCGCGCCTTTCTCAACGACAAGCTTGACCTGGCCCAGGCCGAGGCGGTTGCCGACCTGATCGCCAGCGATACCGCCGCCGCCGCTCGCGCCGCCCTGCGTTCGCTGCAAGGCGCGTTTTCCCAGCGGGTGCAAAGCCTGGTCGAAGGCTTGATCGAGTTGCGCATCTACGTCGAGGCGGCGATTGACTTCCCCGAGGAGGAGATCGATTTTCTCGCCGATGGGATCGTTGCCGGGCGCTTGCGGGATCTGCGGGAGCGCTTGGGCGAACTGCAAGCCGCCGCCGGCCAGGGCCGCTTGCTGCGCGACGGGATGACCGTGGTGATCGCCGGTCGGCCGAACGCCGGCAAGTCCAGCCTGCTCAATCATCTGGCCGGGCGCGAGGTGGCCATCGTCACCGCCGTGCCCGGCACCACCCGCGACGTGCTGCGCGAGCAGGTCAGCATCGACGGTATGCCGCTGCACGTCATCGACACCGCCGGTTTGCGCGACAGCGATGACCCGGTCGAACGGGAAGGCATCCGCCGCGCCTGGAACGAGATCGCCGCCGCCGACCGGATTCTGATGGTGGTGGATGATCGCCTGGGCCTGGCGGCCGAGGAACGGGTGTTGCGGGCACGGTTGCCGGCGGACACGCCGCTGACGGTGCTTTACAACAAGATCGATCTGAGCGGTCGGCCGCCGGTGGTTCGGGACGGTGAGTGGGGCAGTGAAATTCTGCTGTCGGCCAAGACCGAGGTGGGTCTGGATCTGCTGCGCGAGCATCTCAAGACCTGCATGGGTTATCACGGTGGCGGGGAGGGGACGTTCATGGCCCGCCGCCGCCATCTGGAGGCGCTGGAGCGGGCGGCGGCGGCATTGGCGCGGGCGATGGATCAGTTGGAGATTTATCGCGCCGGCGAATTGGTCGCCGAGGAGTTGCGCGAGGCCCAGAACGCGCTCTCGGAAATTACCGGGGCGTTTAGGTCCGAAGATTTGCTGTCGCGGATTTTCAGTAGTTTTTGCATCGGAAAATAGCGAGACTTCCGATCGGGGCGCGGATTTGTTCGAGCCGGAACAGGCCCGACGGGTGGTGGGACAACTGCATCGCTTCAGCCATGCCATGGTGTCGGGCGATGAGGGTCGGATTCTCGAATTGATGCCAGACGGCCACCTCCGCCATCGGGTGTTGTTCTGTCTATCCGCGCTTAGTCCTCCACCGGGTAGCGGTTATCGCTATGAAATGGCTCCCGGCGCGGGACCGGAAATCTCTCTGGATGAAACCTTGCCCGCGCGTATCGAGGCATGGCTAACAATGACCTATATGGTGCTCCCCATATTCTAGACCGACCTTTAAGATAGAAGGCCACAGCGAACGGCAAGGTGCGATATGGCAGGAGTACGTAAAAAGCACACGGTCGAGTTCAAGGCCAAAGTCGCCCTGGAGGCGATCCGTCAGCAGAAAACCAGCAACCAACTGACGGCGGAGTACGGAATTCACGCTACCCAGATCAACACTTGGAAGAAGCAGGCACTGGCGGCAATTCCAGGCGCGTTCTCTGGCAAACAGGCGCAGACGCAGGCGAGCCAACAAGGGCAAATGGATGAGCTGCACCGCCAGATTGGGCCACTGATTGCCGAGCGGGACTGGCTGAAAAAAAGTCTTCAGCCAGGCATTAGGGGTCAGGAAAATGCTCGTTGACCCTCACGACCCGACCTTCAGCCTGCGGCAACAAGGCCGGCTGCTGGGTCTCAACCGTTCCAGCGTGTACTACCAACCCATCGGTGAGAACGCGGAAAACCTGGGCCTCATGCGCCTGCTGGACGAGCAGTATACCCGAACGCCCTACTACGGGGTTCTGCGCATGGTCGCTTACTTGCGCAGTCTCGGCCATCCAGTAAACGTCAAGCGTGTCCGGTGATTATTACGCATGATGGGCCTGGACGCGGTATACCCACAGCCCAATACCAGCACGTCTAACCCCGCGCACGCGGTCTATCCCGACCTGTTGCGTGGCTTATCGATCGAGCGATCCGACCAGGTGTGGAGCACGGACATTACCTACATCCCGATGCGGAAGGGGTTCGTGTACCTGGCGGCGGTGCTCGACTGGGCAACCCGGCGGGTGTTGTCCTGGCGGCTGTCCAACAGCATGACGACCGACTTCCGCATCGAAGCCGTCGAGGAGGCCATCCGCTCCCATGGGACGCCTGGGATCTTCAACACCGACCAGGGCAGCCCGTTCACCAGCGCGGAGTTTGTCGGCCTGATCCAAGGGCACGGCATCCAGGTGAGCATGGACGGCAAGGGCCGCTGGGTCGACAACGTGTGGATCGAGCGGCTCTGGAAAAGCGTGAAATACGAAGAGGTCTACCGATACTCTCCGAATGCCGGTGGATTTCCACGGGCTTTCCAGGAACGCTACGGACAGTTGCGCCATTGAAAACCAGTGCTTGAAATCAGGGTCGGATGCTCTTGGACATCCTGGAATCTTGATGTGGTGGCTATGGGTGGACTCGAACCACCGACACCGGCATTATGAGTGCCGTGCTCTAACCGGCTGAGCTACATAGCCATTATGGAAAGGATTCAGATGAGGGCCAGTGATTATCCAGACTCGACACAACAGTGTCAATAGTGTTGTCCCAACGTCCAGGTAGCGGAAGCCGGAAGCATGTCCGTCTCTTGCGCTATCGAGCAAGGAATCTTCCGAAAAAAACCATTATAACCACGCTGCTCGGAAAGACCGGCACTGCCCGAACGCTTGAGACGGGTCTGGGCGATGAATCCCGTCTTGCGTCCAAGCTATACTTGGCACCATTCATTCTCATCAAGCAACACCTGGGGACGGCCTACCGTCCCCTTCGAATTTTGGAGGCACTTGTGCGCGATGTCTCGACCTTCCAGGGGCTGATCCTGGCTCTGCAAGATTACTGGGCCCGCCAGGGTTGCGTGCTGCTGCAACCCTATGATATGGAGGTGGGCGCGGGGACTTTCCATCCCGCCACCTTCCTGCGCGCCATCGGTCCAGAACCATGGAGCGCCGCCTACGTGCAGCCTTCCCGCCGGCCCACCGATGGCCGCTACGGCGAAAACCCCAACCGCCTGCAACACTATTATCAATACCAGGTGGTCATCAAACCTTCGCCGCTCGATTTGCAGGATCTGTATCTCGGTTCGCTGGAGAATCTTGGCCTCGACCCTCTGATTCACGACATCCGCTTCGTCGAGGACAATTGGGAATCCCCCACCCTGGGCGCTTGGGGGTTGGGCTGGGAGGTCTGGCTGAACGGCATGGAAATCACCCAGTTCACCTATTTTCAGCAGATCGGTGGACTGGACTGCAAGCCGGTCACCGGAGAAATTACCTACGGCCTGGAACGCATCGCCATGTACCTGCAAGGCGTGGAAAGCGTCTACGACCTGGTCTGGACCGACGGGCCGTTGGGCCGGGTCAGCTACGGCGACGTGTTCCACCAGAACGAGGTGGAAATGTCCACCTACAACTTCGAGCACGCCGATACGACCGCGCTGTTCGTCTGGTTCGATACCTGTGAGTCGGAAAGCAAGCGCTTGATCGAACTGGGACTGCCCCTGCCCGCCTACGAAATGACGCTGAAAGCCTCCCACACCTTCAACCTGCTCGACGCCCGCAAAGCCATCTCCGTTACCGAGCGCCAGCGCTACATCCTGCGGGTCCGCACCCTGGCGCGAGCGGTGGCCCATGCCTACCATGATACTCGCGCCGCGCTGGGCTTCCCCATGTGCGCCCGCGCCGCTGCCCGCCTGGAGGTGGCCCATGGCTGATACCCACGACCTGCTGATCGAAATCGGCACCGAGGAATTGCCACCCAAGGCACTGGCCAAGCTGTCCCTGGCGTTCGAGCGAAGCATCGCCGACGGCCTGGAAAAAGCCGGCTTGGCCAGCAGCGCGATTCACCGCTTCGCCACGCCGCGCCGCTTGGCGGTGCGGGTCGATCAGTTACCCGCGCGGCAGCCCGACCGCCAGCTCGAACGGCGCGGCCCGGCGCTGGGCGCCGCCTTTGGCCCGGACGGCCAGCCCACCAGGGCTGCCGAGGGCTTTGCCCGCTCTTGCGGGGTGACCGTCGCCGAGCTACAACGGCAGGAAACCGACAAGGGCGCTTGGCTGGTGCAGATCAGTACCGAGCCGGGCGCGCTGACCGCCGATCTGATTCCACCCATCGTCGAGGCCGCGCTCGCGGCCCTGCCCATCCCCAAGCGGATGCGCTGGGGTGATCGCGACGATGAATTCGTGCGGCCGGTGCATTGGGTGGTGCTGCTGTTCGGCACCGAAGTGATCCCCGCGACGATCATGGGTGTCCACACCGGCCGGGAGAGCCGTGGCCATCGCTTCCACCATCCGCAACCGATTCAGTTGACCGCGCCCGCCGACTATGCCCGGCAACTGGCCGACGAGGGCAAGGTGATTGTCGACTTCGACCAGCGCCGCGACGTGATCCGCGCCCGCGCCGAGGCGGTGGCGACCGAACTGAAGGGCGTGGCGGTCATCAAGCCCGAACTGCTGGACGAGGTCACGGCATTGGTGGAATGGCCGGTGGCGCTGGCCGGCAATTTCGAACAGCGCTTTCTGGAGGTGCCGGCCGAGGCCTTGATCAGCACCATGCAGGATAACCAGCGTTACTTTCCGGTGGTGGACGCGCACGGTCGGCTGCTGCCGCATTTCATCACGCTGGCCAACCTGGAAAGCCGCGATCCCGCTCAGGTACGGGCTGGCAACGAACGGGTGATCCGCCCACGCTTCAGCGACGCCGAATTTTTCTGGAACCAGGATCGCGGCAAACCGCTGGCGGCACGGCTGGATCTGCTGAAGCATGTGGTGTTCCAGCAGCGGCTCGGTACCGTGGCCGATAAGAGCGTGCGGGTGGCGACGCTGGCACGCTTCATCGCCGGACAAAGACACGGTAACGCGGACTGGGCCGACCGGGCGGCGCGGCTGGCCAAATGCGATTTGATGACCCAGATGGTGCAGGAATTTCCCGAATTGCAGGGCATCATGGGCCGCTACTACGCAGGCCACGACGGGGAAGCGCCCGAAGTAGCCCAAGCGCTGGAGGAACAGTATCTGCCGCGCTTTGCCGGCGACCGGTTACCGGCGACCGCCACCGGCCAGAGTTTGGCGTTGGCCGACCGGCTGGATACGTTGCTCGGCATCTTCGCCATCGGCCAGGCGCCGTCGGGCGCCAAGGACCCGTTCGCGCTGCGCCGCGCCGCCCTGGGGGTGCTACGCATCCTGATCGAGGGGGGGCTGGACCTCAACCTGTTGACCTTGCTGGAGCGCGCCGCCAGCCAGTTCGAACCGGCGATTCGAGCCAAAGGCGCGGTGGAAGCGGTTTTTGACTTCATCGTGGACCGGCTGCGCGGTTACTATCTGGATCAGCAGGTGCGTTCGGATACTTTCGACGCGGTGCTGGAATGCCGGCCGCATCGGCCGCTGGATTTCGATCGGCGTGTGCGCGCGGTCGGTGCCTTCCGCGACCGGCCGGAAGCCGCCAGTCTGGCCGCCGCCAACAAACGTATCCGCAACATCCTCAGAAAAGTGGATACGGTGCTGCCGTTCGAGGTGCGACCCGACCTATTGACCGAAGCAGCGGAACAAGCACTGGCGGGGCGGTTGGTGGAATTGTCCTCCGAGGCGATCCCACTGATGGACGTCGGCCTGTACGGCGATGCCCTGAACCGACTGGCCAGCCTGCGCGAGCCGGTGGATGCCTTTTTCGATCAAGTGTTGGTGATGGCCGAAGATCCTGCCGTTCGCGACAATCGCATCGCCCTGCTGAACGAATTGGGCAGCCTGTTTCTGCGCGTGGCGGATTTCTCGCGCTTGCAGGATTGAGGAAGGATGAAAATCGGCGGTGGGCCGCGATATTGGGCGGGCGGTTTTCCATCGCGGCCCGGAAGCCAACGAGGTTTCACGTGAAACAAAGTCCGATGGCGAAAGTAGCCGAGGTGACTATCGGGATGGAGACCAAATCGTCGTTTCATGTGAAACGAAGTCCGGCGACGCTACCTGTGGTCAGTGTTGCCGGTCGGACGGTTTCACGTGAAACCTACACGCTGGCTTGCGCGAGCGAAAAAACACGACTCACCATGAAGCTGATTATTCTGGATCGCGATGGCGTCATCAACGAAGATTCCGATGCCTACATTAAATCGCCGGAGGAATGGAACCCGATTCCCGGTAGCTTGGAGGCGATTACCCGCCTGAATCACGCCGGCTATCGAGTAGTGATCGCCACCAATCAGTCCGGGATCGGACGCGGGCTGCTGGATCTGGAAACCCTCAATCAGATCCATCGCAAAATGCATCGGATGGTGCAGGAAGTCGGTGGTCTGATCGAGGCGATTTTCTTCTGTCCGGATGTGGACGAAGCCAACCCCTTCCGTAAGCCAAACCCTGGCATGTTGCTGGAGATCGGCCGGCGCTTGAAATGCAACCTGCAAGGAGCGCCGGTGGTGGGCGACAGCGTGCGCGATGTCCGGGCGGCGCGAGCGGCCAACGCCTGGCCCCTGCTGGTGCGGACCGGCAAAGGCGCTCGGACCCTGGAACAGGAAGCGGAAAGCTGCGCCAACGTGCTGGTGTTCGACGATCTGGCCACGGTGGCCGAGTATCTGACTACTGACCATGAATGACCTTCGATCCGATTCGCTGCCCACGCGCGCAATTGCCAAGTCCTCGCTTGTCGATTTATGGATGCGCTCGCTGCTCTTTTCGCTCGGTATGCTGCTTTCGACCGTGGTGTGCGGGTTGGTGATCATTCTCGGTTTTGCCTTGCCTTTCAACCGGCGTTACCGGCTGTCGCAATCCTGGAGCCGCTTCAACATTTGGTGGCTGCGGCTCACCTGTCGGATCGATTACCAGGTGAGCGGAACCGAGCATATTCCCGACCGAGCGGTCATCGTGATGGCCAAGCATCAGTCCACCTGGGAAACCTTGTTCCTGCAACAGTACCTGCAACCGATGGCGTGGGTGGTTAAGCGCGAGTTGCTGTGGCTGCCGTTTTTTGGCTGGGCGCTGAAGTTGTTGCGACCAATCGCCATCGACCGTCGGGCCGGTACTTCGGCGGTCAAGCAGGTGATCCGGCAGGGTATCGAACACTTGCGGCAAGGCCAGTGGGTCCTGGTCTTTCCCGAGGGTACGCGCACTGCCCCCGGCGTCCGTAAACGCTACGGCATGGGTGGCGCGGTGCTGGCCGCGCGCAGCCGCTGCCCGATTCTGCCGGTGGCCCACAATGCCGGGGAGTTTTGGCCGCGACGAGGCTTTCTCAAGCGTCCGGGCACTGTACAGGTGGTCTTCGGTCCCCTGATCGCCAGCGAGGGCCGTTCGCCGCAGGAGCTCAACTGGATGACCGAAACCTGGATCGAAACCACCATGACGCGTATCGGGCGCGCGGCGCGCGTGGTGCGCTCAACCGATGAGTGATTCAACCGAAGGGGCGATCTGGCATGGCTTTCACCAATAACCGACATACCGTCAAGCGTTTTGATGCGGAAATCGATAGCCTGATCGAACAGGTGCTGGAGATGGGGCGGGCCGCTGGGCAACAGGTCGAGCAAGCGGTGACCGCATTCAGGACCGGCGATATCGATCTGGCGCAAGCGGTTGTGGCCGGCGACGATGTGCTTAACCGACGCGATCTCGATATCGATCGGGCTTGCATTCGGCTGCTGGCCCGCCGCCAGCCGGTCAGTACCGACATGCGTCTGGTGATGTCCATGAACAAGGCCGTCGCCGATTTGGAACGGGTTGGTGATGAAGCCAAGAGCATCGCCGAGAAAGTGCTGGCGATTCAGGCGCGCGGCGGCGAGTTGCATAAAGGTGTTGCTCATGACATGGACCGCCTGGCCCAGGCCGCCATCCAACGCTTCGTGACGGCGCGGGACGTGTTGGCCCAGTTGAACATCGAGCAGGCCTGGCGGCTGGTGCATCAGGAGGAAGATCCGGTGGAGGAGGCCTTTCAGGATAGCCTGCGTTCGCTCAGCGTGCTCTCGCTGGAGGGCGGGTCGATGGTGGCGACGATCATTGACGTGGTGCTGGCGTTCAAGGCACTCAAGCGGGTTGCCGATCACGCCGACAATCTGATCGAATATACGATCTACATCGTCGAGGGACAGGATATCCGGCACGCCGACTGAGCGAGGCCGACGCCCATGTGGGGTTTCTCGCCGGCCTACAATCCGCCGCGAGCACCCAGAGCCGCGGTCAGTACGACCAGCACTCCCAATAGCAGATTGGTCCACAGCAGCCGGCGTACCCACTCCAATCGTCGGCCGGCCACGGCCCAATCGCCGGCGGCCACCGCCTGCCGCAACGGCAGAAACACCGCCAGAAAGAGCGTCAGGTAGATCAATACCATCACGATCCCGACGCCGGTCATCAGATGAATGTGCCAGCCCAAGCTCGCCATGCCGCCGTAGCCGGCGATCAGCCAGAAGCCGGTCAGCGGCAGGATAATGACCGCGGCCCAGACCAGCCAGAAGAACCGCCCCAGCACCGCCGTCAGGAAGGCGATCCGCCGGGGCGGTTCCAACTGCGCCACCGCCACCGGCCGCAACGCCAGTTGGGCAAAGATCATGCCGCCGACCCAGACGACGGCGAGTAGAACATGCAATGCGTAGGCAAAAGCCATGGTATTCAGTCTCCTGTCGGGAATGAAGTTGGCTGCTGTTCCTTCCGTCGCCGCAACTCACAATCCAGTTCGGCCAACCGTTGCGGCGTTCCGATGTCCCGCCAGCCGCCGCGATAATGTTCGCCGGTCACCTGCCCTTCCGCCATCGCCCACCGCAGCAGCGGACCCAGCGGAAAGCGGCCTGGCGCGCAGCCGGCAAACAGTTCCGGCCGCAGCACGCTGATCCCGCTGAAGGTCAACCGCGCCGCGCCGACCTCCTCCACTTGCCCATTCACCCGCAAGGCAAAGTCGCCTCCGGGATGGTGCGGCGGATTGTCCACCAGCACCAGGTGCGCCAGTCCAACGGTCGCCGCCGGCAGGCAGGCGAAAGGATAGTCGGTCCAGAGATCACCGTTGACCACCAGAAACGGTTGCGGGCCGAGCAGCGGCAGCGCCCGCAAAATACCGCCGCCAGTTTCCAAGGCATCGGGCGGTTCCGGGGAATAGACGATACGCAATCCCCATGCCCCGCCGTCACCCAGCGCCGCCGCCAGTTGCGCGCCCAAATGGCCGGTGTTGATGACCAGCTCGGTGATGCCCGCCGCCCGCAGCGCGGTGAGTTGGTGGACAACCAACGGTCGGCCGGCGATCGGCAACAGCGGTTTGGGCGTGTGATCGGTCAGCGGCCGCATCCGTTCGCCGCGTCCGGCGGCGAGAATCATCGCCTTCACGGTGCGGGCTCCCAGCGGTCCACCCGCCGCGCCCGCAGCAACTCATGCAAGCCGGCCAGTTCGGCATGGCGGCCCGCTACCTCCAGCACATAACCCAGGGTTCGGGGGATGTCGCGCAGGTAGCCGGATTTGCCATCGCGCAGGTTTAGGCGGGCGAAGATGCCGATGGCCTTGAGATGGCGTTGCACACCCATCAGATCGAACCAGCGCAGGAACTGCCCGGCGTCGTCCAGTCCGCTCATGCCCAGCGCCCGCAGCCGCGCCCGGTAATCCAGCACCCAGCGTTCGACCTGCTCGCGCGGCCAGGCGATATAGCAGTCGCGCAGCAGCGAAACCAGGTCGTAGGTCACCGCGCCCACTACCGCGTCCTGAAAATCCAGTACGCCGGGGTTGAGCGGATCGGTGACCATCAGATTGCGGGAATGGTAATCGCGATGGACCCATACCCGCGGTTGTTCCAAGGCGTTGTCGGCCAGCAGGGCGAAGGCTCGATCGAGTGTTTGCCATTCGTCCGCGTGCAGATTCAGGCCAAGCAGTCGCTCCAGAAACCAGTCGCGGAACAAGTCCATTTCCCGGTGCAACAGCGCCGAGCCGTAGGGTGGCAACAATGGCGAGTCGGAATCGCCACCGATTTGCAGGCACGCCAGTGCCGCCAGCGCATCGTCGTACAGCCTGGACACACTCTTTTCGTTGAGTTCGGTCAGGTACTGGCGGCTGCCAAGATCGGTCAAGAGCAACAGCCCCTGGTCGAGATCGCCAGCCAACACTTCGGGCGCGTTCAGGCCCAAACCACGCATGGCCTGGCCGATGGCGACGAACGGCCGGCAGTCTTCCTTGTCCGGCGGGGCGTCCATCACGATTCGGGTCTGGCCGTCGTACCAGACCCGGAAATAACGACGGAAGCTGGCATCGCTGGATGCCGGGGCCATACGGTCCGGTGCTACCGGCAAGACGGTGTTCAGCCATTCCAGCAGCAGGTGTTCACGGTCGCTCACGCAGATTCGCTCCATCTGGGTAAGATTGCAGCCATAGTCAATCTATGCGATGTTAGGGCACTTTAATCGACACGTAAAATCCTGCTCCGTGACGCCGTATTTCCGAGTGCTGGCGACCGGCGCCGTGCTGGCGGTACTGCCGCTGGTCGGCGTCCAGGCGCAATCCACCTTCAATCCATGGCTCCAGTGCGAAGCCGACGAACTGGCTCAAGAGATCGTGCCGGTCACTCCGAACGCACCGTTGCCGGACGATCTGCCGGTGCGGGCCGAAGCCGGCCGGATCGAATCCTCAGCCACCTTGTCCGTGCTGGAAGGCGGCGTCAACCTGTCTCGCGGCGACCAGCGTTTGCGCGCCGAGCGGATGACCTTGGAGCGCCCGGCCAACCGAGTTCGAGTCGAGGGAGGATTCACCTACGGCGATCCCAACCAGGCCTTGCGTGGCACCCAGGCGGAGGTGGATCTGAACGCCGAGACCGGCTGGTTCAAGGATGCGGATTACTATTTGCCGGGACGCAATGCCCAGGGTTACGCCGAGGCAGTGAACGTGGACCGTGCCCAACAGAGCAGTCAACTGGAAGACGCCACCTATTCAACCTGCCCGCGCGGTCGGGAAGCGTGGGAATTGCGGGCACGCCGACTCAACCTGAACGCGGCGAGCGGCCGCGGCACGGCCCATGATATCGTGCTGGCGTTCAAGGATACGCCGGTGTTCTATTTTCCGTATCTGTCGTTTCCCATCACCGAGGAGCGGCAGTCCGGATTCCTGTTTCCACTTCAGGGCTACGATAGCGAGACCGGCCTGGATCTCTCGGTTCCTTATTATTGGAACATCGCGCCGGATCGCGACATGACCTTCACCCCCCGGCTGATGTCCGCGCGTGGGTTGCTGTTGGGCGCGGAGTACCGCTATCTATACCCCGATCGGCGGGGGGAAATCGACGCTGAGTACATCCCTTATGATCGTCGTTTCGGCGGCGACCGTGGTTCCTTCAATATCGTCGACCGCGCCACGCCGCTACCCAACCTCTACACCAATCTGCGGTTCGAATACGTCTCCGACGATAGCTACATCCGGGACTTAAGCAACAATCTGGATTTCCTGACGGTCAACTACCTGGAACGGTATCTGGATGTGCGCTACCAGGGAGACTGGTGGCGGGCGCTGGCGCGGGTGCAGGGTTATCAGATTCTGAATCCGGCGCTGTTTGCCCTGACCGGGGACCCCTACGAGCGCCTGCCACAATTGGTGTTCGACGGTGCCTGGCCAACCGGAGTCGGCGGCTTCAACTACCGTTTGCACGGCGAAGTGGTGCGCTTCCAGCAATCCGACTCCGAAGTAGTGACCGGCGCCCGCCTGGATCTGTGGCCGACCGTGGGTTGGGCGTTGGAAAAACCCTGGGGATACCTGAAACCCCAGGCTGGATTTCGCTACACCGGCTATCAGCTTGACAACACCGCATCGGGCGCCAACGATGCGCCCTCGCGCGCCGCGCCGCTGCTCGGTCTGGACAGCGGCTTGATCTTCGAGCGGCCCTTGCAGGCCGACTGGCTGGGCGTAACGGCCGGGACGCAGACGCTGGAGCCGCGGCTGTTCTATCTCTATGTGCCTTATCGCGACCAGAACGACATTCCTCTCTTCGACAGCAACTTCATGGATCGGGATTTCGACTGGCTGTTTCGCTGGAACCGGTTCGTCGGCGCCGACCGATTGGGCGACGCCAACCAATTGACCGCCGCGTTGACTACCCGGTTGATCGATGGTCCAAGTGGTCGCGAACGGTTGCGTGCCAGCATCGGCCAGATCCAATATTTCGAGGATCGTCGGGTAACTTTGTACCCCGAGCTACCGCCGGATACCGAGGCGAATTCGGGAGTGATCGCTCAGGGGGCGTTAAATCTGTCAGGCCGCTGGTCGGTTCAAGGCGGTGTGCAACTGGAGCCGGACAACAGCGATTTACTACGTACCGCGCTCGACCTGCGTTACTACGCCAATCCACGCCAGTTCGTCAATTTGTCCTACCTGCGGGACCGCAATCCGGTCAACCTGGGATTGAGCGATCAAATCCACTCCGTGGATGCATCACTGATATGGCCGTTGAGCTCGCGATTTCGGGTGTTGGCGCGCTGGAACCAGGCTCTGAACATCGACCGCAATCTGGAAACCCTGGCTGGGCTGGAATATGAGGATTGTTGTTGGGCGCTGCGGGCGGTCGCGCGCCAGTACCGAGACAGCCCGCTGGAAGTCGATGCGCAAACCGGTTTTTACCTGGAACTGGAGTTGAAGGGACTGTCTCGATTGGGCGGTGGTCTGGAGACCGTGCTGCAAAGTTCCATCTTCGGCTATCAGCCGATCCGTTACTAGCATTCATCCCGATGATACGTATGAACAAACGCTTGCTTTCTGTTTTACTGTATTTGCTGCTGCTTGTCCCGCCGGTTGCCGGCCAAACCCAACTGGTGTTCGGTCCCGGACCCGAAGGATCGGGCAGCGCGCTGGATGCCATCGCGGCGGTGGTCAACGACGACGTCATTACCCACCGGGAACTGGAGGCGGCGACGGCCGCGATCAAAATCCAGTTGCGGCAGCAGAAGGTGCCGATCCCGCCCGATTCGGTGCTGGAGAACCAAGTGCTGGAGCGCTTGATTTTGTCCCAACTGCAACTGCGCGCCGCCGAACGCAACGGTATCACCGTGGATGACGCCACCTTGAATGCAGCCATCGAAACCCTGGCCCGGCGCAACAACATGAATCTGACGCAGTTGCGGCAAATGATCGAGAAAGATGGCACCGATTTCGCCAAGTTCCGCGATGACGTGCGTCGGGAAATCATGGCGGCGCGGTTGCGCCAGAAGCTGGTGGACAGCCAAATCCAGGTTTCCGATCAGGATGTGGACAGCCTGCAAGCCCAGTTGGCCGGCGGTGGCGGCGAGTTTGGCGGTGGCGGCAACAGCGGCGCCGGCGGCGAACGCGAATATCATTTGGCCCAGATCCTGATCGCGGTGCCGGAAGGCGCTACGCCGCAGCAGGTCGAAACCGCAAGGAACGAGGCCGACAGGGTGTTGGCACGGTTGCGGCAAGGTGCGGATTTTCGTCAAGTGGCGGTGAGTGTTTCCGCCGGTCGGCAGGCGCTGGAAGGCGGCGATCTGGGCTGGCGGCGCGCCGATCAATTGCCCACCCTGTTCGCCGAGGTGATCCCGAAGTTGCGGCCCGGACAGCTGAGCGAACTGATCCGCAGCCCTAGTGGATTTCACATTGTCAAGCTACTGGAAGTCAAAGGTGGCGGTGAAGCACATTCGTCCGCGCCCTCCAGCCTGGTGACACAGACTCACGCCCGCCACATTTTGCTCAAGACCTCGCCGCAACTGTCCGACGACGAAGCTCGCCAACGTTTGGTACAACTACGTCAGCGCATTCAGAACGGCGAAGATTTCACGGTCGTGGCCCGCGCCAATTCCGAAGATAGCGCTTCCGGCGAGCGTGGTGGCGATCTGGGTTGGGTGACGCCGGGAATGTTGGTGCCACAGTTCGAGCAGGCGATGAACGAACTACAGCCCGGCGAAATCAGCGCGCCATTCAAGACGCCGTTCGGCTGGCATATCGTTCAGGTACAGGAACGGCGTCAAGGTCCGGCTTCGACTGAAATCGAACGCACCCGAGTGCGTGAGGCGTTGCTGCGGCGGCGTGCCGACGAAGAATGGGATCTGACCTTGCGCCGCTGGCGCGAGGAAGCTTATGTGGAAATCCGCCTGCAGTCGGCGGCGGCTTCGGCGGAGAATCCCGCTCCACCAGCACAATGAACCTGACTGTGGCGCATCGTCCCCGCAAGCGCTTCGGCCAGCATTTCCTGCGCGATCCCAGCGTGCTTGAGCGCATCGTCGCGGCGATCCGACCGGTGCCGGGCGATCATCTGGTGGAAATCGGCCCTGGCCTGGGGGCGCTGACCCGGCCGTTGCTGGCCGTCGTCGGCGAGTTGGACGCAGTGGAGCTGGACCGCGATCTGCTGGAGCCGCTGCGGGCTCATTGCGCCGGTGCCGGTACATTGCGGCTTCATCACGCCGACGCGCTGAAATTCGATTTTGCCGGATTGCGCGGCGCGGGTCCCCGCTTGCGGGTGGCTGGCAACCTGCCCTACAACATTTCCACTCCCTTGCTTTTCCATCTACTGGATCAGGCCAGTCACCTGCGCGACCTGCATTTTATGCTGCAACAGGACGTAGTGGAGCGAATGGCGGCGGGTCCGGGCGATAAGGCTTACGGTCGATTGTCGGTGATGCTGCAATACCGCTGCCAGGTCGAGCCGCTGTTCACGGTTGGACCGGAAGCGTTCCTGCCGCCGCCCAAGGTTCGGTCGGCGGTGGTGCGCTTGGTTCCACATGAAACATCGCCCGTTGCGGTACGGGACGAACGATTATTCGCCGAGGTGGTGCGGCGAGCCTTCGCCCAGCGCCGCAAGACCCTGCGCAATGCCTTGCGCGGCTGGTTGGACATCGCCCAGATCGAAGCGGCGGGCGTCGATCCCGGCGTCCGGCCGGAAACACTGGACTTGGCGGCATTCGCGGCGTTGAGCGCGGTCGCTCCCTGAAGTCGATCCGACGACCAAAATTTGCGGGGCTATTTGAAATGCCGCCCCAGCAGGTCACACGGCGCCAGAGTGCTGGGGATCATTGGGGAAGGCATGCCAGTGCGTGTTGGTCCGGCCATTCATGGGCGGGGCGGCGATGCGGACCCGGAAGCGATCATTCCTCGGTCTCCTCCATGCCCGCCGCCTAAACGTTGAAGCGGAAGTGCATGATGTCGCCTTCCTGGACAATGTAGTCCTTGCCCTCCAATCGCCACTTGCCTGCCTCCCGGGCGCCGGATTCGCCTCCACAGGCGATGTAATCGGCATAGGCGATCACCTCGGCGCGAATGAAGCCACGCTCGAAATCGGTGTGAATCACGCCCGCCGCCTGCGGCGCGGTAGCGCCGGCCCGAACGGTCCAGGCCCGTACTTCCTTGGGGCCGGCGGTAAAGTAGGTTTCCAGCCCAAGCAGCTTGTAGGCAGCGTGGATCACTCGATCCAGACCCGGTTCGGATAGGCCGTAGTCGGCCAGAAATTCGGCCTTGTCAGCGTCCTCCAGTTCCGCTAATTCCGCTTCGATCGCCGCGCACACCGGCACCATCTCGGCGCCTTCCCGCTCCGCAATGCCTCTGACCTGATCCAGCAACGGGTTACCGACGAAGCCGTCTTCGGCGATGTTGGCGATGTATAGCACCGGCTTGGCGGTCAGCAGGAACAATTCCCGCAGTTGCTCGCGTTCCGTCGCGGCCAGCGCCAAGGTCCTCAGTGGTGCGCCTGTATCCAGATGGGTTTGCACCCGTTCCAACAGCGCCTTGCGTTCCAGCGCCTCCCGTCCACCGGCCTTGGCCGCCTTCTCGGCGCGCAGCAGCGCTTTTTCCACGGCCGCCAGATCGGCCAGCGCCAGTTCGGTGTTGATGGTCTCGATATCCTCGCGCGGATCGACCCGTCCAGACACATGAATCACGTCGTCGTTCGCGAAGCAGCGCACCACTTGGGCGATTGCGTCGGTCTCGCGGATGTGGGCCAGAAACTGGTTGCCCAACCCTTCGCCCTTGGAGGCGCCCGCCACCAGGCCGGCGATATCGACGAACTCGACCGTGGCCGGCAGGATCTTCTGCGATTTCGCGATGGCGGCCAGTGCCTCCAATCGCGGATCGGGCACCAACACCACCCCAACATTGGGGTCGATGGTGCAGAATGGGTAATTCTCGGCCTGAATACCGGCTTTGGTGAGCGCGTTGAACAGCGTGGATTTGCCGACGTTCGGCAAACCAACAATACCGCATTTGAGAGACATAATGACCTTTCAGTTGAATTTCTTATGGCGGATTTGCCAAATGCTCGCCCGCGTACTCGGTGGGCAACTTCATCCCGTCGACCAGGGCCATTGCCGTACTCGAACGGTCATTGAAGAAAAATTCGGCATCTGACCTCATCCCTGGCTGTTGCAAGGGCAACATGATAAGACTTTTGTCGGCAAACGAGGAAAAGTGCGCCGACTTCGATTTTCCGGACACTCGAATCGGGACAAAGCAATCCGCATCCGTGCCATCTTCATGCCCCGACAAACCGGCCGCTGTTCCATTCAATGTGCATGCCGGCGCGGCCATGAGGTGGGCTCGCCGGCTCCGTCCACGCTGGCGGCCCACGGTGAATTACCGTATGATTCTGAACCTTATGGAAAACCGATCATCGCTTTGAATCCATGCGCGGCCCCGACGACAGGAGGCGATCCAAATGAGCAGGGTAGACGAAAAAGGGGATGTCTTGAGCGAGGGTGAAATTCTGCGCGCCAGCGAGCGGCCCAGCGAGGAAATGCAGCGTTGCCTGGATGAAGTCTTGACGACACTACGCAAGTACAATGTCGGCGTCACGCTCTGCCTGGCCAACGAGCGGGAATCGATGCTGATGTACCGCATTCCCGAATGGTGCGCGGTCATGCTGGGCGAAGGTGGACCTGAAATCAACCCGGACAAACTGTGGCAGTCCAATAACCTGGAACAACTGTTATCCCGCACCTACCGGCTGGCGACCGCCCTGCGCCATATGAACGAACACCTGCATGCCGAATCGTCGCGGCTGGAGGATTTCGTCAGGGATCTGGGACAACACATGCTCGACCCCAACCGCAAAAGCCATTGAGCGATTGCTCCGGACGAAAAATACTCAGTTCCGTTGGAAAAACCGAGCGTTGGCCTGCCGCCAATCGCTAGCCAGTTGTCTGGCACGCGCCAGATCTTCTTCGCTCAACTGACGGGCGATGGAATCCAGCGGTCGGGCCGCGCCCACATAACCGGCGGAAACCGCCAAATCCAGCCACAGATAGGCATTGACTTCATCCTGTCCGATCCCCCGACCTTCGTTGTACATCATGCCCAGGCCGTACTGGGCCAATGGCAGCCCACTGCTGGCGGCCTGCTCAAACCAATTGAAGGCCTGCTGATCGTCACGGGGTACCCCACGCCCGGTTGCGTAGGCCACGCCAAGCAGCAATTGCGCAAGCGGCTGTTTCTGTGCCGCCGCTTTGCGGTACCAGGCCACGGCTTCCGCCTCGTCGCGCCGTACCCCGCCCCGGCCTTCCGCGTACAGCAAGCCCAGATTCAGCTCCGCCGTGGCCAAACCTTGCTCAGCCGCCTTGCGGTACCAGATCGCCGCCTGCGCCTCGTCGCGCGGGGTCCCCTGACCTGTGGCATACAGTACCCCGAGATTGAATCTCGCCACGGCATCGCCCTGCTCGGCCGCCTTGCGAAACCATTGCAACGCCTGTCGGGCATCCGGCGACACCCCGACACCCTGGGCGTACATTTCGGCCAGCCGGGCTTGACTGGCGGCATCACCCTGCTCGGCCGCCTTGCGATACCAAGTCACCGCCCGCGTTTCGTCGCGCCCGACCACTTCGCCCTCGGCGTAGATCTGTCCCAGCCGCCGCTGGGCTTCGATGAGCCCCTGCTCGGCCGCCTTGCGTAGCCAATCCACTCCGAGTTGCTCGTCGCGCCGCACCCCGCGGCCGTCGAGATAGTGCCCACCCAATCGTACCTGGGCTTCGGGGTTGCCGCCCTTGGCGGCCTGTTCCAGCAACTGCACGCCCTTGGCTTCGTCCAGCACCAACCCACGGCCGCTTAAATAATCGTCGGCCAATTCCAGTTGCGCCAGCGGCAGGTTCTGATCGGCGGCGCGCCGATACCAGAGCAGCGCCGCGCGCTCGTCACGCGGCAGCCCGCGGCCAGCGTCGTACATGCGCCCCAAGTAATACTGCGCCAGCGGCAGATTCTGGTCGGCGGCCAACCGGTACCATTTTACCGCCGCGGCATCGTTGCGGGCCGTACCCTGACCGTCGGCGTACATCCGCCCCAGTTCCTGCCGCGCCAGCCCTAAACCCTGTTCGGCCGCCTTGCGAAACCAGTTGAACGCATCCACCGTGGAGAGCGGTACACCGCGCCCGCTCAGGTAGCGCACGGCCAGATTGTACTGGGCTTCGGCATGGCCTTGCTCGGCCGCCTTGCGATACCAGCGCACGGCGTCTTGGTCACTACCAATCACGCCGCGGCCGCTGGCATACAACGCGCCCAAGGCAAACTGAGCGCCCGGATGCCCCTGCTCGGCGGCTTGCTGGTACCAGCCTACCGCTTCCTTGTCGTTGCGCGATACGCCACGGCCGCTGGCGTAGATGTTCCCCATTTCGAACAGAGCGTCGGGGTGACCCTGCCGGGCCGCCTGCCGGTACCAGTTGGCCGCCTCCCGGTCGTCCCGGTTCACGCCCCGGCCGGCGGCGTAGCGGCTGGCCAGCGTGTATTGCGCGTCGGCATTACCATGCACCGCCGACCGGCTTAGCCACAGCAGTGCTTCCCGCGCGCTGGGCGCCGCTTCGGGATTGGCCACATACAGCATCGATAATTGGAACTGCGCTTCGTCGTTGCCCTGCAAGGCTGCCCTGCGCAACCACTCAATGGCGCTGCGCTGGCTCTGCGTCGTGCCTTCGCCGCGCAGGTACATCAAACCGATCATGGTCTGCGCCTTGGGGTCGCCCTGCTTGGCCCAGACCATGTATTCCTGGAAAGCGGCGTTGTAATCGCCACGCTGGTAGGCGTCGGCGGCGCTGTTGGTGGCGGCGTCGGGCGCCGTGGGGCGGGAGTCGCCAAAATGCCAGACTCCCTTGTTATCCCGCCATTTCTGGAAGCCGGACTCGGGCGCGGCCCCGGCCACACCGGCCACACCGGCCACACCAGCCACACCGGCCAGGATAACAAGCGGAAACAATGCGAGCACGCGCACGACTACCTCCTTCGGGAACTATTCGGATCCTCTTGAATTCCCGTGATTGATCTCAATGTAATGCTCGGAACAGCCACTCGTCCGAGCCGTCGGCATCTACACTTGACCTGAAACGGTTTACAGTCATCATTGGCTTGTTACCCCTACAATGCAACGAGGAAATCCGAATGGCTATCAACCTGCAAAAAGGCCAGCGCATCAGTCTGGAAAAAGAGGCCGGACGCGGTTTAAGCCGGGTCGTCATGGGTCTGGGCTGGGGCATGAAGCAAGTCCAGACCCGCGGCTTTCTGGGCTTCGGCGCCGGCGAACGCCAGACGGCGGTGGACTTGGACGCGTCCTGCCTGTTGTTCGACGCCAGCGGCAATCTAGTGGATACCGTATGGTTCAGACAACTAAAAAGCCGTTGCGGCTCCATCCGCCACAGTGGCGACGATCGCTCCGGCGGCGGGGAGTCCGGCACCGAGAACGAACGGATCAGCATCGACCTGAATCAGGTGCCGGCAACGGTGCAGGTATTGATTTTCACTGTCAACAGCTTCAGCGGCGAGGACTTCACCGGTATTCCCAACGCGTTTTGTCGGTTGGTGGACGGGGCCAACGACGGTGAGGTCGCCCGCTTCGATCTGTCGCTGGAAGGCGGTCAGCATACCGGTCTGATCATGACCAAGCTTTACCGCCACAATAATGAGTGGAAAATGCAGGCTATCGGCGAACAGGCTGATGGCCGCACCTTCCACGATTTGTTGCCGGCGCTTCGTCCCTACCTGTAAAACCTGTGAGGGATGCCGTCATGGATTTGCAGCCCGGCCAGAATTTTTCCATCACCCAACAAAGCCCCGCGCCGGCCGTGGTCGAGATCGCGCTCGACTGGCAGCCGGCCAGCACTCCGCTAAGCATCGATTCCAGCGCCTTCGCGTTGAGCGCGCAGGGCAAGGTGCGCGGCGACGGCGATTTCATCTTCTACAATCAGACGACGCTGACCGGCGGCGGCATCCAGCGTGCCAGCAACGGCCGGACCTTTAGCATCAATTTCGCCGCGTTGCCGGCGGCCATCGAACGGATCGTCATCGCCCTGACCATTGACCAGGGGCAGCAGCGCGGCCAATCGTTTGCTCAACTGAGCCAGGTGCGGGCGGAAATGCGCGCCACCGGCAACCAGACGCCGCTGGCGGTCTTCCCGCTGGCCACCAAAATGATGCCGGAAACCGCGCTCATCGTTGGCGAGTTGTACCGGCGTGGCGGCGAATGGAAGTTCCGCGCGGTGGGCCAGGGTTTCGTCGGCGGGCTGGGGCCGCTGGCTCAGCAGTATGGCGTGGATGTGGCCGACGATTCGGGCGCTGGCGCCGTACCGTCGCCATCTCCCGCCGCGCCACCGCCTGCCGCCCAACCCGCGCCACCGGCCAAACCGATCCGGCTGGAAAAAATCACGCTGGAGAAAAAGGGGAGCAGCATTTCCCTGGAAAAAACCGGTCAGGGTTTCGGTGAGCTGGTCGTCAACCTGAACTGGCATCAGGGCGGCGGCGGCACGGGTTTCTTCGGTCGCTTGACCAGCCGCAAGATCGATCTCGACCTGGGTTGCCTGTTCCGGCTGCGGGATGGCCGGGCCGGCGCGGTCCAGGCACTGGGCGACAGTTTCGGTAGCCTGCAAGAACCGCCCTTCATCCAGCTTATGGGCGACGACCGCAGCGGCGCCAGCGCCCAGGGCGAGTTTCTGCGCATCAATGGCCGTCACTGGGATCAAATCGACCGGGTGGTCGTCTTTGCCCTCATTTACGAAGGTGCGCCCAATTGGGCGGAGACCGATGCGGTGGTCACCGTTCAAACCCCCAACCAGCCGACGCTGGAGGTCCGGCTCGACAGCCACGGCAACAACCAGCGCATGTGCGCCTTGGCCATGTTGGAGAACCAGGCCGGTAATATCAAGGTCACAAAGCTGGTCGAATATTTTCAGGACCACCGCGTCCTGGATCAGGCTTACGGCTTCGGCCTGCGCTGGGTTGCCGGGTCCAAGGACTGATTTTTTCGTGTTTTTCACTCGTATAACTGAAGGAATCCACTCATGGCTCTCGAATGGTTGAAACAGCGTTACAGCGAAGTCTCCGCCAACCTGAAATCCGAAGTGACCAAACTGCGCAACAAGAGCTTTCTGGAAGCGGTGGTGGCCGGCTGCGCGCTGGTGGCCAACGCCGACGGCGTGGTCCGGCCCGAGGAAAAACAAAAGATGATGGGCTTTCTGCGCAATTCCGAAGTGCTATCGGTGTTCAGCACCGACGAGGTGATCAGCATCTTCGACAAGTACGCCAAGCAGTTCGAGTTCGACCATCAGATCGGCCAAGCCAGTGCCCTGCAAGCGGTCGCCAAGCTGAAGGACAAGGAAGCCGAAGCGCGATTGATGGTCCGGGTCTGCTGTGCCATCGGCGCCGCCGACGGCAATTTCGACGACGATGAGAAGGCCGTCGTTCGCAAGATCTGCGCCGAACTGAGCCTGAATCCGAAGGACTTCGATCTGGTCTGAGATCGCGGAGCGTCGTGGCTTTTCGCCCGGCGCTGCTTAAAGAAGCGCCACCCTTGCTGACGGTGCGCGCGTGTACGACAACACAGGGGAGGATCGACGTATGGCTATTTCCCTCAATAAAGGCGGCCGGCTGTCTCTAAACAAGGAGGCGCCGGATCTCAAGAAAGCGCTGATTGGTTTGGGCTGGGATCCGCGTGCCACCGACGGCGCCGCTTTCGACCTGGACGCCTCGGCGTTCCTGCTGGGCGCCGATGGCAAGGTCCGCTCGGAGGCGGATTTCATTTTCTACAATCAATTGAAATCCGCCTGTGGCTCGGTTCAGCACACCGGCGATAACCTCACCGGCGCCGGCGAAGGCGACGACGAGGTGATCATGGTGGATCTGGCGCGCGTGCCGGCGGATGTACAGAAGATCGCCTTCACCGTCACCATCCACGAGGCCGAGCAGCGCCGACAGAATTTCGGCCAGGTTGGCAACGCCTACATCCGCGTGGTTAACGCCGACACCAACAACGAAGTCGCCCGCTACGACCTGGCCGAAGACGCCTCGACCGAGACGGCGATGATTTTCGGCGAACTCTACCGGCACAGCGGCGAGTGGCGCTTCACCGCGGTCGGCCAAGGCTACGCCGGCGGGCTGGCGGCGATGTGTCGTCAGTACGGCGTCAGTATTTAAACTGGCGCTTCGCGCGACCCCTCCCTGGTCAGGGAGGGGGAGACTGGTATCCAATACAGAGGAGATTGAAGAAATGGCGGTATCCCTGCAAAAAGGCGGCAACGTGTCGCTGAGTAAACAAGCCCCCGGCCTGAAGAAGATACGCTTCGGCCTGGGCTGGAGCGCGCGCAAGACCGACGGCGTCGATTTCGACCTGGACGCCTCCGCCTTCGTGCTGGATGGCGGCGGCAAGGTGCTCAGCGACCAGCATTTCGTGTTTTACAACAATGCCCTGGACCCATCGGGCGCGGTCTCTCACAAGGGCGATAACCGCACCGGCGAGGGCGAAGGCGACGATGAGGTGATTGAAGTCGATCTGGGCCTGATGACCCCCAACGCCGCCAAAGTAGCGTTCGTGGTCACCATTCACGACGCCGAGGCGCGCAAGCAGAATTTCGGTCAGGTCAGCGATGCCTATATCCGGGCGCTGAACGCCGACGGCGACCAGGAAATTGCCCGCTACGACCTGTCCGAGGATGCCTCGACCGAAACGGCGATGGTCTTCGGCGAGCTTTACCGCAACAACGACGAGTGGAAGTTCAAGGCCATCGGCCAAGGCTACGCCGGCGGATTGGCGGCGGTCGCCCGCGATTTCGGCGTTCATCTCGGTTAAAATCAACGGCGCTTCGCGCACCGCACTGGCCACACCCGGCCCGCCGATGCACCGGCGGGCCTTTATTTTTCCGCAAAGAGAACCTTATGAGCGAATCCGTCAAATACTTGCTCGACGAAAACCGGATGCCAAAATATTGGTACAATCTGGTCGCTGATCTGCCGACGCCGCCACCACCGGTGCTGCATCCCGGCACCTTGCAAGCGATCAGCCCGGACGATCTGGTGCCGCTGTTCCCCATGACGCTGATTCAGCAGGAAGTGGCCACCGAACGGGATATCGAAATTCCGAAACCGGTACGGGACATTTACCGGCAATGGCGGCCCAGCCCGCTATACCGCGCCCGCCGGCTGGAAAAGGCGCTCGGCACCCCGGCACGCCTCTACTACAAGTACGAGGGCGTCAGCCCGGCCGGCAGCCATAAGCCCAACACCGCCGTGGCCCAGGCGTTCTATAACAAGGAAGCCGGGATCACGCGTATCGCCACCGAAACCGGCGCCGGACAATGGGGTTCCTCGCTGGCTTTCGCCGGCGCACTGTTCGGCATCGACGTGCAGGTGTTCATGGTACGGGTTTCATACAACCAGAAACCCTATCGCCGGGCGCTGATGGAAACCTACGGGGCGCGCTGCGTGGCTTCGCCGTCCGAGGAAACCGCATCCGGCCGGGCAATTCTGGCCCGGCGGGCGGATCACCCCGGCAGCCTGGGCATCGCGATTTCCGAAGCGGTGGAAATCGCCGCGCAACGCGACGACACCAAATACGCGCTGGGTTCGGTGCTGAACCATGTGTTGCTGCATCAAACCGTGATCGGACAGGAAGCACTGGCGCAATTGGAGATGGCGGATGACTATCCTGATGTCATCATCGGTTGTGCCGGCGGCGGTTCCAATTTTGCTGGCATCGCCTTTCCATTCATCGGCGCGCAACTGCGCGGCGGCCGGCAGGCTCGTATCATCGCTGTCGAGCCGGCGGCCTGCCCGACCCTGACCCGTGGTCCCTATGCTTACGACTTCGGCGACACCGCGCATCTCACTCCACTCACCAAGATGCACACTCTGGGTTCGACCTTCACCCCGCCCGGCTTCCACGCCGGTGGCCTGCGCTATCACGGCATGGCGCCGCTGGTCAGCCACGTCAAGCAACTGGGTCTGATCGAAGCACGCGCCTATCACCAGACTGCTTGTTTCGAAGCGGGCGTGCTGTTTGCTCGCGCCGAGGGCATTCTGCCGGCACCGGAAGCCAATCACGCGGTGCGAGCCGCACTCGATGAAGCGTTGCGTTGCAAGGAAGACGGCGTGAGCCGGGCGATTCTGTTTAACCTGTCCGGCCACGGCCATTTCGATATGCAGGCGTATATGGATTATTTCGCCGGCAAACTGGTGGATCAGGACTACGACGAGGCCGAACTGGCGATGGCGCTGTCCGGCTTGCCGTCGGTGACGACGGTCTGAATCCGCTCCGCCGCTGAGAGCGAGAGCGAGAGCGAGGGCCGTCGGAGCCGGGGCAAGAACTGGAAATCAGGCCAGATGTTTCAACCAGAACGCCATCGGTTTGGGGGATTCGGCATCCTCGTCCAGGTCCCGCCACGAAAACATGGTCCGCAATTCCGGGTGCTTGACGAAGCCGTACCGGTTCCAGAACGCATCCAGCGGCCGGTATGCCGCCGGCCGGCGCGGATGGTCGGCGGGCCGCTCCACCGCGCAGAAGCCGGCGAGATCAAAGCGGCCCAGGCTGCGAATATGCGCTTCCCGTTCCTCGAAAAACCGCTTCCCGAGCCCCCGGCCCCGGTATTCGGGCAGCAGTACCGACTCGCCGTAATAAAAAATCCGCTGGGAATCGTAGCCACACGCCGTAAACGGCTGGATAACGTCCGGCGGCTCAACCACCAACGGCAGGCCGCTGGACGCGCCCACCACCCGCTCCCCATCCCGAACCAGCACCAGTACGCTATCCGGCGTGCTGGCATAGGTCTTCAGGTATTTTTCTTCATAAGCCGCGCTGCCCTGGTAGAGATACGGGAACTCGCGGAATACCTGGATGCGCAGCCGGGCCAGTTCGGGGAGATAGGGGTCGATGGCGCTGCCGGACAATCGTTGAACGTTCAAGGATGCGGACATGGGAGAGCGATACCCAGGGTTGCGGTCGCGACCGGAAGAGGCGGAAGATGAGCCCATGTCCGGCGGCGGTACGGCATTGGACCGACGGACCAAACCGTGGGCATTATTATCTTGATGAACGTGGAGGCGGATATGTTCAATCAGATCAAGATCATGCGGATCACGGGTGGGCGTGGGGCGTGGGTCCTGCTGGGCTTGTTACTGCTATGGCAGCCCGTTCGAGTCGTGCTGGCCGAGGGGGAAGCCTACACTTGGAAGGATGCTGCCGGTCGTGTGCATTACGGCAATCGCCCGCCCGAAGGCCAAGCCGCGGATCTGGTCCCGCTCAACGCTCAGCCCGTTTCCGTTCAACCCACCGAACGGATCTACACCTGGACCGATACCGAGGGCGCGGTGCATTATGGCGCCCAGCCGCCTTCCGATACCGAGGCCAGGGAACTCAAGGAAGAGGACAGTGCGCTGTCCACCATTCGTTCCGGCAAGCTGCGGCCCGGCGAGCAACAATTGCTGCGGGAACTGCCGGGTCACGAGTGAACGCCGACATGCCTTGATCTCGAACCGTTGCGGGAATGTGCCGGAGAACTTGGCGTCCGGCATCATTCATCTCCAAGTGTCCGGCCAGCGGCGCTGCAATTCGACCATCCACAGGCTGCGCAAGTGCTGACGCCTTGCATCAGACGCCCCTTGCAACACGGCGCGATAGTATCGATAGGACGCACGCGTCACGGCCTGTTCGGATTCACGAAGTTTATTGATATCACGCATAGTCATTATGGCAAGTCTCCTGCCCTGTGAAAATGACAAAGCCTAAGCAATTTAAGGCAATATTCACGCCATCTCCACTAAATAGCCCTCACCATGACCCCGGAAGATTACTGTCATAACCTGGCTGCCCCGCAGATCTCGAATTTCCGCTACAGTCTACTCGGTTTATCGCTCGCGCGACGTCAAGCCTTATGCGCGATCCAGGCTTTTTGCCTGGAAACCGCTCAAGTAATCGCGGAATGCCGGGATCCGGGCGTTGCCCGGACCAAACTAGATTGGTGGCGCGCCGAATTGGACAAACTATTCGTCGGTGAATCGCGGCACCCGGTTACGCGCGCCCTACAGCCGCACTTGCACCTCTTTAACCTGCCCGAAGAATACTTTAGGGAGATCCTCGACGGGGTCGCCATGGATCTCGACTACGACGCCTACCCCACGTTCAACGAACTCATGCTCTATCTCCATCGGCGTGGTAGCGTGACGGCGCTGCTGGCTGCCGAGGTATCGGGCTACCGCGACCGGCGGGCCACCCCTCGCTTCGCGCATGAGGCTGGTGCGGCACTGCTGCTGTTCGAGCAGCTCCACGATGTGCGCATCCATGCTCAACACGGCCGTTTTTATTTACCCGAGGCTGAAATGCGTCAGTTTGGTACCCATCCGGGCGACTTGTTGGCCGCGCAAACCACAGACCGGGTCCGACAACTGTTCGCCTTCCAGGCCGGGCGGATCCAGGAGTACCACCGCCGGGCGCTGGAGTATCTGCCGGATGTGGATCGTCTGGAGCAATGTCCCCTGCTGATTCGTCTGGATCTGGCGATGGCGCTGCTGGCGGAAATCGCCGAGGACGGTTATCGGCTGCTGGAGCAACGTATCAGCCTGACGCCGCTGCGCAAGCTGTGGCTGGCCTGGCGGCGGCGGCGCGGCGAACGGCGGCGCTTTCGACGCCTGCCGGCAAGGGAGTAAACTATGTTCAGTTCAACCCTGCCGGACACACTTGCCATGAAGGATTACCAAGCTGCCACCGACCTGCTGAAAGACCGGGTCATTCTGGTGACCGGCGCCGGGGACGGCATCGGCCGCGCCGCCGCCCATCGGCTGGGCATGCACGGCGCCACCGTGATCCTGCTCGGACGGACGATCCGCAAGCTGGAGCAGACTTACGACGAACTCGAACAAGCGGGTGCCTCCAAGCCGGCCATCTACCCGATGAATCTGGAAGGGGCTACCCCCAAGGACTTCGCCGATCTGGCGCAAGTGCTGGAAACCGAGTTCGGCCGCCTGGACGGGCTGCTGCACAATGCCGCTCTGTTCGAGGGGCTGACGCCGATCGCCAATTTCGATATCGAACTCTGGTATCGGATCCTGCAAGTCAACCTCAACGCCCCGTTCATGCTGACCCAGGCGATGCTGGGCGTATTGAATTGTTCCGCCGACGCTTCGGTGGTATTTACCGCCGATCGGGTCAGCGAAGTCGGCCAAGCGTATTGGGGCGCCTATGCGGTGGCCAAGGGTGGCGTCCAGACTTTGATGAAACTACTGGCCAGCGAGCTGGAAACCAACACCCCGATCCGGGTCAACAGCGTCGATCCGGGCCGGGTTCGCACCGCGATGACGCTGAAGATCTATCCGGGCCGCGAACCAGAGGAATGGCCAACGCCGGAAACGGTGCTGGACACTTATCTCTATCTGCTGGGTCCGGACAGCAAGGGCGTCACCGGCCAGACTTTCCAGGCCCAGGATCAGGCGTAACGGCGCGATTCGGCCCGCCTGACGCATCACCGATCAGATCGTCCCGGCTTCGGCGGGCGACGCGGACCGGACGCCGGGCCACGCCCACCGCGCGGCCGATCCGGCCAGACCCGCCCGGACGCTGGGGGTCGACGCGGCGCCGGTTTAGGTGTGTGCCGCGGCGCGTAACCCACGGCTTGCAGCAACTCCGCCATTCGTGCCTCGTCCAGCTCATCCCAATGCCCTGGATACAAGCCTCGTCGCAAGGTCACCGGCCCGAAACGTACCCGGGTCAGCCGGCTGACCGCGACGCCCTGCGATTCCCACAACCGCCGCACCTCGCGGTTGCGCCCCTCCTTCAGAACGACGTGATACCAGTGGTTTGCACCCTCGCCGCCCGCTTCCCGGATTTCGTCGAAGCGTGCCAGCCCATCCTCCAGCGGCACGCCTTCCCGCAGCCGCTTCAGCATCTCCGGCGTCACTGCGCCCAACACCCGCACCGCGTATTCCCGCTCGATTTGGGACGAGGGATGCATCAACCGATTGGCCAGTTCGCCGTCGTTGGTCACCAACAGCAATCCCTGGGTGGTGAGGTCGAGCCGGCCCACCACGATCCAGCGCCCGTCGCGCAAGGGCGGGAGCTGCTCGAAGATCGTCGCCCGGCCTTCGGGATCGTGACGGCTGGCGATTTCGCCGACCGGTTTGTAATAGGCCAATACCCGCCGCTGTTGCCCGAAGGCGCGCACCTGGATCAGTTTGCCGTCGATCCCGATCTTCTCCGCGCCGTTGACCGATGCGCCCAGTTGCGCCGGCACGCCGTTCACGCTAATGCGGCCTTGGCGAATCCAGTCCTCGATCTGGCGGCGGGAACCCAGTCCCATGCGGGCGAGAAATTTCTGCAGGCGTTCAGCCATCGGGCGATTCCGTTGAAGTGGTGGAGTCCAAGGGCAAGGACGCGGTGCGGCGCTCCAGTTCGGCGCCAATCACATCCAGATCGCGCGGGGCCGCCAACGGCGGCAACTCGCTCAGGCTCTTGAGATTGAAATAATCCAGGAAGGCGCGGGTGGTGGCGTACAGGGCCGGACGACCGGGCACCTCGCGGTGACCGATCACCTTGATCCAGTCGCGTTCCTGGAGCGTTTTCATAATGCTACTACTCACGCTGACGCCGCGGACTTCCTCGATTTCGCCGCGGGTGACCGGCTGGCGGTAAGCAACCAGCGCCAGGGTTTCCAGTAGCGCGCGCGAGTAGGTGGCGGCCCGCTCTTCCCACAGCCGCGACACCCAGGGCGAAAACGCGCCGGGCACCTGCACGCGGAAGCCGCTGGCGACTTCGATCAATTCCAGCCCGCGCCCGGCATAATCGATCGCCAGTTCGGCCAGCGCGGCGCGCAACACTTCCCGCTCGGGCCGTTCCGCCTCCGGAAAAACCCCCTGCAACCGTTCCAGCGAAAGTGGTTCGCCAGCGGCCAGCAACACCGCTTCCAGGATGGTTTTCAGCGCCGGCATCGCGTTCGCTCAAGCTTGCCGGCGGAGATAAATCGGTGCGAACGGTTCGGACTGCACCAGTTCCAGCATCGCCTCACGCAACAGCTCCAGCACCGCCAGAAACGTCACCACGATGCCCATCCGGCCCTCTTCCGGTCGGAACAGCTCGGTGAAGGCGGTAAACCGCAGCGCATCCAGCCGTTCCAGCACCTGGATCATCCGTTCGCGCACCGACAAGGTTTCGCGCCGGATCGGGTGGCGATCGAACAGTTCGGCGCGGGCCAGCACCTCGCGCAGGGCGTTCAGCAGATCGGCCAGGCCGACCGGCGGTGGCGGGCGAACGCTTTCCCGGCAGGGCGGTTCGGCGCTGGCGATGAAGGTTTCGCGCTCCAGTCGCGGCAAGGCATCCAGCGCCCTGGCCGCCTGCTGAAAACGTTCGTACTCCCGCAGGCGGCGCACCAGTTCGGCGCGCGGGTCTTCTTCCTCCGCCTCGGCCAGGGTCGGCTTCGGCAGCAGCAGGCGCGATTTGATTTCCGCCAGCCAGGCCGCCATTAGCAGATACTCCGCCGCCAGTTCCAGCCGCATTTCCTGCATCAGCGCCAGATAATCCATGTACTGCCGGGTAACATCGGCGATGGGAATGTCCAGGATGTTGAGATTCTGCCGTCGGATCAGATATAGCAGCAAATCCAGCGGCCCCTCGAAGGTCTCCAGAAAAACTTCCAGGGCGTCGGGCGGGATGTAGAGATCCCGCGGCAATTGCGTATAGGGTTCACCGCCGACTCGGGCGAGCGGCGGCTGGGCGATGGTATCCATTCAACCGGGGATCGGCGGCGATTCGCCGGGGCGCGGCATACCGCGTCCCTACCTTTGATCCAACGGCAGGATGCCGACGGCACGCCGCAGTTCTTGCAAAAATGGTGCGCTGTGTTCGCGCGCCCGCGCCGCGCCGCGCTTGAGGATCTGCTCGATGTGAGCGGGTGCTTGCAACAATTCCTGGTAGCGCTGGCGCGGTTCGCTTAAGCGGGCGTTCAGATATTCGAACAGGAACTGCTTCATTTCGCCCCAGCCGATACCCTGAGCGTAGCGGGCGCGTATCGCCGCGGCTTCCTCGGCCGTGGCAAGGGACTGGTAGATCTGGAACAGCGTACAGGTATCAGGGTCTTTCGGTGCTTCCGGCGGCAGCGAGTTGGTCTTGATCCGCATGATCAGCTTGCGCAGAGCCTTTTCCGGTTCGAACAGCGGGATGGTGTTGCCGTAGCTCTTGCTCATCTTGCGCCCGTCCAGTCCGACCAGAATCGCCGCCTTCTCATCCACCACCGCCTCGGGCAAGACGAAATGCTCGCCGTACAGGTGGTTGAAGCGGGCGGCGATGTCGCGGGCCATTTCCAGATGCTGAATCTGGTCCTTGCCCACCGGCACCTTGCTGGCCTTGAACATGAGGATGTCGGCGGCCATCAGGATCGGGTAGCAGAACAGCCCCATGCTGATGCCCTTGTCGGGGTCTTTGTCGGGATCGGCCATGTTGTCGGCCACCGCCGCCTTGTAGGCGTGGGCGCGGTTCATCAATCCCTTGGCGGTCACGCAGGTGATGATCCAGGTCAGTTCCAGGATTTCCGGGACGTCGGTCTGGGCGTAGAAGATGACGTTCTCGATATCCAGGCCCAGCGCCAGCCAGGTCGCGGCGACTTCCAGCCGGGAACGATGCACCAGCGCCGGGTCCTGGCACTTGACCAGGGCGTGATAGTCGGCCAGGAAGTAGAATGATTGCACGTCCCGCCGGCGGCTGGCCTCGATGGCGGGCAGAATCGCGCCAACGTAGTTGCCAAGATGCGGGGCGCCAGTGGTGGTGATGCCGGTGAGGGTGATTTCCATGATGACCGCGAGGTTTTGAGTTCAGAATCAGAAGAAGAACAGCGTCAGGATGAAATGACGGATGCCGTTGACGATCGGCATCAGGGCGTTGAACAGACCGAGCGCCAGCAACGCCACCAGGATGATCAGACCGTAAGGTTCGATCCGCGCCATCGCCAGACCGAAGCGATCCGGCAGCACGCCGGCCAGCACCCGCGAGCCGTCCAGCGGCGGAATCGGCACCAGATTGAGCACGCCCAGCATGATGTTGATATTGATCCCGTAGCCCCCCATCAGCAACAGCGGCTCCCCCAGCCATGGGATTCCGGCTTGCAGGTGGTAACCGATCACCATCATCAACCCCCAGCCCAGGGCCATGAGCAGATTGGCGCCCGGCCCGGCCAGCGCCACCAGCGCCATGTCGCGCTTGGGCTGACGCAGGCGGTGGTAGCTGACCGGCACCGGCTTGGCCCAGCCGAAGATGAAACCACCGAATACCGCCAGCAGCGCCGGAACCAGCACCGTGCCGACCGGGTCGATATGCCGCAGCGGGTTCAGGCTGAGCCGGCCCTGGGCTTTGGCGGTGGTGTCGCCGCAACGCCACGCCACCCAGCCGTGCGCCACTTCGTGCAGGGTGATGGCCAGCAGCAGCGGCGGCGCCAGTACGATGAGCAGTTGAACCACGGTCAATTCTTGCATGACCCGATTATACGCAGCCTGTCCGGGTACCGACTAGAGAAACGGGCTGATGTCGCCCAGCCCCTGCCGGACAAGCTGCGGCGCCTCTTCGGTCAGGTCGAGCACGGTAGTCGGCTCGCGCTGGCCGGGGCCGCCGTCGATGATCAGATCGACCATATTGGCCAGACGTTCCTCGATCTCGTCGGGGTCGGACAGTGGCCAGTCGTCGCCGGGCAGGATCAGTGTGCAACTCATGATCGGCTCACCCAGTTCCGCCAGCAGAGCACTAACGATGGCGTTGTCCGGCACCCGGATACCGATGGTTTTGCGCCGGGGGTGTTGTAAGCGACGCGGCACCTCGTGGGTGGCCTGCAAGATAAAGGTAAACGCCCCCGGCGTGACGGCCTTGAGCAAGCGGTAGCGTTGATTGTCCACCTTGGCGTAGGTGGCGATTTCGGATAGATCGCGGCAGACCAGGGTGAAATTGTGATGGCGGTCGGTCTGACGGATGACGCGGATGCGCTCCGCCGCCGCCTTGTCCCCCAGTTGGCAACCCAGCGCATAGCTGGAGTCGGTGGGATAGACGATCACGTCGCCCTCGCGCAGTCGTGTTACCGCCTGCGCGATCAGACGCGGTTGTGGATTGGCGGGATGGATTTGTAAAACGCGGCTCATGGCCCTACTATTTCCAATTTGTGGATGATAATCGGTCAAGCAACTTGCCAGCCTGGCGTTGCCTGGTCAAGATGGCGGCGGTGAAGCCGTCTCTTTTTTTTACCCCTCACCGCCGCTGCCCGCACTCAATGGAACCTCGCTGCCGGCATGAAACTGCTATTCGATTTTCTGCCCATTCTGCTGTTTTTCGTCGCCTACAAGCTGACGGATATCTATGTCGCCACCGGCGTGCTCATTGGCGTTACCCTGGCCCAGGTCGGTTGGATCTGGCTGCGGCAACGCCGGGTCGAGAAACTACCGCTATTCACCGCCGGGCTGGTACTGGTACTGGGCAGCCTGACGCTCATTCTGCACGACCCGGTCTTCGTCAAATGGAAACCCACGGTGGTGAACTGGCTGTTCGCCCTGGCCTTTGTCGGTAGCCGTTTCATCGGCCGGCAAACGCTGCTGGAGCGAATGCTGGGCGGTCAAATGGAACTTCCGGCCCCAATCTGGGTCAAGCTGACGTTCATGTGGGCCATTTTTTTCTTCGTCATGGGCGTGGTTAATTTGTATGTGGCGTTCACGTTCGACGAAAACACCTGGGTCAATTTCAAACTGTTCGGGATGCTGGGTTTGACTCTGGTGTTCGTGCTGGCGCAGGCGGCCTACATGAGTCGCTATATCAAAACCGACGATGCCCCGTCAAAGGAGTCCTGATCCATGCTATACGCTATCATCGGCCGCGATGTGCCGGGTACTCTGGAACAGCGGTTGGCGGCTCGTCCGGCTCATCTGGAACGCCTGAACGCCCTGCTGGCCGAGGGCCGGCTGGTTTTGGCCGGACCGCTGCCGGCCATCGACAGCCCCGATCCCGGCCCGGCCGGTTTTCAAGGCAGTCTGGTGGTCGCCGAATTCGCCACGCTGGAACAAGCCCGAGCCTGGGCCGATGCCGATCCCTACATGGCCGCCGGCGTGTATGCGGCCGTCGAGATTTACCCGTTCCGCAAGGTGCTGCCGGCATGACCGACCGCATCGCCCTGATCGAGGAACGGTTGCGTGGCGCGCTGGCGCCCGAGCGTCTGCAAATCATCGACGACAGCGCCGCCCATGCCGGTCACGCCGGCGCGCGCGAGGGTGGCCATTTTACCATTCACATGGTTTCAGCGGCCTTTACCGGTAAGACTCTGATTCAGCGCCACCGCCTCATCAACGCGGCGGTGGCCGACCTGATGCGTCGGGAAATCCACGCCTTGAGCATCAAAACCGCGATTTCTCCGGCGGAGCAAGGTTTGCATTAACCAAGGTACGCGACCCCGGTTGAATAGTCCTCTCCTGGAAACAACCCAACCCCTGGAAACCACGAAATGAATAAACCGAACAAGCTGACTCTTCCGCTACTGGCGCTGTCCTCCAGCCTGCTGCTGTCCAGCGTGGCTCTGTCCGCCGACGACAAAAAAGCCGAGCCAGTTCCCGCCACCACGCCCACCGCCGTCAAGGCCGCGCCCGCCGCGCCCGCCGCGCCCGCCGCGCCGCAAGCTGCGTTCACCATCCCCGATCCAGTCGCGGTGGTCAACGGCACGGCGATTTCCAAGGCGGCCTTCGAGCAATATGCCCAGCAGTTGCGCGGCAAGGCCAAGGTCGATTCGCCGGATGCCAGCAAGTCGCTGGTCGACCAACTGGTCATGGAAGAACTGCTGGTTCAGCAGGCCCACAAGCAGAAGCTGGAAGATGACCCGCAAATCAAGCAACAGCTGGAAATGATCCAGCGTAGCCTGCTGGCCAGTACCGTGGTGCGGCGGATGCTGAGCGAAAATGCCCCCAGCGAAGAGGCCATCAAGAAAGAGTATGAAACCGCCGTCGCGGCGATGAAGGGCAAGGAGTACAAGGCCAGCCACATCCTGGTGGACTCCGAGGATAAGGCCAAGGAGGTTATCGCCGAACTCAAGAAAGGTGGTAAGTTCGCCGAACTGGCCAAAGCTAAATCCAGCGATAGTTCCGCGGCCAACGGCGGCGATCTGGGCTGGTTCACGCCGAGCATGATGGTGCCACCGTTCGCGCAGGCCGTCGCCAAGATGGAAAAGGGCAAGTACAGCGAGGAACCGGTGCAGACGCCGTTCGGCTGGCACGTCATCCTGCTGGAGGATGTCCGCGACGCCAAGCCGCCGACCCTGGACGAACTGCGGCCACAGATCGCTCAGATGTTGCAGAGCCGGATGGTAAACGACTATCTGGAAAAGCTGCGCGCCGGCGCCAAGATCGAAGTCAAGGAAATCCAGGTCAACGCGACCGCGCCCGCCAAGGCCGAGCCCGCCAAGGCCGAACCCGCCAAGGCTGAACCCGCCAAGGCCGAGCCCGCCAAGGCCGAGCAGAAGTAACTGCCCGAGTAACCCTTGAGATAGCAGCCGGTAAGTAAGCCCCGGCTGCTATCTCTCCAGCAGCTCCAGCAGCCCCACCTCATCCAGCACCCGCACCCCCAATTCCCGCGCCTTGTCCAATTTGGAACCGGCGTCGTGACCCGCCACCACGTAATCGGTTTTCTTCGACACGCTGCCCGCCACCTTGGCGCCCAGCGCCCGCAATCGTTCGGATGCCTGATCGCGAGTTAGCGACTCCAAGGCACCGGTCAGCACGAAGCTTTTGCCCGCCAGGGATTCCCCGGCACTGGTTTGCGCGACCGGCGCTGGCCACCGTACCCCAGCGGCCAGTAACCGAGCCAGTACTTCCTGGTTGTGAGGCTCCTGAAAGAAGGCAAGAATGGCGGCGGCAATCACCGGACCGACGTCTGGCACTTGCAGCAAACGGGTTTCATCGGCCGCCAGCAGTGCTTCCAGCGTACCCAAATGCCGCGCCAAAGCCCGCGCCGTGGCTTCCCCAACCTCACGGATTCCCAACGAATACAGGAATCGTTCCAGCGAGGTGACCTTGCTGAGTTCCAGTGCTTCGATCAGATTGGTGGCGGATTTGGTGCCCATCCGTTCCAGACCGGCCAGCATCGTCGCATCGAGCGCGTACAAATCGGCGGGATCATGCACCAGGTCCCGCTCGATCAGTTGCTCCACCAACTTGTCGCCCAGTCCGTCGATATCCATCGCCCGGCGCGAGGCGAAATGACGGATCGCCTCCTTGCGCTGGGCACGGCAATACAGACCGCCAGCGCAGCGAGCGACCGCTTCTCCTTCCGGGCGGATAATCCGCGACCCGCATACCGGGCAGATGGCTGGCATCGCGAATGGTTGCGTGTCGGGCGGCCGGCGCTCCAGCACCACGCCGACAATTTCGGGAATGACGTCGCCAGCCCGGCGCACGATGACGGTATCGCCTACCCGCACGTCCTTGCGCGCCACCTCATCGGCGTTGTGCAGCGTCGCATTGGTGACGGTGACGCCACCGACAAACACCGGTTTGAGCCGCGCCACCGGGGTGATCGCGCCGGTGCGGCCAACCTGTAGCTCAATGGCCTCGACCACGGTCAGCTCTTCCTGAGCCGGAAATTTGTGTGCCACCGCCCAGCGCGGTTCGCGGGTGCGAAAACCCAGTTGCCGTTGCCAGCCAAGGTGGTTGACCTTGTACACCACGCCGTCGATATCGAAGGCTAACGAGTCGCGTTGCTCGGCGATGGCCCGGTGAAACGCGATCAGGCCGTCCGCGCCCCGCGTCACCACACGTTTTTCACACACGGGCAATCCCAGCGCGGCCAGTGCGTCAAGCATCGCGCCATGCGTGGTCGGGATATCCCAAGCTTGCACCTCGCCCAACCCGTAGGCAAAAAAAGACAGCGGCCGTTTCGCGGCCAGATTCGGGTCGAGTTGCCGGATGCTGCCCGCCGCGCCGTTGCGGGGATTGACCAGGGTGGGTAACCCGGCGGCGCGCTGCCGGGCGTTGTAGCGTTCGAAATCCGCGCGGCTCATGTACGCTTCACCGCGTACTTCCAAGACCTCGGGCGCGGCGCCTTGCAGCCGGAGCGGCACGGCCTTGATGGTGCGCACATTCTGAGTGACGTCCTCGCCAGTCTCGCCATCGCCGCGGGTGGCCGCCAGCACCAGTACGCCCTGTTCATAGCGCAGGCTGATGGCCAGGCCGTCGAATTTCAACTCGCAGGCGTACTCGACCGGTTCCGCATCATCGCCCAGGTGCAGCTCGCGCCGTACCTGGGCATCAAAGGCCGCCGCGCCGTCCGGGCCGGTGTCGGTTTCGGTACGGATGGACAGCATCGGTACCCGATGCCGCACCGGTACGAATGCAGCCAGCGGTTTGCCACCCACCCGCCGGGTCGGAGAATCGGCGGCGCTCAACTCCGGATGGGCGACTTCCAACTCCTGGAGTTCTCGAAACAGCCGGTCGTACTCGGCGTCGGGAATTTCCGGATCGTCCAGCACGTAGTAGCGGTAGCCATGCCAGTTGAGCCGCTCGCGCAACCAGGCGGCCCGATGTTGCGGATCGGTGAAAAGCGCCATGTCGCTCTCGCGCCATCAGAGCGGCTGTGCTTGCCGCTGCCGCTCCAGCTCGGCGACTTCGTCGCGCAAGCGCGTGAGGGCCTGATTGGTCATCCGGTTGCGTTGCTCGTCACAGATCAGCCCGCCCAATTTTTGCGCCAGTTGGTCGGCGGTGATCACCAGCAGTTCCAGCGCCTTCATTTCCTCGAGCGGGCCGGGTAGCTTCATGAAGAGCAGCAGGCCCGGCGTATGCAGCTCTTGCAAGGTTTTCGGCTTGAACGAGCCGGGCTTGCGCAGATGGGCGAGACCAAGGATCGGGACATCGGCGGCTTCCGTCTCCGGGAACAGTTCGTACAGCCCTTCGGGATTTAAACGAAATCGTAGCGCCTCGGCCACGGCCTGTATCTTGGGGCCGTGAAAGAGTTGGTGGCGCGCCGCCATCACGGTCAGCACCAATGTCATTTTTGGCGAGCGCGGCGCGGTGGATTCCTGCCGCGACTCCCGCGGCGGGGGCGCTAGCGCGGTGGGCGGGCGCGCTTCGCTATCGTCAACCGGCGCATCCGTCCCGACCGAGGCAGTGGGCTCCTGGCGATTGATGGGCCGGATTTCCACATCCACCAGTACCTTGTCGGCCAGATGGTGATCAGGGGTGATGCGGCCCAGCTCGCCAAAAACATACCCGTCGGCCTCTTCATCCGGCGGTGGCTCTTGCGTGTCGCCCAGTACCGGTTCCTTGGAAGTCCGAGACCGGCGGATGCCGATTTCTTCCCTCAGATGCGAGCGGATGCCCCAGAGGTAAATCAGGATAACGACGACAGCCCCAATGCCCGCCAGCAACCACTGTAATTGTGTTTTGTCCAATTCCATCAATCGAAAGCCTCAGATTGCGTCTGTCGCAATAATGAGATTATGTCGCGATAAGAGATCGCAGTGTCAAACCTCCATTGCCGCCATCGGCGGACTGGGGGTTGCAACCATCGTTTATACTGTAATCCCTAGGCTTTCACAAATGACATCCACCGCGTCCAGCCCGGACGCGACCCGCGCGTCGAGAGCGGCTAGCCGGCCACCGCCAGTCGCGCCGCCGCCGCGACATCGACCGCGACCAGCCGCGACACCCCAGGCTCCTGCATGGTCACACCGGCCAGGTACTCGGCGATCTCCATGGTCGCCTTGTTATGGGTAATGAAAACGAACTGTACCCGCATCGACATATCACGGACCAGCGCGCCGAACCGGCCGACATTGGCTTCGTCCAGCGGTGCGTCCACCTCGTCCAACAGGCAAAATGGAGCCGGGTTGAGCTGAAAAATGGCGAATACCAGGGCGACCGCGGTCAGTGCCTTTTCGCCGCCGGACAGCAGGCTGATCGACCCGACCCGCTTGCCCGGTGGTTTGGCCATGATCGCCACGCCGGCGTCCAGTACATCCTCGCCGGTCAGTTCCAGATGGGCTTGGCCGCCGCCGAACAGCCGGGGAAACAATTCGCTTAAGCCAGCGTTGACCCGTTCGAAGGTGTCCTGGAAGCGGGCGCGGGTCTCGCGGTCAATTTTGCGAATGGCGTTTTCCAGAGTGGTCAGCGCCTCCAGCAGATCGGCGTTCTGGGCATCGAGGTACTGTTTGCGCTCGGACAATTGGGCAAACTCCTCGATGGCCGCCAAATTGATGGGACCCAGCCGCCGGATGCGTCGCTCCACCTGTTCCAGCCGCGCCAGCCAGTCATTTTCGGCCGCGGCTTCCGGCAGGGCGGGCAGCACCGTTTCCGGTTCGGCGGCCAGCTCCTGCAATTGCTCGCGCAGATTCTGTCGGTGTACCCGTGCCTCGCCCAGTGCCAACCGTTGCTCCTCGATCCGCTGGCGCTGGGTTGCGGCCTGCCGCTCGCGGTGGGTACGGGATTGCTCGCCGGCTTCCAATGCCGCGTCCTGGGCTTCGAGAGCGTGGCGGGCCTCGCGTAGTTCCGCCTCGACCGTGAGCCGGGTTTCCAGCCAGCCCTCCAGTTCCTCCTTGATGGTGACTCGTGCCGCGCTATCGTCGCCGGCGCGTTCCTCGACCAACCGCGCCCGCCGTGCCTGCAATTGTTGCCGCTGGATGTCCAGCCTGTCCATGGCCTGGCCGGCGGCACTCGCCCGCACCCGTAGGGTTTCGATGGCCGCCGTCTGGCGGGCCGCCGCCTGGCGGGCGGTATCCGCCCGGATGCGGTGCTGTTGGAACTGTTCGCGCAGCCGTTCCTGACCCTCATGCAGCTCCATCTGTTCGCCCCGCAGCTTCTCCAGTGCCAACAGCGCCTCTTCCAGCCGCAGTCGAGCCAGTTGCACCCCCTCCCGACCCTGTTCACACTGAAAATCCAGTTCGGTGAGTTCCTCGGTCAGCGCGGCGCGGCGGGCACGGGCTTGCTCCCAGCGTGCCTGCACGGTGTTGCATTCTCCCTGCAAGCGAGCATGGTCGCGATGGTCTTGATTGACGGCCTGCTGGAGATCGCGGCGCTCGCGCTCGAGTTCGCGCTGCCGGGCGCGGAGTTGCTCGATCCGCGCGGTTTGCCGTTCCAATGCCATCGCGTCTGTCTCGAGCGCGGCGACGAGCCGGTGGATTTCCCGCTCGCGCGCCAGCACTCCGTCACCTTCCCCGCGCGCCAGCCGCAGCCAGCGACGCCCGCATAGTACGCCATCCGGCGTCACCAGGGCCTCGCCGTCGCGCAGCCCCGCGCGCCGCGCCAGGGCCTCCGTCAGCGTGGTGGCGGTATCGACCCCAAGTAGACCAGCAAGCGGCCACGGCGCGCGCACTCGCGCGGCCAAGCCCTCCGGCGGCGCTTCGTCCCCGAGTTCGGCCGGGAAGGTTTCCAACAGAGTCAACCGGCCTTGCGGCAGTTCGGCGGCGGCGTGCGCCAGCGGGTCCAGGTTCGGCAGGCAGACTGCATCCAGCCAGCCGGCCAGCACCGTTTCCACCGCCGCTTCCCAGCCGGGTTCCACTTCCAATCGTTCCGCCAGTCGCGGCGCCTCGGCCAGTCCCTGGGCGCGCAGCCAGGTATCCGGCCCGCTTTCATGCCGGCCCAGCGCCGCTTCCTGCAAGGTTTGCAGCGAGGCCAGCCGGCCGCGTCCGGCCAGCAGCCGCTCCTGCAATTCCCGCAGCGGCGGTTCGGCCTGTTGCTGGGTTTCGCGGTTGGCGCTCAAGTCGGCCTCGACCCGCGCCTGTTGCTCCTGACGGCGTTTCAGATCGGCGGCGGCCGCTTGTTCGGCCGAGCGGAGTTCAGCGAGTTCCACGTGCAGGTCGGTCTCGGCCAGTTGCTCCCATTCGAGCCGCAACCGCTCCAGCCGCCGCTCGTTCTGTAGCAGTTGCCGCTCCAGATGTTCGATCCGGGTCCGTTCCACTTCGGCCTGCCGCAGCACTTCGCCATGGCGTCGATTGAAGGTTTCCCAGGCTGCTTGCCTCTCGCGCAGCGCGGCCTCGACGGTGGTCAGCGCGGCGTCGGCGTCGGTTTCGTCGGTCAGCCGCCGCGTCAGTTCCGGCTCAGCGGCGGTCAGCGCCGTCACCAGTTCGTCCCGCTGCTCCCGATCCAGCCGCCACTGTTCGTCCACCTGCGCCAGCGCCGCCGCGACCTGGTCCCATTCCTCTTGGCGCCGCTGGCTCAGCTCGCGTTGGTGTTGCAACGCCTGTTCGAGCCGGCTGATTTCCGCGCCGGCCTGGTAATAACGGCCTTGACGGTCATTGAACGCATCATTCAACTCCAGGCGCCGGGCGCGGCCGCTTTCCAACTGGGCTTCCAGTTGGCGCTGCTCGGCCAGCAGCGCTTCCAACGCGATTTCCTCCCGGCGCAGCGCGTGTTCGCGGTCGCGGCTGTCGGCTTGCAGGTTGCGCCAGCGCAGCGCCAGCAATTCGGCGCGCAACCGGCGTTCCTCGGCGCGATAGTCGCGATACTGCTCGGCGGCCCGAGCCTGCCGCTGCAAATGGTGCAGCTGCCGGCCCAACTCCTCGCGCACGTCGGTGAGCCGGTCGAGGTTTTCGCGGGTGTGGCGGATCCGGGTTTCGGTCTCGCGGCGGCGCTCCTTGTACTTGGAAATGCCGGCCGCTTCTTCCAGGAAGATGCGCAGTTCGTCGGGTTTGGATTCGATTACCCGCGAAATCATGCCCTGTTCGATAATGGCATAGCTGCGCGGCCCCAATCCGGTGCCGAGGAAGATATCGGCGATGTCCCGGCGGCGGCAGCGCGTGCCGTTGAGGAAGTAGCTGGATTGGCCATCGCGGCCGACCAGCCGCTTGATCGCGATCTCGCCGTAGCTGGCCCAAGGGCCACCCAGACGGCCCTGGCTGTTGTCGAACACCAGCTCGACGGCGGCCTGTCCGACCGGTTTGCGACTGGCCGAGCCGTTGAAGATCACATCGCTCATGCTCTCGCCGCGCAGGCTGCGGGCCGAGCTTTCCCCCATCACCCAGCGCACCGCGTCGATGATGTTGGACTTGCCGCAACCGTTGGGACCGACAACGCCCAGCAGGTTGCCGGGCAAATGCAATACGGTGGGGTCCACGAACGACTTGAACCCCGCCAGCTTGATCTTGCTTAGCCGCATAGGTGCGTTGGACGCGGGTTCCGCACCGGTCAGGCCCGGCGGACCAGCGGTTGCAGCACCGCTTCGATGGCGTCCAGATCCGGAATGATGATCGGTTGGTCCTGATAGCGCGCCCAACACAGAGCGCCCGGTCGACGCAGATCGTCCGCCGAAACCTCCGGGTCCAGCTTGATATCGTGGCGCACCAAGTTAAGCGGCCTGGGCGCCGCGGTGCCCAGGATGCCGAAATACGGCAATTTGGTGTCGGTGCCCAAGGTATTCAGGATAATGATGCGGGAATTGAGATCGGCCTCGGGCGTCACCCGGAAAATCAGTCGCCCCAGGCTGATGAGCGGTGTGGTCAGATTCCGCCACAACATGGCGCCGACCACCCAGTGCGGCGCCGATTCGATCCGCAAGGGCGTGGCGAATGGCAGGACTTCGACCACGAGGCTGTTCGGCAGGAGAACCTGGCCGCCTTGCAGGGCGACCAACAAGCAACGCAGGTTCGCGGAGGCTTCTTCCATTACGGTATCCATGCAAGGTGCGGAGGCGCCCGGACTTGGTCCACGCGCCTCAGGTAATCAGCTCCAAGGCGTGCTCGCCGAGAATCTTGCGGATCGACTGCATCAACTGTTCTTCCTGATAAGGCTTGGTCAGGTAGTCGTTGACGCCCAGTTTCATCGCTCGCTCGCGGTGTTTCTCTCCGCCGCGCGAGGTGACCATGATGATGGGCATCTGCTGCAGGCGTGCCTGATTGCGAACATGGGCGAGCACTTCGAAACCGTCCATGCGTGGCATTTCGATGTCGAGGATCGCCAGATCCGGCACTTGGGTCTGCAGCATCGCCACCGCGTCCAAACCGTCCTTGGCCGTGACCACCTGAATGTTATGACGTTCCAGGATGCGGGCGGTGACCTTGCGCATGGTGATCGAGTCGTCGATGACCATGACGCTGATTTTCTCCAACCGGGCTTCCTGACGCGCCATCCGCAGGGCACGGCTTTCCGCCTGCTTCTGCTGTTGCGAGCCGATATTGCGCACCAGTGCCGCCAGATCCAGCACCACCACCACCCGACCGTCACCCAGCACGGTCGCTCCGGAAATACCCGGCATGTTATTGAACTGAGGGCTGACCGGTTTGACGATAATTTCCTGATTGCCCAGCACGGCTTCGACTTGCAGGGCGGCGCTGGCCTCGGCGCTGCGGAACAGCAAGGTCGGTGGCCGGCGATCCTTGACTTCCTCGAACGGTAGCATATGTTCGCTACCGGCCAGAATACCCAGGTTATGGATCGGGTAACCGCGCTCGTTGTGCTGGTGCTGTACCTGTTCGCCCGTCAGATAAGCTTGGAACGCGCGCTCCTGAATTCGGGTCACCAATTCGATGCTGAGCAGAGGAATGGCGAAGGTAGCGTTGCCGGCCTTGGCCAACAGCGCCTGGGTCACCGCCAGCGAAAACGGCAGGCGAACGATGAAGCGCGATCCCTGACCCGGTTCGGTCTGGATCAGCAAGGCGCCGCGCATGGCCCGAATCGCCGCGTTGACCACGTCCATGCCGACGCCACGCCCGGAAATCTGGGTGACCGCCTTGGCGGTGGAAAAGCCAGGGCGCAGCAACAGCGCGATCAGCTCTTCCTGACTGGCTGGCTGCTCAGGCAGCAAAAAGCCTTTTTCCTCGCCCTTGGCGCGGATGGCTTCGAAATTGAGGCCGGCGCCGTCGTCGCCCAGTTCCAGCACCAGTTCCGCGCCTTCCCGATGCAGGCTGAGAGTAATGGTGCCGATTTCGGATTTTCCGGCCGTCCGGCGTTGTTCCGGTGCCTCGATGCCATGCGCCAGCGAATTGCGCAGCATGTGTTCCAACGGAGCGACCATGTTTTCCAGCACGGTGCGGTCGACTTCCGCTTCCTCGCCGCCGACCAGCAGCTCGGCGCGTTTACCCAACTCTTGGGCCGCCTGCCGCACCACTCGCCGCAGCCGTGGGACGATACTGCCGAACCGCACCATGCCGGTGCGCATCAAACCTTGCTGGATTTCCTTGTTGACCTTGGCCTGCTGGTCGAGCAGCGAGCTTACCTCGTGGGTCTGTTCGCCCAAGGTATTGCCCACGTTGCCCAAGTCGTCGGCGATTTCCATCAGCGAGCGGCTGAGCTGCTGCAGCTCGGTGAAACGATCCAGTTCCAGCGGATCGAATTCCAGTTGGTGCGCCTTGGCACCCGTATCCTGCCGCGACTGAATGCGGGCTTCGGCTTGCGTGGCGAGATGGCTAACCTGCCGGCGCAACCGGATGACGGTTTGCTCCAACTCGTTGAGGTTGAAGCTCATCGCGTTGACGCCCTGATCGATCCGGGCGCGGAAAATACTGCTTTCGCCCATCTGGTTGACCAGGGCATTGAGCAGCGCGGCGCTGACGCGGATGCTGTCGGTGGGCGCGGCGGCGGCCAGTTTTTCCGTGGGCTGCGCCATCGCCGCGACCCGGGTGGCGGCGATGGTGGCGGCAAGGGGTTTGGGCGGTGTCACTGGTTTGCCGCCCAGTACACCGTGCAGCTCGTCGATCAGGCTCCTCGCGTCTGGCACTGGTTCGCCGCCACCCCGCAGCATGCGGTGCAGGCCGTCCAGGGCATGCTGGACGGCGTCCAGGATGGGCGGCGCGGCTTGCAGCGTTCCCTTGCCGAGCGCGTCCAATACCGATTCGGCGGCGTGGGCCAGATCGCCGACCGTCATGAAGCCGGCCATGCGCGAGCTGCCCTTGAGCGTATGCATTTCCCGGCGCAGGTCGTTCAGCAGTTCCGCGCTATCCGGCTCGCCGCGCAACTGCTGCAGGATGGCATCGCTGGAATCGAGAATTTCGCTCGCCTCGGACTGGAAAACCTGTGCCAGTTCCTGATCCAGCTCGGTCATGGCCTTGAGCGCGCTGGGTTCCGGCGCCGCGGTCGGCTCAAGAGATGCGGCCGGCGCCGTGGGCGGCAGTTCCTCGACCGGCCGGCCGGCGGCGGCCGCCTCGGCCAAACGATGCAAATCGCCGATCAAATCGGTCGCGGGTGCCGGTTCCAAGCCGCCGCCAGCCTCCGCCAGCATTCGGTTCAGCCGATCCAGTGCTTGCTGCAGGATATCCAGCACGACCGGCGTCGTACCTCCCGCCTTGCCAAGAACGTCCAATACCGATTCGGCGGCGTGAGCCAGATCGCCGACCGTCATGAAGCCGGCCATGCGCGAGCTACCCTTGAGCGTATGCATGCCCCGACGCAGGTCATTCAGTAGTCCGGGCTGATCGGGCTCGCTACCCAGCCGCTGCAGGATGGCATCGCTGGCATCGAGGATTTCGGTGGCTTCGTATTGGAAGACCTGGGCCAGTTCCAAATCCATCGCCGGGGGTGCGCCCGATTCCAGTTCGGCGGCGACGGGTTTGGCCTGCGCCACGGGCGGTGGCAACTCGATCCTGATCGGGCCGGCCGGCGCAACCACAACCGGCGGCGGCTCGATCTCGACCGGTTTGGCCGGTTTGGCCGGTTTGGCCGGTTTGGCCGGTTCGACCGCCGGCGGGACGACTTCGTCCGGCGCGCCTTGCAACAGCGTGTCGGCGCGCGCCGACAGCGCCGCCAGCACCGCTAGCGCCTCTTCCGTTACCGGCGCTTCACCGATCAATGGTTCCAGCGCGCTGGCGGCTTCCTCGACCAGTTCGGCCATGGCCATGGACGCCGATGCCGTGTTGTTCAGTACGTGGGCCAGCAGATCCTCGAAACACCAGGCGAAATCGCCGATCGCGGTTGCGCCGACCACGCGCCCACTGCCCTTGAGGGTATGGAAAGCCCGGCGCAAGCTGCCCAATGCCTGACGATCGGCCAGGTTTCGCTTCCAGAGGACCAAATTCTCACGAACAGCAGCCAGTTCGCCGCGCGCTTCCTCAAGAAATACCTCCATAAATTCCGGATCGATCGCTGACGCGGCCGCGCGCTCCGACGGCGGCGTGGTGACCGACTCTACCCGGAGCGACGGCGGCGCGGTGACCGACTCTACCCGGAGCGACGGTGGTGCGGTGACCGGTTCCACCCGGAATGATGGCGGCGCGGTGACCGGCTCCACCCGGAATGACGGCGGCGCGGTGACCGGCTCTACCCGGAATGACGGCGGCGCGGTGACCGGCTCTACCCGGAATGACGGCGGCGCGGTGACCGGCTCTTCAATTTCGGCTTCTTCACTTCCAGCGGCCAAGGTTTGTGCCCGCGCCACCAGTACCGGCAAGGCATCCAGCTCACCTCCTCGCGGTGGGGTTTCACCCACCAGCGGCTCCAACGCCGCTACCGCCGCGGCAATCGCCGAGATGATGGTCTGACTGGCGGATACCTCACCGGCTAGAATCTGATTCAGTAACTTTTCGTATTCCCAGGCGAAATCGCCGATTACGGTCGCACCGACCATGCGCCCACTGCCTTTGAGGGTATGGAAAGCGCGGCGGATGATGGCCAGCGCGTCACGATCCTGCAAATTTTCCTGCCAGCGGAGCAATTGCTCCCGCACGGCGGCCAGCTCGCCGCGTGCTTCCTCTAAAAAAACCTCGATGAATTCAGGATCGGCATCCGTTAGTCCGAGCAAGGTCTCAAACCCGGTGACACCGGTTGCGGCCTCTGGCGTGGACGGTGCGATCCTGTCGATCTCGGACACACCCTGCCTCGTATCCGGCCCCCCGGATACGGGGCAGGGCGGTGGAAACGCCGATGTTTCAGTCAACGCCGGCAAATTGAGCAGGGTCTCCATCTGGGCCAGCTGTTCTTCCGCCGCGAGCAAAATCGTCTTCGGTGCCGGCCCTCCGCCGCTCAGAGGTTCCAGGCAGTGGCCCAGCCCAGTCAGGATTTCGGCGCAGATCCCGTTAACCAGCGGGCCATAGTGCTCGGCGGCACCGGCGGCCAGCACCTCGACGAGCCGGTTCAGCCGGCCGAGCACTGCGGTGGCGCGGGTCCATTTTCGTTCGGCCAGCACCTGATGGAGTGTCCGCAGATCGTCTTGTAGTGCCGCCCAGGATTCCGGTTGGTCGGCGGCATTTTCCAATTCGGTGGCGACGGTTTGCCGCAGTCGCTTCAGAATATCCATGATCGCGTGCAGCGCCGTGAATGCTTCCATGGGATCGACGGCTGGTTCGGTATCGGTATCGGTATCGGTATCGGTATCGGTATCGATGTCGGCGGCTGGCGCGCTTGATCGCGCCAGCCGTAGGGTATCCGCCATCTCCAGCAATTTGTCATCCGGACGCTGGTCGTGGGGAGACAGGCAAGCATTCAGATAGCCAATCAGATGTTCGGCGGCCTGCTGTAGCATCGCCAGGTCGCGGAGATGAAACGTTCCCTTCATCAGCGCCAAGCTCGTCGAACGCATTTCATCCAACAGGACGACCGCCTCGCGATGCTCCAGCATCGCCAACGGGTCGTGGATCCGATCAATGGTGCCGAGCATCGCTTCCAGCGATGCCAGATCGGGGCCATCCTCGCGATATGGATCCAGATTGGGCCGGATCCGGCTCAGAGCGAGTAGCAGGTCATCTTTAAGGCGCGTCAAAGGGTTACCGGCGTCACGATCCGGAGAGGCCATTACGCTGCCTCCGCGCCGGATACCCGGTCCGACCGGTTGTTGCCATTCGGCCCCAAGCTTTTCGGGACAACCGTGCGTTTTTGCATCCCCGAACCCCGTTTCGCCAACCAACCTCAACCAGGCAGCCTGAACCCGGCCACCGATTGCCGCAGTTCCTGCGCCAACTGGTTCAATTTACCGATGGCGGATGCGGTCGCCACGCTGCTCTCGGCGGTCTGCCCGGTAATTTCGTTGATGGAAGTCATCGCACCCGATACCCGCGAAGCCATCTCCGAGACCCGGCCGGCGGATTTGGAGATTTCGTCGATCAGTTCGGCCAGGTTGGCGGATACCTTTTCAATCTCTTCCAGTGCCTCGCCGGCTTTTTCCGCCAATCCCGCGCCGCCGACCACCTCGGTGGTGCTCTTTTCCATGGAGATCACCGCCTCGTTGGTGTCGGCCTGAATGGTCTTGACCAGGGTTTCGATGCGTTTGGTGGCGTTACTGGAGCGCTCCGCCAACCGCTGCACTTCGTCGGCGACCACCGCAAAACCGCGACCGGCGTCGCCCGCCGCCGAGGCTTGAATCGCGGCGTTCAACGCCAGGATATTGGTCTGGTCCGCGATGTCGTTGATCAGCGCCACGATGTCGCCGATTTCCTGCGAGGATTCGCCCAGCCGCTTGATGCGCTTGGAGGTGTCCTGGATGTGCTCGCGGATGGTGTTCATGCCGTTGATGGTGCGTCGCACCCGGTCGCCGCCTTCGTGGGCGATGCCCACCGATTTCTCGGCCACTTCGGCGGAGGCGGCGGTCTTCGACGACACCTCGTCCATGGATTGCGCCATCTGCATGACGGTGGCGCTGGCGTTTTCGATTTGCCGGGCCTGGATTTCGCTGGACTTGGCCAATCGATCGGCGATGGCGCTGGTTTCCTGCACGGCGGCGGCAACCAATCCCGAGGTGCTGTTGATCGTGGACACCAGATCGCGCAAAGCCTCGATGGCGTAGTTGACCGAATCGGCGATGGCCCCGGTGATGTCTTCGGTCACGCTGGCTTGCACGGTCAGGTCGCCTTCGGCCAGATTGCCCAGTTCGTCGAGCAGCCGCAGGATGGCGTCCTGGTTGCGGCGATTTTGCTCCTCGGTTTCCTGTTTGCGCAGTTCGGCTTCGATCAAACGGCTTCGGCTTGCGTTGTTTTGGACGTAGAACAGTACGATCAGCAACACCAGGGCGATCACCCCCAGGATGTAGGCAATCCGGTAGTTGAGCGGAATGCCAAACAGGTTTGCCTGGCGACTGCCACCGGCATAGGCTTCGAGCAACTTGCTGGCCGCTTCCAGCAAGGCGTCGCCCTTGTCAGCGATGCCTTGCGCGGCGCTCTGGACCTTCACCAATTCCGATGCCTTGTCGACGATGCGGGTGGTTTCGGCTTCGGTCGTTTTAAACAGCTCGGCCAGCTCGGCCAGCTTGCCGGCGCTGTCGGGGATATTCACGCGGTCGACCCCGAGCCGGGTATCGCCTTCCCGCATGCCCTTGAGGACTCGGCCAAACAAGTTCACGTTGCGGCTGAATCGGTCGGCGGTGGCGGCGGCGCTCAAGCCGCCCTCGGTCAGCATGCGCCTGAGGTCGCTTTCGACCCGCTGTATCAGTTGCAGTTGGTTGGTGGCCAGATAGACCTGCCGAGGATCGACCCGGCTATTGGCCATGCTTTTGGCGATTTCATCGGACAAGGTACTCATCTGAGTCAGGGAGCTTTCCAGCAACGGCTGGAAATTACTGACCGAGATCACCGATTCGCGCCCGGCCAGAATGGTGTCGCATTCGTTCTTGACCGGACTCCAACGGTTGCCCAGCTCCTCCAGAAATGGTTTGAGTTCGGCCGGTGGCGGTGGCAAGTTCAACGCTTCGCTGCCGCTTTTCTGATCGTTGAGTATCTGTTCGAAGCGGTCCCGGCTTTGCTTGAGCTTGGCGAACGCGGCTTCCTTGCCGCGAGCGGCCCCCAAGGCTTCCGTGACGATCGAGCGTGACAGCAGGCGCTGTTCGCTGGCCAGCTTCAACTGAGTTTCGTTGCGCTCGTCCTGCCGCTCCAGCAGGAAAAAGGTAACGCCCATCAGCACGACAGACAGCACCAATGCACCCAGCAGCGCCAGGTAAGTGATGGAAAATCCTTTCAGCGCCGAATGATCTCGCGAGTCACGCATTTCAATTTCTCGTTGAACTTAACCCTGACCGACCCCGTCCGATCTTACCGCGGGGAAACTCTCGAAAACCTAGCTGGCCGCATTCAGAAATCTGGGGTCGGCCAGCAGCTTGCCGGTATCGAAAACCAACCAGTGCTGGTTGTTGTTCGAAAAACCCTCGGAAACATAGGGGCGCAATCCCTCGTCGACGTTATCCAGCGAAGGTAGACGGTGCTGTGGGCCAAAATGCCGCATTCCGATAATCTCGTCGGCCAGCAAGCCATAATCCCATTCTCCGGCACGCACGACGACGATTTGACTGCCCGGCAGCCGCGCGGTGGGCCGGCCAGTCAGAAAATCCCGCAAATCCGTCACCGAGATGACCTTACCGCGCAGGTTGGCGATCCCCAGCAGCCAGCGCTTGACGCCAGGCACCCAAGTAATGTGGGGAACCGGGATGATTTCGGCTACATCGTCCATGGAGAATAGCAGGTTCCATGCACCGAGGCGCAGCGCCAACCGTCCGCGAATCTCCGATTGCTGCGCGCCGGTCGTGGCGACTGGCGCGCGCTCGCGGATACGCTTGTCGAGTTGCAGCAGAACGTCGAACGGATGCAACGGATGAGGGGGTGCCGCAGGGGTGGTTATTGCCGCATCTGCCACAAATAGGGTCCTCTGAGCGGGATTGGAGCCGGGCAAACAGCCTCTCGGGGCTCGGATCGCCGGATCAATAGATCGTCTTCAGTTCCTGATGGCGTGCCCGACCGTACCACAACACATTGGTTTTTTTATTGTGATTTTTAGCATACTACTGACCACGATGCCATGACAGAATCCGTATCCGTCCCTATTTCGCACCCCATGGATGCGGCCCGACCGTCCCGCACGGATGGTTCGGATCGCATCCGCGCAACCTCACGGACCCGCCGGCCATGACGATCAAACTCGGTGTGGTGATGGACCCCATCGCCACCATCACCATCAAGAAAGACACCACCTTCGCCATGCTGCTCGCCGCCCAGGCCCGCGGCTGGGAGCTGCATTACTTCGAACAGGCCGATCTGTACGCCCGCGCCGACACGGCGTTCGGCCGCACCCGTCTACTGAGCGTGCGGGACGATAAAAGCGGTTGGTTTTCCTTCCACGGCGAGCGGGAACTGCCGTTGGCGCAACTGGATGTCATCCTGATGCGCAAGGATCCGCCGTTCGATATGGAGTACATCTACACCACCTACCTACTGGAACTGGCGGAAACGGCTGGGGTACTGGTGGTCAACAAACCGCGCAGCCTGCGCGACGCCAATGAAAAATTCTTCGCTCTGAATTTCCCGCGATGCTGTCCACCGACCTTGGTCGATCGGGAGCCGACCCGGCTCAAGGCCTTTCTGAGCGAACACGCCGACATCGTGGTCAAACCGCTGGACGGCATGGGTGGCGCCTCGGTATTTCGCCTGCGGCGAGACGATCCCAACCTCAACGTGATTCTGGAAACCCTCACCGCTCATGGCCGGCGACTGACCATGGCGCAGCGCTATCTGCCGGAAATAACGGCCGGCGACAAACGTATTCTGCTGATCGACGGCGAACCGGTGCCGTATGCGCTGGCGCGGATTCCACAAGCCGGCGAGACCCGCGCCAATCTGGCGGCCGGCGGCCGCGGCGAGGGCCGGTCGCTTAGCGACCGTGACCGCTGGATCTGCGCCCAGGTCGCTCCGCGCCTGCGCGAAATGGATCTGCTATTCGTCGGTCTGGACGTGATCGGCGACTTTCTGACCGAAATCAACGTCACCAGCCCGACCTGCGCGCGGGAACTGGATGCCCAGTTCGGGCTGGATATCGGTGCCGATTTGATGGCCGCCATCGAACGGCGCTTGCGGCGCTGACAACCACCGGTTCGGTAATGAATGAGCGGAATCGCGCGCGACACCGAGATTACCGGCCGACTGCTGCTGGCGTTGCTGCTGGCCTCCGGTCTGCACCTCGCCCTGCTGTTCGGCATACCGGCCGATTGGTGGACAATTCGTCATTCCAAGCCACCGCGCTTCGAAGTCGTGCTGCTGCCACCCGCCCCGGTACCGGTGGAACCCGCCAGGACGACTTCTATCCCGGAACCTGCCACCCCGGCCGCTGCCGCCCCGCCGTCACCGGTCGCTCAGCCCCCGGAGTCCGCCGTCCTCGCCGAGCTGCCCCCACCCGTATCGAAACCGATGCCCAAGCCGGTTGAACCGGCTCGATCCCCCACCCCGGTAACCCAGATCAAGCCGATCATCGCAGCCAAGCCCGCCAAGCCCGCCAAGCCCGCCAAGCCAAAGCCGCCCTCTTCTCCAAAACCGGCTCGGAAGGTTGCAACAAAGCCGCCCGCCAAGCCAAAGCCGCCCTCTTCTCCAAAACCGGCTCGGAAAGTCGAGGCAAAACCGCTCGCCAAACCGCTTCATCCCGCCCAATCACCCGCGGCAAAACCGGTCGCGCCGAAACCGACTCGACCCAGCCGCGTTGCCAAGCAGCCCTCTGCTCCTGGCGGAACCCGTGCTCGCGGTCCGCTGAACAGCGCCACCCTACTGGGACAGATTGCCAGCCTGGACACGGAAATCCAGCAACGAGCGAACGCCGGGCTACGCAGCCGGCGGGTTAACTTGGCTGACACGCGGTCGATGGCCGGTTTTTACGCCGCCGACTGGGCGCGCAAGGTCACGCGCGTCGGCGAGATGAACTTTCCCGACACGGCTCGGCGATTGAATCTCAGCGCTGGTCCTCTGTTGGAGGTCGCGATCCGAGCCGACGGTGGCTTGCGGGAAGTCCGCATCCTGCGTTCCTCCGGCAATGTTGAACTCGACCGGGCGGCCCGGCGCATCGTCGAACTGGCCGCGCCCTATCCCCCCTTCCCGGCCGAACTGCGCCGACAGGTTGACCTGCTGCGGATCGAAAGCCCCTGGCGCTTCGACCCCGGCGGTCGGGTTCGTGCGCGCTGAAGCCGGCGACTTGTCAAGGTCGGGCCGAATCCCGATACTATGAATATGACCGAGCCCACCTACCTGAGCAATCAGTTTCTGATCGCCATGCCGACGCTGGCGGATCCGAACTTTTTTCAGACAGTGACTTATCTCAGTGAACACAACGACAGCGGAGCGCTGGGACTGGTCATTAACCGACCGCTGCAACTGACGCTCGGGCAGTTGTTCGAACATCTACAGATCGTCACCGACCGACCCGAGATCGCGGGGCTGCCGGTTTACCACGGCGGCCCGGTCCAGCCGGAGCAGGGTTTCGTCATCCATAGTCCGCTCGGTCAATGGGGCGCCACCCTACGGGTCACCGAGCGGATCGGCATCACCACTTCCCGCGATATCCTGCAGGCGGTGGCGCGTGGCGAAGGCCCGGATCTACTGCTGGTCGCCCTTGGCTATGCCGGCTGGGGGCCGGGACAATTGGAACAGGAAATGGCGGAGAACGCCTGGCTGTCGGGTCCCGCCGATCCCGACATTCTGTTTCGCGCGCCCAGCGACCAACGCTGGCTGGCCGCCGCCGCTCTGCTGGGGATCGATCTGACCCTGCTGTCCGCCGATGCCGGCCACGCCTGATCCGCCGTCGTCGACCACACGCCAATCCCCTCAGGTGGTGTTGGGCTTCGATTTCGGTCGGACTCGCATCGGCGTCGCGACCGGCGTGGTGGTCACCGGCACGGCACGGCCCCTGCGGGTGTTGTCGACGCGCCGGCAGCGCCCCGACTGGGATGCCATCGACCGGCTGCTCGCTGAATGGCGACCGGACCTGCTGGTGGTCGGAGTGCCGCGCCACGCCGACGGTAGCGCCAACGCCATGACGGTGGCCGCGCTGCGCTTTAGCCGCCAGTTGCACGGTCGTTTTCGCCTGCCGGTGGCGACCATCGACGAACGGCTGTCCTCCTGGGAAGCCGAACAGCGCTCTTTCGAGCCGGCCGCCGGCCGTCGGCGCGGTGACGGCGCGGCACTGGACGACTGGGCGGCGGCGCTCATTCTGGAAAGCTGGTTCAACCAACAACGGAGCCTCGCATCGTGCATGACGCCGAATTCCTGATCGAAGTGATGGCGGGGCAACTGCAAGACCTGCTCGCCCGACGCGGCATCGCCGAACCAGCGCTGGTGGGGGTTCACACCGGCGGCGTCTGGGTCGCCGAGCGCCTGCACCAGCGGCTCGGCATCGCCACGCCGCTCGGCCGACTGGATATTTCCTTCTACCGCGACGACTTTAGCCGGATCGGCGTCAACCCGCAGGTCCGCCCCTCGGAACTGCCGTTCGACGTGGACGAGCGTCATGTGGTGCTGATCGACGACGTGCTTTATACCGGTCGTACCGTGCGCGCCGCGCTGAACGAATTGTTCGATTACGGCCGCCCGGCTTCGGTGCTGCTGGCGGTGCTGGCCGACCGCGGCGGCCGGGAATTGCCGGTCGAAGCCAATGTGGTCGGTACCCGGCTGAAGCTGCCGCCCGGCCAGCAGATCCAGCTCGTCGGTCCCGAACCCCTGCAACTGCTGATTCAAACCGTGCCATGAGCGCCGCCAACCTCCAGTTGGACCGCCAGGGCCGGTTGCTGCATTTCCTGACCGTGGAAGGGCTGAGCCGTCGCCATCTGACGGAAATCCTCGACACCGCCGAATCGTTGCGCGGCGTGGCCGAGCGGCGAGTCAAGAAGCTGCCGACCCTGCACGGCAAGACCGTGGTCAACCTGTTCTTCGAGGCCAGCACCCGGACTCGCACCACTTTCGAACTGGCGGCCAAGCGGCTGTCGGCCGACGTGCTGAACCTCAACATCGCCACCTCGGCCACGACCAAGGGCGAAAGCCTGCTCGACACCCTGCGCAACATCGAGGCGATGCAGTGCGACATGTTCGTGGTGCGCCACCCGCAAAGCGGCGCGGCGGAATTCATGGCCCGCCACGTCAAGCCACACATCGCGGTCCTCAACGCCGGCGACGGCTGCCACGCCCATCCCACCCAGGGGATGCTGGATGCGTTCACCATCCGTCGCCACAAACCGGATTTTCCCAGCCTGCAAGTCGCCATCGTCGGCGATATCCTGCACTCGCGGGTGGCCCGTTCCCTGATCCACGCGCTCAACATCCTCGGCGCCGGCGAAGTTCGGGTGATCGCCCCGCGCACCCTGTTGCCGGCCTGGGTGGAGAGCCTGGGCGTGCGGGTCTTCCACAGCCCGCAAGCCGGGCTGCGGGAGGTCGATGTGATCGTCATGCTGCGCCTGCAACGGGAACGGATGGAGCGGGCGCTGCTGCCGACCGAACAGGAGTTTTTCCAGCAGTACGGCTTGACCGAGGAACGGTTGGCGCTGGCCAAACCGGATGCCATCGTCATGCATCCCGGTCCGATCAACCGCGGCGTGGAAATCGACTCGCGGGTGGCGGACGGGCCGCGTTCGGTGATCCTGGAACAAGTTACCAACGGCATCGCCGTGCGCATGGCGGTCATGTCGATCACGCTGGGCAACCACGCCCGACCGCTTGAGGAGGATGCTTGATGCGTATGGCCATCGAGGGCGGCCGAGTGATCGATCCGGCTCACCAGACCGACGCGGTCACCGATCTTTTCATCGCCGATGGCCGCATCGCCGGGTCCGGTCAGCCGCCGGCCGGGTTCGTGCCGGAGCGACGGATCGACGCCCGCGACCGGATCGTCTGCCCCGGTTTGATCGATTTGTGTGCCCGGCCGCGCGAGCCCGGACAGGAGCACAAGGCGACCATCGCCAGCGAAGCCCGCGCCGCCGCTGGCGGCGGCATCACCACCCTGGTCTGTCCGCCCGACACCGATCCGGTAATCGACGAGCCGGCGGTGGTGGAGCTGATCCGACGGCGAGCCAAAGCCGCTGGCCGGGTTCGGGTACTGACGCTAGGCGCGCTGACCCATCGCCTGCACGGTGAGCGACTGGCGGAAATGGCGGCGCTCAAGGAAGCCGGTTGCGTCGGCGTCGGCGACGGTGGTCGCACGGTCGCCAGTAGCCGGGTACTGCGACGGGCGCTGGAATACGCCGCCACCTTCGATCTGACCGTGTTCCTGACCCCGCTCGATCCCGAACTGGGCCATGGTCTGGCTCACGAAGGGCGGGTCGCTACCCGGTTTGGCTTACCCGGCATTCCAGTGGCGGCGGAAACCGGTGTCATCGCCCGCGATCTGGAATTGATCCGCGACCTGGGCGTGCGGGTACATTTCGGTCGGCTGTCCAGCGCCCGGGCGGTGGAACTGGTGGCGCGCGCTCAGGAGGAAGGGTTGTCGGTGACGGCCGACACCGCCGTCCATCATCTGTATCTGAGCGAAATCGATTTGAGCGGTTTTGACAGCCGCTGCCATGTGCTTCCGCCGCTGCGTGGCCTTCGCGATCTGGACGCGCTGCGCACCGGGCTGGCCGAGGGGGTATTGGGCGCGCTCTGCTCCGACCATCAGCCGCACGAGCCGGATGCCAAGCAGGCGCCGTTCGGTGACACCGAACCCGGCATCTCCGGGCTGGACACCCTGCTGGCGTTGAGCCTGCGACTGGCACGGGACGGCATACTGCCGTTGTCGGCACTGCTGGCACGGCTGACCTGGGGACCGGCGCGGATTCTGGGACTGGACAGTGGCCATCTTGGTACCGGCGCACTGGCCGATATCTGCGTTTTCGACCCCGATGCCGAATGGCGGGTGGAAGCGGACGCCTTGCGGAGCCGCGGCCACAATAGCCCGTTTCTGGGTTGGGAACTGCACGGGCAGGTCACGCACACCCTGCTGGAAGGGCAGGTGGTCTACGCGCGTGAGGCGCGAGAGTGAAAATGAAAACGGACGCTTCGCTCGTCAGCATGATCGATCCGCTGGCTTCGGCGCCGGCCGACGAACCGTTCGACCTGGGCACCGCCACGGCGCGCGCCCTGCTATTGGCGGACGAGAGCGGTATCGCCCCCATCGTTGCGCTGGCCCGGACGCTGCGTGGCCGGCAGCCTCGGGTCAAACCGTTCGCGCTGTTCGAACTGATGCCGCCGCTGCCGTTCCGGCCGCAACCGTCGCGGATCATGATTCCTGGGTTGCCCGTGGCCATCATTGCCGCGCTACCGCTGCTGGAGGATTGGAGCATCCCCAGTCGCATCGCCTGTCCGGCTGGAGACCAGCCCGGCTGTTTCGAGGGCACCGCGACGGATCTGGCGCGCGGCTGGCTGGACATTTCGCAGGGCGTGGCCGATGTCACCGTATTTGCCTGTGGCGGCGAAGCGCTACTGGCCACCGCCCAGGTTTTGGCCGACACCTATCGGCTGGCCCGCCAGACGCGCGCCGCTGCGCTACCGTAATTGGCGGAGGGTCGGCTTCCTTAGATTTGCTGTTTGAACGAGGCCTTGTTCTGGGCGTAATTCAAGGCTTCGTCGCGGGCGATCAACCCTTTCTTGACCAGATCCAGCAGACCTTGGTCGAGTGTCTGCATGCCGAAAGCCGCGCCGGTCTGAATCGACGAGTACATCTGCGCCACCTTGTCCTCGCGGATCAGATTGCGGATGGCCGGCACGCCGACCATGATTTCATGGACCGCCATCCGGCCACCGCCTTTCTTCTTGAGCAGCGCCTGCGAGATCACCGCGCGCAGCGATTCGGACAGCATCGAGCGCACCATCGGCTTCTCGCCGGCCGGGAACACGTCGATGATGCGGTCGATGGTCTTGGGCGCCGAACTGGTGTGCAGGGTGCCGAACACCAGATGGCCGGTCTCGGAGGCGGTCAGCGCCAGACTGATGGTTTCCCGATCGCGCATTTCGCCGACCAGGATGATATCGGGGTCTTCGCGCAGCGCCGAACGCAGCGCTTCGCTGAACCCGAGGGTGTCACGGTGCACCTCGCGCTGGTTGATCAGGCAGCGCTGGCTCTGGTGGACGAATTCGATCGGGTCCTCAATGGTCAGGATATGGCCGTACTCGTTCTTGTTGATGTGGTCGATCATCGCCGCCAAGGTGGTGGATTTGCCCGACCCGGTCGGACCGGTCACCAGAACCAGGCCGCGCGGTACGTTGATCAGGTCCCGAAACACCGGCGGACAGCCCAGTTCCTCCAAGCTCATGATCTGGGTGGGAATGGTGCGGAATACACCGGCCGCGCCCCGATCCTGGTTGAAGGCGTTGACGCGGAAGCGGGCCAGCTTGGGAATTTCGAACGAGAAGTCGCATTCCAGGAACTCATCGTAATCCTTGCGCTGCTTGTCGTTCATAATATCGTAGATCAGCCCGTGCACCTGCTTGTGCTCAAGTGGCGGCACATTGATGCGGCGGACATCGCCATCCACCCGGATCATCGGCGGCAAACCCGCCGACAGATGCAGATCCGAAGCCTTATTCTGTACGGAAAAGGTCAACAGTTCGTCAAGGGTCACGATGATCGCTCCTGCCAAGAGATTGTGAGGGATGTTCCGCTGGGATGGTCCCGTTCGGGTCGGTTTCCGCATAGTATTATAGTGTTGATCGTTAGACCTTCTTGGCCGTATGCCAATCCGTCAGGGTAATCCCACCATGATGACCGCCGATTACGCCGCTCGCCTGCATGTCGTGCTGGACCGGATTCGCGCCGCCGAGCAACGCTTCCAGCGCCCACCGGGCGCGGTGCGGCTGCTGGCGGTCAGCAAGACCCAACCGGCGGCGGCCATCGCCGCGCTGGCCGCCGCCGGCCAGCGTGGTTTCGGGGAGAACTTCCTCCAGGAAGCGCTGGATAAAATGACCGAACTGGCCACGCTGGATCTGGAATGGCATTTCATCGGGCCGGTGCAAGCCAATAAGACCCGTGGCATCGCCGAGCATTTCGCCTGGGTCCACAGCGTGGACCGGCTGAAAATCGCCGAGCGACTGAGCGCGCAGCGACCTGAGCACCTGCCGCCGCTGAACGTCTGCCTGCAAGTCAACATCGACCGGGAACCCACCAAACACGGTCTGGACGAAGCAGCGCTGATCGAGGTCGCCCGCGCGGTCGCCACGCTACCGCGTCTGCGCTTGCGAGGCTTGATGGCCATTCCGAGCCCGGCGACGGAGTTTGCCGCCCAACGGCGGCCCTTCTCCCGGCTGCGGGAACTGCGGGAACGACTGGCCGAGGCCGGACTGGTGCTGGATACGCTCTCCGCCGGCATGTCCGACGATCTGGAGGCCGCCATCGCCGAAGGCGCGACACTGGTCCGCATCGGTACCGCGCTGTTCGGCCCCCGCCCTTGAACAACGGCTTTGCAGTATGCTAGCGGTGACCACAACTTCGAGATGCCCGAACAACGATCCCGACAATCGCTTCAAGACCCGAAAAAACGACCATGCCGTCAACTACTCTCCGGTTCTCCGCCCGCGCGCACGGCCGCGTGACCGGCCTATTGCTGCTCGTGCCGTTGCTGCTCGGAACGGACGATTACTTGCACGAGATCGAGGAGGAAGCCAAGCGGCAGGCGGCAAGCCTCGTGATCGACCCATCCCAGCCCGCGCTAGGCACGGCCGCGATCGGCGACACAACCAACCGACTGATGGCGGGTTTGGATCAGGTGGCATTCGAGCGAGTCCTGCGCGAAAACCTGCCGGGAACCTACGCGTTCTACCAACAACTCGGCCCTGACCAACAGAGACTGGTTTACGAGACCTATCGGAACGATAACCGCTTTGCCAGCATCAGCGAACAGGTCGCTCGACTGCTGAGCGGCAAGTACTGAGACGATTCCCGCGCCATCGCGAATCGGCGCCCCAGAGCTTCGGGCGTCACGAACATTCACAATACGAGGTGGAGATGAAAGACATCCCCATAGGCTTCATCGGCGGCGGCAACATGGCCCGCAGCCTGATCGGCGGGCTGCTCGCCAGCGGTGGCGATCCTGATCACATCTGGGTGGCCGAACCCGACGCCGGCCACCGGGAACTGCTGCGCGGCCGCTTCGGTGTCCACACCGGCGCCGACAACCGGGAGATCGCTACCCGGTCGGAGGTGATCGTTCTGGCGGTCAAACCGCAGGTGCTGTGCTCGGTCGCCGAAGAATTGGCCAATATCGTCCAGGCGCGCCAGCCGTTGATGATCTCCATCGCCGCCGGCGTGCGCGAACCGGATATCCGTCGCTGGCTGGGCGGCGAGGCCGCCATCGTCCGCACCATGCCCAACACGCCCGCGCTGGTCGGCAGTGGTGCCACCGCGCTGTTCGCCAACCCCCAGGTGAACGACGAGCAACGCCAACTGGCGGAATCGATCATGCGCTCGGTGGGGCTGACGGTCTGGGTGGAGCAGGAGCGGATGCTGGACGCGGTCACCGCGCTGTCCGGCAGCGGACCCGCCTATTTCTTCCTGCTGATGGAGGCGTTGGAGAAAATCGGCGTTCAATTGGGCCTGGACCCGGAGGTGGCGCGATTGCTGACCCTGCAAACCGCCTTTGGCGCCGCCAAGATGGCGCTGGAAAGCCCCGAGAATCCAGCCGCGCTGCGCGCCCGGGTCACCTCGCCGGGTGGCACCACCGAACGGGCAGTCAGCGTTTTCAAGGACGAAAAACTCGACAACCTGATCGCTCGCTCGCTGGCCGCCTCGCTGGCGATCCTGGAAGCGCCGGAGCTGCTGACCGAGGAACTGGACGCCGTGGTGGCCAAGGCGCTGGAAGCGGCCCGCCACCGCTCCGAAGAACTGGGCAACCTGCTTGGAGGGCAGCCGTGACCGCCACCGTTTTCCTGATCCAGACCGTTTTCGGTTTTTATATCCTGGCGGTGATGTTGCGCTTCCTGCTGCAATGCGTGCGCGCCGACTTCTACAACCCGCTGGTGCAGTTCCTGGTCCGCATCACCAATCCCCCCCTACTGCCATTACGCCGGTTCGTGCCCGGCTATCGGGGGCTGGATCTGGCTTCGGTGGTGCTGGCTTTTGCGCTGCAACTGGTCGAAGTCGTGCTGGTGTCCGCGCTGTTCGGGCGGTCCCTTGACATCGGTGGCGTGCTGCTGGTGACGGTGATGGAATTGCTCAAGCTGCTGATCAACATCTATCTGTGGTGCGTGATCATCCAGGCGGTGCTGAGCTGGGTCAACCCCGATCCCCATCACCCGGCGGCACGGGTGATGGCGCAACTGACCGCGCCGCTGCTGCGCCCGGCCCGCCGGTTGATCCCGCCGGTTTCCGGGGTAGATCTGTCGCCGGTGCTGGTGGTGGTGGCGCTGATTTTCATGAGCCTGCTGCTGCAGGATTTTCTGGGGATGTGGAGCGGGTTGCGCTGAGGCGATGGACGCTGGCGGGTATTGCTGGGAGGGCAACGATCTACTGCTGCGGGTACGGGCACAGCCCCGCGCCAGCCGCGACGAATGGGCGGGATTGCAAAACGACCGCTTTCGGGTCCGCATCACCGCCCCGCCGGTGGACGGGCGGGCCAACATCCACTTGCGCGCCTTTCTGGCCGAGCTGTTCGGGGTGGCAAAAAATCAGGTCACCCTGCTGGCCGGCGAAACCGGCCGCGACAAGCGCTGGCGTATCGCCGCACCCAAGCAGTTACCGCCGGGCGTGACAGGTCCATAAAAATCACGCCCGCCCACGGTTCCGTCGCGACCGGTGTGCGTGGGGCGAATTCACGACCCAGATCGGGCAAGCGGCGTCAGGCGCTCAACAACGTTTTGATCTCCTCGACCGACAACACCTTACCCACGCTCCTGATCTCCCCATCCACCACCAGCGCCGGCGTGCTCATCACCCCGGCGTCGATGATGGCGTTGATGTCGGTCACTTTCTCCAACTCATACTCCAGGCCCAGCGCTTGAGCGGCATCAGTGGCATGTTGGCCGAGCGTCTTGCATTTCGCGCAACCGCTACCGAGAATTTGCAACTTCATCATGATATTAGCTCCTCACTATGGATAGAACATCCCAAACACGACACCGGAGAAGGTCGCCATGACCACCACCAGCGCACAATAAACCAGGGTCTTTTGAGTGCCGAGAATGCCGCGAATGACCAGCATGTTCGGCAAGGACAGTGCCGGTCCGGCCAGCAGCAACGCCAGCGCTGGCCCCTTGCCCATGCCGGCGCCGAGCAGACCTTGCACGATGGGCACCTCGGTCAGGGTGGCGAAATACATGAATGCGCCGACCAGCGCGGCCAGAACATTGGCCGCCAGTGAATTACCGCCCACCGCCGCGCCGACCCATTCCGACGGAATAATGCCTTCATGACCGGGCCGACCCAGCAGGAATCCGGCCAACAGCACTCCGCCCAGCAGCAGCGGCAAGATCAGCTTGGCAAAACTCCAGGTCTGGCTTAGCCATTCCTCACCGTCGCCCGGTTGCATCGCGGCGGCCAGGGTCAAACCGATCAAGCCGGCGCTGAACGCTAGTTCGGGATGTTGCGGAACCAGTATCGACAAGACGGCGACGACGGCGGCGGTTGCGGCCAACGGCGGCCAGCGCCAATGCCAGCGCCAGATCAGCAACCCCGCCAGGCCCAGAGCCGCCAGCGCGGTCAGTGGCCATTTCCAGGCGAAGATCGTGTGCCACGCCGCGCTGTCCTCCACGCTGGCCGGCGCCCAGTTGGCCAACACCAGCACCGCCACCTGCAAGGCAAAAAACACGGCCGTATCGCCCAGCGGCCGGCCCTGATCAGCGCCCGGCGCAAACCCTTTCTGATTCACCGCCCGCGTTTGCTCCTCGCGGCGGTAAATCCAGTGCATGATCAGTCCGATCACCAGCGCGAAACTCACCGCGCCCACCGCTCGCGCCACACCCAGTTCCACGCCAAGAATCTTGGCGGTCAACACGATGGCCAGCACGTTGATCGCCGGGCCGGAATAGAGAAACGCAATGGCTGGCCCCAGTCCCGCGCCACGCCGGTAAATGCCGCCGAACAGCGGCAGCACGGTGCAGGAACACACCGCCAGAATCGAGCCGGACACCGAGGCCACCCCGTAAGCGGCCACCTTGTGCGCGGCGGGGCCGAGATATTTCATCACCGCGTCCTGGCTGATAAAGACCGCGATGGCCCCGGCGATAAAGAACGCCGGGACCAGGCAGAGCATCACATGCTCGCGGGCGTACCAGTTCAGCAGCGCCAGCCCTTCCAGCACGGCGTTATCGAAGCGCGTTGAGCCGACCGGCATGAAAAAGACCAGCAGGAACACGGCGACGATGCCGCCCAGCCATTTCAGTTCGCTTGGGTAGTCCCGCGCCACGGTGCGTAGCCGATTCACTGTGTCGGCGAACGCATTCATTGATGTGGGGGAGGTGGATAGAGTAGCCATGGCGGAATTCCTCATTCAGGCCGCGCAGCGCCGCTGGGGCCGATTGGGCATACTCGCCAGCGCGGCGTGGTCGGTGCAAAACGGCGTTTGCCCGGCCAGCGCTCGCCGGCAGGTCAAGAGAATCTCCCGCATCCAGTCGGGAAGGTCGGGATGCAGGCGGTAGTAAATCCACTGGGCTTCCCGGCGATCGAGAACGAAACCGGCCGTGCGCAACGCCGCCAGATGCCGCGACACCTTGGGTTGGATTTCGCCCAAGGCATGAGCCATTTCGCAAACGCAGACTTCGTCTTCCGCCACCATCAACATCAGGCAGCGTAGCCGCGTGGTATCGGCCAAGGCTTGGAAAAACCGGTGGGCATGAGGCATTAGGCTTGTTAATCCGTATATTCGTATATCCATATATAACAAGATCCAGAATAATTGCAAGCAAATGTCGCTGCTCTTGCGCAAGGTCTGGTGGTACTTCCGGGCGTTTGAATGCGACGAGGGTAAATCGGCGCGATGAAGCCCGCGTCGGGCGGGTTGGCGGACACCGCCCGCGCGGCGAATCTCGGAGAAGGCGATTACGGTGACAGCATACCGATGCGATCCAATTCCACTTTCAGGCGAGCGCGATCATTCCGCAATTCAGTCAGCGGCAGCGCGAAAAAAGCCTCGATACGGGCGCGCAGTATCCGATAGGCTTGCACGAAAGCCGCATCGATCTCCGCGTCGCTGCCGGTGGCGTGGGCCGGGTCGTCCACACCCCAGTGGGTACGCAGCACGGGCCCCAGGTAGGCTGGGCAGGTTTCGCCCGCCGCGCTGGCACAGACGGTGATCACGATGTCGGGCGTGACTGGCAGATCGTCCCAGGATTTGCTGCGGTAACCCTCGGTGGAGATACCCTCGCGCGCCAGCAGGGCCAGCGAACGCGGATGAACCTGGCCGGTCGGGTGGCTCCCGGCGCTCAGCGCCTTCCAGCCCGACGGCGCCAGATGGTTGAAGGTGGCTTCGCCCAGGATCGAGCGGCAGGAATTACCGGTGCAGAGAAATAGAATGTTCATCGAGATTCAACTTTTCAATTTGGGTATTGAGGGAGCCGATGTGGAAAGCATCTTCATGCGAGATCCCATGACAACTTAACGCGCCGCCGCCGGAGCATCGAGTGCTCGTTCGTACCAACCGCGACTGCGATTAACGATGCCGGCCACTACCAGCATCACCGGCACCTCGATCAACACTCCAACCACGGTGGCCAGCGCCGCGCCGGAGTCAAAGCCGAACAAGGCGATCGCCGTCGCCACCGCCAGTTCGAAGAAATTGCTGGCGCCGATCAGCGCCGAGGGACCGGCCACGCAGTGCGGCGATCCAACTTTTCGATTGAGCCAATAAGCCAGTCCCGCGTTGAAGAACACCTGAAACAGGATCGGAATCGCCAGCAGCAGGATCACCACCGGCTGTTTCACGATTTGTTCGCCCTGGAAGCCGAACAGCACGACCAGGGTAGTCAGCAGCGCAATCAACGAGGTTGGAGCAAGTACCTCAAGTAAGCGTTGCAACCCTGTCGCGCCCTGTCGCTTGAGGATGGCGCCGCGCACCACCTGGGCAATCATCAAGGGAATGACGATATACAGCACCACCGACAGCAACAGGGTTTGCCACGGCACGGTGATCGAGGTTAATCCCAGCAGCAGGCCGACGATGGGGCCGAAGGCGAACACCATGATCACGTCATTGAGCGCCACCTGGCTCAGGGTGAAATGCGGCTCGCCACGGGTCAGGTTGCTCCAGACGAAGACCATCGCGGTGCAGGGCGCGGCGGCCAGCAGGATCAATCCGGCGATGTAGGATTCGATTTGCTCGGGCGGCAGCAGCGGCGCGAATAGCCCGCCGACGAACAGCCAGCCCAGCAGCGCCATCGAAAACGGCTTGATCCCCCAGTTGATCAGCAAGGTCACAGCGATGCCTCGCCAGTATTGGCCAACCTCGCGCAGCGCGGCGAAATCGATCTTGACCAGCATCGGAATGATCATCAACCAGATCAGTATCGCCACCGGTAGGTTGACCTGGGCGAGTTCCAACGTGCCGATGATCTGAAACATTCCGGGCAAAAAGTGCCCCAGCACGATGCCGGTCCCGATGCACAGCGCCACCCATAGCGTCAGGTAGCGCTCGAAAAATCCCAGTGGTACGCCTTCCGTCGTTTTAGCGGTCACTTCACAAGCCGCGCTCATGCATGGTTCTCCAGTAAGGTTCGGCCGATTTGGTCTAACCGGATCTTCCGCTTGATCCCGTCTCACGAACGGATGGACCCACTTAAATTTTATATTTCCATAATAATAGAAATTATAAATCGAATCAACGCCACCGAACCGAAGGGCCGTGACCGGAGCACACGCCCTGAATCGGGCCACACGATGCCTTGCCCAAGAAGTGTTTAATTGCGGATCTTGACAGCGCGGCATTTGCTCCCAAGATGACAACATCATGAAAAAATCAGACATATTGGCCGCGCTTGGCGCGCTGGCGCAGGAAACGCGCCTGGATATTTTTCGCTATCTGGTGGAGGTAGGTTCCGCCGGCGCGCCGGCCGGTCAGATTGGCGAGCGTTTCGGTTTGCCGCCGCCAACCCTGTCGTTTCACCTAAAGAGGCTGCAACACGCCGGGTTGATACAAAGAGTCCGGCAAAGCCGTTCGTTGATCTATTCCGCCGATTTCGCCACGATCCAGGCCGTGTTGGGGTATCTGACCGAGAATTGCTGCGCCGGGCATCCTGAAATTTGTGCAATCCCGAGCCGTGAAGAGGAAATGCCCAGGAACAATCCTGCCAATAAACCGTCTTGAAAAACAATTTTTTGCAATCCATGGGCAAGGGTCCAACGCGACGCGGTAAATCAGCCTCCCATGGTGACCCAGCGTCCAACTCCAAACCAGTTCGAGTAGACCCGACACTCGCTTGACCTTTCGGCTCGCCAATATTTTCATGGACACCGCGTTGTTTCCTGGCTGCTTACACACCAACCCTCGTTTGGTTGCCGCTAAACTCCGGGCCGATTAGACTGGATCTTTTCATGACACTATCCGCCAAGGACATTACCGCAACGGTCAGGAGCTTATGCCGCACCACTTTCCCCCGGATTCCGTCGGTCTGGTCACCCCCCAGAGCCTCCAGTTCGAAGAACCGCTGGCCCTGGATTGCGGCCGGTCCCTGGCGGAATACGAACTCGTCTATGAAACCTACGGCACGCTGAACGCCGACCATGGCAACGCCGTGCTGATTTGCCACGCCCTTTCCAGCGACCATCACGCCGCTGGTTGCCACGAGGGCGCCGATCCAAATAAGCCGGGCTGGTGGGACAACTGCATCGGCCCCGGCAAGCCGTTCGATACCCGAGAGTTCTTTGTGGTGTGCTGCAACAACCTGGGCGGCTGCAAGGGTTCCACCGGTCCCACCTCGATCAACCCGGAAAACCACAAACCCTACGGCCCGGATTTTCCCATCGTCACCGTCAAGGATTGGGTGCGCAGCCAGGCGCGCTTGGCCGACCGGCTCGGCATCCAGCGGTGGGCGGCGGTGATCGGCGGCAGCCTGGGCGGAATGCAGGCCATGCAGTGGGCCATCACCTATCCCGACCGGGTGCGGCACACGCTGGTCATCGCCGCCGCGCCGCGGCTGTCGGCGCAGAACATTGCCTTCAACGAAGTAGCGCGTCAGGCGATCGTCTCCGATCCCGACTTCCATCACGGTCACTACTACGAATTCGGGGTGGTGCCGCGTCGCGGATTGATGATTGCCCGGATGCTCGGCCATATTACCTATCTGTCCGACGAAGGCATGCGCGCCAAGTTCGGCCGCGAATTGCGCGAAGGGACGCCCAATTTCAACTTCAATTTCGACACCGAATTCCAGGTGGAAAGCTATCTGCGCCATCAGGGCAAAGCCTTCGTCGATCGCTTCGACGCCAACACCTATCTGCTGATGACCAAGACCCTGGATTATTTCGACCCGGCGGCGGATTTCGATCAGGATCTGTCGGCGGCTTTCCATCGAACGCAGGCGCGCTTCCTGGTGATTTCCTTTACCAGCGACTGGCGATTCGCGCCGGCCCGCTCGCGCGAGATCGTGCGGGCACTGGTCCGGGCCGGTCGCGAGGTCAGCTACAGCGAAATTTCCTCGGAGTCCGGCCATGACGCCTTTCTGATGCCGATCCCGCTGTATCATGAAGCGCTGCGTGGCTACCTGAGTCGGGTCATCCGCGAGCTGAACGGCCGAACCTCCGAACCCGCCCACGCCGCCGTGCCCGCCGCGACCGGGATCAACGCCCATGCGGCCTGAACTGGAACTGATCAGCGAATGGATCCGTCCTGGCGCGCGGGTGCTGGATTTGGGTTGCGGCAACGGTGCGCTGCTGGCCTATCTGCACGAGCGCCGGCAGGTCAGCGGCTACGGCCTGGAAATCGACAGTGCCAACATTGTCAAATGCATTCAGGCGGGGGTGAACGTGATTCATGCCGATCTGGAAGCGGGCCTGGAGGATTTCGGCGATGGCAGCTTCGATTATGTCATCATGACCCAGACCCTGCAGGCCGTCCGGCACACCGAACGGTTGTTGGACGAAATGCTGCGGGTGGGCCGGCAGGGCATCGTGACTTTTCCCAATTTCGGTTTCTGGCGCGGCCGGTTGCAGATCGCCTTGCAGGGCTTGATGCCGGTGGGCAGAACCTTGCCTTATCAGTGGTACGACACGCCCAACGTGCATCTGTTTACCATCCGCGATTTCGAGGCGCTGTGCCGGCGCAAGCACATCGACATCTTGCAGCGCATGGTGCTGGACCACGCCCACCAACCCCGATTGGGATCGCGGCTGTGGCCCAACCTGCTGGGTGAAATCGCCCTGTACCGGTTGGGCCGCGCCTGATGCGCCCGCTAACCAACATCGGGACCGGATTTCGGAGAGACCCCATGCTCGTAACCGCACTCGCAGCCCGCCGCCTCCGGCGGCAAGACCGGCCCGCCCGCCGGCGCGGCTTCACCCTGATCGAAGTCATGGTCGTGGTGGTGATCCTCAGCATCCTGGCCGCCGTGGTGGTGCCTCGTATCATGGACAACCCCGACAAGGCCCGGATGGTCAAGGCGAAGCAGGATATCCGGGTGATCAAGAATCAGCTCGACTTGTACCGGCTGCACAATTTCCGCTATCCGACCACCGAACAGGGGCTGGAAGCGCTGGTGCAAAAGCCGGCCGAGGCGGCGCACTGGCAGGAAGGCGGCTATCTGGACAAGCTGCCCAAGGACCCCTGGGGCAAACCCTATCAATACCTCAGTCCCGGCCAGCACGGCGACCTCGATATCTACTCGCTCGGCGCCGACGGCCAGCCGGGCGGCGAGGGCGTGGACGCCGATATCGGCAACTGGAACCTGGACGAATAGCCGCCTCGCCAGCAACGAGGCGGCGGGATGTCGAGTGTTGCGATGCCAGCCGTGCAAATGACTGTGCCGCCGCGCGGTTTCACCCTGCTCGAAGTCATGGTTGTGATGCTGCTGGTCGGCATCATGACCGGTTTCGCCCTGTTGTCGGTGGGCGGTGGGCCGAGGGAACGGTTGGTGGAGGAAGGGCAACGGTTGGCGGCGCTGGTGGAGCTGCACCAGCAAGAGGCCATCCTGCGCGCTGAGGTGCGCGGCATCCGTTTTACCCGCACCGGTTACGCGATTCTGAGCCTGAACGAACAGGGCGAATGGCAGCCGCCGGTCGCCGCGACCACCCTGGTTCAGCGCGAACTGCCCGAGGACATCGTTCTGGGGCTTTGGGTTGACGATCAGCCGGCGGCACTCGCCGCCACCGACCAGTTGCCGCAGGTGCTGCTGCTGGCCAGCGGCGAAGCCACCGAATTCGTCGCGGTATTCGGTTTCGCCGACACTCAGGGAGCGGATGTGTCCCTGTACCGGGTTGCCGGCGACGCTTTGGGTCGGCTGACGGCGGGCGTGGTGGCGCGATGAAGCGCGCGGCTGGCTTTACCCTGCTGGAAGTGCTGGTGGCGCTGGCGGTATTGGCCATCGCCATGGGCGCGGTCATCGGTGCGACCACCCAGAGCGTCAATACCGTCGGCGTGCTGCGCGATCGAACATTTGCCAGCTGGGTTGCCCTCAATAAGATCAACGAACTGCTGCTCACCCCCACCGCTTGGCCCGATGAAGGCTCGCGCAAGGGCGAGTCCGAACTCGCCAATCGTGTCTGGCGCTGGGAAGCCCGCTTCGACAAGACCGACGATCCCGACATGCGTCGCCTTGAAGTCACGGTGTGGTCCGGCGAAGGCGGACCAACCCTTGGCAAGCTGGTGGCGTTCAAAGGCCGAGCACCGAAAAAGCCCGCGGCGGATCAGACCCAGCCCGAGGGCCAGACTCCCGAGCGAGCGCGTCCCTCGCCCGCGTCGCCAACAGTGGCTACCCCATCATGAAGATCGCAACGCGCGGCTTTACCCTGCTGGAACTGCTGGTCGCCCTGGCGGTGTTCGCCATCATGGCCATTGCCGCCTACAGCGGGTTGCGCAACGTGTTGTTTACCCGAGCCGCCGTGGAAGAGCAAAGCCACCGGCTGGCGGCGGTCCAGTTGGCGGTTTACCGTATGGAACAGGATGTCGAGCAAACCCTGGCGCGCGGTATCCGTGACGAATACGGCGATCCCCAGCCTGCCCTGCATGGCGGCGCATTGGCCAGCGACACGCTGACCCTGACGCGCGCCGGTTGGGATAACCCGCTCGGCCAGTCGCGCGCGACCCTGCAACGGGTCGCCTACCGGCTGCGCGAGGGCCGGCTATGGCGGTTGCACTGGCAGGTCTTGGACCGAGGGGGGTTGGTCGAGCCGCGCGAGACCTTATTGCTGGACCGAGTGCAAGAACTCAAGGTGCGGTTTCTGGATGCGGACGATGCTTGGCAAGACGACTGGCCACCACCCGCCGCCGACAGTGACGACGGTGAAACCGGACGACGCGGTTCCGTCATCTTGCCCCGAGCGGTGGAAGTGAGCCTGACGCTGGAGGACTGGGGTGAAATCACCCGGCTGTTCCCCTTGGCTGGCTGATCCCGGCAACCGTGCCGCGAGCATCGGCCATCAAGCCGGTGTGGCGCTGATCACCGTGCTGCTGATCGTTTTCCTCGCCAGCGTCACCGCGACCAGTCTGGCCACCTTGCAGCAATTGGCGATCCGTCGCAGCACCGTGCTCCAGCACCAGCAGCAGGCTCGGCTGTACACGCTCGGCCTCGAACAGTGGGCGATGGTCATTCTGGCGCGTGACCGCCAGGAGAACAAAATTGACCATCCGGGCGAGGAATGGGCCAACCTTCCGATGATGCTGCCGGTCGAGGGCGGCGAGCTTTCCGGTCGGCTCAGCGACCTGCAAGGCTGTTTCAACCTCAACAACCTGTGGCAACCGGTACCGGGTGGAGCGCCGCCCGACCCCGACGCGAACGATCGGGAGCGCCCCGCCGATGGAGGCGAAGAGCAGGAGACGGAATCGCAAGCGGCGACGGAGGACCCCGCCGCGGAATCGTCATCCGCCAAACCCAAAACGCCCGCCAATCCTGAGCAACCGCAATCCAAACAAGGGCAGATCGACCAACCGCAGGTGCAAGCGCTGCAACGTCTGTTGGAAAGCCTCGAATTGAAACCGGAACTGGCCCAGGCGATCGTCGATTGGATCGATCCCGATCGGGACCCGTTGTTTCCAGACGGGGCCGAGGACAGCGATTACACGGTATTGAATCCAGCGTACCTGGCCGCGAATCAGCCCTTCACCAGCGTTTCGGAATTGCGGCTGGTCAAGGGTGTGGACCGGGAAACTTACGATAAACTAGCCCCCTATGTCTGCGCCCTGCCGCCAGGCACCGCGCTGAACGTCAACACCGCGCCGGCGCCGGTGTTGGCGGCGCTGAGCGACGACGGCGCGGACGCGACCGAGCTGGAGAGCCTGCTGGAAACCCGACCCGACGAGGGTTATGAGAAGGTGGACGATTTCCTGAACGCGGCCAACCTTAGCGTGAACGCGGAGCTGAAAGCCCAGCTCGGTGTCGCCAGCCAGTATTTTCTATTACGGGCCGAGGCGCGAGTGGGCGACGGCCGAGCCATGCTATACAGTATGTTATTCCGCGACGAAAATGGCGTCCGTGTCCTGCGACACGGTTTTGGCAACCAGGATTGAGACGACGTGCCTGCCCCACTCTGTTTTTTCCGCTTCGTTGCCGCCAATGAGGCTGAATGGCTGCATCCCGACGGCGAGGTCCAGCGCGGTTCGTTGGCGGACCTGTCCAGCCAGAGCGACGGCGCGCGCCAGATACTGGTCGCGCCGGGCGAAGCGGTCACTTTGCATCGGTTGGTGCTACCCAGTCGCAAGCGTTCCACTTGGGCTCGGGCCGTGCCGTTTGCCCTGGAAGATTATCTGGTCGAGGATATCGAGACGCTGCATTTCGCGCTGGGCGGCGGGGTGGATAGCGGCTATCTGCCAGTGGCGGTCATCGATCGGACGTTGCTGAGCGCCTGGCTGGAGAGCTGCGAAGCGGCTGGCCTGACGCTGGTCGCTATCGTTCCGGACCCGCTGCTGCTGCCTTGGCAAAGCGACGAGTGGAGTGTGCTGCTGGAAGCGCGACGGGCGTTGGTGCGTACCGGTCGTTGGGAAGGCTTCGCCACCGAGCGCGACAATCTGGCGCTGCTGCTTGCGCAGGCGCTGGCCGAAGCCGGCGAGGCCAAGCCTCAGCGCCTGCGCGTCTGGGGATCTCCCGCAATCGAACTGGCTGAAATCGGGATCGAACTCAGCATCGAACTCAGCCTGGAAGACACGCCAATCGAGCCGCTGGCGCTGTTCGCGTCGGGTTACCAGCCAGCCTCCGTTCTGAACCTGTTGCAGGGTGGTTACAGCCGGCAGGCGCATTGGGGCCGCTGGCTGCGGCCCTGGCGAGCGGCGGCGGCGTTGGCGGGAATGATGCTGTTGGTGCAGATCGCCGCGCAGGTGTACGAACACTGGCGGTTACAACGGGAGCTTACGGCGCTGCGGACCGCGATCGAACGGACCTTCAAGGACGCCTTGCCCGAGGCAACCCGGATCGTCAACCCCAAGATTCAGATGGAAACCCGCCTGCGAGAGCTGGCGCCCAGCGGTGGCGGTGGCTTCCTGACGCTGCTCTACCAAGGCGCACAGCCACTGGCCAATTTTCCGAACGTCGCTTTGCGCGGCCTCGGCTACCGCGACGGGCAATTGGACCTGGCGCTGGAAGGAGGCGATCCGGCGGTGCTGGATCGGCTCCGGCAACAATTCGACCGGCAACCGGGGCTACGCATGGATATGCGCACTACCCAGCGGGAAGGCCAGATGGAGAGCAAGATCACGCTGAAAAGAGCGCCCTCATGAAAACCTGGTGGGAAACCCTGAGCGCTCGCGAGCGCCTGCTGGTCATCGGGGGGCTGGGGCTGACGCTGGCACTGCTGGGCTACGCGCTGGTGTGGGAGCCGTTTCGGACCAGCCATCGTCAGCTCCAGCAGCGCGTCGCCGAGCAGCGCGCCGACCTGATCTGGATGCGGCAGGCCGCGCGGGAGGTCAAGCGTCTGAGCGGCAATGCCAGTACAAGCTCCACCAGCGACGGCCGCTCCCTGCTCACGCTGGTGGATCAGACCGCGCGGGAGGCGGGGCTGGCAAGCGCCCTGAAACGGGTTGCGCCCCAGGGCGAGGACAAGCTGAGCGCCCAACTGGATGAAGTCGAGTTCGACAAGCTGATTCCCTGGCTGGGGTCGCTGGAACGCGAACATCGCATCGTCATCGTCAATCTGAGTGTGGATCGCACTGCCACCGCCGGGCTGGTGAATGCTCGCGTCATCCTGCAGGGAGTCGCCAGGCCATGAAGCGTGTGCTAGGTTACGGCCTGCTGGGTTTGCTGGCGTTTTTGCTGTTTCTGCTGCTGCTGGCTCCGGCCGGTTTGGTAGTCGATTTGCTCGACGAGCGATTGCCCAACCTCGACGTGCGGTCGGTGGACGGGACGCTGACCGAAGGTTCGGCCTTGGGAGTAAACTGGCGTGATACACTGATCAGGCGGCTGAATTGGGACTGGCGGCCGTTCGCCCTTTTGGGGGGATGGCTGGAATTCAGGCTGGACACTGACGATCCTGAAGCTAAACTGACAGGAAACGCTGCGATAGGATGGGGTGGCCGGCTGCGGTTTCGCGATTTCAGCGGCCGGCTGCTGCTGGCCAAGCTGAACAAGTTGGCCGGCCAGTCCAAACTACCACTGCGGGGGGTGGTGGAATTCAGCCTGCGAGAACTGTATCTGAGCGCCGCCGGGCTGCCGCAATCGGCCTATGGCGTGGTTTATTTGTTGAACTTGCGCGCCAGACTCGGCCAACCGCTGAATCTTGGCGATTTCATAGTACAACTGAGCCCGGCCCCGCCGGGAGGCATCCAGGGCGCAATCAAGGACAACAACGCGCCGCTGGAGCTGGAAGGCACATTGAGCGTGTCACCCGACGGCCGCTATCGTTTTAGCGGATCGGCCGCCGTCCGCGATGCCGGCAACCAAGCTTTGCGCCAAGCGCTGAATCTGCTGGGGCCACCCGGCGGTGACGGTCGCTGGAAGCTGGACTTTTCGGGCGTCTTGACCAGGTAGGACTGCCGCTACGGGAGCGGCTTATTCCCTTCAATCCCGCAAGCACACCACCCCCATCACGCGATCGCAAAGAAACAACCAGGGAGAAAACGGCGATGCAATTACGACTGCGCGGATTATTGGCCCTTCTGACACTACTGGTGCTAGCCGCTTGCGCCGCCGGACCGGCGCCGGCGCCGGTCCGGCTTACAGCCAGCGCGAGCGTACCCTCCGATGCGGCGTTTCCAGCCCCACCGGAACTTCAACCGCAGGTTGAGTTCTGGAGCAAAGTCTATGGGGTTTGGGGGCGCAATCAGATTGCCTTGCACGACGACCGCTATATGGATGTCATTTACGGGGTGATTACCTTGCCCGGCTCGGTGGGTGAAGGCCAAACCGCCGAGCAGAAGAGCTTCGCCAAGGAGCACTATGAAACCTTGAAGGAACTGTTGCGCCAGGTGGAGTTCAAGTCGGCGGCCAACATCCCGTTGACACCGACCGAACAAGCATTGGCGAATCATGTCCGCAAGAGCAGTGGCGGACCTGGTGCCATCGTCGGCGCCAGCGAACGGCTGCGCAGCCAGCGCGGCCTGCGCGAGCGATTCAAGCGGGGTCTGGAAATCAGCGGTCGCTACGATGCGACATTCCGCGGCGTGTTCCGCGAGGCCGGATTGCCGGAGGAACTGGCCTATCTGCCACATGTGGAGTCGTCTTTCCAGAATCATGCCGCTTCTTCGGTCGGCGCGGTGGGCATGTGGCAATTTATGCCGGGCACCGCGCGGCAATTCATGATGCTGAACGCGGCCGTGGACGAACGGCGCGATCCCGTGGCATCGGCGCAGGGCGCCTCTCGCTATCTGCGGGATGCCTACGACCGCCTGGGTAGTTGGCCGCTGGCGCTGACTTCGTACAATCACGGCGTCGGTGGCATGCGGCGCGCTCAGCAGGCCTACGGCAACGATATTGGCGCCATCGTGCGGAGCTACTCGGGGTCCAATTTCGGGTTTGCGTCGCGGAATTTCTATGCCGAATTTCTGGCGGCCCGCAATGTTGCCCGTAATCCTCAGCGGTTTTTCCCGGAGGGCGTCAGCTACGAACCTCCCCTCAACCTGGATCGCATCCGGTTGCGGCAATCGGTATCCATGCCAATGCTGGCGAGTTATTACGAAGTAAACTCGTGGGAGTTGATTGATCTGAACAAGGCATGGAAACCCGCGGCGCAAGATGGACGAGTTGCGCTGCCCGCGGGAACCATGGTTTGGTTGCCAGCTGGAACGGTATTACGCCTGACCCAGCGCGGCACCGCCGACCGGGCGCTGGCGCTGGCCGAACCTGTCAGCACCGCTCATCTGCGCTGATAACGTCCAAGTTTTCCCTCATAAAAACCCCTCCGATTGGAGGGGTTTCCGATGGTGCCAGGGACAGACGTCAACCCAATTTCTTGAGCAGTTCTCTTGCTTGTTGCTGTTGGGAGGCGGTGCCCTCTTGCAGTGCCTCCTCCAGCAGGCTGCGTGCTCCCACCTGATCGCCCATATCCAGATAGGCCGTGGCCAAGTCCAGTTTGGTTTCCACGTAATCGGCGGCGGTTTCCCGATTGCCGCCGCCGGGGGTTGACGCGCTGTCAGACACCATCGTGCCGAGATCGAGCGATCCGTCGCCGATCCCCCGCAGGTCCTCGTCCAGCTTCAACGGCTCGACGGACGCGCCGGGTTGCTCCAGTTCCTGGGTGATGTCGGTGAATTCGAATTGCCGGGAGGGTGGCGGCATGGACAGCGGTTCGATCTGAAGAGGGGGTGCCGGTGGAGCCGGCGGTTCGGTCATCGGTTCGAACGTGTCGGGTGCCCGCGGTGGCGGATTGGCTGTTGCGCTCGATTTGGCCGGCCCCAGTTCCAATGGCGGCAAGTCGGTTTTCGGCCGCGCGGTATTTTCCAACCCCAGGTCGCCAAAGTCGAAATCCAAATTGTCCAGCCGCAGCTCGGAAGGAAGGTCTGCCTGGGGAGATTGCGCGGGCACTTTGTCCGACGCCGGTTCCGCCGAGAGGAATGGATTGGCGGCTGTGCGGGTTACCGAAGCCGTGGGAGGCTCGGTATCAGGCAAGCGCGGTGTTTCCAGCTTCTGCGCCGAGGCAGCTTCTTTTCCACTCACCGCCGCGTCTCCTAGTCCGAAATCGATGTCCTTGAGCAGTTCGTCAATTGGTTTGGGAGGCGTTGCCTCAGGTTTGGATGCGGCGGGTTTAGACGCCGCGGGCATGGCTCCAGTCTCAGCTGAGGCCGGGGTCGTCGAACTCGCGACGGCGGGTCTCGGCCGAACGGAACGAGGCTCGCGAATCTGGGTGCGAGTCATCGGTGTGGAAGATTCCGGCGTAGGCTTGGGCTCGTCGATCGCTTCCGGCTGAACCGGTGGTTGCTTCGGTTTGGCGGGGCGCCGCAACAGTGGTAGCAGCACCACCGCGGCCACCGCCAGCACGATCATGGCGATGGCGATCCAGACTATGGGGTTGGCCAGCCAGCTGAATCCGTTTTCCTCCGGTTGCGCGGCCGGCGGTTTGGCGGTCGGTGGCGGCCGGACGGACGCCGGTTCCGGTTGGGCCACGGGAGGTGGGGGTTCCGGCTGCGCGGCCGGTTGCGCCTCGGATGCAGCGTCAATTGGCGTTGGCGACGTCTCTCCCTCCGTTTGCGGGATACTGGCTTGAGGGATGATCTCCCGCAACGGTTCGACCGGCACCGGCAACGGTTGGGGTTCCACGAGCGGCGTCGTCGTCGTGGCAAGCGGCGGTGGTTCCGGCTCCGGTGCCGGCTCCGGTGACGAGACCACCGCTTGCGCGCTCGGCTCGACCAGCCGCGGTGGGATCGGTGTGGTCGGTGGTAGTTGGGTTGGGGTGGATTCGGTGGGTGCCGCCGCAGCCACATCTGGAACGGGTGGGGTGGGTACACCCTGCACACCCAGCGCCTGCGGGGTCGGTACCTTGAGCACCGAACCGGCGCGCAGCGCGTTCGGATTGCCGTTGACGAACGCCCCTGGATTGCCGGCCACCAGGATCGCCATCATTTCCGGCAGCTTGACGGCGGTTGAAGGGCGAACCTGGCTGGCGATTCCCATCAGTGTTTCGCCGGATTTGACCGGCCAGGACCTGGCTCCCTCGAAGCTGACCGGCGGGGCCGGCGGCAACCCCGGAGCCGGCGGCTCAGCGGCGGCGGGTTCGGCCGCAATCGGTGGCGGAACCACGACCGGGGGCGGCGGTGGAGGTGGCAACCGGCGGTCGGCGTACAGTTCCGGATCGAGCTGGACTGGAAATCCCCGCAGCAACCGGCCACGCGGCCACGCCAGTTCCACTAGCAGGGTAAAATTGGGCTCGCGGAGCGGCTCGGTCGAGGTGATCTTGAGAAGGTTCGGGCCGCCGGGCGGCGTCTGAACCGAGAAACGCAGCTTCGATAGAAATTCATATCGCTCGGCTCCCGCCCAGTCGAAATCCTGCTGGCGCGGGATCCGGACGGTCAGGCCGATCAATTCAACGGGGTTGCTGCTGATCAGGGGGATTTCGGCTTCGAAGTTCTGATTGAGCGCCGAACGTACCTCGAGAGGGCCGACACCCAGGGCAAAGGCGCACAGCGGCGCCACCAGCCCGGCCAAAAGGGATAGTCGGATTAATATCCTGGTCGGCATGGACTGTCTCCATTCCGCCGCCGGAGCGTCGCTGTGCCGGCGGGATTGGCTTGGTATTGCCACCGGCGCATTGAGCCAGTGGCCTTCCCGCTTCGAGTGGTCGAAACCTGTCGAAGCTTCCCCTTAAAGATACTCCTTAATGCAGAGGATTTCCGCGATTTGGATGTAGTTTCGAGAAGCGGCGCGGAAAACCCCACCCACCGGCGGGCTGGCGAGTAAATGATCGGCGGGGGAAATTACGCTTCCAGCAAAATGCGCAACATGCGGCGCAACGGTTCGGCGGCGCCCCACAGCAACTGATCGCCGCAGGTGAAAGCACCCAGATATTGGGGCCCCATGTTGAGCTTGCGCAGGCGACCGACCGGCACGGCCAGAGTACCGGTGACGGCGGTGGGAGTCAGCTCGCGCATGGATATCTCGCGCTCGTTCGGTACTATCCGCACCCAGTCGTTAGCGGCGCCGATCATTTCGATCAGTTCGTCCAGAGGTACATCCCGGACCAGTTTGACGGTCAGCGCCTGACTGTGGCAGCGCATCGCCCCAACCCGCGCGCAGATGCCGTCGATAGGGACGGGATGGTCCGCGCGTCCCAGGATTTTGTTGGTTTCGGCCTGCCCCTTCCATTCCTCGCGGCTTTGGCCGTTATCGAGCTGTTTGTCGATCCACGGGATCAGGCTGCCGGCCAGCGGTACGCCAAAGTGGGTGGTTGGAAAATCGCTGGAACGCAGAGTGTCGGCCACGATGCGGTCAATTTCCAGAATCGCCGAGGCCGGCTGCTCCAACCGGTCGATCACGGCGGCATGGATCGCGCCCATCTGCTGGATCAGTTCGCGCATGTTCTGGGCGCCAGCGCCGGAAGCGGCCTGATAGGTCATGACGCTCGCCCACTCCACCAAACCGTGCGCGAACAACCCACCCAGTCCCATTAGCATCAGACTGACCGTGCAGTTGCCGCCGATGTAGTCCTTTGCTTCCCGCGCCAGTGCATCCTCAATCACGTTGCGGTTCACCGGGTCGAGAATGATGACCGCATCATCCTTCATCCGCAGCGCCGAGGCAGCGTCGATCCAGTAGCCTCGCCAGCCGGCGGCGCGCAGTTGCGGATAAATCTCATGGGTGTAATCACCGCCCTGACAGGTGACGATGACATCCAGCGCCTTTAAATCGGCGATGGAGCGGGCATCTTTCAGGACCGGGATATCCCTGCCGATGGCCGGACCTCGGCCACCTACATTGGAAGTCGTGAAAAACACCGGATCGATCAGGGCGAAATCGTTTTCCGCCATCATCCGATCCATCAGCACGGAACCCACCATGCCACGCCAGCCGACCAAACCCACTCGCTTCATCATCGCCATACCCTGAAATAGCTCGATCATCAAAGAGTTGCAAAAAACGGAAATTTTCCGCCCGAACAGGCCGTATCCTCGACCCCGGCCTTCGCCTTCTCACTCCATCAGTGCCGCCACCACGGCGTCGCCCATGGCCTGGGTACCGACCGGGGTCATGCTGGACGCCGTGATATCCAGGGTGCGCAGACCCTGATCCAGCACCCGGCCGACCGCTTCCTCGATCCGTCCGGCCAGTTGCGGCTGGTTCAGGCTGTAGCGCAGCAGCATGGCCGCCGACAGGATGGTGGCCAGCGGATTGGCCAGGCCCTTGCCGGCGATATCGGGCGCGGAACCGTGAATCGGCTCGTACAACCCCTTGCCGTGGCGATCCAGCGAAGCCGACGGCAGCATGCCGATCGAACCGGTCAGCATGGCGGCACAGTCGGATAGAATATCGCCGAACAGGTTGCCGGTCACGATCACGTCGAACTGCTTGGGCGCGCGCACCAGTTGCATGGCGGCGTTATCCACATACAGGTGCGACAGCGCCACGTCCGGATAATCTCCAGCCACCCGTCCGACTACTTCGCGCCACAATTCGGAGGCTTCCAGCACGTTGGCCTTGTCCACCGAACACAGCTTGCGGTGGCGCTTGCGGGCTGCTTCGAATGCGACCCGGGCGATACGCTCGATCTCCGACTCGCTATAGCGCATGGTGTTGAAGCCTTCGCGCTCGCCGTTCTCCAGGGTGCGGATGCCGCGCGGCTGGCCAAAGTAAATATCGCCGTTCAGCTCGCGCACGATCAGAATGTCCAGCCCGGCGACGATGTCCGGCTTGAGCGCCGACGCCGTCGCCAATTGCGGGTAAAGCAGCGCCGGGCGCAGATTGGCGAACAGTTCCAGGTCGGCGCGGATCGCCAGCAGGCCGCGTTCCGGGCGCAGCGGTCGCTCGATCCGCTCCCATTGAGGGCCACCGACCGCGCCGAGCAGGATGGCGTCGGCTTCGCGTGCCTGGCGACGGGTGGTCTCGGGGTACGGCGCACCGAGTTCGTCCACCGCGCAGCCGCCCAGCAGGCCATATTCCAATACCGCATCCAGACCGTGTTCCTGACGCAGGCATTCCAATACTTTCGCCGCCTCGGCGACGATCTCCGGGCCGATGCCGTCGCCGGGCAGGACAAGAATCTTATGGGTCATGCGTGTTCACTTCCTCCGCGAAATTCAGGAAAACAGCCAGGGCGCCTGCTGGCGCCGCCGCGCTTCGTAGGCGCGGATTTCGTCGGCATGGCGCAGGGTCAGATCGATGTCGTCCCAACCGTTGAGCAGGCATTCCTTGCGAAATGGATCGATTTGGAAACCGAGCACCGCGCCCTGGGGGGTGAGCACGCTCTGCGCCAGCAAATCCACGGTCAGTCGGTAACCGGGTTGCGCCGCGACCGCCTTGAACAAGTGCTCGACCGTCTCGACGGGCAGTCGCAGCGGCAGCAGGCCCGACTTGAAGCTGTTGGTGAAAAAGATGTCGGCGAAGCTGGGCGCGATCACGCAGCGGATGCCGTACTCGTCCAGTGCCCAGACCGCGTGCTCGCGCGAGGAGCCGCAGCCGAAATTTTCCCGCGCCAGCAGGATGCTCGCCTTCCAATAGCGCGGATGATTGAGGGGAAAATCGAGATTTCTCGGTCTTTCCGAACAGTCCATGCCCGGCTCGCCGTGATCCAGATAGCGCCATTCGTCGAACAGATAAGGGCCGAAACCGGTGCGCTTGATCGATTTCAGGAACTGCTTGGGAATAATCGCGTCGGTGTCCACGTTGGCGCGATCCAGGGGGACCACCAGACCGTCGAGTCGGGTAAAGGCTTGCATCGGCATCTTCCTCAGAATATCCGCACGTCCACGAAATGGCCGGCGAGCGCCGCCGCCGCCGCCATCGCCGGGCTGACCAGATGAGTACGCCCACCCTGCCCCTGCCGCCCCTCGAAATTGCGGTTGGAGGTCGAGGCGCAGTGCTCGCCGGACAGTAAGCGATCGGCGTTCATCGCCAGGCACATCGAACAGCCCGGCTCGCGCCACTCGAAGCCGGCGGCGGTAAACACCCGATCCAGCCCCTCGGCCTCGGCCTGTTGTTTTACCAAGCCGGAACCCGGCACCACCAGCGCCTGCTTGAGGTTCGGCGCAACCTTGCGGCCCTTGATCACCGCCGCCGCCGCGCGCAGATCCTCGATGCGGCCGTTGGTGCAGGAGCCGATGAACACCCGATCCAGCTTGATCGAAGTGATCGGCATGTTCGGCCGCAAGCCCATGTAACGCAACGCCCGTTCCATACCGTCGCGTTTGACCGGGTCGCTTTCCTGAGCGGGATCGGGAATGCGTCCTCCCACCGCCGCCACCATTTCCGGCGAGGTCCCCCAGGTCACCTGTGGCTGGATTGTCGCCGCGTCCAGCGCCACGACCTGGTCGAATTCGGCATTGGGGTCGCTGTGCAGTTCGCGCCAAGCCGTGACCGCCCGATCCCACCATGCATCTTGCGGCGCGAACGGCCGGCCCTTGACGTAGGCGAGGGTGGTGTCGTCCACCGCGATCATGCCGGCGCGGGCCCCGGCCTCGATGGCCATGTTGCAGACCGTCATCCGTCCCTCCATGCTCAGCGCCTGGATGGCGTCGCCGCCGAACTCGATGGCGTAACCGGTGCCGCCGGCGGTGCCGATCCGGCCGATGATCGCTAACGCGATATCCTTGGCGGTCACGCCCGGCCGGGTCCGACCGTCCACCCGCACCAGCATCGCCCTGGATTTTTTCTGGATCAGGCACTGGGTCGCCATCACATGCTCGACCTCGGAGGTGCCGATGCCGAAGGCCAGCGCGCCGAACGCGCCGTGAGTCGAGGTGTGCGAATCGCCACAGACCACGGTCATGCCTGGCAAGGTGGCGCCCTGCTCCGGCCCCACCACATGAACGATGCCACGGCGGGCGTCGCCGATGGGAAAGTAGCGCAGACCATGGGCGCGGGCGTTGGCATCCAAGGTCTCGACTTGCAGGCGCGACACCGGATCGGCGATGGTGGTGAAACCGGGATCGGTCGGGGTGTTGTGATCGGGCATGGCGACCATGGATTCCAAGCGCCACGGCCGGCGGCCGGCCAGTTGCAGGCCCTCGAAAGCCTGCGGCGAAGTGACCTCGTGCACCAGGTGACGATCAATGTAGAGCAGCGCCGTACCGCCGGCATCGGTTCGCACCAAGTGGGTGTCCCAGAGCTTGTCGTAAAGGGTCTTACCGGCCATGCCTTACCTCCCGCCTCAATATATCGTTCAGCTTAAGGCGCCTTAATGGATAATACAAATTCATATTTTTCATAATTCATATAAAATAAAAGAATCTATTGTGACCGCCAAAACGACACCCATTGCCATGGATATCGCCGGATTGCAAGCTTTCGTCACCATCGCCGACAGCGGGTCGTTCTCGCTGGCCGCCGAGCGGTTGCATTTGACGCAACCGGCGGTCAGCAAGCGGCTGGCGGCGCTGGAAGCGGAATTGGGTACGAGGCTGTTCGACCGACTGGGTCGGGTGGTGCGGTTGACCGAGGCCGGCGGCGTGCTGCTGCCGCGAGCACTGCGCATCCTGGCCGAGTTGGACGACACTGGCCGAGCGCTGCGCAATCTGTCGGGGATCGTCACCGGGCCGCTGGCTCTCGCCACCAGCCATCACATCGGCCTGCATCGCCTGCCGCCGGTCTTACGAACCTTTTCCAGCCGCTATCCGCAGGTGCGCCTGAATATGCGGTTCATGGATTCGGAACTGGCCGGGGCGGCGGTGCTGCGTGGCGAGGTGGATCTGGCGGTCATTACCCTGCCGCCACGGCTTGAAGCGCCACTGGAAGCGTTGCCGCTTTGGCCGGACCCGTTGATTGCGATTGCTTCGCCCGCGCATCCACTGGCGGAGCCGATCACCGTCACACCGGAAAGATTGAGTCAATATCCCGCCATCCTGCCGAGCGAGGCGACCTTCACCCGGCGGATCATTGAGGAGGGTCTGGCGCGGCTGGGGGTGATGCCGCTGGTGGCATTTTCCACCAACTATTTGGAAACCATAAAAATGATGGTGGCGGTTGGGTTGGGTTGGAGCATACTGCCACGCACCATGCGTGATGAGGAATTGATCGAACTGAACGTTGACGGGTTGCGGCTGGAACGCAGCTTGGGGGTGGTACGGCACACGGGCCGCACTCTGTCGAACGCCGCCCGGGCGATCCTGGACACTTTGCGGGAGTGATGCCACCGGCGGGGAGAAAGGGTTTGCGTAAGGGCCGCGCGACTTTGATTGTCGCGCTGGATGCCCTGGCCTCTTTTCGCCGTCTCCGGCGTCGATTTTTCCATGTCGGCTTGTTCTCTCTGGGAATTTAGTTAATTCTTTAAGCGCTTAAAGACAAACGCCCATCCGTGGCGGATTCGGTCGAACCCATTGAAGCCATCATCACGAGGAGAGGAGTCGCTTGATGAACACCTTCAGCCGTAATGTTCTAAGTGCCGCCGTCGGCGCGGTCGTTCTGGTTTTGGGCGGGGTAGCGCAGGCCGCCGATACCATTAAGATCGCCGTGGCCGGCCCGATTACCGGCCCGGTTGCCCAGTACGGCGACATGCAGATGATGGGTGCCCAGATGGCGGTTGAGCAAATCAATGCCAAGGGCGGCGTCAACGGCAAGCAGTTGGAAGCCGTGTTGATGGACGATGTCTGCGAGCCCAAGCAGGCGGTTGCCGTCGCCAACCAGATTGTGAATGACAAGATCAAATATGTGGTCGGTCACCTGTGTTCCGGTTCGACCCAGCCGGCCTCCAAGCTGTACGAGGACGAAGGCATTCTGATGATCACCCCGGCGGCCACCAACCCGGATATCACTCACCAGGGCTACAAAATGGTATTCCGCACCATCGGTACCGATGACCAGCAGGGACCGACCGCCGGAAAATACATCGCTGAGCAGATCAAGCCCACAAACATGGCGGTGATCCATGACAAACAGCAGTACGGTCAGGGGATTGCCGAGGAAGTCAAGAAAACCGTCGAGGCCAAGGGTGTCAAGGTGGCCCTGTTCGAAGGCGTGAGCAAGGGACAAACCGATTTTTCCGCGCTCTGCACCAAAATGAAAAGCGCGAATGTCGATTTCGTTTATTACGGCGGCTACCACCCGGAACTGGGCCTGATTCTCCGCCAATGCCGGGAGCAGGGCTTTGATGCGGGATTCATGGGACCCGAGGGCGTCGGCAACAAGGATATCAGCGCCATCGCCGGTCCAGCCTCGGAAGGGTTGCTGGTCACGTTGCCGGCTGATTTCAGCGCCGACCCGGCCAACGCCAACCTGGTTAAGGCCTTCAAGGACAAGAGCCAGGATCCTACTGGCCCCTTTGTGATGCCCTCCTACTCGGCGGTGCAAATTATCGTGGACGCGATCAAGGGTGCTAAGACCGAAGATCCGGTCAAACTGGCTGACTATATCCGCAAGCACAGCTTCGACACGCCGATCGGCAAGGTGGCCTTCAAGGAGAACGGCGACCTGAAGGAATTCCAGTTCGTAATCTTCGAGTGGCACGCCGACGCGACCAAGACGCCGGTCAAGTAACTGTTCAAGGCAGCATGGGTTTCCAGCCTGTGTTTGAACGGGCTGGAAACCCATGCTACATCGCCCGCCCAGCGCCCACATCCGGTTACTCCATGCTCGAATTCTTTCAGCAGGTCATCAACGGCCTGACCTTGGGCAGCATCTATGCCCTGATCGCCATCGGCTACACCATGGTGTATGGCATCATCGGTATGATCAATTTCGCTCACGGCGAGATTTACATGATCAGCGCCTATATCGGGTTGCTCACCATCACCGCACTCACCGTGCAATTCGGCGTAGAGACGGTTCCCCTGATTTTACTGTTCACCCTGGTGGTCAGTATTGTGATTACCAGCGCCTATGGTTGGACCATCGAGCGGGTGGCCTATCGACCGTTGCGCGGCAGACCCCGCTTGATACCGTTGATCTCAGCGATTGGTATGTCCATCTTTCTGCAAAACTATGTACAGATCGGCCAAGGCGCCCGGGATTTATCCATGCAACCGCTGATCAGCGGCGGCTGGCGATTTGGCCCCGAAGACGGTTTTCAGGTCTATCTGTCCTATATGCAGGTGTTGATCGCCGTCGTGACCGTGGTTTTCATGACTGCACTGACTCTGTTCATCGCCCGTTCGCGCCTGGGGCGAGCCTGTCGCGCCTGCTCTCAGGATCTGACGATGACCAACCTGCTGGGTATCGATACGAACCGGGTGATTTCCCTGACTTTCGTGTTGGGCGCGGCCCTGGCGGCAGTCGCCGGAGTGCTGATCAGCTTGTATATCGGCAAGATCAACCCCTTCATCGGCTTTGATGCCGGTATTAAAGCCTTCACCGCGGCTGTGCTGGGCGGCATCGGCAGCATTCCCGGCGCGATGCTGGGGGGTATAATTCTAGGGTTGTCGGAAAGCTTCGCCTCGGCCTATCTGCTTACCGAGTACAAGGATGTGGTGGCGTTTAGCCTGTTGGTGTTGGTGTTGCTGTTTCGTCCGACCGGGTTGCTGGGCAAGCCTGAGATCGAAAAGGTATAAACAGCGATGCCCAGACACTTTTCCGAGGCGGCGCTGGTCGCCCTGTTGGCCGGATTGCTCACAGTACCGATTCTCGGTATTCAGATTCAGGTCGAAGGCATCGACGTCTCCCTGGAAGGGGACCCACGGCCGGTATTGCTGGCCATGGCGGTGGTGTTTGTGGTGCGACTGCTTCAGGTTCCCTTGAAAGCGGCTTCTGGTCTGATGCACATCACCCGCCGATTACCCCTGCCGACCCATGTACCGACGGCCTATCGTCCGTTTTTACTGGCCCTGGTCATCGTTGCCGCCGCGATCTGGCCATTTACCGCCTCGCGGGGTTCGGTCGACATCGCCACGCTGGCGCTGATCTACATCATGCTTGGCTTGGGCCTGAATGTGGTGGTGGGTTTCGCCGGGCTGCTGGACTTGGGTTACGTAGCCTTTTACGCGGTGGGCGCCTATGGCTACGCTCTGCTGTCGATGCATTTCGGCCTGTCCTTTTGGGAGTGTTTGCCGCTATGCGTGATCATGGCGGCCACCACCGGTTGCTTGCTGGGGTTTCCGGTCTTGCGACTGCGCGGTGATTATTTGGCTATCGTCACCTTGGGCTTCGGCGAAATCATCCGCCTGCTGCTGAACAATTTGGATCATTTAACCGGTGGGCCGGATGGAATTGGCAATATTCCCAAACCGACCCTGTTTGGCCTGGAATTCGCCCGCCGGCCAAGCGTCGAAGGAGGAGCCACTTTTCATGAGTTCTTCGGCCTCGATTACAGCGGCGCTGACACCGTGGTCTTTCTCTACCTGGTGGCGCTGGTGATGACCCTGTTGATCCTTTATGTGATTAACCGCTTGATCCGCATGCCAGTGGGACGGGCCTGGGAGGCTTTGCGGGAAGATGAAATCGCCTGCCGCTCGCTGGGCTTGAATCCAACCACCATCAAACTCTCCGCATTCGGTTTCGGGGCGTCGACCGCCGGTTTCGCCGGTGCGTTCTTCGCGGCTCGGCAGGGCTTCATCAACCCGGAATCCTTTACCTTCATCGAATCCGCCATTGTCTTGGCCATCGTGGTGCTCGGCGGCATGGGTTCCCAAATCGGGGTCATTCTGGCCGCCATCGCCCTGACCGCGCTGCCGGAGATTGCCCGGCAGTTCGCCGAATACCGCATGTTGATCTTCGGCCTGGTGCTGGTGCTGATGATGATCTGGCGACCCCAAGGCTTGTTGCCGGCCGCTCGGCCCCGGCTGGAGTTACCGGTACGCGCGGAAGATTCCAATGAGTAATACCGTTTCTGAATAGAATTGAGCTGTTAGCCCAGCATCCAGGCTCATTGTTGGGCAACGCTGCGCTTTTGCCCAACCTACGACCTACAGGCAATAGCGTAAAATCTATGCAGAATTGGTATAAGGTGACTCCTCTCGCCACGCCCATTACCGCGCCGATGGGTTCCTTACTGCAAGTCCGTCATCTAAGCATGCGCTTCGGCGGGCTGCTGGCGGTGGATAATGTTCAGTTCGATGTGCGTCGCCACCGGGTTTTTGCCGTTATCGGCCCCAATGGCGCGGGTAAGACCACCGTTTTCAACTGCATCGGTGGTTTTTATCGACCGACTTCGGGAACCGTGCTGCTGGACGGTGAATCCATTCAGGGGCTGCCCAGTCATCGCATTGCCCGGCTGGGGCTGGTACGCACTTTTCAGAACGTGCGGCTGTTCAAGAACATGACCGTGGTCGAAAACCTGCTGATTTCCCAGCATACGCAACTGGAAACCCGGTTTTTGCGCGGTTTGTTTAAAACCCCCAAGTATCGTCGCGCCGAGGCCGAGGCGCTGGAACGGGCGGCGTTCTGGCTGGAAAAAGTCAATTTATTGCCGGTCGCCAATCGTGAGGCCGGCAATCTCGCCTACGGTCAGCAACGGCGGTTGGAGATCGCCCGCTGCATGATTACGCAACCCAAGTTGCTGATGCTGGACGAGCCGGCGGCGGGCCTGAATCCGCAAGAGACCCGCGATCTGGATCGGCTGATCAATGAGTTGCGCGCCGAACATGATGTGGCGGTGCTGTTGATCGAACATGACATGAGTCTGGTCATGGGTATTTCCGATGAGATCCTGGTCATGGAGTACGGCCGGCCGATCGCCACCGGTACGCCGGATGAAATCCGCAGCGATCCACGGGTGATCAAGGCCTATTTAGGGGAAGAGTGATGATGTTGAAACTGGACAGCGTCCACACTTTCTATGGCCAAATCGAGGCGCTCAAGGGCGTGTCGCTGGAGGTGCATCCCGGCGAAATCGTCACCCTGATCGGCGCCAACGGCGCCGGCAAAAGCACCCTGCTCATGACCATCTGCGGCTTGCCGCGGGCGACGAACGGCAGTGTGATCTTCGAAGGGCAGGACATCACCTGCAAGCCGACCCACGTCATCATGCAGTGCGGGCTGGCGCTGGTGCCGGAAGGGCGGCGTATTTTCTCCGGGTTGACCGTGCGGGAAAATCTGCAAATGGGCGGCTTCTTCGCCGACAAGGCGCGGCTGGAGACCGATCTGGAGCGGGTATTCACCCTGTTCCCCCGGCTCAAGGAGCGTCGTGGCCAGCGCGGCGGCACCTTGTCCGGCGGCGAGCAACAGATGCTGGCGATCGGTCGCGGCCTGATGAGTCGGCCCAACCTGCTGCTGCTGGATGAGCCCTCGTTGGGGCTGGCGCCGATCATCATCGCCCAGATTTTTCAGATTCTGAGGGAAATTCGCGAGGAGGGCGTGACCATTTTTCTGGTCGAGCAGAACGCCCACCGCGCCCTGCAACTGGCCGATCGCGGCTACGTACTGGAAAACGGCCGCATCGTGTTGGCCGACACCGGCGCCAACCTGCTGGCCAACGATGAGGTTCGCAAAGCTTATCTGGGCGGTTGAGCGCCTGGAGCCGGTGTCGCAAGCCGACCATGCCGTCGCCCGTCGCCCACGCGTGCTAGGCGGCGTCCATGCTGCCAAGTATCCGGCCTTGTTGTAGTATAAGCGCCCTTCCTTCCATCAATTCAGCATGACTACAAAAGGCAAGTTCCATGATTCTGGACAGAGTAGGTGCCGGTCACAATCTCCCGGACGAGTTCAATGTCATCATTGAAATCCCCGCACATTCCGATCCGGTGAAGTACGAAGTGGACAAGGAATCCGGCGCGCTGTTCGTGGACCGCTTCATGAACACCGCGATGCATTACCCCTGCAACTACGGTTACATTCCCAATACCCTTTGCGAGGACGGCGATCCGCTGGACGTGTTGGTAGTGGCTCCGTTGCCGGTCATCAGCGGTTGCGTGGTGCGCTGTCGGCCGCTGGGCGTGCTGAAAATGACCGATGAAGGAGGGGGAGACGCCAAGTTGCTGGCGGTACCCATCAAACAGGAATGCGCTCTGTACGACCACATTGAGTCGGTCGAACAGATGTCCAAGGCACAGTTGAATCAGATCGCCCATTTTTTCCAGCACTACAAGGATCTCGATACCGGCAAATGGGTTCGCCTCGATGGCTGGGGTGGTCTGGAAGAGGCCAAGGCCGAGATTTTGAAGAGTGTGGATCTCTATGGCCAGGGAAAAGACAAGTAAAGCGCGAACCCTTTTGTGGGCGTCCGTCACCGCCGCGCGCCGCGCGGTCGCAACGGGCCGAGCGTTGATGGTCGCCGATGATCGAAGCTGTATGTTATGGTTATCCTTGACCTATTCTTAGGGAAGTGTGAAAGGCCGTTCTGGATTCCTCCACCCGATGACTTGGACATGGTGTCGCGTCCAAACCGGGTTTCGGGATTCGCCCGGCCGGTCGCGCGAATAAACGAACAAATATCGCACAATAATTGGGAGAATATCATGCGGATACGTTATTCACACCCTGGAGGAACCTTGTCATGGCGGCGATAGGATTGATCATCGCGTTAGTCTGCGCTATCGGCGCGCTCGTCTACGGCGTCCAGTCGGTTAAATGGGTATTGGCCAAGGACCCCGGCAGTGCCCGGATGCAGGAAATCGCCGCCGCCGTCCAGGAAGGCGCCAGCGCCTACCTGAATCGGCAGTACACCACCATCGCCATCGTGGGCGTGGTCATTGGCGTGGTCATCTTTTTCACCTTGGGCGCATTGTCGGCCATCGGCTTCGCCATCGGCGCAATTTGTTCCGGTGTGGCCGGTTACATCGGTATGTACGTCTCGGTGCGCGCCAATGTCCGCACCGCGCAAGCGGCCCATGATGGTCTGAACGCGGCCTTGCAAGTGGCGTTTCGCGGCGGTGCGATCACCGGCATGCTGGTGGTCGGCCTCGGTCTGCTCGGCGTCGCCGGATATTACGTCATCTTACTGCTGATCAACTCAGCGCCCGACCAACTCCCTGATCTCGGCCCGCTGGTTGGCCTGGCCTTTGGCAGTTCGCTGATCTCGATCTTCGCCCGTCTGGGCGGCGGCATCTTCACCAAGGGTGCCGACGTCGGCGCCGACCTGGTCGGCAAGGTCGAAGCCGGTATCCCCGAGGACGATCCGCGCAATCCGGCGGTCATCGCCGACAACGTGGGCGACAATGTGGGCGACTGCGCCGGCATGGCCGCCGACTTGTTTGAGACCTACGCGGTGACCATCATCGCCACCATGCTGGTCGGCAGTCTGATGTTCACCGGAGACTCCACCCAGAACGCCATTATCCTGCCGCTGGTCATGGGCGGTGTGTCGATCATCGCCTCGATCGTCGGCACCTTCTTTGTCAAGGCCCGTGAAGGCGAAAAAATCATGAACGCCCTGTATCGCGGGCTGGCAGTAGCTGGTGGTATCGCCGCAGTGGCCTTCCTGCCCGTCATCTTCGTGCTGATGGGCGGCCAGAACCCCTGGGGCCTTTACGGTTCGGCACTGGTCGGTCTGGGCTTGACCGCAGCGATGGTAGTTTTCACCGAGTACTACACCGCTACTGAGTTCAGCCCGGTGCAAAAGCTCGCGGAAGCCTGCACCACCGGTCACGCCACCAACATCATCGCCGGTCTGGCGGTATCCATGAAAGCCACCGCCCTGCCAGTGCTGGCGGTCTGCCTGAGCATTGGTCTGTCCTACTCTTGGGCCGGGTTGTACGGTATCGCCATTGCCGCGACCTCGATGCTGTCGATGGCCGGCATCATCGTCGCCCTGGATGCCTACGGACCGATCACCGACAACGCCGGCGGCATTGCCGAAATGGCGGACATGGACGAGAAGATTCGCGGTATCACCGACCCGCTGGATGCGGTGGGCAACACCACCAAGGCCGTGACCAAGGGTTACGCCATTGGTTCGGCGGCGCTGGCGGCGCTGGTGCTGTTCGCCGATTTCGAGCATAAATTGGCGCTGGCGCACATTAAGGTCAGTTTTGAACTGACCGATCCGGTGGTGATCATCGGTCTGTTCATCGGCGGCATGATCCCGTTCCTGTTCGGAGCGATGGCGATGGAAGCGGTCGGTCGCGCCGCGGGCAGCGTCGTGGTCGAAGTGCGCCGGCAGTTCCGCGAAATCCCCGGCATCATGGAAGGCACGACCAAGCCGGATTATTCGCGGGCGGTGGATTTGCTGACCAAGTCGGCGATCAAGGAGATGATTGTGCCGTCGCTGTTGCCGGTGCTGACGCCGATCGTGGTAGCGTTCGGCATGGCGTGGCTGATGGGTCCCGAGGCCGGTCCGAAAGCCTTGGGTGGCCTGCTGATGGGTACCATCGTGACTGGCCTGTTCGTGGCGATTTCCATGACCGCTGGCGGCGGCGCCTGGGATAACGCCAAGAAGTACATCGAAGATGGCAACTTCGGTGGCAAGGGTTCGGAAGCGCATAAGGCTTCGGTCACCGGCGACACCGTCGGCGATCCCTACAAGGATACCGCCGGTCCGGCGGTCAACCCGCTGATCAAGATCATCAACATCGTCGCGTTGCTGATCGTGCCGTTGCTGGCCGCCATGTAGGGGGTTATGCAACACGGGCTTCCCGCCCGTGTTGCAACGGGCGGGAAGCCCGTTCCCCCCGCAAGTGTCAAGTATCTTTGATGAGGGGCGAGGAACCATCCTCGCCCCATACGTTTCCCCGCTACCGCTTCTCTCTTCCCCCGCCATGCCCCTGACTCATTTCAACGCCGCCGGCGAAGCCCACATGGTGGATGTTGGCGACAAGGCCATCACCCATCGGACCGCGGTCGCCGAAGGCTGTATTTTGATGCAATCGGCGACCTTGGAACGCATCATCGCCGGTGAGTACGCCAAGGGCGATGTGCTGGGCGTGGCGCGCATTGCCGGTATCATGGGTGCCAAGCGCACCGCCGAGTTGATCCCGCTCTGTCATCCGCTGGCCCTGACCCGGGTGGCGGTGGATTTACAGCCCCTGCCGGAGCGCAACGCCGTTCGCTGCCAGGCGACCGTGGAAACCCGGGGTTCCACAGGGGTGGAAATGGAGGCGTTGACCGCGGTGCAAGTCGCGCTACTGACGATCTACGACATGTGCAAGGCAGTGGATCGCGGCATGATCTTGAGCGATATTCGCCTGTTGGAAAAGACCGGCGGTCGGTCCGGCGCTTGGCGGCGTTCATGAACGACCTGCTCTATATCGTCGATCAGCCGGCGTTGACCGATTTCTGTGCCGGCCTGCGCGGCGTGTCCTGGCTGGCGCTGGATACCGAATTCATCCGCGAGCAGACCTTTTATCCGCGGCTTTGTCTGATCCAGGTTGCCAGCGCCGACCGGGTGGCCTGTATCGATCCGCTGGCGCTGCCCTCCCTGGATCCGCTGCTGGACCTGCTCTACGACCCGGCGGTAACCAAGGTGCTGCACGCCGCCCAGCAGGATCTGGAAATCTTCTACCATCTGCGCGGTGTGGTGCCGACACCGGTATTCGACACCCAACTGGCGGCGCTGGCGTTGGGTCAGGGCAACCAGATCGGCTACGCGGCCCTGGTGCAACAACTGCTTGGCGTGGAACTGGACAAAACCCATACGCGCGCCAACTGGCGCCACCGACCGCTGGCGCCGGAATGGCTGACTTATGCCGCCGACGACGTGCGTTATCTGCGGGAATTGTACCCGCGGCAACAGGCGGCGCTGGCGGCGCGCGGTTGGTTGGACGCCCTGGCCGAGGACTTCGCCGCGCTGGCTTCGCCCCATCGTTACCGGTCACAACCTCGGGAGGTTTGGCGGCGGGTCCGGGAGCACAACCGATTGCGCGGCGTGCAGCGGGCGGTATTAAGGGCGCTGGCGGCCTGGCGCGAGGAACGGGCCGCCGCCCACGACCGGCCGCGCCGCTGGATACTCGATGATCCGGTATTGATCGAACTGGCCCGGCGAATGCCGAAGACCCCGGACGAACTGTCCCGTATCCACAGCCTGCCGGCGACCACCGCCCAACGACAGGGCGAAGCGCTGCTGGCGCTGATTGCCGCCGCCCGCGCCGAACCTCCGGAACAATGGCCGGCTCGGATCTCTCGACCTCATTTTCCGCCTGAGCAGGCTGCGAAGGTAGACGAGATGTTGGGGCTGATTGCGGCCCGCGCGGACCACTACCGCATTCCATCACAGAATCTCGCCGACCGGTGGGATGTAGAAAAGCTACTGCTGGGCGAAGATTCGCCGTTGCTCCACGGCTGGCGGGCGGCGGTGGTCGGGCGGGAACTGCTGGTGCGATTGACCACGGACGCCAACTCACAAGTCGCGCCTTGACCGTCAGATGTGGGGCCCGCATATCCCGTCGGGCAACATGAGATTCAGGCAATATTCACGTTATCAGGAAGACACTGTTCTTCAATCAGTGTGGGTGAATGTGGGTGCTTTGTGACGGCGGTATCGCTGGTCATTACTTCACGACGGTGACCGCCGTCTTTTTTCTACCCCATCTTGTCGTTTTGGAGAGCCTTCATGCGTGCGCCACTCAAGATCGTCATTCTGACAGCGATTGTGGGGCTGAATGTGGCGTGTGCTCCACCGGGCGCGCCGTATTACCACACCCAGAATGGCGCATTGGTGGGCGCGACGGCGGGCGCGGTCATCGGCCATCAGATTGATCGTTACGATGGCGCCGTGGTTGGTGGCGTGGCCGGCGCGCTGATGGGTAGCGCGATCGGCAGCCAGATGGATTACCGCGACCAGCAAATCCAGTATTCACAATCGTATCAAGGCTATTACGATGATGCTGCTGGTTTTGTGCCACCGCCTCCCAGACGTTATCGTCCCCCTGCCGCGGATTATGACGGCGCTCCGCCCGTCTACGATAGCGGTTATCCAGACGATTACGCCCCTGATTATTGAGCGGGCAGGCACGACTATAAACCGATCATGCCCGTGGCTACATGGATAATTTGCGATGACAGTCGGTATCTTTGCTCCCATTGCAACCACCACGCATTGCCCAGCTTTCGATAAAATTCCTGTAAAATCAGTCTGATTTATTAAGACCGAATACCCTGCCAATCAGCCCCATCCGATCCGGCTCCTCCGATAGCAAGCGTTTCTCCGTGTCTTACCCTGTGCATCGCTTCGATGCCTTGACTTCACGCAAGAACCCAGTGTGCTGAAACGCTCGCGCTTCGCGTAGGGGGACGCCGCAAGTTCTTCCTTCCGCCCTCTCTTTTTCCTCCTCCCTATTTGATCGGCTCACTTTGATCCGATTCGGGCAATGCTGTTGTCACCTATTGATTTTTTATGTCTTTTTATTAGGCAGCAATTATTGCTTTTCTTAATCGATATGTGTTTTTTGATAGATTTATTATTTATTTATATAAATAAAACAGTCAGTTAATTTATGGTGGCTAAAAAAATAAATGGCAAGTTTTATGCATACCTTAAATTAAAATCCGTATCATAAAAATACATTTACACTTGAATGGGAAATTTCAGTAGCAGCATTCTTGGCACTGTATACAAAAATTTGAATACTCAAGACAAGAGATGTCACAAACCATGCCAGCAGTCGTTGCTTTACCTTCTCTCTTCGATAGCACCGATCTGCTGGTACTGCCGGTTTTGCCGGCTGTCGTGGGAGAACTGCTGGACGCTTTCGAGAGTGCGGAGAGCAGCATTCAAAAACTGGCCCGGCTGACCGGTTACGATGCAATTCTGAGCGCGCGCATGCTGGCGGTGGCGAATTCGGCCGCGTGCCGTGATGGGATGCCGCGCCAGGCGAATCTGGAATCCGTGTTTGCGACGCTGGGTGAGGAAACCGTCAGAAGCGTCATTGCCACGACCGCGATCCACCAATCGCTGGCGCCCTTGCGCGATATCCCCACATCGGCACTGGATCAATTCTGGCTTCATTCTCTAACCTGTGCTCATCTGGCCCGACGCTTGGCCATCATCATCGATTATTCGGAACCCGAGGAAGCCTATTTGTGTGGACTGCTGCACGATCTAGGCAAACTGGTCGTCGGTGTCCGCCACGGCAAGGCGTTTACGGCCATGCAGGAGATCCGCCATCTCGCTCGCTCACCGCACGAGATACCGGAATTGGAGCAGCGCCTATTCGATACAGACCACTGCGAGTTAGGCGCGGCGCTGGTGGGAACTTGGCGGCTACGCTCGTTTTTCGCGGACGCCATCCGCTTCCATCATATGGATGCGGACGATCTGCGCGGTGCCCATCCGCTGTCGCGCCTGCTCCACGTGGCCAACACCTTGAGCCAGGTGGAAGATCCCCAGGAAGAAGTATTTGCTCGCGCGGACAGTTTGCTGGGTTTGGACCGAAGCTTGTTGCGCCAAGCGCGGTTCGAGGCGGAACGCGAAGTCATCAATCTGGCGGCGGATCTGGGGATCGATATGTCGACGACTGGTGGCCGGCGCAAGAAGATCGAAGTCTCAGGCGAAATTTCATTCGCTCAGGCGGCCCGCGAGCGAATTCTGAGCGACGGAGCGAGTGGCCCGCTTGAGCATGCCGGCGACCAGCCGGCCTTGCTGGAAGCCATGGTCGCCCAGGATCGCCTGGGGCAGGCGGTCCACGAACATGCCCTGATGAGCGAGGCTCGGGGCGAAATGCACGGCGCCGGTGACGAATCGGCGCTGTTGCGAGCGATCTCGCGCTGTGCGTCGATCCTGTTCGATGTGACTGAGAATCACCTTTTCCTGCGGGACCCGCAAACCGGAATGCTGCGGGGCAGCGCATTCGAAGACCTGCTGCGCGAGATCGTCGTCGATCCCGACGGAGCCGCCAACGCAGTCAACCGGGCATTGCGGGAGCAGCGGATTAGCCACTCCCTGGATGCGGAAATACCTGCTGGCGTGGTCGACCGCCAGTTGAGCCGGCTGTGGGAAACGGAAGGAACGTTGTGCCTGCCGCTGTCGGTCGCCGGCCGCTCGCTGGGCGTGCTGGCCATGGGGATCTCACGCAAACAACTACCACGCCTGCAAGCCCGTGTCCGCTTGCTACGGCTATTCGCAGCCACCGCGGCTACCGAACTCGAGCAGTTGCGGCAACGCGAAATGACTCGACAGCGCGTTCAGGACGACCAGCGTTTGCTGGAACAGCAGCATTTGCGCGCCGCACTGCACGAAGTCTCCAACCCTCTCACTATCATGCGTCACTACTTGGCTCTGCTTGAGGCCAGACTGGAGGAGCAGGTTACCCGCGATGAATTGAAAGTACTGCAAGAGGAGATGGAACGGATCGGCCGCATTCTGCTGCGCCTGTCCGAGCCGGTCGGCGGCGAGCTGGATGATGCCGGTGTCAACCTGACTAAGATCGTTCAGGACCTGGCGCGGGTTTTGGATGACGCCCTATGTCGACCGCACGGTATCAGCCTGAAGCTGCATCTGGCGGATGTTCCTCTTGTTTTGCCTCGTGGTCGCGACGCCATCCGGCAGATGCTGCTTAACCTGATCCGGAATGCCGTCGAAGCGTTGGGGCAAGGTCGAGCGATTACCGTATCCACCCAGGATCGAGTCAACCTGCACGGGCGTCAGTACGTGGAAATGGCTGTCGCCGACAATGGTCCAGGCTTGCCCGATCATTTGCGCGCCAAGTTGTTTCAGCCTACCGTTAGCACGAAAGGCGGCGAGCACGCCGGACTGGGTCTTGCGATCGTCAAGAGCCTGGCCGAGGAATTGGGTGGGCAAGCCCTCTACCGCCCGAACAGCGGCGGTGGCTCCATATTCATAGTATTGTTACCGATAGCTTGATAGGTGATCCAAGACCGCAACAGTCTGGCTCGCTCTCCGTGAATGCCGCCCGTCCGTAGTGCCCTACACAATTCCATTCATCGATTCCAGCGAGATACAATCATTTTATTTTGGTATAACCTAATCTTAAATGATTTGCACGACCGTTGATCGCACGGTGGTGAGTGTGTGTTGTGAAAAAAATAAAACCGACTCTGACTTTGTTGCCAACTAGCTTCCAGTCCCCACACAAGCGCCCACAGAGGCACCGGGAGTGCTGCCTTGATTAAGCTGTTGAAGAGCGCCGATAGTGATGAGGAGGAATCAGACGAGCCGTTTTCGGTTCTCGTCGTGGACGATGAACTCGGCCTTTTGACCAGTCTCAAACGGCTGCTTGAAATCCATGGTTATGTCGTTGCGGTGGCTGTCAGCGGCGCGGTGGCCTTGACGCAACTGGCAGAGAATCGCTACGACCTGCTGGTGCTGGACCTGGGGATGCCGGGCATCGGTGGCGCGGCGGTATTGGATTTCACGATCGAACGCTGCCTGGATATGGCGGTTATCGTGATCAGTGGCACCACCTCGGTGGTTGAAGCAACCGCTGCCATGCGTCGGGGCGCCATTGATTACCTGCGCAAACCGTTTGGCCCGGATGAATTGCTGGCCAGTATTGCCAATGCGACTCGTAAGCTGCAACTGGAACGGGCCAACCGATTGATGCGCGACCGCGTCGAGGTATCCGAACGCCTGCATCGCTTCCTGGTCAACAATTCTCCCGACCTCATTTTCATGTTGGACGTGGAGGGGCGTTTCTCCTATCTCAACAAGCGAGTGGAAGCGCTGCTCGGTTTCGAAGCCGAGGCGTTGGCGCGGCAACCTCTGGCCTGTTTGGTGGCTCCGCCGGATCGGGACAAGGTGGCGACCCTATTGCGTCGCTTGGCCGCGGGAGCGACGGAACCTCAACTTGTGGAGTGGCATTTTCTCCGCCAAGAGGCTTTCCACAACGACCGCCCGACCCTGGATCTCTTTATGGTCGCCGAAGTGACCGCTTTTCCAATCGTTTCGGGAAACGGTTCGGAATCCCGCTTCACCGGTAGTTACCTGGTGGCTCGCGATGTCACTAGCCGCCGGCGGGCCGAGGAAGCCTTGCGCCAAGCGAGCACCCGTTTGGAGCATGTGGTCAGCGCCAGCCCAGCGGTCATCTACTCTCGCGATCCGCACTCCAGTCGGCCGCTCAACTTCATCAGCTCCAACATAAACGATTTATTGGGCTATCAGGCGGAAGATCTGCTTGCCGACGAGCAGCTGTGGGAACATCTGGTGCATCCGGAGGATCGCTCGCGTTTCAAGCGTGGCCAGAGCTGCGCGGATGAGTACGTTCAGACCAGTTGCGAATACCGCTTACGCCACCGCGATGGCGGCTGGCGCTGGATTCGGGATACCGTGCGTCTGATTTGCGATAGTGAAGGCTATCCCGTGGAACTGGTGGGTTCGTGGCTGGACAACACCGAAGCGCAACTGCTTTCCGAGCAGCTCAGCCATCAGGCCAACCACGACTCGCTCACCGAATTGCCTAACCGCCGCGCGTTCGAGCTGCGCTTGCGGCAAGCTTTGGAATGCAGTCGCGCGCAGAATGTCGAGCATGCCCTGTTTTACCTCGACCTGGACCAGTTTAAGATCATCAACGACACTTGCGGGCACATGGCTGGCGATGCCTTGCTGCTCCAGCTTGCCCGTATCCTGCAGGCGCGGGTGCGCAGGCAGGACATGCTGGCGCGGCTGGGGGGCGACGAATTTGGTGTGCTCATGGAGTACTGTTCGCTGCAAGACGCCATGCGGCTAGCCAATGCGCTGTGTGGCGCGGTCAGCGATTTTCGCTTTGCCTGGGGTGACAAGACCTTCCATGTGGGAGCAAGCATCGGCGTGGTGTCGATCACCGCCGCCAGCGAGAGTTCCGACAGCGTGCTCAGCGCCGCCGACAGCGCTTGTTACGCCGCCAAGGACGCCGGTCGCAACCGCGCGCATCTTTATACTGAAGACGATATCGAACTTTCCCGCCGCCAGGGTGAAATGTGCTGGGTGGCGCGCATCAACCAAGCGCTGGAAGAGGACCGCTTCCAACTCGCCTTTCAGCCGATCGTGCCCACCCTGGGCCGGTCCGATGGCCATCACTACGAACTGCTGCTGCGCATGGAGGATGAAATCGGTCAACTGGTGCTGCCGGGTAACTTCCTGCCGGCCGCGGAGCATTATCATCTGGCCGTCAAGCTGGATCGCTGGGTGGTGAGCACGGCGTTGGACTGGTTGTCCGACAATCCCGATCACCTCAGGAACCTGTCGCTATGTTCGATCAATCTGTCCGGCCTTTCCCTTGGCGACGTTCCGTTGTTGGAGTATCTGGTGGAGCGCTTGAAGCACCAACGGAACCTGAGCGACAAGCTCTGCTTCGAGGTGACCGAAACCGCCGCGATCGCCAACTTCAACAACGCACTGCATTTTATCGGCACCCTTAAGAGCATCGGCTGCCGCTTCGCCCTCGACGACTTTGGCAGCGGCCTGTCGTCCTTTGCGTATCTCAAGAAACTCCCGGTGGATTTCCTCAAGATCGATGGCGTCTTCGTGGAAGACATCGCCAACGATCCGGTATCCCTGGCCATGGTGAGTTCCATCAACGATGTCGGTCATGTGATGGGCATGGAAACCATCGCCGAGTTCGTGGAAAACGACCAGATTCTAGCCAAGCTGCGCGCCATCGGCGTGAACTACGCCCAGGGCTATGGGGTGGGTAAACCGCGTCCATTGGCGGAGCTGGTGGCGTACTGCCCGCGGGTTGGCCTGGATCTGCAACGTTAGCCGGTATCGGGCTGGACGCTTGATGAGCCGCCGCCGGGAATCCCGGCGACGGCCGTCCGTTTACAGGTTGGCCGAACGCCACCAGCTGTTGTGTTCGCGGCGCAATGCTTCGTGCGACGGCATTGGGTAGAACGCCAGGTCTTCGCCGTTGCCGATGTAGAAACCACTCTTGATCATGCGGTACGGAAATTCCAGGGAGTGAACCCGATGCACCAACTTGCTTTGCTTGGCATTGGGCTCCAGCTCCATCAACGCCTCGCGCAGGTGATGCATGAACGAGTAGGGCAGGTCACCGACCGGCCCGTTTTCGGGGTCGCTCGCCAGTGCGCCCAGGCCGAGTTCGACGAAGCACAATGCGGGGAAGCGAATGAACTTGGCCGGCTTGCTGGTGACGCTTTGGTAGTAGCTCACTGGGTCCTGCGCGCTGACCACCAGGCTGTTGACCGGCGCCAGATCCTGGAACATGTGCAGGGTCGGCGCTTCGCGCGGTGCGATCTCCCCCCGCTCCAGGCCCAGAGTATGGCCGTAGGCGGTACTCAGATACAGCTTGCCCAGCGCGCTGGTGGGAATGTGCTCCAGTACTCGGTAGATCGAGATGTAAACCGAGTTCTTCGGCGTCCCATCCGGATGCGGCACACAGCGCTTGAGCCCATCGTCGATGTCAAAAAATTCGTTGCGGAAGGCGGGGTCAACCTCGAAGAAGATCGCTTGCCCCTTGGATTTGTATTTGTGGCCGGTCGCGTAGTATTGCCCGAACTGTTCCGGCGGCAGCATGGATACGATCAGTGCCTCGGGAATCAGCGAGAAGTACAGATAAGCGCTCATGGTCGCGTGCCCTCTTCAAAGCAGTCATGGTTTTGATGCGTGCATCCTTGGAAACCGGCGGATTTGCCAGGAAGCATGTTGGGTTTTGGCTTCGATCCGAAGATCATGCCCTCAATTATAGGCGCGACCGGCCGTCGCGCGGGTGTCTTTTCTCTCCAATAGCGGTGTCCGGCGCGAAGATGCTGGTTATTGGGCCAGCTCCCGCTCCAGGGCATCGAGTGTTGTGACCGGTGGTCGACATGCCAGCCCGGTGCAAACATAGGCGATCGCCGATGCCGCGCCCGCCCGCCGTTCGGCCAGCAAACCGGCGGGGACAGCGGCCGTGGCGGGGATGGCCAGCGTCAGCCGCCGTGGGGCGTAAGGCCGGGCGCACCGTTCCCACCATTCCGCCAACGCCTCCGGTTGGCCACGCAGCACGATCGTTTGCATCGGTTCGAGAAAATCCTCCAGCGCCGCCAGCACGGCGTTGCAGGCATTGGGGACCTGTTCGAGCACTGGCCAGGCCCAACGCAAGGTCCGCTCGGCGGCTTCCAGATAATCCGTCCGGCCGGTGAGATGGCCCAGCTTCAACAGAACCTGCGCGGCGATACCGTTGCCGGCTGGCAAGGCGTCGTCGTGAGCCGGCTTGGGCCGCTGGATCAAGGCTTCGTGGTCGGCGGCGGTGAAAAAGAATCCGCCCGCTTCCCGGTCCTCGAACTGGTCGAGCAGCACCTCGGCCAAGGCCAGCGCGAAATCCAGATCGCCATCCCGCCACCGGCATTGCAGCAACTCCAGAATGCCGTCGATCAGAAAGGCGTAGTCGTCCAGATAGGCGTTCAAGCGCGCCTGACCATCCTTGTGGACCGCCAACAGCCGACCGTCCCGCCACAGCTGGGCACGGATGAAATCCAGGGCACGCTCCGCCGAGACCACGAACTCCGCCCGCCCGAGATGACGGCCGGCGATGGCCATGCCGCGAATCGCCAGGCCGTTCCACGCGGTCAGGATTTTCTCGTCGCGACCCGGCCAGAGGCGTTGCGAGCGGGTTTCGAGCAGCTTGCGCCGGGCGGCGGCCAGCCATTCGCCGACCTGCTCCGGCGCGACTTCCAAGCGACTGGCCAGTTCGGACGGCTCGGCGATCCGCCGTAGATGCCAGGCGTGATTCTCGAAATTGGGCGGCTGCTCCAAGCCATAACAGACGGCGAAGGCGACATATTCCTCGGTGCTCAGCAGCTCGCGGACCTGGTCGGGAGTCCATAGGTAAAATTTGCCCTCCTCGCCCTCGGAGTCGGCGTCGAGCGTGGCGTAGTAGCCGCCGGCCGGGTCCTGCATTTCCCGCAGCAGCCAGGCACCGGTTTCCTCGGCGGCCACGCGGAACAGCGGGTCCTGGGTCGCCTGCCAGGCTTGGGCGTACAGCGCCAACAACGGACCATTGTCGTACAGCATCTTCTCGAAATGCGGGATTTGCCATTCGGCATCGACCGAGTAGCGGTAGAAACCGCCGCCCAAGTGGTCGTAAATGCCGCCCAGTGCCATTTTTTGCAGGGTGGACAGCACGGCGGTTTCCGCCGACCGGTCCGGTGCGCCGCCCTGGATACTGGCGGCCCAGCACCGCAGCAGTTGCTCCAGGCTGGTGGGATGCGGGAACTTGGGGGCGCCGCCAAAGCCGCCGTGCACCGGGTCGAAGCTGTGGATCAACGCGTCCCGCGCCGCCCGCGACGGCGCGTCGGTCAAGGTCGTTGCCCCAGCCGCGGCGGGCGCGGCGATTTCGGCGCGCAGAGCGTCCAGCAGGGCCTGGTTCTGTTGGCGGAGTTCCGGCTGATGCTGGTGGTAATGGGCGTTGACCCGACGCAGGATATCGCTAAAGGCCGGCATCCCGTAGCGGGGCGTCTTGGGGAAATAGGTCCCGCCGACGAAGGGTACATGATCGTCGTGGGTCAGGAACATCGTGAGCGGCCAGCCGCCGGCCCGCCGATGCAGCATCTGAAAGGCGGTTTGGTAAATTTTGTCGAGGTCGGGCCGTTCCTCGCGGTCCACCTTGATGTTGACGAACAATTCGTTCATCACCTGGGCGGTGGCCTCGTCCTCGAAGGATTCGTGAGCCATGACGTGGCACCAGTGGCAGGCGGAATAGCCGATGGACAACAGAATCGGCTTGTTTTCGCGGCGAGCCCGGTCCAGCGCTTCCTCACCCCAGGAATACCAGTCCACGGGATTGTGGGCATGCTGGCGCAGATAGGGGCTGGTTTCGTGAATGAGGCGGTTGCTGTGTGGATGTTCGGTCATGGCGGATTTCCGGGGGCAGGGCGGTGAGCGGTGATTCTTCATGAGTGGCTTGCGAACCCTAATAGGTTCCCATCGACTTGTAAGCGCTTTCCGGCATGGAACGGCGCGCCGTCATTCCCAACTTGAACGATAAGTTGATAATGTAATGCCGCTTCCAAAAGCAGAGCGATCCACATGCCTTCCCTGACCACCGAACAAGTCATCGCCCTCGCCCCGGACGCCGCCTCCGTGAAAGCCGCCCGTGGCCTGGCGCGGCCCGGCAAATGGGCGACGGTCGGGCAAAACGACCGGGCGCTGTGGGGTGAGTGTAAAGGCAGCGCTCTCTATCAGGTCTGCGTCGATCCCGCCGAACCTGCGTTCAAATGCACCTGCCCCAGCCGCAAGTTTCCCTGTAAACACGCGCTGGGGCTGCTGCTGGTCGCTGCCAACCAGCCCGAAGCCGTCCTCGCCGGCGAGCCGCCCGCCTGGTTGAGCGAATGGCTGGTCAAACGGGAGCAAGCCGCCCGCCGCAAGGCCACCAGGGCCGGCGCCGACAGCGACCTTGACCCGGAACAGCAAACCAAACGGGCGGCGGCCAGGGACAAGCGGATCGCCGAACGGCAGCGCAAGGTCGAGATCGGGCTGGAGGAACTGGAGCGCTGGCTGCGCGACCTGGCCCGGCAGGGGTTGGCCCACGCCCAGCAGCAACCCGCCCGCTACTGGGACGGCATGGCCGAACGATTGTGGGACGCGCAGGCGCGGGGGTTGGCCAACTGGCTGCGGGAGCTGGCCAGCATCCCGGCCAGCGGCGAGGGCTGGGGCGAGCGCCTGCTGGCGCAACTGGGGTCGCTGTACCTGTTGCTGGAAGGCCACCGCCGGCTTGATGTCCTGCCGGAGCCGCTGCGGGCCGACATCCGCTCCCGCATCGGCTGGACCTGGCAGGAGGCGGATTTGCCGGACGACGCCTGGCTGCGCGACCGCTGGCTGCTGGTCGGCCAGCGCGCCTACGAGGAAGAGCAGATGCGGGTGCGGCGCAGTTGGCTGTGGGGCCGGAACCATGACCGACTGGCGCTGGTGCTGGATTTTGCCCATCAGAGCCAGCCCATGCCGCCCATGGCCGCGCCGGGAGCCTGGCTGGAGGCGGAACTCGGCTTTTTCCCCAGCGGCTATCCGCAGCGGGCGCTCTTGCGCCATGCCGTCGCCGTCGAAGATCGGGGAACGCCCCCTGGGCTGGCCGACGGCGCGGCGTTGCTGGACGGCTACGCCGCGGCACTGGCACGGCAACCGTGGTTGGCGATACTGCCGGCGGCCGTGGCCGAGGTTCTGCCGGTGCGGCGCGAGTCCGAAACCTGGTTCCTGCGCGACGCCGCCGCGAAGCGGCTGCCGTGCCATCCCGGCTTCGCCGACGCCTGGCGCTTGCTGGCCTGTAGCGGCGGGTCGCCCCTGACCGTATTCGGCGAATGGAACGGCCAACGGTTCTGGCCGTTGAGCGCCTGGCGCGACGGCCGGTTCACGGCATTTTGACGGAGGCACGACGATGGCATGGCGGGAACTGGTGACTTGCGCCCTGCTGGGCACCGAACGGCAAGCCCCGTCCGTTGCCGGCGACGAGAACGCGCTGGGTCAACTGCTCGGTCGGCTGGATGAGAGCGACCGCGAAGGCACGCTACTGCGCGCGGCGGGGGTGATGGCCTTGTGGCGGCGGGCGGGGTGGCAACTCGCCGACGACCCACAGCCCCTGTCACCACCTTGCGAGCCGGATGCCGCGTCCGATTGCGGTCCGCTGGCCCGCCAACATCTCGCCCTGTTGCTGCAAGGTCACGACCCGGAGCTGCTGCCGGAATGGCTGGAGGCGCTGGGCGAGGCCGGACGGCGCGCGCCCGAGGAATGTTTGCCGGCGCTGCTGGATGCCGGGGCGAAACAGACCGCGCTCCGCCCGGCGCTGTTGCCGGTGCTGGACCGGCGCGGGCGCTGGCTGGCCCGACACAACCCGATCTGGAGCTACGCCGTCGAGACCACCGACGAGACCGTTTGGCAAACCGGCCGTTTCGAGGAACGGCTGGCTTTGCTGCGCCAGTTGCGGGCGGTCCGGCCGGAACGCGGGGGGGAATTGCTGGCCGCGACCTGGAGCGAGGAGCTGGTTCGCCACCGGCGCGAATTCATCCAGATGCTGATGGCCGGGCTGAATCCGGCCGACGAGCCGTTGCTGGAAATCGCGCTCGACGACCGCAACCGCGAAGTCGCCCGCGTCGCCGCCGATTTGCTGGCGCGTCTGCCGCAATCCAGGCTGAGCCGGGACTTGACCGCGCGGGCCTTGCGGCTGCTGCGCTTTCAACCCGCCGGCCTGCTAAAGCTGAAGCGCGCCCGCCTGGAAGCGGATTTGCCGGAGGACGAGCCCGCGCTGCGCCGCGATGGCATCGCCAACCCGCCGTCCAACGTAAAACTGGGCGAAAAAGCCTGGCGACTCAGCCAGATCGTCGCCGCGACGCCGCCGGGGACTTGGTGTCGGGAGTGGCGGCGAACTCCGACGGAAATTCTGGCCGCCAGCCGCGATGGCGAGTGGCGGCAAGCCCTGCTGGACGGATGGGTACTGGCGACACAACGGCATCGCGACGCCGATTGGGCGGAGGCGCTGCTGCCACTCCATCCCGACCACGCCACGCTGACCGCCGCCCTGGCCGACATTCTGCCGCCGGCGCGATTCGAGGCTTATCTGCTGACGCTGTTGCGCGAATCCTCGGGCGGCGGCCGGGCATCGGCGCTGGTGGTGTTGAGCCACGTCGAGCGGCCCTGGAGCGTCGAATTGGGTCGGGCGGTGCTGGAACAGGTCCGCCAGCGAATCCGCCAGGACAAACAGCCGGATTGGTGGTTGGCCAATGCCTTGCGCGGCTTCGCCCGCTGGCTGCCGCCGGAATGCAGCGAGGAAGCCGTCGCCGGCTGGCCGACCCAATCCAAGCAATGGCCGCAATGGGAAAACGCCGCGAATGAGTTTCTCGACCGGCTGCGCTTCCGGCGGGCGATGCGGGAAGCCATCACGCAATAGGATCGAACCTTTCATCGGGAATCCATACTTCATGAGCACCCTGCTACGAGAACACGCGGAACAGCAGTTCGCCGAGGAACTGCACGTTCTGGCCGAGACCGACCCGCACCCCCGGCCGCCCAACTGGCATTTGTCGCCGCGGGCGGTCACGGTTTACCTGCTGGGCGGCGCGCTGGACAACGGCTTCGCCGTCACCCCCAAATACATCGGTAACCGCCGGCTGATGGAAGTCGCCGTGGCCACGCTGGCCACCGACCGCGCCCTGCTGCTGCTGGGCGTACCCGGCACCGCCAAGACCTGGGTGTCGGAGCATCTGGCGGCGGCCATCTCCGGCGATTCCACCGCGCTGGTGCAGGGCACCGCCGGCACCAGCGAAGAGGCGATCCGCTATGGCTGGAACTACGCGCGCCTACTGGCCGAAGGCCCGTCGCTGGCGGCGCTGGTTCCCAGTCCGGTGATGCGCACCATGCAAAACGGCAGCATCGCCCGGATCGAGGAGCTGACCCGCATTCCTTCCGACGTGCAGGATGCGCTGATCACCGTGCTGTCCGAGAAAACCCTGCCGATCCCGGAACTGGATACCGAAGTACAGGCGCTGAAGGGCTTTAATATCATCGCCACCGCCAACGACCGCGACCGGGGGGTCAACGAGCTGTCCAGCGCCCTGAAGCGGCGTTTCAACACCGTGGTGCTGCCGACCCCGGACACGCTGGAGGAGGAAGTCGAGATCGTTCAACAGCGGGTGGCCGCGCTGGGCCGGGCGCTGGAACTGCCGGCCGAAGCGCCGGCGCTGGAAGAAATCCGCCGGTTGGTGATCATTTTCCGCGAACTGCGCGCCGGCGTGACGATGGACGGCAAGGCCAAGCTGAAATCGCCCAGCGGCGCCTTGAGTGTGGCCGAGGCGATTTCGGTGCTGAACAACGGGCTGGCGCTGGCGGCGCATTTCGGCGACGGGCGCTTACAGGCTGGCGATCTTGCTTCCAGCCTGGTCGGGGCGGTGGTCAAGGACCCGGTGCAGGACGCCATCGTCTGGCGCGAGTATCTGGAAACCATCGTCAAGGAACGCGACGGCTGGAAGGATCTCTATCGCGCCTGCCGCGATGTTTCGTAGCACGGGCGGCCATGAACGACCCCGCGATTTTCGGCATTCGCCACCATGGACCCGGTTCGGCGCGCAGCGTAGTGAAGGCGCTGACGGAGTTGTGCCCGGATCTGATTCTGGTCGAAGGTCCGCCCGACGCCCAAGGCGTGCTGCCGCTGGCCGCCGACCCCGGCATGAAGCCGCCGGTGGCGCTGCTGTTGTACGATCCCACCGAACCGCGCCGCGCCGTCTACTATCCCTTCGCCGAATTTTCCCCGGAATGGCAGGCGATCCGCCACGGTCTGCAACACGACATTCCGGTGCGCCTCATGGATTTGCCGCAAACGATCCGCCTGGCGCTGGAGATCGCGGCGGAACCCGCGGCGGAACCGATCGAAACGGTGGACGAGGTTGCCGCCGATGCCGGTTCCAGCGAACCTCCGACGGTCACTCTCGCGGAAGAAAGCGGAGACGCGGCGACTGAAAACGATGAGGAAGACAATGCTTGCGCTCCGCCCGATCTGCGCCGCGACCCGCTGCGCTGGGTCGCCGAAGCGGCCGGTTACGGCGACGGCGAGCGTTGGTGGGAACATCTGGTCGAGCAGCGTCAGGACAGCCGCGAGCTGTTCCAGGCAATTCGGGAACTGATGACGGCGTTGCGGGCCGAGGCCGACGCCCAGTCGCCGCCGGAAGAAGAGGAACAGCGGCGCGAGGCGGCGATGCGGGTCCAGTTGCGCGCGGCGCGCAAGGAAGGCTTCGAACGCATCGCCGTCATTTGCGGCGCCTGGCACGTCCCGGCCCTGAGCGATTCGCCGCCAGTCCGCGAGGACAACGCCCGCCTCAAGGGATTGCCCAAGCGCAAGCTGGCCGCGACCTGGGTACCGTGGACCCATGGCCGGCTGACCCACGTCAGCGGCTACGGCGCGGGGGTTGAGGCGCCGGGGTTTTATCAGCATCTGTGGGACAGCGCCGGCGAACCGACCACCCGCTGGCTGGCGCGCATCGCCCAACTGCTGCGTGAGCACGATCTGATCGCGTCCACCGCCAGTGTGATCGAGGCGGCACGACTGGCCGAGGCGCTGGCTGCTTTGCGCAACCGGCCCCGGCCGACACTGGAAGAATTGAACGAGGCGGCGCTGGCTGTGCTGTGCCACGGCGAGGCCGCGCCGCTGCGGCTGATCGAAGAACAACTGACCATCGGCGAACGGCTGGGCGAAGTGCCCGACGGCACCCCGATGCTGCCGTTGCAGCAGGACGTGCAGCGCCAGCAGAAGCGGCTGCGGCTGCCGCCGGAGGCGGGTCAGCGCTTGCTGGAACTGGATTTGCGCAAACCGAACGATCTGGAACGCAGTTATCTGCTGCACCGTTTGAATCTGCTCGATATCCCCTGGGGGCGGGCCGAGCGCGCCAGTGGCAAGGGCACCTTCAAGGAGCACTGGCGGCTGCAATGGCAACCGGAACTGGCGGTGGCGGTGATCGAGGCCAACCTGTGGGGCAACACCGTGCGGGACGCCGCCACCGCCCGCGCCCGCGACCTGGCCCAACACGGCGAACAGTTGAGCCCGCTGACCGATCTGGTCGAACAAACCCTGCTGGCCGAACTGCCGGACGCCATCGGCGAAGTGATGGAGCGCCTGCAAAACGTCGCCGCGCTGACCAGCGACATTCCGCATCTGATGGACAGCCTGCCACCGCTGGCGCGGGTATTGCGCTACGGCAACGTCCGCCAGACCGATGCCGGGCTGGTCGGGCATGTGGTGGACGGATTGATCACCCGCATCGCCATCGGCCTCCCGTCCGCGTGCAGTTCGCTGGACGACGAGGCGGCGGAAGCGATGTTCGGTCGCTTACAGGCCCTGAATACCGTGATCGGACTGTTGCAGAACCCGGAGCAGACCACCGTTTGGCAGGGCGCGCTGGCGAAACTGTCCGATCAGTCCGGATTGCACGGGTTGCTGGCCGGTTACGCCTGCCGCCTGCTATTCGATCAGGGCGCGCTGCCGCCGCCGGAAACCGCCCGGCGCATGGGGCTGGCGCTGTCCCTGACCGGTGAGCCGATCCAGGCGGCGGCTTGGCTGGAAGGCTTCCTGCACGGCAGCGGGCTGTTGCTCCTGCATAACGAGGTGCTGTGGGGGATTCTGGATGCTTGGGTGAGCAGCCTGCCCGGTGAGGCGTTCACCCCATTGTTGCCGCTGTTGCGCCGCACCTTTGCCAGCTTTCCCGCGCCCGAACGGCGCCAGATCGGCGAACGGGTCAAGCACGGCGGGGTGGCGCGAACCGCCATCGCGGCCGAAACCGAGGTGGATGTGGCGCGGGCGGACCGGGTGCTGCCCGTGGCGGCACGACTGTTGGGAATGGTCTGAACGGAGCGGGCGCGGCATCGTCGTGGCCAGCCGCAACGGAAGCAAACGTCGTCATCGTCTACAGTTATCAGCACAACCCACCACTACCAAAACAACCATGCGGGACGTGCGGCAACGATGAGCGGCGAGCTGAGCTGTTTCAAGGCGTATGACATTCGTGGGCGGATTCCCGACGAACTGAACGAAGACCTGGCTTATCGTATTGGCCGAGCCTATGCCGCTTTGCTCCAGCCGCGTCGGGTGGCGGTCGGTCACGACGTGCGGCTGAGCAGCCCAGCGCTGAGCACGGCGCTGGCCAAGGGCTTGCTGGATGGCGGCGCGGAAGTTTGGGACATCGGGCTGTGCGGTACCGAGGAGATCTACTTTACGACTTTTCATTACCGGCTCGACGGCGGCATCATGGTGACCGCCAGCCATAATCCGATGGACTACAACGGCATGAAGCTGGTACGCGAGCAGGCCAAGCCGATCAGCGGCGACAGCGGGTTATTCACCATCCGCGATCTGGCCGCCGATGCTGAATTCGCGATCGCCAACCGTCGCCGCCAGTTGCTGCGACGCGAGAGCAAGAACGCCTATGTCCACCACCTGCTGAGTTATCTCGAAGGCGCCGCGCTCCAACCGTTGAAGATCGTGGTCAACGCCGGCAACGGCGGCGCCGGTTCGATCATCGATGCGCTGGAGCCGCACTTGCCGTTCCAATTCGTCAAAATCCACCACGAGCCGGACGGTGCCTTCCCCCATGGTATTCCCAATCCCCTGCTGCCGGAATGCCGGGAGGCCACGGCACAGGCGGTGCGCGAACATCGGGCCGATCTGGGCCTGGCCTGGGATGGCGACTTCGACCGTTGTTTCTTCTTCGATGAAACCGGCCGCTTCATCGAGGGTTATTATCTGGTCGGGCTGCTGGCGGAAACTTTGTTGATCCAGCACCCCGGCGCCAGGATCATCCACGACCCCCGGCTGACCTGGAACACGCTGGATGTGGTCTGCTCCGCCGGCGGCGTGCCAGTACAGAACAAAACCGGCCATGCCTTCATGAAGGAGCGGATGCGGCGGGAAGGCGCGCTGTACGGCGGCGAAATGAGTGCCCATCACTATTTCCGCGCCTTCGCCTACTGCGACAGCGGCATGATCCCGTGGCTGCTGGTCGCCGAGCGGCTCTGTCGTTCCGGCCAGCCGCTGTCGGCGCTGGTGAACCAGCGTATGCAGTCCTTCCCGTGCAGCGGCGAGATCAACTTTCGGGTGGACGACGCCCCGGCCACGATCCAGAAAATTCTGGCCGCCTATGCACCCCTGACACCGGTGGTGGACGAAACCGACGGGGTTAGCGTCGAATTCGCCGACTGGCGGTTCAACCTGCGCTGTTCCAACACCGAACCGCTGTTGCGTCTGAACGTGGAAACGCGCGGCGACCCGGAGTTGCTCAACCGGCGCGTCGCCGAACTGCAAAACCTGATCGGCGCGTGATCGCAAGAGCGCAACGATGGGTGAGACCAGCAAAACCCCGCGAAACCGAGGCATCGGATCGAGCGTTATCCCGGCGCTTCGAGATTCGGCTCGATTTCCCATAACTATATTTATAGCCAATCATTATTGGATCTCTGGTTCGTTATGCCAGAAAATATAACCCTGCCTCAACCAATACTCTCATCATTCCAGCCGAAACGAACGCCATGATTCATCTGATCGAGCCTCACGGGGGCGTCCTCAAGGAGCTTTATCTCAGCGTCGAGGACGCGGCTCCGTTCAAGGCCCAGGCCCAGGACTATCCGTCCTGGGATCTGACACCGCGCCAGCTTTGCGATCTGGAACTGCTGTTGAACGGCGGTTTCTCGCCGCTGGATGGCTTCCTGAATCGGGCTGATTACCAGCGAGTGGTCGAGGACATGCGGCTGGCCGACGGCACCTTGTGGCCGATGCCGATTACGCTCGACGTGTCCGAGGAGTTCGCTGACCAACTCGATTGCGGCGCTCGGGTGGCGCTGCGCGATCCCGAAGGCGTACTGATCGCGGTGCTGGAAGTGGGCGATGTGTGGCAGCCCGACCGATGCCACGAAGCCCAGCAGGTCTTCGGTGGCGCCGACGAGCAGCATCCCGGCGTGTTCCATCTGTTGCATCGAACCGGTCCGGTCTATGTCGGTGGCCGGCTGTATGGCATCGAACCGCCCACCCACTACGATTTTCCTCAGTTGCGCGGCTCACCGCGCGAACTGCGCGAGCGCTTCGCCAAGCTGGGCTGGCAGCGGGTAGTGGCGTTCCAAACCCGCAACCCGATGCACCACGCCCATCAGGAACTGACCCTGCGCGCCGTCCAGCAGGCCGAGGCCAACCTGCTTATTCATCCCACGGTGGGTCTGACCAAACCGGGCGACATCGACCATTACTCGCGGGTGCGCTGCTATGAGCATCTGCTGAACACCTACCCCGAACAAACCACCGCCCTGAGCCTGCTCAACCTGGCGATGCGGATGGCCGGCCCGCGCGAGGCGCTGTGGCACGCCCTCATCCGCCAGAACCACGGATGCAGCCATTTCATCGTTGGCCGTGATCATGCCGGCTCCGGTCAGGATCAATTCGGGCGTGCCTTCTACGAACCCTACGCCGCCCAGCGCCTGATCGCCCGCCATCAGGACGAACTGGGCATTCAGATGCTGGCGTTTCAGGAGATGGTCTACGTGCGGGAGCGTGCCCAGTACATCCCGACGGACGACCTGCGCGCCGATGAGACGATGCTGACCCTCTCCGGCACCGAATTCCGCCGCCGCTTGCAGGAAGGGCTGGAGATCCCCGAATGGTTCTCCTACCCCGAAGTGGTGGCGGAGCTGCGCCGCACCCATCCGCCGCGCCACCGGCAGGGCTTCACGGTGTTTTTTACCGGCCTGTCCGGGTCCGGCAAATCCACGATCGCCAATGCACTGATGGTCAAACTGCTGGAACTGGGCGGACGGGCGGTGACCCTGTTGGATGGCGACATCGTCCGCAAGCACCTGTCCAGCGAGCTGGGTTTTTCGCGGGAGCACCGCAATATCAACATCCTGCGGATCGGCTTCGTCGCCAGCGAGATCACCAAGAACGGCGGCATCGCCATCTGCGCCCCGATCGCGCCCTACACCGTGACCCGCCGCGAAGTCCGGGAGATGATCGCGCCGCTCGGCGGTTTCATCGAGGTCCACGTCGCCACTCCGCTGGAGACCTGCGAGGTCCGTGACCGCAAGGGGCTGTACGCCAAGGCCCGATCCGGCATCCTCAAGGAATTCACCGGCATCAGCGATCCCTACGAAGCGCCCGAGCGCCCGGAACTGGTGATCGATACCCGCGATTGCAGCCCCAGCGAGGCGGCCCAGCGCATCCTGCTCAAGCTGGAAGGGCTGGGTTACATTCGCGGGCGATCCTCTTGATCCTTCACTCTTGATGCCCGGATTGTTGATCGCCGGGCCAATCCAAACCGGTGAGTTGGCGAAATGCTTCCGAGGTGCGCGGTCCGGCCCGGCCGTCCACCTTCACGAAGAACCCCGGCAGGGTATTCAGAAACCGTTGCAGCGCTTCCACCCAGGGCGAGGTCACGGTTTCGTCGTAATACAGCAACGGCCATGTCACCGGATCGTCGGTGGCGGCGAACTCGATCCGGCCGCATTCCACCAATCGGCGCAGCAGTACCGCCGCGCCGCAACGCTGGGCAATGGCGTTCTCGTTCCAGGCGTCGTCGGTGACGTACTTGCCTTGGCGATAGTGGGTGGAGTCATTCCACAGATAGGGCGAGGGTACCTCGGGATGGTGCAATCGGTAGCCCCAACCGCCGCGCCCTTCCAGCACGAACAAGGTTCCGGCGACGCTCCAATCCCGCCATTGATCGAGGTGATACAGGCGCAGAGCATCGGCGGCGCTGTCTTCCCAGGTGAACGGCGGTTCACCCTCGACCGGTCGCCCATCCGGCAGATGCTGGGTACGGTCGCTCAGTGGGTCGCCGTTGTGGAGGTGCACGGTGAAATCGCAACCGGTATCGGCGTAGTGCAGCGCCGCCACCACGAACCAGGGTAGGTTCAAACGTTCGCCCACGATTTGGTAGCGTGCCCGTTGCGCGAGCAGGGTTTCCGTCAATTCTTCCACCTTGGCGGCCCGCTCCTCACGGATCACGCAGGTGGCGAATGCGCGCTGGTAATCGTCGCGCAGTTCATCGGTCAGTACCATGCGGCTCATCGTCAAATCCCATTGCGGTGGGTTGTGGACTCTTTGGAAGGGGCGTAACCAGTCGAGCGCGCCCTTGGTTCAGGCGACGAGTCGAAGCCGGGTGGATGGGGGTTGGCTCGGGATGTTCGCATAGAGGCGCGCCGTTTCGGTTTGGATGTAATGGTTCATGAACGGCTCCCATTCGTCGTTGAGCGCCACGCAGCGCAGGTTCAACAGGGCCTGGGCGCCGGGCAGGGTCCAATGCATCCCGGCCCGTTCCATCCGGTCCTTGACCGCATGGCGGCAGGCCCCTTCGATCACCCCTGAGGCGATGGGATAGCCGGCGGCGAGATACCGATCGTAATGAATGCGGTCGCGGTGGCGGTCGAAATAACCGTGAATCTGTTCCAGCCGGGCGCGGGCGGCGGCGGACAGGTGGCCCTGCTCGGCCAGGTCCTGTAGCCAGCGAATCACCCCGGTCCCCACCCCGTCGAGCAGGGCATGCACCAGCACCTTCATCAGTTTAGTCGCCAGCGGGCTACCGGACGGCTGAAACAGGTGAACGGCGTCCCACAAATAGCCGGTCGCATGGAGCAGATCGAGGATCTCGACCCGCGCGGTGTCGCCCAAGGTGTCCGCCGCGGCGTCCCACAACGCCGGCTGACCGTCCATCAGCAGGACCCAGGTTTGCCGGTGGTCGGGGTCGCGCTGGCGAGCCTCAGCCCGCAACCAGGGGAACACCACCTCGACCGGGCGCGGTGCGGCGAGCGCCGCCGCCACGGCGGCGGCCACCGGCAACACCGCGCACAGCCGTTTCTGTCGAGGCGCCGGTCGGGGCGTCGCCGAGGGTTCCGTGGGGGCGGTCGGATCGCGAAACAAGGACTCGACCACGGCGGTGGCGGTACGCGGATGCGGCTCGATCTGATAGGCCGCACCGAGCACGGCCATCTTCTTACGATCCGGCTTCGGCCCTCGGGTGTGGTCGTGGGCGGCGATGGTCGGGGCGTCGGCCGGCTTGCGGATCGGGACCCCCTTGCCATCGGCGCTCAGCACCACGAGCTGCTGGCCCGTCGCCGGGGCCGGCGGCGGTCGGGCCGCTTCATGACCGGCCACCGCCCCGGCCAGGGTCCGGGTCATCGCCTCCAGGCTGGCCACCGACTGTTTCAGACCCAGGATGCGCGCCAGCACCGTGTTGACCTGACCGTAGGGATTCTCCACCGCCAGCGCTTGATCCCAGTCCTGCAAGAGATAGGAAAACGCCCTCGGGCAACCCCAGCCGGGCATCCAGCGGCGCCGCCTCGATCGCCTGGCCTTCCCGCGTGCCGTAGACCACCCGCACCAGGGTGAAGTCGCCAAAGATCGACCGATAGGGTCGGCCATGGGGTTTGGGCAAGCGCTTGACCACTCGCCCGTCGGCCAGCGTCAGGGTTTTGCCGCAATCCCCGTCGCCCACCAAGGCAAAATACTGCGCTTGCATCTCATGACCCAGTCGCAACAGGCGCGACCACAGGCCGTGCTCCAGTTCGTGCGCCGGCAAGCCGTCGCGGGCGGCGTCGTACACGAACCCGGTCAGCACCGCCAAGTGCGCCGACAGGTCCAACCCCTTGCCTTCGGTCGTCAACGGCCACATCATCGACATCGGTGGGTTCCTCGGGTGATTGCTTGTTGGGTGACATCAATCTACCCACCTCCGGGTCAACCGGGCAAGGGACCCACCGCCCCTTTCCACCCCGGCGCGCTACCCCGCGCTCGACTGGTTACGCCCCTTTGGAAGAGAGTCGCCGCTTCAGGTTAGACGCCGGCGGAGCGCAATGCCAGTTTGACCGCGATCAGTACCCCAAGGATCAGCAGCAGGGTCATGATCAGCCCGACCAAAATATAGTGAATGGGACGACCATGCTGGAAATCCCGCGCGCGGTTTTTCTCGCTTTGCACCCCGAAAAAAGCGGATAGCACGCTCAGGATGATGCCCAGTGGACCGGGAGAAGAGGTGGAGGTGTTGCCAGTCTGGTCGGAATCGGGTTTGGAAGACATCGGGTTCCTCTAAACTTTGCTAAATTAACGACAGTCGCCCTCTGTGTGGCCCCTGCCGCCTTGCTGTGCGAACGCGGCGCTTGCGTCGCGGATTTCGTCGATTTTTCCGGGTCTACCGGATCATCCTTGCCATTATGCCAGTCAAACTGCTTTTGCTGTCAGCAACCGCGGCCGATGCTCCGATCGCTTGGCGGCGGAATCGACCCATCGGCCGCGCGGTGTTTCTGCGCCATGTCGGCGCTGTCGCCCGCCGGTTGCCGCCCGCGCGCTTCATTTTCAATCTGTGCGAGGACCGCTACCTGTTTCTGGTCGCGTTCGCCGCCGTGGGCGCGAACGGGCAAACCAGTCTGCTGCCCTCCAGCCGCGCCCACCTGCATCTGCGCGATTTGGCCGAGGATTATCCCGACAGCCAGCGCATCACGGACAGCGATATCGAGTCCTGGCTCGCGCCGGAGACGATGGAGAGCGGCGCCGTGCCCGCTGTCCCCGCGTTACCGGCCGACCAGGTGATGGCGATTGCCTTTACCTCCGGCAGCACCGGCCGCGCCAAACCCCATCCGAAACGCTGGGGCGAGCTGGTCAGCGGCGCGCGCCAGGCACGGCAACGCTTCGGTTTCGAACCCGGCATGACCCTTGTCGCGACCGTGCCGGCCCAGCACATGTACGGCCTGGAAACGACGATCATGACCTCGCTGGCCAGTGGCGTCAGCGTCCACGCCGGCCGGCCGTTTTTCCCCGATGACGTGCGCGTGGCCCTGGAATCGGCGCCGCCACCGCGAGTGTTGGTGACCACGCCCGTTCATCTGCAAGCCTGCATCCGGGCCGAACTGCGCTGGCCGGCCACGGCTTTTCTGATCTCGGCCACCGCGCCGCTGTCGCCCGCGCTCGCCGGACGGGCCGAAACCGTGTTCGGTGCGCCGGTACTGGAAATCTACGGTTGCACCGAAGCCGGCTCCATCGCCAGTCGCCGCACCCTGGACGGTGATCACTGGCGGCTGTACGACGGTTTTCACCTGTGGGACGGCGCGCTGTCCGGCGCGCATCTACCGGAGCCGGTGCTTCTCAGTGACGCTGTTGAACCCTGTGGCGAGGCGGAATTCAAGCTGTTCGGCCGACTTGAGGATCTGGTCAATATCGCCGGAAAACGCACGTCGCTGAGGTATCTCAATCACCAGCTCAACCAGATTGAAGGGGTGCTGGAAGGGGTGTTTTGGTTACCGGACGGAATCGGGAGTGAGGTCCAACGACTCGGAGCCGCGGTCGTTGCGCCGGGTCTGAGCGAGCGCCAGGTGCTCGCCGCGCTGGCGCAGCGACTCGATCCCGTGTTCCTGCCGCGCCCGCTGCTTAAAGTTGAGCGCCTGCCGCGCAACGAAACCGGCAAGATTACGCGCGACACTTTGCGGGCGTTCGCCCGGTCGCCGCCGTCGGCTACGGAGGCCGATCATGCGCTTTGAACAGCATTGCGTGATCGCCGCCGACCATCCCGGTCTGGCTGGGCATTTCCCTGGCAACCCGATTGTGCCGGGGGTGGTGTTGCTGGATGAGGTGCTGCGGGCGTTCGCGGCCTGGCGTCCGGCTGACCGACCGGTGGGAATCCCACAGGCGAAGTTTCTGGCGCCGCTGCGCCCGGAGCGGCCATTCACGATTCGGTTCATGGAGTCCGGTTCCGGTGGGACTCGCTTCGACTGTCTGGGGGACGATGGCCGGTTGCTGGCGCGAGGCCGCCTGACACTGGCGGGCGATTGAAGCGGGCTGGGGCCATCGGCGATTCGGTTGACGCCCTGCCCACCACGGGCGAAATTCGAAAACGCCCTGCTTCATCAGGGCTTTTTTATGGACGGTTTGTGGAATAATGCCGCTCATTGGAACCCTGGAGGACAACAGGCATGAAAAAGTTACTCGGCATCATCGTGGTCGTTTTGATACTGGCGGTGGTGGGCTTCGTCGGCGCGGCCTATTGGTCGGGCTATCAAGCGGAACGCTGGTACCAGGATGCCTTGGCGCAAGGCTCAAGCAACCCCAACGTCAAGCTCAGCACGGCCAGTTACCAGCGTGGACTGTTCTCGTCGCAAATCGAAACCCGCGTCCAGTTCACGCTGCCGGAAGAGCACGATCCGGACCAGCCGGACCCCTCGTTCACGATCCGGCAAGAGGTCTATCACGGCCCACTGCCGCTGGCGGGTCAGGGTGCGCCGGGCGTGCCGATGCAATGGACCGGCGCGGTGGTGCGCGCCACGCTGGACACGAATAGCAGCGCCTGGACTCGCGAACTGGCCCAGTGGTATGGCGACCAAGAGCCGGTGGTGGCTATTTCGCGGGTCGGTTTCGACGGCGCCAGCGATACCTCCATCACCATGCCTCCGCTGAACCTCGAACAAGTGGGTGACGACCTGCAAAGCCTCAAGTTTTCCGGGCTGCAAGGCCAGTTTCAGGTTGCGCCCCATAACGCCGCGATCCAGGGCGGCATGAGTGCCGACAGTCTGGAAATCGTCGGCAAATCGGTGGAAGCCGGTGCTGATCAGCCGGTTGGGATCGGCCAGTTTGACTTGCGCGATCTCACCATGACGGTGAACCAGCGCAAGGGAGCCTTCGATCTGATGTTCGGGGAATCCAGCCTCAAGATCGGCGAACTGCGCGGGCAGGATCAATCGGCGAAAGCGCCCTTTGCGATCGATAATCTGAGCGTGACCGGGAATCTGAGCCAAACGAGTCCACAACAGGTGGCCGGCGAGGTCCTGTTCAAAGCCGACAAGGTGACCGTGGATCAGCAAAGCGGCACCGGCAGCATACGGGTGGCGCTTCGCCAATTGGACGGTTCCACTGCCGCCCAAATCCAACAATGGCAGGAAAAAACCGCGGGCAATCCCGACGATCCCCAGGCGCTCGACGAACTGCTGGAACTGGTGAAGGCGTTGCTGCGCGGCAAACCGGAATTCGTGCTCGATACCCAGGCCACCCTGGCCCAAGGCGAGTGGCGAGGCAAGCTGACGCTGAATTTCCAGGACCCTGGTGCGATCAATCCGGCACAAGATCCGATGAGCTTGTTGGGTACGTTGGGAAAGGGATTGGCCGACATCACGGCGTCCAAGCCGCTGGTGGAAACCATGCTGATCGATCAGGCGAAAAAGGACTTGCGGGCACAGATCAAGGAGCAGGGTCGAGAAGTTGGTGAACAGGCCGTGCAAACCATGGCCGAGCAGCAGGTTGCACAGCAGCTTCAGGGACTGACAGCCGCCGGTTTCGTCCGACTTGAAGACGATCGCTACCAAACCACCGCGCGGTTCGAGGATGGCAGGTTGTTCGTGAACGATCAGGAAATTCCGCTGGCGCCGCCGGTTGCCGAGGAAAGTCTCGATGACTTGGAGACGATGCCGCTGACACCGGATGACGGCGTTCAGGAAGAAGAACCGCCGCTGGAACCGAACAGCAGCGCCGGGGAGCCGGCCCCGGACAAGCCGGCTCCGGAAAAGCCGGCCCAGCAATAAGCTTCGATGGCCATGACCGGCATTGAGGCGGAATTGCGGCGCTTGCCGCCAGAGCTGCGACCCGAAGTTGCCCAGTATTGGGAGGCGTTCGCCGCCGCCGCCCGCGCGACGGCTCTGGAGCCGCCGGAAGGCGAGGCGCTGCCGCGGCAATGGGTCTCGGTCTGGGCAGGCAGCGAGTTCGTCGCCCGCGCCTGCATCCGTGAGCCGGCGCTGCTGGCGGAACTACTGGCTAGCGGCGATCTGGAACGAACCCGGACGACGGGCGAGTGTCGGGTACGCTTGGAGCAGCCGTTGGCGGATGCGGCCGACGAGACTCAACTCGGTGTTCTGTTGCGCCGGTTCCGCCGCCGGGAAATGGTCCGCATTGCCTGGCGCGATCTGGCCGGGCTGGCGGACTTGACGGAAACGCTGGGTGACCTATCCGATCTGGCGGAGGCGGCGGTCGATGCCGCGCTGGAGCGCTTGCACGCCTGGCAGGGCCAGCGCTTCGGCGTGCCGCGCGATGCCGACGGCCAAGCGCAGCGCCTGGTGGTGCTGGGCATGGGCAAGCTGGGCGGGCGCGAGCTCAACTTCTCCTCGGACATCGACCTGATCTTCACGTTTCCGCGCCAGGGTCAGACCGACGGCGCGCGGGCCGTCGCCAACGAAGAATTTTTCCGCCGACTCGGGCAGCGGTTGATCAAAGTGCTGGCCGAGCCGACCGCCGACGGCTTCGTGTTCCGGGTCGACATGCGTCTGCGGCCGTTCGGCGATTCGGGACCGCTGGCGATTTCCTTCGCCGCTTTAGAGGACTATTACCAGAATCACGGCCGCGACTGGGAACGTTACGCCATGATCAAGGCCCGGGTGATCGCCGGCGACCGGGAAGCCGGCGAGCGCTTGCTGGCCGGGCTGCGGCCGTTCGTCTACCGCCGTTACCTCGATTATGGCGCGTTCGAAGCGCTGCGCGGCATGAAGACGCTGATCGCCCAGGAAGTCGAACGCAAAGGTATGCAGCGCAACATCAAGCTGGGGCCGGGCGGCATCCGCGAAATCGAATTCATCGGCCAGGCTTTTCAACTGATCTACGGTGGCCGTGAGCCGGCGTTGCGGGAACGCGGCATCCTGGCGGTGCTGGACTATCTGGCCGTCAGCGACCGGCTGCCGGCGGCGGCGGTGGCCGACCTCAAGCAGGCCTATGCCTTTCTGCGCCGGGTCGAGAACCGGCTGCAAGCCTGGGCCGACCAGCAAACCCACGAGCTGCCGGACGACGAACTGGCCCAACTGCGACTGGCCCACGCGATGGGCCAGCCCGACTGGGGCACGTTTGCCGGCGAGTTGGCGCGACACGTTCGGGCAGTGAGCCAGCAGTTCGCTCAGGTCTTCGGCGACGCGGCGACGGATGCCGGGACCCGCCAGGAGGGACTGGCGGTCCTGTGGGGAGACGAGTCCGGCGAGGAAGGCGCGCTCCAGGTATTGGCCGAGCAGGGGTTCGAAGACCCGGTGCTGGCCTGGAATCGGCTGCGGGCGCTGAAGACCGGGTTCAGCTACCGGGCGATGAGTCCACGCGGGCGCGAACGCCTGGACGTGCTGGTGCCGCGGGTGCTGGAAGCCGCCGCCGCCGGGCCACGGCCAGCGGCGACGCTGGAGCGCGTTTTCAATCTGCTGGAAGCGGTGGCCCGCCGCTCGGTGTACTTGGCGCTGCTGGCCGAGCATCCGCAGGCGCTGGCGCAACTGATTAAGCTGTGCGCCGCCAGCAGCTGGATCGCCACCCATCTGACCCGCTATCCGCTGCTGCTCGATGATCTGCTCAACCCCGCCACGCTCTACGCGCCGCTGGATCGCCAGCAGTTGGTGTCGGAATTGGAGCAGCAACTGGCGCGCGCGCCGGCGGGCGACGCCGAGGAATTGCTGAACGCTCTGCGCTATTTTAAGCAGGCCAACGTGTTGCGGGTCGCCGCCGCCGACATCAGTGGCGCGATGCCCTTGATGATCGTCAGCGACCATCTGACCGAAATTGCCGAAGTCCTGCTGCGCAAGGTGCTGGAACTGGCCTGGGCCGATCTGCTGCCCCGCTTCGGTCCACCCGAGTGCGTGGTGGATGGGGTAAAGCGGGAGGCGCGCTTCGCCATCCTCGCCTACGGCAAGCTGGGCGGCATCGAGTTGAACTACGGTTCCGACCTGGATCTGGTGTTTCTGCACGACAGCGTCGGTGACCAGCAAATGACCGCCGGTCCGCGCCAGATCGACAACACCGCCTTTTTCGCCAAGCTGGTGCAGCGGATCATCTATTTGCTGACCACCCGCACCGGTGCCGGCGATCTGTACGAGGTGGACACCCGGCTACGGCCCAGCGGTCGCGCCGGTCTGCTGGTCAGCTCCTTCGAGGCTTTCGCCGAATACCAGCAACGCCAGGCCTGGACCTGGGAACATCAGGCGTTGGCGCGGACGCGAGCGGTGGCGGGGCCGGCGGCGCTGACCGAGCGATTCCAAACCGTCCGCCGGGAGGTTTTGGGGCGCGGGCGCGATCCGGTTGCGCTGTGCCAGGAGGTCCGCGACATGCGTGAGCGGATGCGCGCCGAACTGGACGCCAGCACCGCCGAAACCTTCGATCTCAAGCAGGGCCGGGGTGGTATCGCCGACATCGAATTTATGGTGCAATATAAAATCTTGGCGAACGCCCACCGTTATCCGGATCTGCTGACCTACACCGACAATATCCGGCAGACCGACGGGCTGGAGCGATTCGGCATCCTGTCCGTCGCCGATGCGGCCCGGTTGCGTAACGCCTATCGAAGCCTGCGTCGGCGCATTCACTTACTCAAGCTGCAAGAACAGCCCGCCCGCATCCCGGCCGACGAGGCGCGGGAGATTCGCGAGGGTGTGAGCCGCATCTGGCGGCGGCTGATGGAAAGCGATTGAAGCGCCGGGCGTGGGGCGATGCATTCGAGCAACGGGCGCCGACGCGCGCGCAAGCAGCCTTGTTTTGGAGAGTCGAACGATGACGATGGCCGACCGTGATGGTCTGATCTGGTACGACGGCGAACTGGTGCCCTGGCGCGAGGCCAACACCCATGTGTTGACCCATACCCTGCACTACGGCATGGGGGTGTTCGAAGGGGTTCGGGCCTATGCCACCCACCGGGGTGCCGCGATTTTCCGCTTGCAGGCCCATACCGACCGGTTGTTTCGTTCCGCCCATATCCTCGGCATGCCGCTGCCGTACAGCAAGGCGGAAATCAACGAAGCCTGCCGGCAGGCGGTACGCGCCAACAATCTGGCCAGTGCCTACATCCGGCCGATGTGCTTCTTTGGCGCCGAAGGCATGGGGCTGCGCGCCGACAATCTCAAGGTCCACGCCATCGTCGCCGCCTGGGAATGGGGCGCCTATCTGGGCGCGGAAAACCTGGAGCGCGGTATCCGTATCCGCACCTCGTCGTTCAGCCGGCACCATGTCAACATTGCCATGTGCAAGGCCAAGGCCAACGGTAATTACATGAATTCGATGCTGGCGCTGTCCGAGGCCCTGCGTGACGGCTACGACGAAGCATTGCTGCTGGATACCGAAGGCTACGTGGCGGAGGGTAGCGGTGAGAACGTTTTTATCGTCCGCGATGGCTTGATCCATACCCCTGATCTGACGTCGGCGCTGGAAGGCATCACCCGTGACACCATCATCCGTTTCGCCGCCGACCTCGGGATTTCAGTCCGGGAAAAGCGCATCACCCGCGACGAGGTGTATATCGCCGATGAAGCCTTCTTCACCGGTACCGCCGCCGAGGTGACGCCGATCCGCGAAGTGGACGGCCGCGTCATCGGCAACGGCCGACGCGGTCCAATCACCCAGCGCCTGCAGGAAATGTACTTCGATCAGGTCCAAGGCCGACGCGATGAATTTCCCGACTGGCTGACACTGGTTTGAGTGATTCGTTGCCGCAGTATAAAGTTGTTTTAAAACAATTTGTTATAAACAAAATTTCAGGAGATTAATGCCATGGCCGCCGCTCCCGCCGCCGCTCTTGCCAAGGCGATGCCCAATGCTCAGAAGACCTACGAGGTCAGCCGAGCCGATTTACCGATATCCTGCCCGCTGCCGGAAATGACGCTGTGGAATTCCCACCCCAAGGTCTATCTGCCGCTCGAAGCCACTGGCAAAGCCAAGTGCCCGTACTGCGGCGCGGACTTCGTACTGGTGGACTGACTCGCGGTCCGGCGGCGGGTGGGATCGCCGGTGCGCCCGTTGGTCGTCTGGCGGTTCAGCGACGGCAAGACCGGGCACGACAACCAGAGCCGGGGATTGACGGAAGGCTTGGCTCGCTTGCGGCCGGTCGAAATCGTCACACCGCAACTCCTGCCCGCCACCGCCGCGCTGCTCGCTCTGGCGAGTAGCGCCCCGACCGCGTGGAGGACCTTGCCGGCGCCGGACTTGCTGGTGGGGGCCGGTCACGGTACCCATCTCTCGCTGCTGGCCGCCCGCCGGGCGCGGGGCGGGCGGGCGGTGGTGTTGATGAGCCCCAGCTTGCCGCTCGGCCTGTTCGATCTGTGCCTGATCCCCGAGCACGACGCGCCGCCAGCCCGCGCGAACGTGCTGACCACGCGCGGGGCACTGAACCGTCTCCAACCCTCCTCTAACCTAGAACCCCGGCAGGGCTTGCTGCTCATCGGCGGACCGTCCGCGCATTTCGGTTGGAACGACGCCGACCTGCGCGCACAAATTGCCGCCATACTCGCCGCCGACTCGTCGATGCGCTGGACCCTGACCACTTCGCGCCGCACCCCAGCCTCTTTTTTAAGCGCCTGCCACGATCCAGCGGACGACCGGCTGACGGTGGTTCCGGTCGCGGCAAGCGGCCCGGATTGGCTGCCGGCGCAACTGGCGCGGGCGGGGCAGATCTGGGTCAGCGCCGACAGCGTATCCATGGTCTACGAGGCCTTGACCGCCGGCGCGGCGGTGGGGGTGCTGGACGTGCCGCGCAAACGATCCAGCCGAATTAGCCGGGGATTGGACAAACTAACCGGTGAGGGCTGGATCACGCCCTTCGCCGACTGGCAACGCCACCCGCGCCTCAAGCGGCCGCCTCAAACCTTCAACGAAGCGGAACGCTGTGCCCGCTGGATCGCCGCGCGATGGTTCGCCTGAGCGTGGCGCAGTTGTTGCCGGCGCTGAACGGCGGCGGCGTGGAGCGTGGCACGCTGGAGATTGCGCGGGAACTGGCCCGGCGCGGCCATCGCTCGGTGGTGATTTCCGCCGGCGGGCGGCTGATGCCGGAATTGCTGCAAGAAGGCAGCGAGCATCTGGCCTGGCCGCTGGGCGCCAAGTCGCCGCTGACACTGCGCTGGGTTCGGCCGTTGCGGCGCTGGCTGGCCGAACAGCGGATCGATATTGTGCACGCCCGCTCGCGTTTGCCGGCCTGGATTGCCTGGCTGGCCTGGCGGCGGATGGACCCGGCGACCCGGCCGCGTTTCGTCACCACCGTGCATGGGCTGTATTCGGTTTCCCGTTACAGCGCCATCATGACCCGAGGCGAGCGGGTGATCGCCGTGTCCGAGACCGTGCGCGCCTATCTGCGACGCCATTATCCCGAACTGCCGACCGAGCGTATCCAGGTCATCCAGCGCGGGGTGGACCCGGTGGATTTTCCCTACGGTTACCGGCCTGTTCCCGACTGGCTGGCCGACTGGTATCGGCACTATCCGCAACTGCGTGATGCGGTGGTCTTGACGCTGCCGGGACGGCTGAGCCGGCTCAAGGGCCACCAGGAATTCATCGAGCTGATCGCCCGGCTACGGGTGGCCGGGCGGGCGGTCCATGGACTGATTGTCGGTGGCCCGGAGCCACGCCGCCACGCTTACGCCGATGCGCTGCGGGAAAACGTCCGGTCGCGTGGCTTGGCCGGCATCGTGCTGTTTACCGGCCACCGGGCCGACATGCGCGAAATTTATGCGGTATCGACGCTGGTGCTGTCGCTATCGGCCAAACCGGAATCGTTCGGCCGCACGGTGCTGGAAGCCTTGAGCCTCGGCCGGCCGGTGGTTGCTTACGCGCACGGCGGCGTCGGCGAGATCCTGGACCGACTGTATCCCGCCGGCCGGATTCCGCCAGGTGATGCGGAGACGCTGGTGGCGCGGGTGGCCGGCTTGCTGGACGCTCCCGCGCCGGTTCCAGCGGAACCGGCGTTTCCCTTGCGGCGGATGCTGGACGACACGTTGGCGCTTTACGCGGCGTTGCATCGTTCACCGAGGGCGCCCGCGTGAAACTCGCATCGTCCGGGCCGACCCTGATCGTGCAGCCGCTGCCCGGCATCGGCGACATGGTCTGGCATCTGCCGCATATCCATGCCATCGCCGCGACCACAATCACGGGCCAGGTCGATATTCTGACCAAACCGCGCTCCCAGGCCGACCGCTTGTTAGGCGCTGATCCCCACGTCGCTCAGATTCTATGGCTGGAGCGCGAAACCGGTCGCCATGCCGGTTTCGGTGGCGTGTTGCGACTGGCGACGGCGTTGCGGCAAGGCGGCTACCAGCGGGTGTGGATTCTGCACGGCAGCGCCCGCTACGCGCTGGCGGCGCGGTTGGCCGGCATTCCCGAGCGACTGGGGTACGGGGTGGGCTGGCAGTCGCTGCTGTTGACCGCGCCGGTGCGGTTGCCACCCGAGCGGCGCCACGCCCACCCGATCCTGCGGGCCGATGCCCTGCTGGATGCGTTGGAAATCGTGCGTGCCGAACCGGAACCTCGGCTCGCGCTCGCCGCCGAGGCCGATCAGGCGGTGGCAGTGCGGTTCGCGGCCTGGCCGACGCCGTGGATCGCGCTGGGCGTCGGTAGCAGCGAAGCCTGGAAACAATGGGGCGCGGCCCGCTTCGCGGAATTGACTCTGGCGCTGAACCAGCGGCGGGCCGGTTCGATCTTCATCGTCGGTGGATCGGCGGAACAACCGCTGGCGGAAGATATTTTGGCGCGGGTACGCGGCGACGACGGTGTGGCGGTGGATGCGGTGGCGCTGCCGTTGGAGCAGGTGGCGGCTTTGCTGGCCCGTTGCCGCTGCTATGTCGGCAACGACACTGGCGTGCTGAATATGGCCGCCGCCTTAGGGGTGCCGGCCATCGGGCTGTTCGGCGGTTCGGCGCCGCTCTGGCATTCCCGCTTTATTCATCCGCTCCTGCCGCCCGCCGGCGAACGCGGCATGGCGGCCATCGCGGTTTCTCAAGTTCTGGAAGCGCTCGCGCGCTGGAATGGCCCGGATGTCCATCGCGCGCTTGCATAATGCCTTGCGGGAGGCTTTTTTCCGCCAAGGCTGGTTGTTACTGGCGGTGTTGCCGTTGACCCAGATCGGCGGCCGCGCGCTGTTCAATGTCGTTGCCGGGCTCTACGTAGCGTGGGGCTTGCTGAGCCTGTGGAGTCGAGGGGACCGGTTGGACCGCTCGACGACCCTGCTTTACCTGGCCTTGTTGGGTGTGGCGCTGGCCGGCATACCGGGTTCGGTTGACCCGGTGGGCGGTCTCCGCGTCTGGATACAATTCGCCGCGCAGACCTCGACTTTACTGCTGGTGCAGGCGGCCCTGCGGGAATCTCCAGAGAACATCGATCGTCTATTGGCCGCCATGGCGCTGTTCGGCGGAATCGCTCTGGCTGGCTTGTACCTGTTGCTGCCTTACCACTGGTTCGAATGGTCCGGTCGACTTTTCAACCCACTCACACAATTGCAGGAAGACAATCTGCCGTTTTTGCTGCCGTTTCTGTTGGGTTGGATCTGGCGATACGGCGACCGCCGTTGGCGATATGGCGCAATGCTTGGTGTGGTAGTGGCTGCCCTGGGTTATGTGGCGATCTCCGAAGGGCGGGCGGCGCTGGTCGGTTTGATCGTGGGGTTGGCGGGGTTCTGCTGGGCGGTATTGGCATGGCGGCCGCGTTGGGTCGCGCTGCTGGCGGTAGGGGTGCTGGTGGCGGGCGTCGCCGCCAATATCGGGCCGTTCCTCAAGGCGGAACTGGACCTCGAACATCCCCTGGATGCCTTTACCGCCGGGCGCACCATTGTGTGGCGGCACGCGCTGGAACATCCTCCCGCGCGGCCCTGGCTGGGTGTGGGAATCGCCAATGCGTCGCATAGTCAGGAGCTGCTGCGCTTTGAACTGGGTGGCGCGCAAGTACAAATCAAGCATTTCCACAATTTTCTGATCGACGCCTGGTATGAAACCGGGATTTTAGGAGTAGGGTTGCTGCTGACGCTAGCCGGTACGGTATCCGTCCGGTTGGCGCGAATCTGGCGGCGGCTGTCGGTCGACGATCGCCAGCGCGCCGGGATATTGCTGGCGGCGGCACTGTCGATCATCGCCGCCGCTTTGCTGAGCTTTTCTTATACTTCCCGGCAGTTTGCCTGCTACCTCTTTGCCTGCCTGGGTGGATTGATCCACGTCGGCCGTGCGCGCGCCGGCGCGACTAGCCCAGCAAATGGCGATACAGATCCAAATAAGCGTTAACGACCGCTTCCTCGCTGTGTCGGGCCATTAGCGTCTGATGGCCGCCGCTGGCGAGTTCGTGGCGCAATGATTCGTCGCGCAACAGCAATTCCATGGCCGCCGCCAGCGCGGCGGGGTCGTCCGAAGGTGTCAGCCAGCCGTCCCGCCGGTCGGCGATGATGTCCTGCAAGCCCCGGGCGCGGGTCGAGAGCACCGGACGACGGTGGGCCCAGGCTTCCAGCACGACATTGCCCACTCCTTCCTGCCGCGAAGAGCAGACGCACAGGTCGGCCAGCTCCTGAAAGCAGCCGGCATCGTCGCGCCAGCCCGGCCAGCGCACCCGGCCGGCGATGCCCAGTTGCGCCGCCTGCTGCTTAAGATCGACCGCCAGCGGTCCGTCACCGACGATGAGCAGATAGACCGATCGACCGTGAATGTGTCTGGGAAGCGTCGCGAACGCCGCAAGTAGATCGTCGAACCCCTTGACCGGATGCAGGCGGCCCACCGCCGTCACGATGAGCGCATCTTCGGGTATCGCGCACTCCTGGCGTAGTTGCCGCAGGGCGAGGGCGGGACTGGGAGGGTGGGGTGCGATGAAATTACTGATGTGAAACACCCGGTTCGCGGAAAAACCGTGCTGAATCAGATGATCGCGGATGCCTGGACTGACCGCGACCCAGGCATGGGCGTGCCGGTAGCGGCGCGGGTTGTAATAGCCACCCAACCGGGCGACATGGATCGGCCGGCGGCCGGCGGCGATCTCGGTCAGCCGGCTGGCCCGGCCCATGTAGGTTTGCACGATGTCCGGTCGGTGCTCGCGCATGATTTCCGCGATTCGCCAGCGGGACCAGACATCCCAGATCGCCCGCATGGGCACATGGATTTGCTCGGTTTCCGGTCGCAGCCGGGCCGAAACCTGGCCGCCGGCCACATTGATGGCCAATACAGGCTGCTGGCGCGCCTGCAAGGCATTGACGAGGCGGACATAAAAAAGTTCGGCTCCGCCCACTGCCTCGCCGCCGATGATATGGGCCGATGCGATCATGAATACCCGAGAACCTGAAAGTCATGCATGATATGGCGCGTGCTCCAAAATGAAAACTTCGTTCAGGACAGACGATTCATGACAGACCGCACCCCGCTTTCGGTATTCATCACCACCTACAACAACGACCGCACCCTGACGGCCTGTCTGGAGAGCGTCAAATGGGCCGATGAGATTATCCTGCTGGATTCCTTCAGCACCGATGACACGCTCGACATCGCCCGACGCTACGGGGCGCGGATCACCCAGCACGAGTTCATGGGATACGGCCCACAGAAGCAGATGGCGCTGGCGGCGACCACCCATGACTGGGTACTGCTGCTGGATGCCGACGAGGCGCTGTCGCCGGTCCTGCAGATTGAAATCGACCAGTTGCTGGACACGGGACCCGCCGCGGACGGTTACGAAATGCCCCGGCAGGAGCAACTGTTCTGGCGGATGTACCATCCAGCGACCCGGATGAATTACTACCTGCGCCTGTTCGACAAACGCAAGGGCGATATCGACGACATGCCGGTCCACGCCGCGCCCAAGATCAAGGGGCGGATCGGCCGGCTCGACGCGCCGCTGTATCATTACGGCGAAACCGACATTCACACCAAGGTTGAGAAGATCAATGCCTACTCGACCGGTCTGGTGGCGGACAAGATCAAGAAAAAACGCTGGGGCATACCGTTCGTCATGTTGTTCTATCCACCGCTGTTTTTCATCCGCAGCTATTTGTTCAAGCGTAATTTTTTGAACGGTTGGGCGGGAGTGATCAACTCGGCGGTGGCGGCGTTCTACGTCTTTCTCAAATACGCCAAGCTGTACGAGCACTATCAAGTAGCCCAATACGGGACCCGGCTGTTGCCGGAAGACGCGCCGCCGCCGCCGGTCCGGCATCGATCCCAGGGTGCCGATCGCGCTCTTTGAGAACCTCGCGTGGGTTGGCCAGTCACTTCACTTTCGCGTTGATTCCGTGCAATTGCCGCCAGACCCGCGGTGGCGTCAGCATTGCCATGCAGGTGTGGTGGGAACAATCCTTGCGATAGCAGTTGATGCAAGGCAGGTCGGCTTGCAGTGTCGTGACATTATCGCCCAGTGGCTTGACCCGGCGTGGGTCGGTCGGACCACACAGTACCAGCATGGGCACGGTCGTGGTCGCGGCCAAGTGCGCGGTGCCGGTGTCGTTGGCGACGATGAAACGCGCGGGCTCGCACAGCGGCGGAATATCCAGGATCGCGGTCTGCCCACACAGGTTGATCAACCAGGGGCCACAGGCCTGGGCGATACGCTGACACTCCTCGATTTCATCCGGACCGCCGACGAGCACGACATGATCCAGTCCCTGGCGGTGGAGTTGATGCGCCAGCGCGCTGTAACGATCAGCGCCCCAGCGCTTGAGGTGGCCGCTGGCATTGCAGCCCGGCAACAGGATCGCATAGTGATCCGCCATGAGTTTGTGGCGCGCTAACAGATCTCGGGCGCGGGTCCGGTGGCGGTCGGAAACGTGCAGCACCGGTCGCGGTGTCGTTGCCGAAATGCCGCCGGCTTGCAGCGCGGCGCGACCGCGGGTGATGCTGTGCGCGGGTCCGGGCAGTTCGGCCGGGGCAATGTTATAGGGAAACTGACGGCGGTTGCCCAAACGGAAAGGGATCGGGCGACCGCCGAGTCCCAGCAGACCCAGCAACAAACGGGATCGGTCGTTGCATTGCAGGTCGATCACCAGGTCATAGCGCTGAGCCCGTACTTGGCGTAACCACTCGATCACATTGGGTAAAGTGCGTCGGCGGTCGCGCAGATCCACCGCGAAGACCTGCTGGAATCGCGGATCTCCCGAAAAAAGTTCCCGCCAGGCGGGCAGGGTATTGAGATGAATTTCCCGATCCGGAAACGCCCGGGCGATATCCTCGAACAGTGCGGTGGCGATAATCACGTCGCCCATGGCGCTCCACTTCAGCACCAGGATACGGCGTATGGCGGGGTTGGCCGGCAGATCGGCGCAATAGAACATCGGAGGCATCCGGACTCAGGGCCGATAGACGCTTGGACTGCCCGGCGGCCGGGTCTTGAAGCGACGGTGAACCCAGAGATACTGCGCCGGTGCCTGACGGATGTAGTGCTCCAGCAATTCGTTGATGCGCTGGGCGTCCGATGCAACATCTCCGCTCGGAAAATTCTCCAGCGCCGGCAGGATGGTTAGCTCGTAACCGGCTGTTCCCGCTAGGCGGCGCGGAAAGTAGGGTACCACCGCCGCGCCGCTCAGCGCCGCCAGTCGGCTGGTGGCGGTGATGGTGCAGGTGGGCACTCCAAAGAAAGGCACGAAGACGCTGTTACGCATACCATGGTTCTGATCGGGCGCATACCACACCGCCCTTCCCCGTTTGAAGGCGCGCAACAGGCCGCGCAGATCTTCGTGCGGCAATGGCGGCAGCCGGGACCGGCGCTCGCGTTCGCGACGCATGACAGCTTCGTACAGCGAATTCTTGTGCGACCGGTACATGGCATGGAACGAGTGGCGCCAAGTGATGAACCGGGCGCCCAATTCCAAGGGGGTGAAATGTCCGGTGAGCAGGATCACGCCCTTGCCACGGGCCATGGCTTGCTCCAGATATTGCGTGCCCTCGACGCGCGCCAGCCCGTACAGCTTTTCGTCCGGTGCCCACCAGGCCATGGCGGTTTCGAACAAGCCAATACCCAGCGCGGCGAAATGCTCTTCCAGCAGGTCGGCTCTTTGAGCTGGCGTCAGCTCTGGGAAACACAAGGCCAGATTGATGGCGGCGATGCGGCGGCGGCGGCGCATGATTTTGCCGGCCCAGTGGCCAATTTGCCGGCCAGCAAGCAATTGCCAGCGGAACGGTAGCGCGGCCATCCCTTTCATCGCGCCCAGCCCCAGCCAGACCGGCCAGTAGCGCGGCGCCAGAAAATGCCAGGAACACAGTCGGACAGGTGTGGTCACGAGATACGATCTTCCATAACGGACCTATCATTGTAAGCGGCGCCCGCCTGACAACACACCTTACAAATTACGGCCATGAGTTGGAGAGCGATATGACACCCGTTTTTTTAGTGACCGGCGCGGCCGGTTTCATCGGCAGTCATTCGGTGGAGTGGTTGCTGCGGCATGGGTGGCAGGTGATTGGGGTCGACAACCTGCGCACGGGACGTCTGGACAATTTGATTGATGCGCGCTCGTCTCCCAACTTTACTCTAGTGATCGCCGATGCTGGCGACGAAGCAGCAATGCGTCCCCTGTTTCAGCAACATCGCTTTGCCGGCACCCTGCATCTTGCGGCGCTGGTCAGCGTGCCGGAAAGTTTTCACGAGCCAGGGCTCAACTACCGCCTCAATCTGG